>NZ_NEIZ01000009.1:0-209543 GCF_002113645.1 Pseudomonas sp. B35(2017) | reverse complement strand
CAGGTAGGCCAGCTGCGGCACCAGGCTCAGGCTGTAGCGGGTGAGGGTGCGGCCGGAGTCGCCTTGCTCGATGCGGTACACCAGGCCGTGGATCTTGCCCTCGCCGGTGGCGCCGAAGGTGAGGACGCCGGGCTTGTGCAGCAGCTCTTCGAGGGCGAGGTCGGGACGGGCGCTGACCAGTTCGAGATCGAAGCGGAACGGTTGGTTGAGGGCTTCGCGGCCGGTGAAGCTGAGCACCTGGAAGTCCGCGTTGGCGCCTTCGAGGGTGAGGGTGATGTGCGTAGCGTTGGCGTCCAGCATGCCTTCAATTCCGTCCTTTGGATAAGCAGGGTACGGATGGTGCAGGATTCGCTGACCTCGTACAACCCGAAAGTGCTGCAGGCAATCCCTGTGCACGGTCTAGGGAAAACCCTGAGAGAGGCTGTTTCGCCCAATGGATCCGGGGATTTGCTGAAGGGGCCACGCCGAACCGGACCACTGCGGCCGTTTGTGGGTGGCCGGTCGGTTTCAGACTAAAGTCGCCTGTGGCACGTCAAAGCCATCTGCCATCATTGCTGCACACCCCTGCGTGTCCTCTGCCTCCCGGCGCTTCGTTGCCTCGGGACGGGAGCTATTTTTCTGGCAAATTGCGCCGTCGCGCAAACGCTGTACTGTTGGAGCTTTTTCATGCGTCCCCCATTTCCCCTCATCACCGCCCGCCAGTCCTTCGGCTTCGGCGCCCTGGCGCTGTGCGCAGGTTTTTCCGCACAGGCCCAGGCCGCCGGGTTCTTCGAAGACACCACGGCGAAGATCGAATCGCGCACGGTGTACTTCAACCGCGATTTCCGTGATGGGCACACCGCCAATGATCAGGGCGCGTCCAAGCGCGAAGAGTCGGCCCAGGGCTTCATCCTCAACCTGCAATCGGGCTACACCGAAGGCACCGTCGGCTTCGGCCTCGACGCGTTGGGCATGGTCGGCTTCGCGCTCGACACCAGCCCCGACCGCAGCAACAGCGGCTTGCTGCCGTCCAGCGGCGAGAACCCGCGGGGTTCGAAGGATCAGTACGCGAAAATGGGCCTGACCGCCAAGGTGAAGGTCTCGGATACGGTGCTGAAATACGGCGCATTGCTGCCGGACCTGCCGCTGCTCAAGTACAACGACGGCCGTCTGCTGCCGACCATGTTCAACGGCGCGATGCTGACCTCGAAGGAAGTGAAGGACCTGACCTTCATGGCCGCCCGTCTGGACAAGTACACCGCCCGGGACTCCACCGATTCCCAGGACATCCGCGTGCACTGCAAGAACAAACGCTATGCGTGCAACGTCACCGCCGATCATTTCGACATGTACGGCCTGGACTACAAGATCAACGACCGCCTGACTGCGCAGTATCACTACGCCGAGCTGGAAGACATCTACCGCCAGCACTTCGTGGGCCTGTTGGCCAACCAGCCGCTGGGTGACGGCGTGCTGAAGGCCGATCTGCGCGTGCTCAAGAGCGCCGACAGCGGTGACGCGAAAGCCGGCTCCATCGACAACCGCGCGTTGAGCGGCATGCTGTCCTACGGCATCAGCGGCCACACCTTCAGCGCCGGTTGGCAGCGCATGAACGGCGACAATTCGATGCCGTACCTCGATGGCAGTAACCCGTACCTGGTCAACTACGTGCAGGTCAACGACTTCGCCGCCGCCCAGGAGCGTTCCTGGCAGCTGCGCTACGACTACGACTTCAAGGCCATCGGCATCAACGGCCTGAGCTTCCTGACCCGTTACGTCAACGGCGACCACATCAAGGTGCCGGGCAGCGATCAGGAAGGCAAAGAGTGGGAACGCGACAGCGAGCTCAAGTACGTGATCCAGACCGGCATGTTCAAGGACGTCAGCCTGCGTCTGCGCAATGCGACGTACCGCACCAACTACGAGAAGTTCGCCCGGGACGTGGACGAGACCCGGTTGATCGTGAGCTACAACTTTTCGGTGCTGTAAAACCGTTCAGGCCAATGACCATCGCGAGTTCGCTCGCGATGGTTTTTTATTGCCTGCGATCAGAGCCAATGCCAGAACCGGCTCCAGAACCCGCGATTCAAATCGTCCTTGCACGCCGCGTATTGCTGGCCGTACATGTCCGAGCGGTTCTGCACCTTGCGCGCCACCGGCGGCAGCCACGCCTTGCCGGCATAAGTCTTCTGGCGAAAACCGCCCCAGCCTTCGTGGTAATTGAGGTACTGGTTGTAGGCGTCGTACTTGTACACGCCGTTGACCGACGTGGTCTTGTCCATGTACCAGCCGACGAAGTCGATGGCATCGTCGAAGTCTTCACGGTCGGCGCCATGGCGGCCGGTGCTTTTCTGGTAATCGGACCAGACTTCATCCTTGGCCTGCGCATAGCCCGATGCCGTCGTGACGCGCCCCCACGGGATCACCCACAACAGGTATTTGCGCGGGGTCTTGGCGTCGTAGCGGTAGCCGGACTCCTGATACATGATCGCGAACGGCACCTGGATCGGCACGCCCCAACGCTTCTGCGTGACTTGGGCGGCGTCGTACCAATCGCTTTTCTCGCGGAAGATCTCGCAGAGGTTGTCCGGCGAACGCGGCGGCGATGTTCCGCAACCGGTCAGCAGTGCCGCCAATACCAAAAGTCCAGCCGTGCGCCCCGAATTCAAAAGCCGTCATCCCGTCGTGAAAAAAAGGGCGCCAGTCTACGCGGTCAGGTCAACTGATGGCGATAAGGCAAATCTGGACCGGTCTTGCTGCACGTCAGGGCGGCTGCCTGTACGGCAAACCTGAGCATGGCGTCGATCTGGTCGCGTTGCAGATGCCGTACGCCGTCCACCGAATCCAGTTCATGTCCGGTCAGCCAGGTGATCAACGCGGCCTGGAAGGTATCGCCTGCGCCGACGGTATCGGCGATCTGCACCGGACTCGCCGGCACCGACCATGAACCGTGGGCACGGCTGAACACCGTCGCGCCTTCACCGCCCCGGGTGAGGAACACCACCTGGCAACGGTGCGTGAGCCAGCCTTCGATCACCTGCTGCGGATCCTGCTCCGGATAGAGCAGGCGCAGATCCTCGTCGCTGACCTTGATCAGGTCGGCGTACTGCACCAGCGTCGCGATCCGCTTGCGCCACAGGTCGATGTTCGGCTCGGGATTGAGGCGCACGTTGGGGTCGAGGGTGATCAGGCGTCGGCCGCTTTCGCGCTGCACCAGCGCGAGCAGGGTGTCGGCCACCGGCTGCACCACCAGCGAGAACGAGCCGATGTGCAGCCCGCGCACTTGGGGGCCGAGCGTCGGCAGGTGGGCCAGGCTCAGTTGCCGGTCCGCGCAGCCTTCGCCACGGAAGCTGTAATGCGGCGAGCCATTGGCGCCCACCGCGACCATGGCCAGTGTGGTCGGCGCGGCGAAATCCACCAGATAATCCGGGCGTACGCCTTCGTCCTGCAGCACCTGCCGCAAGCGCCTGCCGAGGTAGTCGGTGGACAGCCCGGCGAACAGCGCCGAGTCCACGCCGAGTCGGCGCAAGCCCACCGCCACGTTGAACGGCGAGCCACCGGCAATCGCCTTGAAATTGACTTTCGATGCCTGCCCGCCGGCATCGTCTTCGCTGAAGAAATCGAACAGCGCTTCGCCACACACCAGGTACATAGTTGTTTGCTCTCTATAAGGTTGCGACATGCTGTCGATAGCGTTCATAGGCCTGTTGGAACGCCGCGACGTTGGCGGCGACCGGTAGGGTTTCACTGTTTGGGTCGAAGGTCACGCAGCGCTCGCACAAGTCCGCCAGCGACTGCTCGCGGCCGTTGCTCCACGAGGCGCACCACGCCGCCTGGATCGCTGCGCCCAGGGCGGCGGCTTCGCTGTGTTCGGGGCAGATCACCGGGGTGTCCATGATGTCGGCGACGACCTGCCGCCACACGGCGCTGTTCGATCCGCCGCCGATCAGGCAAATGCTGCGGCTTTGTAAACCATTGCGGCGCAGCAGATCCAGTCCGTAGCGCAAACCGAAGGTGGTGCCTTCGACGACGGCCCGGCACAGGTTGGCCGGCGTCAGGTTGTCCAGGGTCAGGCCGTGCAGGCTGCCGGTGGCGTGGGGCAGGGCGGGCACGCGCTCGCCGTTGAAGAACGGCAGCAGGCTCACGCCGTCCGCGCCGATGGGGGCCTGGGCCACGAGGGCGTTGAACCGTTCGAGGTCGAGGCCGAGCAGTTCACGGATGGCGCCGGTGGCGTTGGTCAGGTTCATGGTGCAGATCAGCGGCAGCCAACCGCCGCTGGAGGAGCAGAACGTGGCGACCGAAGCGTCCGGGCTGACCTGCGGCTGGTCGGCGTAGGCGCAGACCGTGCCGGAGGAGCCGAGGCTCATGGTGATCGTCCCGGGCCGGATGTTGCCGGTGCCGATGGCGCCCATCATGTTGTCGCCGCCGCCGCTGGACACGAGGGCGTTGGGGTTGATGCCCAGATGCTCGGCGATTGCCGGCAGGATCGTGCCGACCGGTTGATGGGCGTCGATCAGTTCCGGCAGCGCCGCTTGCAGGCGACCGCTGGGGTCGATGTCGCGCAGCAATTGCAGGTCCCATTGCCGGGTGCGCACGTTGAAGTAGCCGGTGCCGGACGCGTCGCCGTACTCGCTGCAGGCGCGGCCGGTGAGCCAGAAGTTGAGGTAATCGTGGGGCAGCAGGATCCGGGCGATGCGTGAGAACACGGCCGGGTGCTGCTCGCAGGTCCACAACAGTTTCGACACGGTGTAGCCCGGCGCGATGACGAGGCCCAGGCGTTCCAGCGAACCCTGTTCGCCGCCCAGGTGGGCGAGCAGGCGGTCGTTTTCCGCCGTGGTTTCGGTGTCGCACCACAGCTTGGCCGGGCGCAGCGGCTGGCCGGTGTCGTCCAGCAACACCAGGCCGTGCTGTTGGCCGGAGACGCCGATGCCGAGGATCGCCTGGCCGTCCACGCCGGCCGCCCGCAACGCCTGGCGGGTGGCTTGGGCGAAGGCGTCCAGCCATTGGCCGGTGTCTTGCTCGCGGCGGCCGTTGGCGCCGCTGATCATTGTGTGTCCGGTGGCGCCCTGGCCCAGCACGGCGCCGCTGGCGGCGTCGAGGATGAGGGCCTTGGTGCCCTGGGTGCCGCAGTCGATGCCGAGGAAAAGTTGCGGGTGGGTCACGGGAAGATCCTCAGGGTGTGGGAGCCATTGTGTTGATCATGCCCTGCGGTGCCTGGGCTGACGCCATCGCTGGCAAGTCGAATCGTCGCACCGCAGCTCCCACAGGGATTTGCTGCGAATGCAGAGTCAGCGTTCACTTCAGAATGGTGCGGGAGCAACTGCGCGCTACTTGGGCCGAAGCTTTCGCCAGCAGGCTGGCTCCCACAGGGATCTTAGGTGAATGCAGATGCTATGGTCGCCGCAGAACACTGTGGGAGCGGGCTTGCCCGCGATGACGTCAGTCGCCGCACCGCAAGACTCAACCCAACACCCGCTCCAGCGTCCGCGAAACCCCCACCTCCCGCAAGCTGTCGCAGCACCACTGGAACGCCGCCACGAACTCAGGCGATTGGGCGACCGCCGGGCCGAAGATCTCCTCCACGCCCAACAGCCGTTCGGCGATCAACCGGTCATCGGCCACCAGCGCCTGGCAGAACGCCGCCCGGGGATCGGGTATCGAGTAGGTCCGGCCTTGCTCGTCAACCCCTTTGAGGTACATCGCCCACGCCGCCACCACCAGCGCCGCCCGTTGGGTCTCCCGGCCGTCGGCGATCAAGCGGTTGAGGGTCGGCACGGTGAACTTGGGCAGCTTCGACGAGCCGTCCGAACACACCCGCTCCAGTTGGTCGGCAATCGCCCGGTTGGAGAACCGCGCCACCAGCGTGTCCTTGTATTCGCCCAGGTCGATGCCCGGCACCGGCGCCAGTTGCGGAGTGACGTCCAGGTCCATGTAGGCGCGCATGTAGCGCACGAACAACGGATCGGCCATGGTCTCGTGCACGAAGCGGTAGCCCTTGAGGAACCCCAGGTAGGTCAGGGCCAGGTGACTGCCGTTGAGCAGCTTGATCTTCATTTCTTCATAGGGCGTGACGTCGTCGGTGAACTGCACGCCGACCTGTTCCCAGGCCGGGCGGCCGTTGACGAACTTGTCCTCCAGCACCCATTGCACGAAGGGCTCGCAGACCACCGGCCAGGCGTCGTCCACCGCGTGCTTGTCCGCCAGTTGCAGACGGTGCGCGGTGCTGGTCATGGGCGTGATGCGATCGACCATGGCGTTGGGGAAGCTGACGTGAGCGGCGATCCAGTCGTGCAGCCCTGCGTCATGCAGCGCCGCATAGGCCAGCAACGCCTTGCGGGTGACCGCGCCGTTGTGCGGCAGGTTATCGCAGGACATCACGGTGAACGCCGCCGTACCCGCCGCGCGCCGCCGGGCCAGCGCCGCGCAGAGGAAGCCGAACACGGTCGTCGGCTGTTGCGGATTCGCCAGGTCGTGCTGGATCGAAGGCAGGTGCGCCATGAACTCGCCGCTGCTGTCGTCGATGCAATAGCCGCCTTCGGTGATGGTCAGCGAGACGATGCGGATCTGCGGATCGGCCAGTCGGGCGATCAGGGCTTGCGCGCCATCTTCGGCCAGGAGCATGTCGCGGATCGCGCCGATGACGCGCACCTGCGTGTCGTCGCCGTCGCCGAGTTCGAACAGGGTGAACAGGTAGTCCTGCTCCTTGAGGTCATCGCGGGCGCGGCGGTCTTCGGCGCGCAGGCCGATGCCGCAGATGGCCCAGTCCAGCGCTTGCCCGGCGTTCATCAGCGCATCGGTGTAATACGCCTGATGGGCGCGGTGGAAGCCGCCGACGCCGATGTGGGCGATGCCCTGGCGCAGGTCGCCGAGGCCGTAGGCCGGCACGTTCACGTCGGCGGCGAGGCGGTTGAGGTTCTGGCGGTTGAGTTTCATCGGATCGGTCTCGCAGTCAGGCGGCCGCGCGCAGGGCGCGGGTGAGCGCCACGCCGTCGGCGTCGAACAGGTGGCAGTGGCTGGCGTTCAGGTGCAGGTTCAGGGTCTCGCCGTAACGGCTGGCCAGGTCGCCGCGCACCCGCAGGGTGAGGGGTTCGCCGGAGGCCGTGCGGACATGGCAATAGGTGTCGCTGCCCAGGCGTTCGCTGACGTCGGCGGTGACGGTCAGGGTGCAGTCGCCGGGCTGGGCCAGCTCCAGGTGCTCGGGGCGGATGCCCAGGGTCACGGCGCCGCCCACGCTCAGGTTGGCGGCATCGAGCGGCAGGCTGATGCGGGTGCCGGCGTCCAGCGAGACTTCGCAGCCCTGCGCATCGATGCGCGCCACCGTGCCCTTGAGGAAACCCATCTTCGGTGTGCCGAGGAAACCGGCGACGAACAGGTTGACCGGATGGTGGTACAGGTCCAGCGGCGAGCCGACCTGTTCGATCCTGCCGCCGTTGAGCACCACGACCTTGTCGGCCATGGTCATGGCTTCGACCTGATCGTGGGTCACGTAGATCATCGTGGCCTTCAGGTCCTTGTGCAGGCGCAGCAGCTCCAGGCGCATCTGCACGCGCAGGGCGGCGTCGAGGTTGGACAGCGGCTCGTCGAACAGGAAGATCTTCGGGTTGCGCACGATGGCCCGGCCGATGGCCACACGCTGGCGCTGGCCGCCGGAGAGTTGCTTGGGCTTGCGCTCCAGCATCGGCCCCAGTTCGAGGATGCGCGCCGCCTCGGCGACTTTCTTCTCGACTTCGGCCTTCGGCACGCCGGCCAGATCCAGGGCGAACGACATGTTCTTGCGCACGCTCATGTGCGGGTACAGGGCGTAGGTCTGGAACACCATCGCCAGGTCGCGCTTGGCCGGGCTGACTTCGGTGATGTCGCGCCCGTCCAGTTCGAGGGTGCCGCCGCTGACCTCTTCAAGGCCGGCGATCAGCCGCAGCAGGGTGGACTTGCCGCAGCCCGACGGGCCGACGAACACCACGAACTCGCGGTCGTTCACTTCAAGGTCGATGCCCTTGATGATGGAAAAGCCTTCGAAGCCTTTTTGCAGATTCTTGATTTTCAGGTTGGCCATGAGGATGGGCCTCCGCTATGTCTTGGCTTTTGTGTGGAAGTGGGTAGGGGCCGGATTCATTTCACGGCGCCGAACGACAGGCCGCGCACCAACTGCTTCTGGCTGATCCAGCCGAAGATCAGGATCGGCGCGCAGGCCAGGGTCGAGACCGCCGACAACTTGGCCCAGAACAGCCCTTCGGGGCTGGAATAGGAGGCGATCAGCGCGGTCAGCGGCGCGGCTTTCGAGGAGGTCAGGTTCAGCGACCAGAACGCTTCGTTCCAGCACAGGATCAGCGACAGCAGCACGGTGGAGGCCAGGCCGCCCTTGGCGATGGGCAGCAGCACGCGGAGCATTTCCTGGGGCAGGGTGGCGCCGTCCAGGCGCGCGGCTTCGAGGATGTCCCGGGGGATGTCCTTGAAGTAGGTGTAAACCATCCAGATCACGATCGGCAGGTTGATCAGGGTGTAGATGGCGATCAGCGCGATCCGCGTGTCGAGCAGGCCGAAGCTCTTGGCCAGCAGGTAGACCGGCATCAGCACGCCCACCGGCGGCAGCATCTTGGTGGAGAGCATCCACAGCAGCGTGCCCTTGGTGCGCTGGGTCTCGTAGAACGCCATGGAGTAGGCCGCCGGCACCGCGATCAGCAGGCACAGGGCGGTGGCGCTGAACGAGATCACCACCGAGTTCCAGGCGAAGCTGAAGTAGTCGCTGCGCTCGTTGATGTGCAGGTAGTTCTCCAGGGTCGGGCTGAAGAGGAACTGCGGCGGCGTGGCGAACGCGTCGATTTCGGTCTTGAAGCTGGTCAGCGCCATCCAGAGGATCGGGAAGAAAATCACGATGGCGATGGCCCAGGCCAGGGTGCCGAGCAGCAGGCTTTGCAGGCGACGGGACTGTTGTAGGGTCATGGCGGGCCTCAGGCGTTGTCGGTCAGGTTTTTGCCGATCATCCGCACCAGGACGATCGCGGCGATGTTGGCGATGACCACGGCGATCAGGCCGCCCGCCGAGGCCATGCCGACGTCGAACTGCACCAGCGCCTGGTTGTAGATCAGGTAGGCGAGGTTGGTCGAGGCGTAGCCGGGGCCGCCGTTGGTGGTGGTGAAGATCTCGGCGAACACCGACAGCAGGAAAATGGTCTCGATCATCACCACCACCGCGATCGGCCGCGCCAGGTGCGGCAGGGTCAGGTGCCAGAAGATCGCGACGGGGCCGGCGCCGTCCAGGCGGGCGGCTTCCTTCTGTTCCTGGTCCAGGGACTGCATGGCGGTCATCAGGATCAGGATCGCGAAGGGCAGCCATTGCCACGAGACAATGATGATGATCGACAGCAGCGGGTAGTGGGCCAGCCAATCCACCGGCTGCGCGCCGAACAGCTTCCAGATGTAAGCGAGGATCCCGGACACCGGGTGGAAGATCAGGTTCTTCCAGATCAGTGCGCCGACCGTGGGCATGATGAAGAACGGCGAGATCAGCAGCACCCGCACCAGGCCCCGGCCGAAGAACTCGCTGGCCTCCAGCAGGGCGCTGATCAGCACGCCGAACACCACGCTGATCAGCAGCACGCTGCCCACCAGCAACAGCGTGTTGGCGGCGCCCGGCATGAAGCCCGAATCGGTCAGGAAGTAGGTGAAGTTCTCCAGCCCCGTGAATTCGTTTTCACCGGGGTAGAGCAGGTTGTAGCGGATCATCGAAAAGTACAGGGTCATGCCCAGCGGCACGATCATCCACAGCAGCAACAGGGCCACCGACGGGCTGACGAGGAACCAGCCGGGGTTGGCCACCCGCGGTTTGCGCGTGGGGCGGGACAGCTCGAGATGGGCTTTGGCGGTTGAAGTATTCATGGCATCGGGAACCGAGTCATACAGACCTATGGAGAATCTTGTGGGAGCCGGCCTGCCGGCGATGGCGTCAGTCCGCCGGGCAAGACAGTTGCTCCCACAGGAGGCAGAAACGGGTGGCGCGGGCTATTTGGGATACCCGGCGCGCTTCATTTCGCGTTCGGTGGTTTGCTGGGCGGCGGCCAGCGCCTGGTCGACCGTGCTCTGGCCGATCAGCGCCGCCGAGAACAGCTTGCCGACCTGGGTGCCCACGGCCTGGAACTCAGGGATGGTCACCAACTGGATGCCGATGTACGGCACCGGCTTGAGGGTCGGCTTGCCGGGATCGGCGGCCTTGAGCGACTCCAGCGTGACCTTGGCGAACGGCGCGGCGCTCATGTAGGCGTCGCTGTAGGTGGAGGCGCGGGTGCCCGGCGGCACATTGGCGATCCCGTCCTTCTCGGCGACCAGCGCGCCGTACTCCTTGGAGGTGGCCCAGGCGCTGAAGGCCTTGGCCGCGTCCTTGGCCTTGGAACTGGTCGGGATCGCCAGCGCCCAGGAATACAGCCACGCCGAACCCTTGTCGGTGACCTGGTGCGGCGCAAACGTGAAGCCGACGTGGTCGGCCACCTTGCTCTGGGACTTGTCGGTGACGAACGAGCCGGCGACGCTGGCGTCGACCCAGATCGCGCATTTGCCGCTGTTGAACAGCGCCAGGTTCTCGTTGAAGCCGTTGCTGGAGGCCCCCGGCGGGCCGGATTTCTTCATGGTGTCGACGTAGAAGTTCAGCGCGTTCTTCCATTCCGGGCCGCTGAATTCGGGCTTCCACTGCTCATCGAACCAGCGCGCGCCGTAGGCGTTGGCGACGGTGGTGATCAACGCGATGTTCTCGCCCCAGCCGGCCTTGCCCCGCAGGCACAGGCCGTACTGTTCCTTGTCCGGGTGGTTGAGCTTGCCGGCGAACTCGGCGATCTGCTCCCAGGTCGGGCGTTCGGGCATGGTCAGGCCGGCGTCCTTGAACAGGTCGGTGCGGTAGTAGGTCATCGAGCTTTCGGCGTAGAACGGCAAGGCGTACAGCGAACCCTTGACCGACAGCCCCTCGCGCACCGACGGGAACACATCGTCGAGGGCGTAGCTGGCCGGCAGGTCCTTCATCGGCTCCAGCCAGCCCTTGGCCCCCCAGAGTGCGGCTTCGTACATGCCGATGGTCAACACGTCGAACTGGCCACCCTGAGTGGCGATGTCGGTGGTCAGGCGTTGGCGCAGGACGTTTTCCTCCAGCACCACCCAATTGAGCTTGATGTCCGGGTGCTCGGCCTCGAAGGTTTTCGACAGCCGCTGCATGCGGATCATGTCGCTGTTGTTGACGGTGGCGATGGTGAGGGTCTGGGCGCCGAGGCTGACGCCGCTCAGGGTCAGGCAGGTGAGGGCCAGCAGGGCTTTTGCGGTGGGTTGCATCGTGCACTCCTTTTCTGCGCCCGGCGGGCGGCAGAAGGACGGTTATTGTTTTTGTGTCTTCCGAAGGCAGGAAGAATGTGCACTGATTACAACCTTCAAACGCAGGGCAGACAAATCATCCCTAGCACTCTGACCGATACTTTTTTGCACTGGCGGTTGAGGCCGGGATGCGCCAAAGATTGAACCTGCGGGAATCAGCCCAGGTTCTGCTCGGTCAGGCGCTGCACCACCAGCCGGCGGTAGTGCGAAGGCGTCATGCCCTTGAGCTGCTGGAAGCGCCGGTTGAAGTTGGAGATGTTGTTGAAGCCCGACTCGAAGCACACCTCGGTCACCGGTTTGTCGCCGTCGGCCAGCAGTTCGCAGGACTTGCTGATCCGCAGCCGATTGACGAACTCGATGAAGTTGCGCCCCGTGGCCTGCTTGAACACCCGGCTGAAGTAGGTCGGCTTGAGGCCCAGGTGGTCGGCGACTTCCTCCAGCGTCAGTTCCCGGGCGTAGTGGGCGAAGATGTAGTCCACGGCGCGGTTGGTGCGGTCGATGTTGTGCTCGTCCGCCAGTTGCGGGGTGGTGGCGCCGGACAGCAGCTGATAGTCGTCGCAGGTCGCCAGCAGCTCCATCAAGATGAAGAAATGGCCGAGGCGGGTGGTGCCGCGGCTGTCGGCGATCTTCTGCATCAGCGGCATGGCCTGGCGGATCGTGTGCGGGCAGCGGAACTCGATGCCGTACTGCGCCCGTTCCAGCAACGGGGTGAGGCTCTTGAGTTCGGCGAACACCTGAAAGCCGCTTTCGAACAGCTCGTCGGTGAAGTTGACCAGCATGTCGCGCTTCTCAACCACCTCGTCCTCGGCGACCTGGCTGATCCAGTTGTGCGGCAGGTTGGGTCCGGTGAGGAACAGGGTCTGGGGGTGGAAGTTGCCGATGTAGTCGCCGATGAACACCTTGCCCGAACTGGCGACGATCAGGTGCAGCTCGTATTCCTTGTGAAAGTGCCAGCGCACCAGCGGACACGGGAACCCGTGCTGGCGGTAGATGATGGACAACCCGTTGTGGTCATCCATCAGCTCATAGGAAGGGTCGGTCACGCGAGCGGTTCGGGTCATGGCTGGACGCCTTTGTGGTCATTGCCCGCGGATCATGCCCCGTCAGACAGCGGTTGCGCCAGCGCGCTCGCGCGCAAACTGCCGCTGGCGCTGGTCGGCCTTGATCAGGTTCATCGTCCGGCAATAGTCGACGATCCTCGTTTCCTCGATGAAATCGACATTGATGATGTTGCACTGCCGGGCCCAGTCGCTGGTGTCCGGGTCGAACCATTCGTTGAGCTTGTCATGGATGTCCACCGGCCCGCCCAGCGCGCTGTAGCTGGTGGCGGACAAGGACCAGGGGCGCCAGTTGCCGGGCGGATTGCGCAGCACGTTGGTGATGTGCTGATACAGTTCCTGGGTGTTGGTGGTGCCGCTTCCGCTCCATTCGTGGCGGATTTCATCAATGAACACGGAATGGTCGATGTCCGGATGCCGGCGGACCGCGGCCAGCACGCGTTGTTTGTCGCTGAGGCGTTTCAGGGTGCCCAGGCTGAGGTTGGCGTTAGTGGCCGGAATCAACCGATGACCCAGCAACTGGATCATCATCTTGTTGAAGTACGCATAGTCGAAGCTGTCGCCATCGGTCTTGTGAAAGTCCAGGATGACGAACTCATCCGGGTTTTCGTTCAGAAAGTTTTTGACGTCAGTGATCAGGTCGCCGAGCCGGCGAGAGTTGGGGAAGCCATTGTGGTGGATTCGGAACCGCTCAAGGCCCGACTCCTTGCTGTCGGCCATCAGGCGAATGTCCAGCACCCGCGCGCCGTTGTGCAGTTGCCGGTAGAACCTGTCGTGCTGGCACGCCAGCCAGTGGGCGGGCGGGCCGAAGAATGGGTAGGAAGCCCTCCAGTCACTGCCGGCATTGTGGGTGCCGGGCAGCGAAAGTTCATTGAGCGACAGAATGTCGAGGCGGGGGGTGGCCGCCATCCAGGCGTTGTTTGTGTAGGGGGGGCTCATGAAGCGACTCCTGCAATTCATGGTTTGATGAATGCGCCGATTTGTCTTTCGGCGCTTGCAGGGATTTATAAGTTGGTTGGGGAGGCATGCCAATTGAGTTGTTGATTCAAGTTGTTGGCTTATTGTTCGGCATGTAACTTGTTGCGGTTCTTTTCTTCGATCCATTGCGCCATGTACTGGGTGCTCTTCAATGTGTGATGACGCAACATGCCGCCAATGAAATTGTGACTTCTTAGTTTTGCCAGGTTTTGCCGGCATTGAGCGATCTTCTCGATCAGTGCGGCCGCATGCGTCGAGCGCCGGTAATGTTCCGCCAGTAGCGTGTTGCCGTGTGCCTGAGCGTTCTGCCAGCGTGACTCATCCGAATAGAGTTGCACCGCCTGCTCGGCAAGATCCTCAGCGGTGCAGGCAATGGCGCCGGGCCAGGGACGTTCGCGATGCATGGCCTCGGCGCCGATCGGGGTCGTCACGCTCGGCGTGCCGCAAAGCATGGCGTCCACCAGTTTGCCCTTGATGCCGGCGCCGAAGCGCAGCGGCGCCAGGCAGACCCGGGCGGCGGACATGACCTGCAAGGCATCCTCGGCCCAGTTCATGACATGAAAGCCCTGCGCCGCATTGTGCAGCGCGGTCGCTTTCGGCGGGGTGTAGGCCCCGTAGACATGCAGTTGAGCGCTCGGCAACCGGGCGCGGATGAGCGGCCAGAGCGTGTTTTTCATCCAGAGCACCGCATCCCAGTTCGGTGCGTGGCGAAAGTTGCCGATGCTCAGGAAGTGCGCCCGCTCGCCGAACGGTCTTGCCGGTTCGGCGGGTGCGTCCACCATCAACGGGCACCAGTGCACCGCCTCCCGCGGCAGGTGGAACTGTTCCACCAGCAACTCGATCTCAACCTCGGACACCATCAGGTTCAGATCGCAGCGGTACAGCGCGGCGATCTCACGGCGGGCCAGATCGGTATCGGCCATCCGTTCGAACTCCTCGCGCAGGGCCGGCGCGAACAGTCCGGTGAAATCGTTGGCGTCGTCGCTGGCCTTCAAACGCTCCTTGAGGCGCTGATGGCGGGCGTGACGCAGGCTTTGCAGGTCGGAGGTCTCCAGCATCCGCAGAGCGTCCGGGCACTGCTTCTCGACGCGCCAGCCGAACTGCTCCTCCATCATGAACTGGTCGAACAGGACAATGTCCGGCGCCAGTTCACGGACGAACGTATCGAAGCTTTCGCTGTTGAGTTCGATCGGCACCTCGCGGATGCCCATGGCCGTGAGGTCCGCCTTGTGTTCGCCGGGGCCGGCGGGGCTGGCGAAGGTGATGTCCCAGCCTTCTTGCAGGAATGCCTCGAGGATCTGCATGACATGCCCGCTGGCCGCCGAGGAACGGGGTTCGGGCCAGACATAGCCTATGACCAGAACCTGAGTGGTGCGGGATTGATGCATGGACGGGCATTCCTTGAGGCAGGTGGGTGCGAATAAGCGCGTCATTAAACCACAGCCGACTCTGGATGGATCCCGGAACTCATGGAACGGCGGGACTGCTTCAAACGTTGGAAACTCACGTCAACTTTCGGTCGATGCGTTATTGCTGTTCGTGGGTGAGTTGTAAGTTTGTGTATTGTTTGTCTCTGCTGGTGACGAGGAAAACATATTCAACATTTGATGAGTGTGGGCGTTCTTGAATGTCGAGTAGTGTTTTTTTGGCGCGACGCGATTTATCTGCGAGTGCATGTATTCGACATTTTCAATGAATAAGAGCTATTGCATGAAGTTACCTGTATTTGATCTGGCGGATGCCAGTGTTGAGAACCCCTCTTTGTCTGTATTGCTGGATCCTCTGGGCACCAGTTCCGACAACCGGTTGCCGCGGACGGGGGCCTTGACCACCGCAAAGGATACATCCGACGAAATCGTCGACGGCATCGACCTCAAGGCGTTGAGCAGTGAAATTGCCGCAGGTTGCGCCGCCATGATGGATCCCGGGACGTTCGATCCGATCCTCTTCATTCGGGCGCAGATCGAAAAGACGGCGCGTCGGCATGTGACGTCGCAGAAGCTTCTGGCGCAGATCACCCATGACGCCACCATCGGCATCAAGTACGTGGCCAATGAATCGGTCAGGCCCAGTGACTGGCGCAACGGAGAGGCGCCGGCGAAGCAGTGGGTCACCAAGCCGTTCACCCTGGCGGAGATCTGCACGGATCACCACCTGCGAGTGCTCAAGGACGTGGGATACAAACAGATACTCTGGCCCTCGTCGTATCCTCGGGATCTGGTTCAGGCGTTCACCGATGCGGATTATCAGCGTGGCTTCAAGGATCATCTCACCGATGGCCTGAAGCCCAAGTCGGCCAAGCTGTTCGGCAAGCTTCTGAAAAGGGCGGAGCTGCACGATCTGGTCATCCGGTTCATCAAGGACGAGTCCCGGGACATGGAGGACCGGCAACTGGCCTTCGACTACCTCAGGGGGCTGGTGCCTGCACGCACGATGATTCTGCACAGCCGCCCGGAGCTCAAGGTCGATAACGCCGTTTTCATCGGCGCCAACAACCTGAGCCGGGGCATTCTCTTCTTTTTGGGAGAGGACAAGGCAGCGATCGAGTATCCGGAGGGGCCCGACGAAAGAGGGAGGTTCGTGGAAAACAACCCGGATCTGCAGAAAAGGCTGCTCAAGCGGGTGCCGCTCAGTGAGCAGCAAAAGCCCCATGTCCGTGACTTCAAGTATCGCGGTCTGGAGTTCCCTCTGTTCGCTACGCGCCCGGTGCGTCGGCAAATCGCCTTCTTCGCCAGCAATGACATCGCCGATACCCTCTTGACCTTGCAGATCGACCGAGCGCTGGCTGACATCGACACGCTGGTCTCGACCGCCGAGGAGCGGCTCACCGACACGGCCCTGGAAGCAACCGGTTATCTGCTGCAATGTCTGGCGTTCGCCGCATCATTGCCGTGGGGCGGGAGCGGGGTGCTCGCGTCGGCCTCCTTGAAGATCCTGGCTTCCATGTTGCTGGGGCTGGGCGCCTCGGCGACGGACCTGATCCGCGCGGAAATCTCCGATGACCCCGCCGAAACAGACCGGCTGCGCATCGCCGCCGCAATCGGCGCGCTGGCGGAACTCGCCGGCCCGATCGGGGAACGGCTGCTCGGCAAGGCGTTGTCGGTGGCAACCAAGAAACGATTGGGGCAGCGCGTCGTCCAGGCAATGAACCTGATCAATCACCCTTCATCGTTGCGTCGGCCATCGGGCAGCATCTCTCATCAATTGGCCAGTACCGTAGGCAAGGAAATACCGGAGTCGGCGAAAGGCGCCTTGGTAGCAGGTCGACTCCATGAGCTGGCGGGCGGACCCGGCGTCGCCCAGACAATCGCCTCGGACACGCAACTGGTGCGGTACGCGGGGCCGGAAAAAGGCTTTGTCTATCAAGGGTTCACCTTCAGGGGCGACACACGTGACACGTCCGTGGTGTTCAAGGAAGGCTTCCGGCAGCGCACGGTCATCACCGATCTGAATCAGGTCAACGGGTTCAAGGGCGGCTACGGCGGGGCGCACGATGCCCTGGCGCCGGACGGCGCCGGCATCTCCACGTCCGCGTTCTACAAAAAGGACGGTGCGGGCGCCTATGTCTACGGTGGCGCCAAGGGCGGCTTCACCTACTTCATCGACGCCAGGCAGTTGGAAGGCTTTCATCTGTACGCCAACACTGAACTGATGTTCCGTCCCGAATCGGGCCTGAGGCAGCTGCCGCCTCTGGAAATCAACTACGCCGTCGACATTTCGCCGCGCCTGATTCTCGGCGCCTACGACAGCGCCGGCAGGTTCATACCCAACCCCTCAGCCCTGCGATTGGCGATCGAGGCCAGCGGCGAGCCGGGAAAAGGGTTGGGCCGCGAGATCGGCAAGCAGGTTGGAGAGGGGGCCGAGGCATTGCTTCCCGAACATGAGAAAGAAGCGCCGATCAACCGGGATTGAGGCTGTCCGGGAGTCGTTCCCGGCAGGTGTCCGGGAGAATCGACTTGATCTTGTCCCGCAGTTGATCGATGGAAAACGGCTTGCCGATGACGTGCATGTCGGGCGGCACTTCGAGGGTCTCGGCGTAGCCGCTGGCGAACAGGATCGGCAAGTCAGGGCGCAGCAGACGGGCCTGCTCCGCGAGGATCCGGCCGTCCATGTCCGGCAGGCCGACGTCGGTCATCATCAGGTCCACCCGGCGGCCGGGATCCTGGAGGATGTCCAGCGCCTGCTCGCCGCCGTCCGCTTCCTCCACGCGGAAGTCCAGTTCCGCCAACACATCGACGATCAGCATGCGCACGATGGCGTCGTCTTCTACTACTAGGATGGTGGGCATAATCTAAGCTCTCAAGGACTGGACAGGGGAGCGCGGTCTTGCGAAACAACCGCGCTTTAGCATGAGTAAATGGCGCAATGCCACAAGTTCCCCGGCATCGCTCAAAAAGGTGCGAATGCGGGTCGGCCGTCAAGGATAACGGCTGATTTGCGAAATCGCGCAGGCAAACCGGGACAATTGCTGCTAAAGCTGAGAGAAAAATGGATCCATGTTGCCGTTTTCGGGCAAACTCCCTGAATTTCAACAGTTCGACAAGGCTGTCCAATGACCTCTACGTCTTCGGTCGATGAACTACGGTTCCGTAAACTCCTGACCCGCAACGTCAGCCTGCCGCTGGCGGTCGGCGCGCTCAGCGCGGTGTTCTTCGTGGTGCTGATCACGTATCTGCTCTCGGTGATCAAGTGGGTGGAGCACACCGACCGGGTGATCAACAACGCCAATGAAGCGGTGAAGCTCACGGTCGACCTGGAGACCGGGATGCGCGGCTTCCTGCTCAGCGGCGACGAGCACTTCCTGGATCCCTACGAGACGGCCAAGCCGCGGATCGCCGTGGCGCTCGGCACCTTGCTCGAACTCACCGCCGACAACCCGGTGCAGACCGACCGCATACGCCGCCTGCAAGCGTTGCAGGCCGAGTGGGCGACCTACGCGCAATCGATGATCGACCTGCAGCGCAGCAGCGGCGACTACCGCGCCGCCGTCAAGGCCGGGCGCGGCAAGCGCCTGACCGACGAGATCCGCAAGCAGTTCGAGGACGTGATCGACACCGAGCAGCAATTGCGCACCGCGCGCAACGAAGACGTGCGCCGCACCACGATCTGGAGCATCAGCCTGTACATCCTGTTCGTCGCGGCCATCAGCGGCCTGCTGGCCTATGTCGGCCGCCGGGACTTGCTCAACCTGTCGCAGAACTACGGCGCCAACCTCGACGCCCAGCAGGCCAGCGCCCAGCGCCTGGAGCGGCAGGCCTGGCTGCGCAGCGGGCAGTCGGAGCTGGCCGAGCAGGTGTTGGGGCAACTCACCCTCAACCTGTTGGGCCGCAACATCCTGCAGTTCTGTGCCCAGTACTTGGGCGTCGCGGTGGCGGCGCTGTATGTGCGCGAAGAGCACGGCGGCCTCAAGCGTGTGGCCACCTACGGCTTCTCCCGCGACCAGGAAGCGCAGGAACAATCGATCTACAGCGACGAAGGCATTGTCGGCCAGGCCGCGCAGCAGGGGCGCCTGATCCGTCTGGAACCGGTGCCCTCCGACTACTTCAAGGTCAGTTCGGGCCTGGGAGAGGGCGTGCCGAGCAGCGTGCTGGTGGTGCCGACCAGCGACGATGACCGGGTCAACGGTGTGGTCGAACTGGGCTTCCTGCGCCCGCTCAACGAGCGCGACGTCGAGCTGCTGGAGCTGATCGCCGGCAACATCGGCATCTCCATCGAGGCGGCCCGTTACCGTCAGCGCCTGCAGGAGGTGCTCGCCGAGACCCAGCAGCTCAACGAAGAGCTGCAGGTGCAGCAGGAAGAGCTCAAGACTGCCAACGAGGAGCTGGAGGAACAGTCACGGATCCTCAAGGAGTCCCAGGCGCATCTGGAGACCCAGCAGGTCGAGCTGGAGCAGACCAACGAACAGCTCGCCGAGCAGACCCAGATCCTGGCCGAGCAGCGCGACGCCATGGACCTGAAGAACACCGAACTCAACCAGGCCCAGGCGCAGTTGGAAGAACGCGCCGAAGAGTTGCAGCGCTCCAGCAAGTACAAGTCCGAGTTCCTGGCCAACATGTCCCACGAACTGCGCACGCCGCTGAACAGCTCGCTGATCCTGGCCAAGCTGCTGGCGGAGAACCCCCAGGAGAACCTGTCGGCCGAGCAGGTCAAGTTCGCCGAGTCGATCTATTCGGCCGGCAACGACTTGCTCAACCTGATCAACGACATCCTCGACATCGCCAAGGTCGAGGCCGGCAAGCTTGAAGTGGTGGCCGACAGCACCAGCGTGGAGCGCCTGGCCGAGGGCCTGCGCGGGGTGTTCGAGCCGCTGGCGGCGGACAAGCGCCTGGCGTTCGACGTCGTGGTGCAGCCCGATGCGCCGCAGACCCTGTTCACCGACCGGCAGCGGTTGGAGCAGGTGGTCAAGAACCTGCTGTCCAACGCCGTGAAGTTCACCGAGCAGGGCTCGGTCAGCCTGACCATCGCCGGCCAGCCGAACGACGGCGTGGCGTTCATCGTCCGCGACACCGGGATCGGCATCGCGGCCAACCAGCAGGAAAGCATCTTCGAGGCGTTCCACCAAGCCGACGGCACCACCAACCGCAAATACGGCGGCACCGGGCTCGGCCTGTCGATCTCCCGCGACCTGGCGGCCCTGCTCGGCGGCTTCATCAGCGTCAGCAGCGCGCCGGGTCGCGGCAGCGTGTTCACCCTGGTGGTGCCGCAGCACTACCGCCAGAACAGCGAGACGCCGGCCGTGCCGGTAAACTTCAATCCCGTCTCCATCGAACCGGCCGAGGCGGCGCCCGAGCCGGCGTCACCGCCGTCGATGGACCTGCCGCGGTTCAACGACGACCGCGACAAGGCCCCGTTCGACAGCCGCAGCATCCTGGTGGTGGAGGATGAGCCGAACTTCGCCAACATCCTGTACGACCTGGCCCACGAACTGGGTTACCGCTGCCTGGTCGCCCACGGCGCCGACGAAGGCTACGACCTGGCCCGCGAGTTCCTGCCGGACGCGATCCTGCTGGACATGCGCCTGCCGGATCACTCGGGGCTGACCGTGCTGCAGCGCTTGAAGGAACACCCCGAAACCCGGCACATCCCGGTGCACGTGATCTCGGTCGAGGACCGGGTCGAAGCGGCGATGCACATGGGCGCCATCGGTTATGCGGTCAAGCCGACCACCCGCGACGAGCTCAAGGACGTGTTCGCGCGCCTGGAAGCCAAGCTGACGCAGAAGGTCAAGCACGTGCTGCTGGTCGAGGACGACGACCTGCAGCGCGAAAGCATCGCCCGCCTGATCGGCGACGAAGACATCGAGATCACCGCCGTGGGGCTGGCCCAGGATGCGCTGGAGCTGCTGCGCACCACCGTGTTCGATTGCATGGTCATCGACCTGAAGCTGCCGGACATGCTCGGCAACGATCTGCTCAAGCGGATGTCCACCGAAGACATCCGCTCGTTCCCGCCGGTGATCGTCTACACCGGGCGCAACCTGACCCGCGACGAAGAGGCCGACCTGCGCAAGTATTCGCGCTCGATCATCATCAAGGGCGCTCGCTCCCCGGAACGCCTGCTGGATGAGGTCACACTCTTTTTGCACAAAGTCGAATCGCAGTTGTCCCATGAGCGGCAGAAGATGCTCAAGACCGCCCGCAGCCGCGACAAGGTCTTCGAGGGCCGCAAGGTGCTGCTGGTGGACGACGATGTGCGCAACATCTTCGCCCTGACCAGCGCGCTGGAGCACAAGGGTGCCGTGGTGGTGATCGGCCGTAACGGCCGTGAAGCGATTGAACGGCTCAATGAAATCGAGGACATCGATCTGGTGCTGATGGACGTGATGATGCCGGAAATGGACGGCTTCGAAGCCACCATGGAAATCCGCAAGGATCCGCGCTGGCGCAAGCTGCCGATCATCGCGGTGACGGCCAAGGCCATGAAGGACGATCAGGAGCGCTGCCTGCAGGCGGGCGCCAACGACTACCTGGCCAAGCCCATCGACCTGGATCGCCTGTTCTCGTTGATTCGGGTGTGGTTGCCGAAGATGGAACGCATTTAGTGGAACGACATTATTCAGTCGAGCGCAACAGTGAGATTGAGCTTCGGCTGTTGATCGAGGCTATCTACCTCAAGTACAGCTATGATTTTCGCGATTACTCCGGCGCTTCGATCAAGCGCCGGGTGCTGCACGCGCTGAGCCAGTTCGAGTGCAGCACCATTTCCGCCCTGCAGGAAAAGGTGCTGCACGACCCGACCGCGTTCATGCAGCTGCTGCAGTTGCTGACGATCCCGGTCAGCGAGATGTTCCGCGACCCGTCGCACTTTCTCGCGATCCGGCGCGAAGTGGTGCCGCTGCTCAAGACCTATCCGTCGATCAAGATCTGGATCGCCGGGTGCAGCACCGGCGAAGAGGTGTATTCGATGGCGATCCTGCTGCGTGAGGAAGGGTTGCTGGAGCGCACGATCATCTATGCGACCGACATCAATCCGCATTCGCTGGACAAGGCCAAGCAGGGCATCTTCTCCATGGAAAACGTGCGTGCCTACACCGCCAACTATCAGCAGGCGGGCGGCCAGCGGTCGTTCGCCGACTACTACACGGCGGCCTACGGCTACGCGATCTTCGACAAGAGCCTGTGCGAGAACGTGACGTTCGCCGACCACAGCCTGGCGACCGACAGCGTGTTCTCCGAGACCCAATTGATCTCTTGCCGCAACGTGCTGATCTATTTCAACAAGAAGCTGCAGGACCGGGCCTTCAGCCTGTTCCACGAGTCGCTGTGCCACCGGGGCTTTCTGGTGCTGGGCAGCAAAGAGACGCTGGATTTCTCCAGTTACGCCAACCGGTTCGACCCGTTGGTGAAACAAGAACGGATCTACCGCAAATCATGAACGGCGCCACGGGCTTGCCCCGGATCGAGGCCATCGCGGTGGGCGCTTCCGCCGGAGGCGTCGAAGCCTTGCTGACGTTGCTGGCGCCGCTGCGCCAGGGGTTCAGGCTGCCGATCATTGTCGTGCTGCACCTGCCGGAAGAGCGGCGCAGCCAACTGGCCGAAGTCTTCGCCAGGCGGATGTCGCTGCCGGCGGTCGAAGCCATCGACAAGCAGCAGATCGCCCCCGGCACCGTGTACTTCGCCACGCCCGGCTATCACCTGTCGGTGGAGCAGGACCGCAGCCTTTCGCTGAGCCTGGAGGACCGGGTGCACCATTCCCGGCCCTCCATCGATTACCTGTTCGAGTCCGCCGCCGACGTCTACGGCGCGGCGCTGGCCGCCGTCCTGCTGACTGGCGCCAACCACGACGGCGCCCAGGGCCTGGCCCAGGTCAAGCGCCACGGCGGGCTGACCGTCGTCCAGGATCCGCAGGAGGCACACGTGGCCACCATGCCCCTGGCCGCGCTGAGCCTTCATCAACCCGACCACATTCTCCCCCTGCACGGCATCAGCCGTTTGCTTGTCGAGCTGGAACGAATCGCATGCTGAGTAATATCCAGGCAAAACTGCTGATCGTCGACGATCTGCCGGAAAACCTGCTGGCCCTGGAAGCGCTGATCAAGCGCGAAGACCGCATCGTCCACAAGGCGTTGTCGGCGGACGAGGCGTTGTCGCTGCTGCTGCAGCACGAATTCGCCATGGCCATCCTGGACGTGCAGATGCCCGGCATGAACGGCTTTGAACTGGCCGAGATGATGCGCAGCACCGAAAAGACCAAGAACATCCCGATCATCTTCGTCAGCGCCGCCGGCCGTGAACTGAACTACGCGTTCAAGGGCTACGAAAGCGGCGCGGTGGATTTCCTGCACAAGCCGCTGGACGTGCAGGCGGTCAAGAGCAAGGTCAACGTGTTCGTCGACCTGTACCGCCAGAGCAAGGCCCTCAAGCAGCAGCTCGAAGCGCTGGAGCAGAGCCGGCGCGAACAGCAGGTGCTGCTGGAGCAGTTGCAGAGCACCCAGGCGGAACTGCAGCAAGCGGTGCGCATGCGCGACGACTTCATGTCGATCGTCGCCCATGAAGTGCGCACACCGCTCAATGGCCTTATCCTCGAAACGCAGTTGCGCAAGATGCACCTGGCCCGGGACAACGCCGCCGCGTTCACCCTGGACAAGATGAACGCCATGGTCGAGCGCGACGAGCGGCAGATCCAGAGCCTGATCCGCCTGATCGAAGACATGCTCGACGTGTCGCGCATCCGCACCGGCAAGCTGTCGATCCGGCCGAGCCGTTTCGACCTGGCGCAATTGGTGGGCAACCTGCTGCAGAACTTCGCGCAGCAGATCGAAGCGGCGGAAACCGAGGTCAGCTTCAGCGCACCGGAGCCGGTGGAAGGGCACTGGGACGAGTTCCGCATCGAGCAGGTGGTCTCCAACCTGTTGACCAACGCCTTGCGCTACGGCGGCAAGAGCCCGATCCAGGTGCGGGTGTACCGCGAAGGCGACGAGGCGCGGGTCGAGGTCGCCGACCACGGCATCGGCATCAGCGAGGAAAACCAGAAGCGGATCTTCCAGCAGTTCGAAAGGGTGTCGGCCAAGACCGTGGTGGCCGGATTGGGCCTGGGGCTGTTCATCTCCGAACAGATCGTCGCGGCCCATGGCGGTTCGATCACCGTCCAGAGCCGGATCAACGAAGGCGCGCTGTTTCGCGTCTGCCTGCCGCTGGGCGAAAACGGCGAACCGGACGCAACCTCTGAGTGACCGCACGGTCGTACTCAGCAGCTATTGACCGAACAAAGGCTTTCCATGAGCACAGATGCACAAGATGTAGTACTCGTCGTCGAGGACGAACCCGTTATCTTGATGATCCTCACCGACTACCTGAGGGGCGAGGGTTATCACGTCCTGGAGGCGGAAAACGGCGAGCAGGCCTTCGAGATCCTGGCGAGCAAGCCGCATCTGGACCTGCTGATCAGCGATTTCCGTCTGCCCGGCGGCATCAACGGCGTGCAGATCGCAGAGCCGGCCGTCAAGCTGAGGCCGGACCTGAAGGTGATCTTCATCAGCGGCTACCCGCAGGAGATCCGCGAGACCGACAGCCCGATCACGCGCAAGGCGCCGATCCTGGAAAAACCGTTCGACCTGGACGTGCTGCAGGAAAAGATCCGCGAGCTGCTGGCGTAAGGGCTGACGGCGGGCTCAGAGCCCTTGCTGCAACGACGGGTCGTCCGGATTCATCTGCTCCAGCTGGGCCAGCAGGATCTGGACGTTCTGCAGTTGGCCGCTTTCCTTCCAGTAACTGATCAGCAGCACCCGGGCCTTGCGGTCGGCGGGATGGCGCTGGACGACTTCCTGCAACTGCTTCTGCGCCGCCTCCAGTTCCTCGGCCCCGTGCAGGGTGGTGGCCAGGTCGTAGCGGTAATCCTTGTTGTCGGGCTCAAGCTCCACCGCCCTGGACAGGCCCAGCAGCGCGTATTCGCGTTGGTCGTGATGCAGCAGCCACAGGCCCAGGGCATGTTGCAGGTAGGCGGAGTCGGGCTGGGCCTTCAACTGTTTGGCCAGCAATTGCCGGGCCGCGTCACTCTGGCCCTGGCGGTCCAGCACTTCGATCTGCATCACCAGCGCGGGCAGGTTGGCCGGATCCAGGCGCAATGTCTGCTCCAGCGCCTCCTGCGCCTGCTTCAGTTCCGCATTGTGCAGGTGCAGGCGGGCCAGCTGCGCGTAGCGGTCGGCGCTTTCGGGCTCAAGCTTGAGGGCCTGTTCCCAACTGTCGATGCCTTGCTGCAGCGGGGCGAAATACAGGCCCAGTTCGTCCGGGGTCAGGCCGAGCAGGGCGTTGATCGTCGCAAAGCGCACCGTCTGGTCTTCGTCGTCCAGCAATGGGCCGAGCAACAGGCTGCGTTGGCCGCCGGGCACCAGGCCGACGATGCTCTTGATCGCCGCCAGCCGCACGTCCGGCGACTCGTTCTGAAGGTCCGCATCCGCCAGCTTCAGCGCCTGGGGGCTCGGATAGTTGGGCAGCTCGGCGTGCAGCCAGACGCGCCGCTTGACCGTCAGGTCCGGACGCGCCAACTGCTGGTAAAGCACCCGGGCGGCGCCGGGCTTGCCGGCGCGGGCGGCGGACAAGGCTTCGCTGTAGCCGTGCTTGATCGCTTCGGGGATGACCGGTGCGGTGCTGCGCAGGGACAGCCAGGCAACGCCGAGCGCCAGCACGAGACCGAGGCTGATGAGCAGGTAGCGGCGAGACGGTGGCATGCAGGGATCCGGAGACGGGCGAGGGGCAAGCTTCGGTCAGTGCGCGCCATGAGTCAAACCCTGTGGCCGTTTATGCCGACGGACCGGCATTTCACTTCGCACGAATCGGCCTACAGACTGTGTCGACCACGTTACCTGTCGAGCCTTCGATGCAGTGTCTACGCTTGCAGGAGTCGTCTGGATGAGCGTGTCCATGCAAGCCTTGGTCAATTACTTCAATTCGGTGCTCCATCCCGGTCGGGCGGTGCTGCTGTTCGGCCTGCGTACCGTCGCCGCCGGGCTGCTGACGCTGTACCTGGCGTTCCTGTTCGATCTGGACCAGCCCAAGTGGTCGATCATGGCGGTGGTCATCATCAGCCAGCCGTTGGCCGGCATGGCCCTGGCCCGCAGCTTCGGCCAGGTCATCGGCACGACGCTCGGCGCGGTGGTGGCGGTGCTGATCATGGCGATCTTCCCCCAGGCGCCCTTGCCGTTCATCGCCACCCTGGCGCTGTGGCTGGCCCTGTGCACCGCCGGCGGTACGCTGCTGCGCTACACCAGTTCACAGGCCTTCGTGCTCAGCGGATACACCGCCGTGGTGGTGGCCTTGCTGGCGATTCCGGATCAGGACGGCACCTTTCTGCTGGCGGTCACCCGCGTCACCGAAACCTTGCTGGCGGTGGCCTGCGTCTGCGTGGTCAGCCTGTTGACGGCCCGTCCCGAGGCGGTCACCCGGGGCTATTTCGACAAGGTCGATCAGGTCATCAAGCTTGCGGCCCTGCATTCGGCGGCGGTGCTGCGCACCGAAGAGGACGAGGCCGCCTTCCAGCAGCGGCAGATGCGCCTGCTGGGGGAGATCAGTGCCCTGGAAGGGTTGCGCCGCCACCTCTATTTCGATGCCCCGAGACTGCGCAGCGCAGACGGTCTGGTGCTGCTGCTCGGCAACCAACTGATGCTGCTGACCTCACGCCTGACCGCGTTGCGTCACCAGCGCGAATTGCTCACGGCGCGCTGGGAGGGTGAACTGCCGCCGGATATCCAGCGTCTGCGCGCCGAGGAACTGGCCTTTCTCGACCAACTGGCGCAGCAGGGGCGTGCGCTGCCGGCCCAGGCGCGTCACCACTTCGTGACCCTGCAACAGCAGTTCGACGAACTGGCCTATAAGGCCGAGCAACTGACCGAAGACATGAGCGCGACCCTGCGTTCGCTGGCCTGGGCGTTGCGCTGGGAACAGGCGCGCCTGTTGCAGCAACTGGAACAGATCCTGGAACTGAGCGACGCGATCCAGGAGGGAAGGGAGGCCAGTTGCGTGTTCCGCGGTCAGGCCAACCCCCTGCACCTGGATTTCACGCTGGCCACGATGAACGCCATCCGGGCCTTCAGCGCCTTGATGATCGCGGGGCTGATCTGGATCGAGACGGCCTGGGACGGTGCCCGCGGCGGAATGATTCTGGTGGGGATCCTGTGTTCGCTGATGGCGACCTTTCCGCGCCCTCTGATCGCCGCGCAGAGCTATGCCCGCGGGTTGGGCCTGGCCCTCGTGGTGTCGGCGTTCTACCAATTCATGCTGGTGCCGGCGGTCAGCGATTTCGAACCGCTGGCGTTGCTGCTGGCGCCGTTGCTCTATGTGATCGCGGTCGGCCTCGCCAGCCCGGCGACGGCCGGCATCGGCATGGGGCTGGGGCTGTCGAGCTTCCTGATGCTCGGCCCGCAGAACGTCGGGACCGGGCAGAACTCGGCCATCCAATGGTTCGAATTCGCGGGCGCCTACGTCAGTGCGGCCATGCTCGCCCTCATGGTCTATGCCTGGATCTTTCCGTTCCGGCCGGTGCTGCGGATTCGTCGCTTCTACAACGAGGCGCGGGAGCAGGTCTATGCCCTGACGAAGGGGGCGGCCACCGACGAACAACAGTTTGAGTTCGAAAGCCGCATGGTGGATCGGTTGACCACGATGCTGGGGCTGCTGCCGGCGGCCAATGACCGGGCCATGCAGGCGTTGTACGAAACCAGCCTGGCCTGCGTGGCGGCGGGGGTGGCGATGCATCAGCTCAGGCAGCAGGCGCAGGGCAATACGTTGCTGTCGGAAACCTTCAGCCGTCGTTTGACGGCGGCGGTGCGGCAAGCCGGGCGATTTGTCGTGGGCCGCCCGGATGTGCAGCTCAAGCCGTTGCTGGTCGAACTGCACGCGTTGGGCGACGGTCTCGACGACCTGCATGTCGCCAGCCATGAACACGTGTGGTCGGTGTTTCGCATGCGCGTGGCGCTGTTGATCGTCGTCTCGTTCCTGGAACGGCACGGTGAGCGCCTGCAACACCCTGTCCCTGAAGGAGAGCCGGCCCTTGCCCATTGATTTCGAGATAGGCGGGGTCTACCTGCCGCCGATTGCCCAGGCGCTGTTGCTGGCCATCCCTGTCTTTCTCCTGTTGGACCGGGTGCTGCGCCGGCTGGGCGTGCTGCGTCGGGTCTGGCACGAGGCGCTGTTCGAGGGTGCGCTGTACGCCTGCGTCTGCGCGACGTTGATTCTGCTGATGGGAGCCTGAGGCCTTGAAGACATTGCTTGCCCGATTGACGACATTGGCGGTGGTGGCGCTGGCCATCGTGCTCGGCTGGTTCGCCTGGGAGCATTACACCCGCGCCCCGTGGACCCGTGACGCGAGGGTGAGGGCGGATGTGGTGACGCTGTCGGCGGACGTGTCGGGCCGCATCGTCAAATTGGCCGTGCAGGACAACCAGCATGTGCAGAAGGGTCAACTGCTGCTGGAGATCGACCCGGCACGCTACAGCCTGGCGGTGGAGCATGCCCGGCGCTCGGTGGAGGTGGCCAAGGCAGCGCTGGGGCAGTCCCAGGCGGCCATCGTCGCCAGCGGGGCGCTGCTCAAGCAGCGCGAAAGCGAAGAGCGGCGACGGCGCACCCTCAAGCAAGGCTTCGCCATCTCGGGGGAGGAATGGGAGAAGTCCAGCACCGAAGTGGCCGTCGCCCAGGCCGACCTGTTGCGCAACCAGGCCAATCTCGGCCTGGCCGAGGCCAATGTGCAACTGGCGGTGGCGGCGCTGACCCAGGCGGAGCTGGATCTGCAGCGCACCCGGGTGGAGGCGCCGGTCAGCGGTTACGTCACCAACCTGCTGACCCGCGAAGGCGACTATGCCGTGACGGGCGGCGCACTGGTCGCGTTGGTGGACAGCGAATCGTTCTATGTCAGCGGCTATTTCGAGGAAACCAAACTGCCCAGGATCAGCGAGGGCGACCGGGTACGGGTCGAGTTGATGAGCGGTGAGCGGTTCGAGGGCACCGTGCAGAGCATCGCCTTTGCCATCGCCGACCGTGAGAACGCACCGGGCAGCCGGCTGCTGGCCAACATCAACCCCAGTTACACCTGGGTGAAGCTGGCGCAGCGGGTGCCGGTGCGGATTGCGATCGACGGCGACTATGCCGGCAAAGACCGGCTGCGGGCGGGGACGACTGCGACGGTGACGGTGCTGGAGCACAAGTGAACTTGGTGAGACGGCATTGCCGCTGTCTGATCCACCGCCATCGCCAGCAGGCTGGCTCCCACAGGGGATCATCGGTGGCCGCAATATCCAGGCACACCACAAAAACTGTAGGAGCTTGCCTGCAAGCGATGAGGCCGGCACTGCTGATATCTGTATTGCCTGATCCACCGCCATCGCCGGCAAGCCGGCTCCCACAGTTATTGCGGTAGCCGCAGTTTCTGCATGTACCCACGGCCCCCTGTGGGAGCTGGCTTGCCAGCGATGAGGTCCGTCCAAACGACACCGCAGGCTGACCTGGCGCCGCAAAGGGCATCACCCAAAACCGAACCCTCAGAAACAAAAAAGCCCCGCGACCGAATGATACGCGGGGCAAAGAATTGGTTGGTTGCGGCCAACCAAAGGAGCTCTTTAAAAAAACGGAATTACTTGCTGGCGACGGTCTCCGGCTGCCAGCCGCCACCCAGGGCCTTGTAGATCGCGACGATGCCGCGGTACAGGTCGACTTCGGCCTGGGCCTGGCTGTCTTCGGCGGCCAGGCGCTCACGCTGGGCGTCGAGCAGCACCAGGAAATCGGCGGTGCCTTCGCGGTAGCGGATCTCGGCGAGGTCGGCGGCCTTGCGGCTCGACTCGCTTTGACGGATCAGCGAGATCAGGCGCTGTTGGCGCTTGCCGTAGTCGCTGAAGGCGTTCTCCGATTCCTCGAGGGCCAGCAGCACTTGCTGCTCGTAGGTCGCCAGGGCGCCTTCGGCGTCGGCATCGGCGCCGCGCAGGCGGGCCCGCACGCTGCCCAGGTCAAACGCTGCCCAGGTGATGCTCGGGCCGAGCGCCCAGGCGTTGGCCGCCGATGAGCCGATCTGCGAGCCGCGCCCGGCCGTCCAGCCGAGGAAACCGCTGAGGCTGACCCGAGGGAACAGGTCGGCCTTGGCCACACCGATGCGCGCCGTGGCGGATGCCAGTTTGCGTTCGGCGCTGAGGATGTCCGGACGGCGTTGCAGCAGTTCGCCCGGATCGCCGATCGGCAGCGCCTTGGCGATCGCCGGCAGGTCTTTGGGGCTCAGGTCGACGGTCAGCTTGTCCGGACGCTCGCCCAACAGCGTGGCGATGCGGTTCTTCTGGCGAACCTGCTCGGCCTGCAGTTGCGGCACGCTGGCTTCCACGGAGGCGAGGCGGGCATCGGCGCGTTCCACGTCGAGCTGATCGCCCACGCCGGCATCGCGCAGGCTGATGGTGATCTTGCGCGACTCCTGCTGGTTCTCCAGGTTGGCCAGCGCGATCTTCTCGCGCAGTTGCGCGCCGCGCAGTTGGCCGTAGGCGTCCACCAGTTCGGCGATCATGGTCACCTGCAACTGGTACAGGTCGGCTTCGGCCGCCTGCTGGTCGGCCTCGCTGGCTTCCAGGTTGCGCTGGATGCGGCCGAACAGGTCCACTTCCCAGGCCATATCCAGTCCCAGGTCATAGCGCTCGCTGTTGACCCGGCGGGTGGTCTGGCCGGGAATCTGTCCCTTGGCCAGGTCGCTGCTGGCGCGGCTGGTGATGGTCGGCATGGCGTCGTTGCTGACGTCGTCGCGGATCGCCCGGGCAGCCTTCCAGCGGGCGAACGCTACGCGCAGCTGGCGGTTGCCTTGCAGCGACTGGGTCACCAACTGGTTGAGGGTCGGGTCGTCGAACTGCTGCCACCAGATGCCTTCGAACTTCGAACGGTCGAAGTTCTTCTGGCCGGCGGCGCCATCGGTGGCGGCCGTGATGTTGGCCGCCTCCGTGGCTGGGGTCTTGTAGTCGGGGCCGACGGCGCAGGCACTCAAGGCCAGCACCAGCAGACTCGGCAGGAAGACTTTCAGACTCATTGTTGCGCCTCCAATTGCAGGGCTTTGGCCGCTTTGCGGGCTTCACCGCGCTCCACGAAGTTGCGGATCAGTACATAGAAGACCGGCGTCAGCAGCAGACCGAAGAAGGTCACCCCGAGCATCCCGGAGAACACCGCCACACCCATGGCGTGACGCATCTCGGCGCCGGCGCCGGTGGAGATCACCAGCGGCACCACACCCATGATGAACGCGAAGGAGGTCATCAGGATCGGCCGCAGACGCAGACGGCACGCTTCCAGCACCGCAGCCAGCGGATCGAGGCCTTCCTGCTGCTTGTCCTTGGCGAACTCGACGATCAGGATCGCGTTCTTGCACGCCAGGCCCACCAGTACGATCAGGCCGATCTGGGTGAAGATGTTGTTGTCGCCGCCGGAGGCGATGACACCGGTGATGGCCGACAGCAGGGTCATCGGTACGATCAGGATCACCGCCAGCGGCAGGCTCCAGCTTTCGTACTGCGCCGCGAGCACCAGGAACGCCAGCAATACGCAGAGCGGGAACACGAACAGCGCGGTGTTGCCGGCCAGGATCTGCTGGTAGGTCAGGTCGGTCCACTCGTAGGTCATGCCGTTGGGCAGTTCGTCCTTGAGCAGCTTCTCGATGGCGGCCTGGGCCTGGCCGGAGCTGTAGCCCGGGGCTGCCGCGCCGTTGATTTCAGCGGTGATGAAGCCGTTGTAGTGCATCACGCGGTCCGGCCCCGAGGTGTCGCTGACCTTGATGAAGGTCGCCAGCGGGATCATTTCGCCCTTGTTGTTGCGTACCTTGAGCTGGCCGATCTGGTCGGATTCGAGGCGGAACTGCTGCTCGGCCTGAACGTTGACCTGATAGGTGCGCCCGAAGCGGTTGAAGTCGTTGGCATACAGCGAACCCAGGTAGATCTGCAGGGTGTCGAAGATGTCGCTGACGGCTACGCCGTGGGTCTTGGCCTTCTCGCGGTCGATGGCGGCATCGACCTGCGGCACGTTCACGGTGTAGCTGGTGAACAGGTTGGCCAGCTCCGGCACGTTGTGGCTCTTGGCGATGATGTTCATGGTTTCCTTGTACAGCTCTTCGTAGCCCAGGTTGCCCCGGTCTTCGATCTGCAGGCGGAAACCGCCGATGGTGCCCAGCCCCTGTACCGGTGGCGGCGGGAAGATCGCCATGTAGGCTTCCTGGATCCCCGCGTACTGGCCGTTCAGGGCCCCGGCGATGGCGCCGGCGGACATGCTCGGATCCTTACGCTCGTCGAACGGTTTGAGGGTCACGAACACGATGCCGGCGTTCGGGCTGTTGGTGAAACCGTTGATCGACAGGCCCGGGAAGGCCACGGCGCTTTCCACGCCCGGCTGTTTCAGGGCCAGGTCGGACATGCGCTTGATCACGTCTTCGGTGCGGTCCAGGCTGGCGGCGTCCGGCAGTTGGGCGAAGGCCACCAGGTACTGCTTGTCCTGGCCGGGCACGAAACCGGTCGGCGTGCTGGAGAAACCGAAGAAGGTCAGCACCATCAGGCCGGCGTAGAGCAGCAGGGCGATGCCGCTGCTGCGGATGACCCGGCGCACGGTGCCGACGTAGCCATGGCTGGCCCGCACGAAGAAGCGGTTGAACGGACGGAACAGCCAGCCGCCCAGCAGCTTGTCGAGGATGCGCGAGAAGCGGTCCTTCGGCGCGTCGTGGCCCTTGAGCAGCACGGCAGCCAGTGCCGGCGACAGGGTCAGCGAGTTGAACGCCGAGATCACGGTGGAGATCGCGATGGTCAGGGCGAACTGCTTGTAGAACTGACCGGTGAGGCCGGAGATGAACGCCGCCGGGACGAACACGGCGCACAGCACCAGCGCGGTGGCGATGATCGGGCCGGTCACTTCGCCCATGGCGCGTTGGGTCGCCTCGAACGGGTTGAGCCCCAGCTCGATGTTTCGCTCGACGTTCTCCACCACCACGATGGCGTCGTCCACCACGATGCCGATGGCCAGCACCAGGCCGAACAGCGACAGGGCGTTGAGCGAGAAGCCGAACAGGTGCATCACGGCGAACGTACCGATCAGCGACACCGGCACCGCCACCAACGGGATGATCGAGGCGCGCCAGGTCTGCAGGAACAGGATCACCACCAGCACTACGAGGATCAGCGCTTCGAACAGGGTGTGAACCACCGCTTCGATGGAGCCGCGCACGAAGATCGTCGGGTCATAGACGATGCTGTAGTCCATGCCTTGCGGGAAGCCTTTCTTCAGCTCTTCCATCTTCGCCCGCACCTCGTTGGAGATCTCGATGGCGTTGGAGCCCGGACGCTGGAAGATCGGGATCGCCACCGCCGGCTGGTTGTTCAGCAGCGAGCGCAGGGCGTACTGGCTGGAGCCCAGCTCGACGCGGGCGATGTCCTTGAGGCGGGTGATCTCGCCGTTTTCGCCGGCGCGGATGATGATGTTCTCGAACTCTTCCTCAGAGACCAGACGGCCCTGGGTGTTGATCGACAGCTGGAAGCTTTGCGCGTTCGGCGCGGGCGGCGCGCCCAGTTGGCCGGCGGCCACCTGGCGGTTCTGCTCACGGATGGCCGTCACCACGTCGGTGGCGGTCAGGTTGCGCGAAGCGGTCTTGTTCGGATCCAGCCACACCCGCAGGGAGTAGTCGCCCATGCCGAACAGCTGCACGTCGCCGACGCCGCCCAGGCGGGCGAGTTCGTCCTTGATGTTCAGGATCGCGTAGTTGGACAGATAGAGCATGTCGTAGCGCTTGTCCGGCGAGGTCAAGTGCACAACCATGGTCAGGTCGGGCGAGGCCTTGTCGACGGTGATGCCGATGCGCGTCACTTCCTCGGGAAGCTTGGGCTCGGTGCGGGTCACCCGGTTCTGCACCTGCACCTGCGCGTTGTCCAGGTCGGTGCCCAGGGCGAAGGTGATGGTCAGGGTGATCTTGCCGTCGGCGGTGGACTGCGAGGACATGTACAGCATGTTCTCGACGCCGGTGATGGCCTGCTCCAGCGGAGCGGCCACGGTCTCGCCGATGACTTTGGGGTTGGCGCCCGGGAAGTTGGCCCGCACGACGACGGTCGGCGGCACGACTTCCGGGTATTCGCTGATCGGCAGCTGGAACAGCGAGATCGCACCGGCGATCAGGATCAGCAGCGACAGCACCGCTGCGAAGATCGGCCGTGAAATGAAGAATCTGGAGAAATTCATCGGAGTTGTTGTCCCTTAACCGCGTGGGGTCGCAGCAGCCAGTTTCACAACCGAACCCTGCGCGCCCTTGGCGGGTGCGACTTTGGGCAGGTTGCTGGCTTCCAGCGCTTGTCGTTGTTGAGCGAGGGCCGCGAGGGTCTGCTCGCTGGCCATCGGAACCACTTCAGGGGAGACCGGCGAACCCGGACGCACCCGTTGCAGCCCCTTGACGATGATCGTGTCGTCCTTGTTCAGGCCGTTGCGCACGATGCGCAGGCCTTCGATCTTCGGCCCCAGTTCGACGGGGCGGTAGGCGGTCTTGTTGTCCGCATCCATCACCAGCACGAACTTCTTGCCAAGGTCGGTGCCGACCGCTTCGTCGTTGATCAGCATGGCGTTGTAGGTGCCGCTGCCGACCAGCTTCAGGCGGGCGTACAGGCCGGGGGTGTAGGTGCCGTCGGTGTTGTCGAACACCGCACGGCCGCGGATGGTGCCGGTCTTGGGGTTGACCTGGTTGTCGACGAAGTTCATCTGGCCCAGGTGCGGGTTGCCGTCTTCGTTGGACAGGCCCATGTACACCGGCGTGGTGGCGCCGCGCTGGCCCTGGCGGGCGAGCTGGGTGTACTTGAGGAACACGCGCTCGTCGGCGTCGAAGTAGGCGTAGACCTTGTCGGTGGAGACCACGCTGGTCAGCGCCGTGGTGTCGGCGGTCACCAGGTTGCCGGCGGTGATTTCGGCACGGCTGACGCGGCCGCTGATCGGTGCGGTGACGCGGGTGAAGCTCAGGTTCAGCTTGGCCAGGTCCAGTTGTGCCTGCAGGGCACCGACGGCGGCGCGGGCTTCCTGGGCGGCGCTGGTGCGCGAGTCGGCCAGTTCAGCGGAAATGGCGTTGCTGGTACGCAGGCGTTCGCCGCGCACGGCTTCGTTTTCGCTGCGGGTGGCGTTGGCGCGGGCCTGGGCGACCAGGGCTTCGAGGCGGCGCACTTCGGCCTGGAACGGGCGAGGGTCGATCTGGAACAGCAAGTCGCCTTTCTTGACCAGCGCGCCTTCGGTGAAGGCGACCTCGTCGATCTGGCCGGAGACCCGCGGACGGATTTCGACGGTTTCCGGCGCCTCCAGGCGCCCCGTGAACTCGTCCCACTCGTTGACCGGCTGCTCCAGCACCTTGGCCACGCTGACCTTGGCGGCCGGCATGTTGGCGGCGGTCTGCGGCGCCTTGCCGCAGGCGCTCATCACGAGCACGGCCAGAAGGGCCAAGGGGAAGCGCAAATGTTTGAGTGATTGTTCCATGGATACATCCGCCAAAGTATTGAAGATGGGCGGATGATGATCGGCAGGGTAATGGCAAACGAATCGAATGGCGCGAAGGTAACTATCATTCGGAATGATATAAGCAGCGCGCAAGCCCTCTAGCATGCGCCTTTCGTTAGGTGGCTATCAATCGTTCCGGCGGCAATACAGTCTTGCGTGGCGCGCAACGGGGGGGCAACCGTCCGGTGCCCCTGCCGTGCGAGAGCCTATCCGGGGGGCAGGTGGTCGGGGGGTTTGGGGCCGCTTTTGCGGTCAATGTCGCCCACGCCCTGTTCGAGCGCCCGCAGCGCGGTCATGTCGAGGATTTCCACGAGCCGGCCCTGCAGGTTGACGATGCCCTGGGCACGCAGGCGGGCGACAGAACGGCACACAGTCTCCAGGCGCAGCCCCAGGTACGACGCCATGTCCTCGCGGGACATGCGCAGGATGAAGCTCTGGGCCGAGTAGCCGCGATCCACGAAGCAGCGCGACAGGTCGATCAGGAAATTGGCCAGACGCTCTTCGGCGGTGAGGTTGCAGAGCATCAGCACCCGCTCGTGCTCGCGCACGATTTCCCGGCTCATCAGGCGGTTCAGGCTTTGCTGCAGGACCGGGAAGTCGCGGGCCAGGGCCTGCAGCCGGCGATAGGGGATCGGACAGACCTCGCTGTCTTCCAGAGCGATGGCGTCGCACACATGGTGTTCGGTGGCGATGGCATCGAGCCCCAGCACGTCGCCGGGCATCCAGAAATTGATCACCACGCCCTGGCCTTCGGCGTTGTTCAGGTTCGTCTTGAAACTGCCGCAGCGCACGGCGTACAGGGTGGTCAGCGGGTCATTGGCGTTGAACAGCGGGGCGCCCTTGTGGATACGGATGCGCGGGCCGATCAGCGCGCCGAGGCATTGGCTGTCGTCCACCGGCAGTCCGGTCGGCAGGCACAGGCCGCTGACCCGGCAGGCTGCGCAGGCAGGGGGCAAGGGTTGCAGACGGATCGGTGCAGCGCCGTGGTCCGGTACGGGGTGGACAAGCCGGGCGGCGGTCGTTTGGCGGGTCATGGTCAGGCCTCCTGCACGCATCGCAGGGCTGCCGGCAGCGAGGTGTTCGCCGCGTCGGCCAGCGGTGATCCGCCGGCCAGCATGTCCCGGCTATGCGGCGCATCGAGCCGGGCAGTCAGGCGTTCGACGAACGATTCGGCCTCGGCGGCGGTGTTGAAGCGTACCCGCCAGTCGTCCAGGCGGACCCACCAGCCGTTCTGTTCGGTGTTCTTTTCGACGTAGACCTTCATGGGAGCCTCCTGAGCGTGCATGAGCATGACAACTGCAAAGCGGTGCAAAGCGAGGGCATCCCTGCCGCCGGCGGGACAGGTCAGGGTGTGATCGCCACCTTCATCACGCCGTCGCGCTGGTTGGCGAACAGTTCGTAGGCGGCTTCGATGTCATCGAGCCGGAAACGGTGGGTGACCAGGGGCGACACGTCGACCCGGCCGCTGGCGACCACCTCCATCAGCCTGCGCATGCGTTCCTTGCCGCCGGGGCACAGGGTGGTGACGATGCGGTAGTCGCCCAGGCCCGCGGCGAAGGCGCCCAGGGGGATGCGCAGGTCGGCGCTGTACACGCCGAGGCTGGACAGGGTGCCGCCGGGTCGCAGCACGCGCAGGGCCGATTCGAAGGTGCCTTGGGTGCCCAGGGCCTCGATGGCCACATCCACGCCGCGGCCGTGGGTCAGGGCCATGACCTGATCGACCACGTCGCCTTGCCGGAAGTCGATCACATGATCGGCGCCGAGCTGGCGGGCCACACTCATACGCGCGGCCACCGTATCGACGCCGATGACAGTGGTGGCGCCGAGCAGCCGGGCACCGGCGACGGCGCACAGGCCGATGGGCCCCAGGGCGAACACGGCCACCGTGTCGCCGACGGTCACGCCGCCCCGTTCTGCGCCGGAGAATCCGGTGGACATGATGTCGGGGCACATCAGCACCTGCTCGTCGCTCAGGTGGTCGGGGATCGCGCAGAGGTTGGCCATGGCGTCCGGAACGCGGACGTACTCGGCCTGACAGCCGTCGATGATGTTGCCGAACTTCCAGCCGCCGATGGCCTTGAAACCGTGCGGCGTGCCGGCACCGTCCTGGGACGCGCACCCGCACAGGCAGGCGTTGCTGTGGCCGCTGGGCGTGATGGCGCCGGCGATTACCCGTTGCCCTTCATGGAAGCCTTGCACCTGCGAACCCAGCTTTTCGATGACGCCCACCGGCTCGTGCCCCACGGTCAGGCCCTTGGCCACCGGGTATTCGCCCCGCAGGATGTGCACATCGGTGCCGCAAAGGGTCGTGGTGGTGATGCGCACCAAGGCATCCAGCGGGCCGATGTCTGGGACGGGCTTTTCCTCCAGTACGATGCGGTGCCTCTCGACGAAGACTGCCGCTTTCATCTTCTGTGCCATGGCTCGCCTCCGGGGACGGTGATCGGGCGTGATGTGGGGCTACTGTGCGCCGTCGATGCCCCCGATCTTTGATCCGCGTCAAATTTGCGCGCTGCCGTGACGTGCCGCTCGTCAGCCCGGTGTTTCAGGGGCGCAGATCGAGTTCGTGGAAAATTTCGCTGACGTCGCCCCGTACGTAGCGGGACGTGAACCCCAGCGCCTTGGCCAGATGGTGCATGGCGTAGTTGTTCGCCAGATCCATCGAGACCATGCATTCGAAGCCGTTGCGTTGCGCCGCCGCGACCAGGCGTTGCAGCAGGAGACGGCCCAGCCCCTTGCGTTGCCAGTCTTCGCTGACCGCGACCGCGCATTCGCAATGGCGGCCACCGGGGATGGCGGCGCAACGGCAGACGCCGACCTGCCGGAGCTGGCCATCGGCATGGGCCAGCGCTACGTAGGCCAGGCCGGGCGGAAGGTCGTGCGCCGTGCGCTGCATCTCCAGCCCCGCCAGGCCGCCGCTGAGCCCGGTCATGAAACGGAAGCGCCGGGATTCGTAGGCGAGGGTGCTGCGAAAGCGCTTGTCCCGCTCGCGGTCTTCCTCCCGCAGCGGGCGGATGAGCACGGTCGCGCCGTCCGCCAGTTGTTCCACCCAGTGTTCGCCAGCCTCTGGCTGTTCAATCCGCTGCCTCGCCATGTCGCCTCCCGGCCCTCGGCCCGATAGGGGTGAAGCCGTTGTACCGTGGCGCAGCGGCCCGTTTCTGACAATCGTCAAGTTGCGGCGCAGGTGGCCATTTTCTGATCTTCGTCAAGCCGACGCACGACCGGGTTCCGACAATCGCAGGCATCGACACGCCTGCCGCGCAGGCCCGGAGGTCCGCCATGGGTCAATATCGACAACTGCTGGTGCTGCTCACCGAGGTGGATCCGCATTCGGCCGCGTTGCGCAGGGCTCTGGCCCTGGCGCATGCCAGCGGTGCCGGGGTGCACGTGCTCGGGCTGTTCGAACCGTCCGAGGCGCACCTGCTCAGCGAGGAGCGCCTGAACGAGACCGAGATCCAGCGCCAGTTCGAGGATTACCGTGCACGGCTGGCCAGCCTGGTCGAACGGCACCGCGGCAGCGGTTGCGCACTGACGGTCGACAGCCTGCGGGCGGAGGATCTGCGCGGCCAGGCCATCGATTACATCGGCGAACTGCAGCCCGACATGGTCATCAAGGACAGCGAAGGGGCGTCGGCCCTGGCGCGGCTGTTCAGCACGCCGCTGGACTGCGCGCTGATGCGCGGCCTCAAGGGGCTCACGCACCTTGTGCCGGCGGGCGCGGTGTCGCTGCCGCAGCGCATCCTGGTGGCCGTGGACACGTCGGCGGTCGATGCGCCGGATGCCCAGGCGCGCTTCAACCGCGCACTGGTGCGGGCCGCCCAGGCCCTGGCGCTGCAATGCGACGCTCAATTGCACCTGCTCTCGGCCTACGACTTTATCGGGGTCTTCGCCTCCGACATGAACGTCACCCAGGCGTGGATCGATGAAATGCGCGTTGCCCTGCAAGAACCCTTCGACCGCCTGGCGGACGCGGAAGGCGTCGCGCCGGCGTGCCGGCACTTCATCGAAGGCGACCCTGCGCAGGTGATCCGCGACCAGGTCGCGGCGCTGCACATCGATGTGGCGGTCATGGGCGTCGTGCAGCCCAAGGGCCTGGACAAGCTGCTGGGCGACACCACCGAACGCATCATCAGCCATCCGCCTTGCAGCGTGCTGGCGGTTCATCCTCACGCGACCGACATTTGGGAGCCCTGGCCATGCAACTGACTTTTCTCGGCGGCACCGGCACCGTGACCGGCAGCAAATTCCTGCTGACCCGCGACAGCACCCGGGTTCTCGTGGACTGCGGACTGTTCCAGGGCTACAAGCAACTGCGCCTGCGCAACTGGGAACCGTTGCCGCCGGCGCTGCGTCAACTCGATGCGGTGGTGCTGACCCATGCCCACCTCGACCACAGCGGCTATTTGCCGGTGCTGGCGCGGGAAGGCTACAGCGGGCCGATCTACGCCACCCCGGCGACCTGCGCCCTGGCGCAGATCCTCTTGCTCGACAGCGCCCGGCTGCAGGAGGAGCAGGCCGAGCATGCCAACCGGCACGGCTACTCCAAGCACTCGCCCGCACGGCCGCTCTACACCGAAGAGGACGCGAAGCGGGCGCTGACGCTGCTCCGTCCGGTCGAACTGCATCAGGCCACCCCGATCGCGCCCGGCATTGAACTGCTGTTGCGCACGGCCGGGCACATCCTGGGGGCGGCGACGGTGCAGCTCGGCGTCGACGGCCAGACTTTGCTGTTCTCCGGCGACCTGGGTCGCCCGCAGGATCCGATCATGCGCGCGCCGGAACCGGTGTCGGCGGCGGACGTGCTGCTGGTCGAGTCCACCTACGGCGACCGTCGGCACCCGACGGAGTCGACCGAGCAGTACCTGGCCCAGGTCATCACCCAGACGCTCCTGCGCCACGGCATCACCCTGGTGCCGTCGTTCGCCGTCGGCCGTGCCCAGTTGCTCATGTATTACCTGTACAAACTCAAGCGCGACGGGCTGATACCTGATGTTCCGGTGTACCTCAACAGCCCGATGGCCACCGATGCCACCAGCCTGTACCTGCAATTTCGGAACGAACACCGGCTGACCCCGGACGAATGCGTGGCGATGTGCAAGGGCACGCGTATCGTGCGCACGGTCGACGAGTCCCGGCACCTGGACCAGTTGCGCGAACCGGCGGTGATCATCGCCGCCAGCGGCATGGCCACGGGAGGGCGGGTGCTGCACCACCTCAAGGCGCTGGCGCCCAATCCGCGCAACAGCATCCTGTTTTCCGGCTTCCAGGCCGGCGGCACCCGCGGCGCCGATATCGTCGCCGGCGCCCGCAGCGTGCGGCTGCAGGGCGAAGACGTGCCGATCAGGGCACAGGTGCATGCCATGGACACCCTGTCGGCCCATGCCGACGCCGACGAGATCATGGCGTGGCTGCGCGGGTTCACCCGGCCGCCGCGCCAGACCTATGTGATCCATGGCGAGCCGCATGCCGCCGACACCCTGCGCCGGCGCATCAGCCTGGAACTGGGTTGGCAGGTCTGCGTGCCCGAGCATCAGGAAACCGTCTCATTAGACCCTATGCGCTAGAAGGGCGCGGGAGGTTCACATGGAAACGCAGGCAAGGGCCAAACTGCGGGCCTGGAGGCACCGGCCCAAGGGCAGCCTGGGATGGATCGTGGCCATCGTCGCGTTGCTTGTCGCGGCCGCCGCCTACCGGGCGCTCAGCCCGACATGGCGCTTGCCCATGCAGGATCCGGTGGTGCTGCTGTCCTTGCTGGCCTTGAGCGTCGCCCTGGGCTGGACGGTGCAGCGTGGGGTGAAGCGCACCGTGGCACGGACGATCTTCGACGGGCAGGGCAACGGCTGGCAGGCCAGGCTTGGCTTCATCCGGTCGGTCACCCGGGAGTCGAACATCGCGTTGGGTGTGCTGGTGCTGCTGGCGGTGGTCGGCGGGGGCACCCTGTGGCTGGCGGGCCGCTCGGTGGCGCGTATCGTGGACAACTGCGAGGCCAATCTGCAGGCCCAGGTGCAGACCCCCGTCGACGGACAGCTCACCGCGCTGGTCGGCAAACCGGTGTGCACCTGCCTTGCGCAGACGTTCCTCGACCGCAACGGGGTGCTGCGCCTGGCGCTGTTCGGCACGCCGCTGCGTGAGGTCAGCGGCTTCAAGGCCCTGATGCCGGCGGATGAGCGGCATTGCCTGACGCAGTACGACCTGCTGCTGGAAGAGTCCGGCGCGGACGAACCGTGAAGGGCTCGGCACGCCTGACCGTGCGTTGAACGATGCGCTCCCGTCGGTGCGCAGGAGGTGCTCCCATGTCACAGATCCCCGTGTTGAAAAACCGGTTTCTCGACCGCAGCGAGGCCGGGCGGCGCCTGGTCGAGCCGCTGAGCCGCTATGGCGCAAGGCCCGACGTGATCGTGCTGGGGTTGCCCCGCGGCGGCGTGCCCGTCGCCTGCGAAGTCGCGTCCGCCCTCCAGGTGCGCCTGGACGTGCTGGTGGTGCGCAAGCTCGGCGCACCGGGCCATCCCGAGTACGCCATGGGCGCCATCGCCGGGGGCGGCGTGCAGATCCTCAACGACGATGCACTGCGCACCTTCACGGTCGACCGGGACGCGTTCGCCGCCGTGCTGGACCGGGAGACCCGCGAACTGGCCCGCCGGGAGCAGGCCTACCGCGCAGGCCGCCCGCCGCTGAACCTCAAGGACCAGGTGGTGATCCTCATCGATGACGGCCTGGCGACCGGCGCCTCGATGCTGGCGGCCGTCGAGGCCGTTCGCCGGCAAGGGCCTGCGCGCCTGGTGGTCGCGGTGCCGGTTGCGCCGCCGGACACCCTGGAAGTGTTGCGCAACGAGGTGGATGAGGTGGTCTGCCCGTTGGTGCCTGAACGGATGGTCTCGGTCGGCTACTGGTATGAAGCGTTTCCCCAGACCTCCGATCAGGAGGTCGTCGCGTTGATGCAGCAGGCCGGGGCCTGAAGCCCTCGCGGCCTTGAGGCCGGCCGGCGGACGCGTCAGACGCCGAACGGATAGGTGTCGTCCTCGGGTTCCATCTGTTCCCGTTGCGGCAGGGGCAGGGCGGCGACAGGCCGGGTCTGCTCGAACCAGACCAAGGCGTCGAACTGCTCGGCCAGCGTGGCTTCGAAATAGTGGCTGAGGCGTTCGCTGTCCGGCCGGTAGATCACCCCGATCGCCCGCTCCAGCAGCGTCGTGGACAAGGCCCGGCGCAGCTCCTGGCGCTGCGGGTCGCGCCAATCGGTGAGCGAGGCGGGCACGCCGGCCAGGCGGAACTGGTGCTCCCAGCTGTCGGGCCGGGCGGGCCGGATGTCCTTGATCCGCATGTCGCCGTCCCAGTCATCGGCGGCGGCCACCTGGCCGCGGTCGGTGGCCATGCCGATCAGCACGGCGTCGCGGCCGAAGGCGTTGCGGCACAGTTGGCCGATGTTGAACTGGCCCTTCCAGCCCATCTCCGTGGCGCCGGCATTGCCGATGTGCGAATTGTGCGCCCAGACCACGGCCTTGGCGTCGGGGCCGCGGTGCTCCAGCAGCGAGCGCAGGGTCTCGAACATGTGCCGGTCGCGCAGGTTCCACGAGGCGGTCGAGCCGCGGTAGATGGCGCGGTAGTACTGTTCGGCGGCGATGATCACCCGGGCGTTCCGGGTCGCGTTGAAAAACGCCTCGTCGTTGCGGATGAGGCCGCCCAGCTGTTCGGCCAGCATTACGTTCAATTGCTCGATCACGGGCTGTTCGCAAGGCATCACGCCGCCGCGTTCGACGAAATGGCCGTACAGGGCCGGGTCGTCCTGCCAGGGGGTGAGGCAGCCGTAGCGGCGTCGGGCCTCACGGGCCAGGTGCGGATCGGCCCGGTCCAGGTAGGCCAGCACCTCGTGGATGGAGTTGCGCAGGCTGTAGACGTCCAGCCCGCGGAACTCCACGCGCCGGTCATTGGCCAGTGCATGGTTGTGTCCGTGCAGCCAATGGGCGAAGGTCTTGACCTCGCTGTTGCGCCACATCCAGGTGGGGAAGCGGCTGAAGATGTGGCGCTTCCAGGCCGTATGGGCCAGGCCCCGGACATACTGGTCGACATGACCGGCGTCGGGCCAGTCGGCTTCGACGGCGATGATGTTGAAGCCATGCCGCTCGATCAGTCGGCGGGTGATGGCCGCCCGGGCGCGGTAGAACTCGCTGCTGCCGTGGCTCGCTTCGCCCAGCAGTACGACGCGGGCGTCGGCGTAGCGGTCGAACAGGTCGGCGAAGGCCGGCGAGTCGGGATCGGGCAGTGGCTCGGCATATTGGCGCAACAGGGGCGCGATCTCGGCGGCGTCGACCTGATGCGGTTTGCCGTAGAGCCTTTCCATCAGTTTCTGCGAAGGACCGTTCATGGGGGCATCCTCCTTCAGGGGGGGGCGCGAATGCGCCCTGGCGCGGTCCTGGAGGGCAAGCGCTCCGGAGCGCGCCAGGGCGAGGCCAGGGATCAGGCCAGCGCGAGGCGGTGGATGACCTGGCTGGGGTTGTCCGGGTCGGTGGCCGTGCTGAACCCGGCGGCCTTGGCCAGATCGCGCATCGGGTGATTGGCGGCGGCATCGATCGAATACATCTGCCGGAAGCCTTTGGCCCTGGCGTGGTCGGTCAAATGCTTGAGCAGCAGGCGGCCCAGGCCGTGGTGTTGCCAGCTGTCGAGCACCGTGACCGCGCATTCGCACTCATCCTTGCCGGCACCGGCGGCGTAGCGGGAGATCCCCACTTCCTGCAGCTCACCATTCACATGGGCCAGGGCGACGAACGCCGCCTGGCGGTCCTGGTCGACCTTCATCAGTTGATCGAGCATCGCTTCGCCAGGTTCCCTGAACTGGCACAGGAAGCGGAAGTGCCGGGATTCCGGCGACAGGCGTTCGATGAAAGCCTTTTCCCGTTGCCGGTCCGCGGCCCGCAGGGGCCTGATCAGCACGTGGGTGCCGTTGTCGAGGGACTCGATCCAGTGTTCGCCCGCAGGCGTCGGGAACGCAGGGATGGAAGGTTGAAGACCGGTATCGGCGGGAGCCATGGCAATGTCCTCGTGTGTCGGAATGAACAGGGCCAGTTTCGGTGCCTGTTCCCCCACCGACTTGACCTTCGTCAAACCCTCGCGCGCCGGGCCTGACCCTTGGTCGGAATGCCCGGTAACATGGGCCCGAGGGGCTAATGTGAAAGAACGCCCGCACATCAAAGCGGAGGCATTGCCATGTCAGGCATTTCCGACACGGGTGCAAGGCCCCATGTGAAGTGCCTTGCCTGCTCCTTGAGCCGGCTCTGCCTGCCCGCCAGCCTCAGCGCCGAGGAAGTGGACAGGCTGGAGCGGATCGTCCGCCGCAACCGGCCCCTGAAGCGCGGGCAATACCTGTTCAAGGCCGATGAACCCATGGAACATGTGTTCGCCCTGCGCTCAGGGGCCGTCAAGAGTTACCTGCTCGATGCCGAAGGCAACGAGCGCATCACCGGTTTCGTCCTGCCGGGGGAAATGCTCGGGCTGGACGCCATCGGCGCCAGTCATTACCGCAGCTACGCCGTGGCGCTGGACATCTCGCTGGTCTGCTCGATCAGGCTGGATCAATTGGTCGACCTGTCCGGCCACATCCCCGGCCTGCGCTACCAACTTCTGCATATGCTCAGCCTGGGGATCCAGGGCAAGGACGACCACCTGCGCTGCTGCCACGGACGGGTCGACCAACGGCTGTCGATCTTCCTGTTGGGCATGTCGACGCGCTACCACGCCCGGGGGCTGCGGGCGGACATCTTCACCCTGCCCATGTCGCGCGGCGACATCGCCAACTACCTCGACCTGACCCTGGAAACCGTCAGCCGGGCCTTCACCCGGTTCGTCCAGGCCGGGCTCATCCGCTGCGCCGGCCGTGAAGTGACGTTGGTCGACGAGCAGGGCCTGATCGACCTCAGCCATCTGGAGGAACCCACTTGAGCATCGCCAGCACCCGGTCATAACGCTGCACCGGCCCGGCCCACGTGGGGCGCTGCACCTGATCCGGCCGCAGCCAGATGCGCTGCGGCGACACCCCCTTTCGCCAACACAGGCGCGCGGCCTGGCGGGCCACCTGCGACGGCGCGCAGCAGAACACCGTGTCCGGCCTGTAAGTGTCCAGCAGGTGGATCAGTTGCAGCCATCCGCTGCTGCTGGTGCGCGGCACGCGAGGCAGCGCCGAGAACCACGTCTTGCATTCGTCGGGCAGTTTCCCGGGAGCGAAGCCATCGTGCAGCAGCCGCAGTTGCAGCGCAGGCAGCCAGCAGCGCACCTCATCCAGCGCGCCGAGCAGCGTCAGCACCCCTTCGCCCCGGGCGATGGCCAACAGCCGCGTGCTCTGCAAGGGGAGCGGCCAGGCGCTGCCCAGCGGGCCGGAATAGGCCAGCCGCTCACCCGGCCGCGCCAGCGGTCGGGCCGCGTGGACGGTCACGATGAACCGTCCGGTCGCGCCCGGCAGGCTCACATAACTGCAAGGCCAGCGCTGCCGGCCGTCGCCCAGCAAGCAATACTGCCCCGGCATCGGTTCGGCGGTGGGCGGGCCGCAAAGCGCCAGGCCCAGACATTGCTGGACGCCCGGCCCCGATGACGTCTGCAGCACGCGGACGGATCCGCTGTCTTCCCGATCCATAGACACCTCGCCGCTCGCCGGGGGTTGACCACGGTTCGTCCAGCCTAGGCGCATGCCTGGGCATGACTTTGATCGCGATCAAATCGCGGGGCGGGCGCAGCGTTGCGCAGGTTGATAAAGATCAAACGGGGCGGGTGGGCGCCGCGCAAGATCGAAGCGTCTCCAAGGGAGGCATCACTCAAACGAGGAGGTCGTCATGTCCGAAGCAGCCAAAAAAGTCCCTGTCACCCCCGTTGCCGCCCAGCCAGCCAAAGCGTCGCCGCCCAGCGTCGAAGCCCCGGACCTGTGGCGGCCGTTCCAGCAGTTGCGGCGCCAGATCGACAGCCTGTTCGATGATTTCGGGCGGCGTCCGATGCGCATGCCGTTCAGCCATACGCCGTTCGATCTCGAGCCCTTCTGGCGGCGTGACCTGTTCTCCCACGGCATGCCGGCGATGGACATCAGCGAACTGGCCGAGGAATACCGCATCAGCGCCGAATTGCCCGGCGTGGACGACAAGGACATCGAAATCAAGCTCGCCAACGGCAACCTGGTGATCCGTGGCGAGAAGCAAGAAGAGGTCGACGAAAAGCGCAAGGAGTACCACCTGTCCGAGCGGCATTACGGCAGCTTCGAACGGGTCTTCCAACTGCCCCGCGAAGTCGACGCCGAGAAGATCAATGCCCAGTTCGCCAAGGGGGTGCTGCTGGTGCACCTGCCCAAACGCGCCGAGGCCATCCATCCGGAAAAAGTGATCCCGATCAAAGGCGGCAAATGACCGGCGCGTCACACCGTTTCAGGAGCAGGGAGGCTCCGTACCTTCAACCCGAGGTGAACTTCATGTCCATTGGCAAATACTGCAACCGGGATGTGGTCGTGGCCCCGCCCGGCATTTCCATCTATGCCGCCGCGCGCATGATGAGCCAGTACCACGTCGGCGATCTGGTGCTCGTCGAGCCCGTCGACCGCGAGCACGATGTCTTCCGGCCGGTCGGCCTGATCACAGACCGGGACCTGGCCTTGCGGATCGTGGCGCGCAACCCGCCGGACCAGGACGAACTGAGGGCGGTCGACGTGTTGCCCCGGTCGCTGATCACGGCCAACCAGAACGAGGATCTGTTCGACGTCATCCTGAACATGCGCCGCGCCAACATCCGGCGGATCCCCGTGGTGGACGACTTCGGCCTGCTGGTGGGGATCGCCACGGCGGACGATCTGGTGGCCTTGCTGTCCGACCGCCTGCACGAACTGACCTTGCTGATCCGCCAACAGAGCCTGCGGGAGGAAGACATCCGCGCCGAAGACATCTGAACGCGGCCGCGCCGAGGCCATCACCCGAGGGGGCGATCATGAGCGATTATCCGGGCACCGAGGAACTGGAGGGGCTGGATGCCTACTGGCGGGCGGCCAACTACCTCACGGTGGGACAGATCTACCTGCAGGCCAACCCGCTGCTGGCCAGCCCGCTGCAACTGGCCGACATCAAGCCCCGGCTGTTGGGGCATTGGGGGACTTCGCCGGGCCTCAACCTGATCTACACGCACCTGAACCGGCTCATCCGCCAGCACGACCTCAACGTGCTGTTCGTCGCGGGGCCCGGCCATGGCGGGCCGGCCATGGTGGCCCAGGCCTACCTCGACGGCACCTACACCGAGCTCAATCCGGCGGTGTCGCGGGACGCCCAGGGGATGGCCCGGCTTTTCCGCCAGTTCTCCTGGCCCTACGGTATCGGCAGCCACGTCGGCCCCCATGTTCCCGGCTCGATCCATGAGGGCGGCGAACTGGGCTACTCCCTGGTTCACGCCTACGGGGCCGCGCTGGACAACCCCCAGTTGCTGGTCGCCTGCGTGATCGGCGACGGCGAGGCGGAGACCGGTGCGCTGGCGGCGAGCTGGCACTGCAACAAGTTCCTCAATCCGGCGGGCGACGGGGCGGTGTTGCCGATCCTGCACCTCAACGGCTACAAGATCGCCAACCCCACCGTGCTCTCCAGGATCAGCGAGGACGAACTCACCAGCCTGATGTGCGGCTATGGTTACGACCCTTATTTCGTCGAAGGCGACGAACCCATGGAGGTGCACCGGGCGTTGTCCCGCACTCTGGAGGTGATCTACGACAAAATCTGCCGCATCCAGCGCCTGGCCCGTCAGGCCGAGGCCGGGGAGGGTGTCGAACGGCCGCTGTGGCCGGCGCTGATATTGCGCACCCCGAAGGGATGGACCGGGCCGACGTTCGTCGACGGGCAACGGATAGAAGGCACCTGCCGCGCCCATCAACTGCCGCTGGCGGACTTGGCCAAACCGCTGCACTTGCTGCAACTGCAGCAATGGCTGGAAAGCTACCGACCGCAAGAACTGTTCGATGCCCAAGGCGCGCTGCTGCCGGAACTGGCCGCGCTGGCTCCGTCCGGGCGGCGGCGCATGAGCGCCAACCCCCATGCCAATGGCGGCCTGACGCTGCGCGCGCTGGATCTGCCGTGCCACACCGATTATTGCGTGCAGATGGACGGCCCCGGCCAGGTGCGGGCCGAAGCGACCCGGGTGCTGGGCGGTTACCTGCGCGATGTCATGAAAAACAGCGCCGTGTCGCGCAACTTCCGCCTGTTCGGGCCGGACGAAACGGCGTCGAACCGCCTGGACGCGGTGTTCGAGGCCACCGACAAGGTCTGGCTCGACCCGCACGGCAGCGACGACGCTCATCTCGGCGCGCAGGGCCGGGTGATGGAGATTCTCAGCGAGCACCTGTGCGAGGGATGGCTCGAAGGCTACCTGCTGACCGGCCGCCATGGCCTGTTCTCGTGCTACGAAGCGTTCATCCATATCGTCGATTCGATGATCAACCAGCACGCCAAGTGGCTGAAGACCGCCGCCGAGGTGCCGTGGCGCAAGCCGGTCGCGTCGCTGAACATCCTGTTGACGTCCCACGTGTGGCGCCAGGACCATAACGGCTTCTCGCACCAGGATCCGGGCTTTCTCGACCTGTTGGCCAACAAGAAGGCCGACGTGGCGCGGATCTACCTGCCGCCGGACGCCAACTGCCTGCTGTCGGTGGCGGACCATTGCCTGCGCAGCCGCGGCTACATCAACGTGGTCGTCGCCGGCAAGCAGCGCGAATGGCAATGGCTCGACGGCGAGGCGGCGGCCTTGCACTGCCAGGCCGGCATCGGCCGCTGGGCCTGGGCCGGCCATGAAGATGACCATCCCGAGGTGATCCTCGCCTGCGCCGGCGACGTGCCGACGCTGGAGACGCTGGCGGCGGTGACGCTGCTGCGCGAGTGCGCCGCCGACTTGCGGATCCGGGTGGTGAACGTGGTCGACCTGATGGCCTTGCAGTCGGCGCAACAGCATCCCCACGGCTTGCCGGACAGCGAGTTCGAGGCGCTGTTCACCGCGGACCGCCCGGTGATCTTCGCCTTCCACGGCTACCCGGCGCTGATCCACCGGCTGATCTACAGGCGGGCCAATCCGGAGCGGTTCCATGTGCGCGGCTTCCGTGAGGAAGGCGCCACCACCACGCCTTTCGACATGGCGGTCATCAACAACCTGGACCGCTACCAACTGCTGCTGGACGTGTTCGAGCGCGTGCCGCGCCTGCAGCCGCAGGCCGAACAGGCGCGCAGCCGCTACTGGTCGATGATGGAGCGGCACAAGCTGCACCTGATCGGGCACGGCGAGGACCTGCCGGAGGTCGCGCAGTGGCGCTGGAGCGCACGCCCAGGCCGGTGAACCGCCGTTACTTGGCCTTCCAGTACTTCTGCATTTCCAGGAACAGGAACGAGGCGGTCCAGGTGATCAGCACCAGGCCCGTCAGTGCCTGCAGGCCGGTCAGGTACTTGAGGTGGCCGGTGGGGGCGATGTCGCCGAAGCCGATGGTGGTGTAGGTGGTGAAGGAAAAGTACACGCAGTCGAGCAGGCTGCCGTCGAAATTGCCGCTCAGCGTGCCCCAGCCTTCGGCGTGCGCCATCAGGTAGTACACCAGGGCGAAGCACCAGACTTCGATGGCATGGGCCAGCAACGCGCCGAACACCCCCACCACGATCCGGAACCGGGCCCAGAGCTTGAGGCGCGGCAGCCAGTCGTTCAGGCGCAGCAGGCATTCGTAGTGGATCACCACCACCAGGATCACCACGAGCGTGTTGATCAGCGTGACGGTCAGCATGGTCGGTGCCCCGGGCAGGATCGGTCGGTCATCTGGCTTCGTTCACCAGCGTGCAGGCGGCCGGTTCGCCGGCCTGGGGCAGCAGCGCCGGAAACTCTTCGGGGGTGATGGTTTCCCGGGCGAGCAGCAGGCGGGCCCCGGCGTCGAGATCCTGCCGCCGCTGCTCCAGCAGCGCACGGGCGCGGCCGTAGGCCTCATCGAGCAAGTGGCGGATGCCCAGGTCGACTTCACGGGCGGTCTGTTCGGAATAGTCCTTGTGCTCCTGCTGCATGACCGCGTCGCCGAGGTAGCGGGTCGATTGCCGCTCCAGCACCGCCTGACCCAGTTCCGCGCTCATGCCGAAGCGGGTGATCAACTGCCGGGCGATGTCGGTGGCGCGTCCCAGGTCGTCGGCGGCCCCGGTCGAGACCTGGCCGAACGCCAGGCTTTCGGCGGCGCGCCCGGCCATCAGCACGGCGATGCGGTCGCGCAGCATCTGCGCGCTGATCAGGAAGCGGTCGTCCGTGGGCCGTTGCAGGGTGTAGCCCAGCGAGCCGGCGGCCCGGGGAATGATCGACACCTTGTGCACCGGATCCATCGCCGGCAGGCTGCTGGCCGCCAGGGCATGCCCCATTTCGTGGTAGGCGACCACCCGGCGCTCGTCCTCGCGCAGGACATTGCCCTTGCGTTCCACGCCCGCGACCAGGCGTTCGAGCGCCGCAGTGAAGTCCGGCAGTTCGACCTGCTGGCTGTTGCGGCGGGTGGCGATGATGGCGGCCTCGTTGACCAGGTTGGCCAGGTCGGCGCCGGTCAGGCCGGGGGTGATCGCGGCGATGCGTTCGCAGTCGAGGCCGTTCTGGCTGAGGATCTTTTTCAGGTGGACCTTCAGGATCGCCAGGCGACCCTTGCGGTCGGGCCGGTCGATCAGGATCTGCCGGTCGAACCGACCGGCGCGCAGCAGCGCCGGATCCAGCACCTCGGGCCGGTTGGTCGCGGCCAGGAGCACCACGCCTTCGCGGGGATCGAAGCCGTCGAGCTCGGCCAGCAACTGGTTCAGCGTCTGCTCTTTCTCGTCGTTGCCGCCGAGGTTGCCGAGCCCGCGCATCTTGCCCAGCGCGTCCAGCTCGTCGATGAAGATGATGCAGGGCGCCGCCAGCCTGGCTTGTTCGAAGAGATCGCGGACCCGCGCGGCGCCCACGCCGACGAACATTTCCACGAATTCCGAGCCGGAGATCGAGAAGAAGGGCACCCCGGCTTCGCCGGCGATGGCCTTGGCGACCAGGGTCTTGCCGGTGCCCGGCGGCCCGACCAGCAAGGTGCCTTTGGGCACATGGGCGCCGAGGCGTCCATACCAGGCCTGGTCCTTGAGGAACGACACGATCTCGGTCAGCTCGTCCTTGACGTCGTCCAGGCCGGCCACGTCGGCGAAGGTGACCTTGATGTCGCGCTCCACGTACACCCGCGCTCGGGATTTGCCGACATTCATCAGTCCGCCCAGGCCGCGCCTTTCGCCCGGCCCGCGCAGCAGGAAATACCACAGCACCAACATCACCAGCAGCGGCAACAGCCCGATCAGGGCGGACAGGACGCTGTCCTCGGCCACTCCGCTGAAGGCCACGCCCGAGTGCGCGAGCTGCCCGCTCAACGCCGGATCCACCCGGACCGTGGAGAACTGCGTGCGCCCGTCGACGGGTTCCTGCAACCGCCCGACGATGCGGTCGCGCTCGATCCGCAAGTCGCTGACCTTCTGCAGATCCAGCAACTGCAGGAACTGGCTGTAGGCAATGACCTGCTCGGCCTGGCGGTTGAACAGGCCGAGCTGGACGGCCACGAGCAGCGACACCCCGATCACCGCCAGATAAAGCTTCCAGGGTTGATCCTTGTTCATGGCCGGGCCTCCCGGTGACCTGCCGGATCAGGCGATCAGCAGGAAGTCTTCGACCTTGCTCACGCCGGGCACCGCCCAGGCCGCGCGCTCGACCACTTCGCGCTCGCGCAGCAGGTGCACCTTGCCTTCGAGCCGGACCACGCTGCCGTTGACGGTGACGCGAATGCCGTCGGCCTCGATTTCGGCGCTGCGCTTGAGCGCATCCTCGATGTGGCGCTTGATGTCGCCCGCATCGGCGCGGGCCTTCAGGGTGATGCGGTTGTGCACGCGCACCACGCCGGACAGGCGCCACACCGCCTGCTCGATCACTTCTTTCTGGTATTGCCAGTCCAGTTCACCTTCCAGGGTCACTGTGCCCTTGTGCACGGTGACCTGGATGCCTTCCACATTGGCGTCCGAGCTCCAGGCGATGATCTTCAGGGCGCGGGCGGCAATCGTGTCGTCCGCGGTGCCTTCGAGCCTGTTCAGCCGCACTTCGATTTCCTCGGCCAGGCCGCGCACGCCTTTCATGGCCTTGACCGTGCGCTCGGCGCTGACTTTCTGGGCGTAGCTGTCGACGTGGCCGGACAGGGTGACGACGCCATCCTGTACCGCCACGCCGATGCTGGCGGCGTGGATGTCGGGTTGGAACTGCAGCTCTTCGAGCACCAGGTCGCGCAAGTCGAGGTCGTTCATGAGGGTCTCCGCTATCGGGTTCAAAGGCGGGCCGGATCGCCCGGGGACTTTGTTTTTACGCCCGGGCGCGGCAGCGCGATTGACAAAGGTCAAACTCCGCGGGCACCGGGCCGATTGATAAATGTCAGGCCCCGCCCGGTGCCGGCGCCGATACTCGGGTCATCTTGGGCATGCACGGAGACACGGCCATGCAATGCTTGCTGTGGGTGGGACTGTCGGGGCTGCTGCTGGCGGCGGCCTCGGGATGCACGCCTTGGCGTGCGCAGGAATACGACGCGCGCCTGGAGTCGGCGGAGGACAACGCGGCCACCGCCCGGCTGCGCGCCGATCAGGTGTGCTACCGCCTCGACCGGGTCGAGCGGACCGCCGACGAGGCCTTGCGCAGGGCGGACGACGCCCAGGCGCAGGTGCGGCAACTGCGCCAGGCCTTGCGCAAGTAGCGCCTGCGCGCGGTTGATAAAAATCAAGCGTCAGGGCGCGCGCTGGGGGACGCTGCCAGCACCGGCCCTTTGCCCCTGACCCGCCTGCCGGGCGGTGTCCTGTCCGGCGCAAAGCGGATGCAACCGCGCAGCCTGAACGGTCAGGCGCGCCCGATCACGGGAGTCCATCATGAGCCACTATCAAACCCTGCTGCTGATCCTGAATCCGGCACTGCATCAATCCAACGCCCTGGAACAGGCCGGTGCCCTGGCCCGATCCAGTTCGGCCCATCTGCACATCGTCGGCCTGCTGGCGGCGCACGACCGGCCCAGATTGCTGGACACCGAAGAACACCAGGCCAAGCGCCAGGCGCTTCTGCAAGTCAGGCAGGCGCAGCTCGAAAAAAAAGCGGGCGCGTTGCGCGCCAAGGGCGTGGAGGTGACCGTCGAGGTGGCCTGGAGCGATGACCTGGAGGAGGACATCCTGGCGCATGCCCTGGAAATGAAGCCGGATCTGTTGCTCAAGCAAGTCGAGCGTGAACCGGCGCTCAAGCGCGCCTTCTTCACGCCGCTGGACTGGAAACTGCTGCGCCATTGTCCGATTCCGGTCTACTTGCTGGGCGCCGCCGGGCCTGCCTTGCCGCACCAGGTTCTGGCGGCGGTGGACGTGGCCGACAATACCGCCGAAGGCGAGGCACGCAACGAGGCGATCGTGCAGCAGGCCAACGCCCTGGCCCTGCAGACCGGTGCGCAGTTGGACCTGCTGCATGCCTGTGACTTGTCGGTGGCCTACATGGGCGACATGGCCTACGGCGCGTGGGCCGTCGACGACATCACCGAGCCTTTGCGCGAAGAGCTTGAGGACGACTTCAACGCACTGGCCGACCGCCACGGTGCGCCGGGCAAGCGCCGCCATTTCGTCATCGGGCGTCCGGTGCCGGTGCTGAACGACTACATCGAGGCCCACCCGGTGGACGTGATCGTCATGGGCCGGCCGGCGGCGCGGGGGCTTGAGCGCCTGTTCGGCAGCACCACCGAACACGTGCTGTACCAGGTGCCCTGCAACATCCTGGCGGTGTGAGGCGCCAGCAACGGCTCAGCCGTGCGCGGCGCCGCGCCACGGCATCGCCGTAGGCCTGGCTGCCGTGCAGGGCGAACAGTAACGCAAGCGGTTCTTTCATCAGCGTCGGCTCCGCAAGAAGTTCACGCCCGACATAGGCGCGGTGCGGCGCCCCGGTTTGACGATTATCAAGTCGGCCCTGCCTGCGGGACGGACACTGGGCAGGACGACGCAGGCCTGGGCCTGCGCCCCTCATCACCTGCACAGCGAGCACGCCCATGGATAAATTCCAGAAAAGCCGCAAGGACAAACTGTTCAAGCCGCAGCGGTTCGACCCCTACGCCACGCCGCTTCGCCCCGGCGGCAAGGCGCGTTGCCCGCAATGCGGCGCCGTTTACCATGAGGGCGAATGGCATTGGCACGCACCGGCCGAGGCCGGGGCGGTGGAATCGACGGTCTGTCCGGCATGCCGGCGCATCGAGGACCGGGCCGCTGCCGGCCAGGTCCGGGTGACGGGGCATTTCCTGGCCGGGCATGAGGCCGAGATCCGCCAGCTCATGCACAACGCCGAGCAGCAGGAGCGGCAGACGCACGTGCTGGAACGGCTGATCGACATCGACTGCCGGCCGGACGCCCTGGTGGCGACCACCACCGGCACCCACCTGGCCAATCTCATCGGCCATGAGCTCAAGGCCGCCTATGACGGCACCTGCAGCTACCGCTACAGCGACAGTGAGGTGTACCTGAGCGTCGACTGGCACCGTGACTGAAAGATGCCCGCCGGCCATGGCCCGAAGGCCGTGGCCGGCGGGCTGCGGCGCGGTCAGCCGGGGATCGCGAGAAGGCTGGAGCGGATCCTGTACAGGGTCTGTTCGGTGGTGCTGCCGATGATCTTGGCCACCCCTTCGTGGTAGAGGGTGCCCATCACCACCACATCGAAGCTGTGTTGGTCGGCGAATTCGCCGATGACGCTGCGCGCAGGGCCCTGCAACAGGTGCTGGCGCTCGGGTGCAACGCCCCAGCGGCTGCCGAACCGGGCCATGCGTTCGCGGGCGCGGCCGCAGATGTCCTCGACCAGCTCTTGGGTCCAGGCCACCGGCGCGGCGGCATAGGCGACGAAGCTGCTGCTGGGCTCATAGGCCTGCAGCAGGTGCAGCGGCGCCTTGCAGCGCTGCGCCAGTGCCTGTGCCGCTTGCAGGACGCGTTCGTTGAGTGTCTCGACGGCCGGATCGTCTTCGGCCAGGTCCACCGCAGCCAGCACGCGCTCCGGCAGCCGCGGGGCGGCCTGGGCCACCAAGTGCAGCGGGAGCGGGCAGGCGCGCAGCAGGTGCCAGTCCAGCGGTGTGAGCAGGGCGCGGCTCAGGGCGGTCTCGTGGCGGATGTCCTTGATCACCATGTGCACCCGTTGCTCCCGGGCCAGGCGGATCAGGTCGTTGAGCGGGTCTTCGTCATCCACTGTTTCGGCATAGGCGTCGATGCCTTGCCTGGCCAGCGCCCGGACCTGTCCATCGAGCCAGGCGCCGCGGTGCTCAGCGTCCTGCTGGCGGGCGTGGCTGCGCAGGACCCGGTCCAGGGTCGCCAGGTGTGGGGGCAGTTGGCTCAGGGCCACCAGGTGCAGCGTGGCGCCCGTGGCCTTGGCCAGCAGTTGAGCCCGCGTCAGGGCGGGCGAGGGGTGCAGGTCCGGATGGCAGATCAGTAACAGTCGCGAAAATTCATTCATGATGGCCTCCGCCGCGATGGCCGCCTCGGTGCAGGCGCAGCGGCAGGCCCCAGCGTGACGCGACGGGCCCGGCGGGCCTTGATATTTGTCAAGGTCGGCCGTGGCGCACCACCTCCACGCAGAAGTCTGCCTCGTAGGGCGGGACGTGGCACTCGACGATGTCTTTCGCGGCGACCTGCAGGTGGATGCCGACGATGTCCGCGTGCACGGGCTGGCGGCACACATGGCGGTCCACGAGCACGGCGCTGAGCACATGCCGTGCGCCCAGCCCGGCGAGGTAGGCGCAGGTGCGCAGCAGCGAGTGTCCCTCGTAGAGCACGTCGTCGACCACCAGCAAGGACGTCTCGGCCAGGTTCAGCCGGGCCAGTTCGGGGTTCTCCGTGAGCTGCGCCTGGGCATGCAGCACGCTGAGGTCATCCGCGTAACGTTTGACCTTGACCGGGTAGAGCGGCAACGGCGGCCCGCCGGCCATTGACTGCAAGTGAGCCTGCAGACGCCGGGCCAGGGGTTCGCCGCGCCGCTGTATGCCGATCAGCGCCATCCGCGACGCGGGCATCCGGGCCAGGGCCTGGCAGGCCATTTCACGCAGGATGCGGTCGAGGTCTTCTTCATCGTACAGACGAAGCCTTGAGGGAACGGAGAGGCTCATGGGTCACCTGCCGGGGCGTGACGGTATTCGCCCTGACCTTATTCGGCCTGCCTTGGGCGGACCTGATCCAGGTCAAACCTGGCGGATCCCGCCGGCCTACCTTGATGGCTGCGTCACAGGTCTTGCGCGGGAGGGCCCATGAGCAACCTGTCGGTCGATCGCAACGCCATGCCCGCCATCGCCGCACGCGGACTGAGCAAAGGGTTCGGGGAGGGCGCCGCGCGGGTCAAGGCCGTGGACGGTGTCGACTTCACCGCGCGGTTCGGCGAGATGGTCTATCTGGTGGGCCCCTCGGGCAGCGGCAAGACCACGCTGTTGAGCATGCTGTCCGGCATCCTGCGGCCCGACGCCGGCACCGTCGCCATCAACGGCCAGGACATCTGGAGCCTCGACGGCGAGCGTTTGGCGCAGGTGCGCCTGGCGCATTTCGGGTTCGTGTTCCAGGACTACCACCTCTTCACGCGGCTGACCTGCGCCGAGAACGTCGCGATTCCGCTGATCCTGCGGCACCGGCCCTGGAACGATGCGCTGGCGGCGGCCCGGCAATGCCTGGCGGTGGTCGGGCTGGAAGGCCGCGCCGACCTCATTCCGGCCAAGTTGTCGGGCGGCGAGCAGCAGCGGGTCGCCATCGCCCGGGCCATCGTCGGCAGCCCGAGCCTGCTGATCCTGGACGAGCCGACCGCGTCCCTCGACGGCGACACCGGCAAAATGGTCATCGCGTTCGTCAGGCAGCAGATCCTCACGGCGCAGTGCTGTGTGCTGATCGTCACCCACGATGCCCGCATCGAAATGTTCGCCGACCGCGTCGTGCATATGGAAGACGGCCGGGTCATCGAGCGCGACCGGACGATGCCATGAAAAGCCCATGGCTGCAGGCGGTCGCGCTCCTGGGGGCGCTGGCCGGGTTGGGCGCGGCCTACCTGTTCGGCCGCACGCCCGAGCCGCTGCCCCCGGTCTTCCCGCCGACCAGCAGCGAGCGGGCGGCCATTTACGCCAACGGCATCGTCGAGAGCGAACAGGCCGGGGGCAGCGACATCGTGATCTTTCCCCAAGTCGCGGCGCCCGTGACGCGGATCCTGGTGCGCGAAGGACAGCCCGTGAGCCTCGGGACGCCGTTGGTGGCGCTCGATGACGCGGTGCCGCGGGCGAACCTCGAATTGGCCGAGGCCAACCTGGCGGTCGCCGCCGATCAATACGCCAAGCGGCTGGCGGCCTACCGCATGGATGCTCGGTCGATCAGCGTGGACGCCCTGGACACGGCGAAGAACCAGGCGGCGCAGGCCCGGGCGGCGCTCAAGGCATCGGCGGCCGAACTGGCGCGTTACGTGATCAAGGCGCCGGCCGAGGGAACGGTGGTGACCCTCAACGGGGCCGTGGGCAGCTACGTGTCGCCGCAAGGGGTCTACAGCCTGCACACGCAGGGGTTCACGCCGCTGGTGGTCATGACCGGCGGCCAGGAGCGCCTGGTGGTCCGCTGTTACGTCGACGAGATCCTGATCGACAAGTTGCCGCCGGCCGACCAGATGGAGGCGCAAATGGCGATCCGCGGCACCCAGACCAGGGTGCCGTTGCAGTTCTGGCGGATACAGCCCTATGTCACTCCGAAGATCGAACTGTCCAACCAGCGGCAGGAACGGGTGGACCTGAGGGTGCTGCCGGTGCTGTTCCGGTTCGAAAGCAAAGGGCTGCCGACCATCTATCCCGGCCAGTTGGTGGACGTGTTCATCAGCCGGAAGACGCCATGAGCGCCCTGGGCCTGCGGTACGCGATCCTCTGCGGGCTGTCGCTGCTGGCCGCCTGCACGGTGGGGCCCGACTTCACGCCGCCCCAGGCCCCCGAGCGGCAGCCTTACTGGCAGGGCACCCTCGCCGACCCGCAGACGGTGCAGGGGCAGGGCCAACGGTTCGTCGCAGGCGGCGACCTGGCGTGGAACTGGTGGACGCTGTTCGGTTCGCCGCCGCTCGACGGCCTCGTCCGCCAGGCCATCGAGCGCAACCCGACCCTGGAGGCGGCGCAGGCCAGCCTGCGCCAGAGCCACGACCTGCTGCAGGCCGGGCAGGGCGTCTACTACCCGCAGGTCGGCGCCAGCCTTGCCGGCCGCCGGCAACGCGGCAGCGCCGAGCAGCCGGGGCTGGCGGTGGCGGATTCGGTCTTCAGCGTCGTGACGCTGGGGGCGACCGTCCGTTATGTGCTCGACGTGGCCGGAGGGCAGCGGCGGGCGGTCGAAGGGCTGCAGGCGCAGGCCGATCTGCAGACCTTCCGCTTGCAGGCGGCGTACCTGGCGCTGACGGGCAATGTGGTCAACACGGCGATCGCCCGCGCCGCCTACGGGGCGCAAGTGCAGGCAACGGAGCGGCTGATCGGATTGCTGCAACAGCAGTTGAGCGTCGCCGATGCGCAAGTGCGCGGCGGCACCCTGGCGGACTCGGCGCAGGCAGGCCTGCGAAGCCTGATCGCGACCAACGAGGCGCAACTGGCCGATGTCCGCCTCCGGTTCATCGAGTCGGGGCACTTGCTGGCGAGCCTGGCGGGCGCGGCGCCGAACCAGCTGACGTTGCCCGACATCCCCCTGGACAGCTTGCGCCTGCCGCACGACCTGTCGGTGAGCCTGCCTTCGCAGCTGGTTCGCCAGCGCCCGGACATCCGCATGGCCGAAGCGCAGCTGCATCAGGCCAGCGCCGCCATCGGGGTCGCCACCGCCGCCCTGTTTCCCGGCATCGAATTGACGGGCAGCTACGGCACCGGCGGCACTTCGCTCGGTTCCTTGTTTTCGGGACGCTTCTGGTCCATCGGGCCCACCGTCGACATACCGTTGTTCCAAGGCGGGCGGTTGTGGTTCGAACGCAAGGCGGCGCTGGAGGCTTACCGGCAGGCGGACGCGGCCTATCGGCAAGTGGTGCTGAGCGCGTTCTCGCAGGTGGCGGACCTGCTCGACGCGTTGCAGCTCGATGCGCTGGCCTTGCAGAAGCGCAGCGAGGCGGCGCAGGCGGCCGACGCTGCGTTGCAGGCGCTGCAGGTCAGTTACCGGGCGGGGCTGGTGCCCTACATCGATGTGCTGGTGGCCGATGTGCAGCTGCAACAGGCTGACATCGCGTTGCTGGAGGCGACGGCCCAGCGCCGCCAGGCGACAGCGGCGCTGTTCGTGGCCCTGGGCGGTGGCGGGTGGAACGGCCCGGCGGCGCAGGCCGGCAAGGAGACACCATGAAATACACCGGGATTCTGCGCATCGGGTTCAAGCTGCTGGTCAGCGACCGGGCGAAGTTCTCCGCCTTGCTGGTGGGCCTGACCTTTTCGGTTTTCCTGATGATGCAGATGACGGCGATGTTCGCCGGCATCCTGACCCGGGCCTACTCGACGGTCACCAATATCGGCGCGCCCATGTGGGTGATCGATCCGGCGGTGAACACGCCCACCGCGGTCATTGCGCTACCGGACTACCTGCTGGACGCCGTGCGCAGCCTGGATCAGGTGGACTATGCAGTCCCGCTGTTCGTCGGCAATGCCCAGGCCCGCCTGGCCGACGGCACCTATCAGATCGTCAGCGTCGTAGGCCTCGACGACACCAGCCTGTACGGCCGCCCGGACCTGGAGCAGGGCGCCATCGAGGCGCTCTACGCCGAGAACGGCTTTGTCATCGTGCATGACGCCGAATACGCAAAGCTCGGAAGCCCTGGCATCGGCACCGACTTCGAGCTCAACGACCACCGCGGCACCGTGGTCGGCATCGCCAAGGTGCTGACCGGCGGGCTGATCGGCGTGCCGACCCTCTACACCACCTATCGGCGGGCGATCGAATACGTGCCGACCGCCCGATTCAAGATCTCCTACATCCTGGTCAAGCCCAGGGACGAGCAGGCGGTGGCGCGCATTCAGGAAAGCGTCGCCCGGCTGGGCTATGTGGCGCTGACCCGGGCGCAGTTCAACCAACGCATCGCAGACTTCTACATCTACCAGACCGGGGTCGGCACCAACATATTGTTGATGACGACCATCAGCTTCCTGGTCGGGTTATCCATTTCAGGGCAAATCTTCTACAGCTTCATCCTCGAGAACCTGGACAAGTTCGCGGCGCTCAAGGCGATCGGGGCGAACCCCCGGGACCTGCTCCTGATGATCCTGTACATGGCGCTCTCCACGGCCTTGACCGGTTATGGCCTGGGGGTGGGCCTGGTCACCGTGGTGATTGCGCTGGGGCGAACGTACTTGCCCAACTATGCGGCGATCATCACGTTCTGGAACCTGGGCCTGGCGTTCGGCCTGGTGCTGCTGATCGCCGGGGTGTCCAGCTACCTGGGCATCGGCAAGGTGCTGCGGGTCGAGCCTTTCGAGATCTTCCGTTCCTGAGCGCCCGGTTGCGGCCGACGGTCGGCGCGCAAAGGGCGCAGCGGTTTATTCGACGATTCCTTGACCTGAGATAACTTCTGCCGGGTTTCGCCTCGCCGCGCCGCGGCCCCGGTGATAGCGTCAGGCACAGACGTTGCGATCAAGGAGCGTTGCCATGTACCAGAACCTGGCCGTGTTGAGCGCATTGCTGGTGCTGTATGCGGCCTTCGCCGGTTCGCTTGAGGCCAAACCCGTCAACGGGCCGCTTTTGTTCCTCTTGGCCGGTGTCGCCGCCGGCCCTGCCGGGCTGGGCCTGCTCAACCTGGCGATGGATCGTCACGACCTGCGCCAGTTGGCTGAGCTGACCCTGGCCATCGTGCTGTTCACCGATGCCGCCAATGCCGACCTTGCCCAGTTGCGCCTGCACCGCAACTTGCCGTTGCGTCTGCTGCTGATCGGTTTGCCCCTGACCCTGATCGCCGGCTGGCTGGTCGCCCGGTGGCTGTTCCCGGCGATGCCATGGCTGGAGATGGCCCTGCTGTCGACCCTCTTGGCGCCCACGGACGCCGCCCTCGGCAAGGCCGTGGTGAGCAACCCCGCCGTGCCGGCGGATATCCGGGAAAGCCTGAACGTCGAGAGCGGCCTGAACGACGGCATCTGCGTGCCGTTGATGCTCCTGTTGATGGCGCTGGTGGCGGAAAAGCACACCGCGTTGCCTTTCACGTTGGCCGGGCACCTCTTTCTGGAAGAGCTGGGGATCGGCCTGCTGACCGGCGTCGGCCTGGCGTTGGTGTCGGGGGGCGTGCTGCGCTGGGCGCGCCGCGATATCGCGCCGATCGCTTCATGGCAGCAACTGGTGATGCCGGGCCTGGCGTTGTTGAGCTTCGCCTGCGCCCAGGCATTGGGCGGCAGCGGGTTCATCGCCGCGTTCTGCGCGGGGCTGCTGACCGGCTGCCTGTTCAGGCGGGAAACCCACGCGTTGCTGCAGGCTGGGGAGTCCCTCGGCGAGGCGCTTTCGTTGATCACCTGGGTGGTGTTCGGCGCCTATGTGGCGCCCAAGGCCACGCAGATCCTGTCGCCTTCCGTGTGGCTCTACGCCTTGTTGAGCCTGTCGCTGGTGCGGATGCTGCCCGTCTGGGTCAGCCTGGCGGGCAGTGCCCTGGCGACGCAGAGCCGTTTGTTCATCGGTTGGTTCGGGCCGCGGGGCCTGGCCTCCATTGTCTTCGCGGTATTGGTGCTGGATGTGCCGTTACAGGCGCGCGACACGCTCATTTCCGCCACCATTGCCTGCGTCGTGCTCAGCGTTATATTGCACGGCGTGAGCGCATGGGCCTGGGTGGGCCGGCTGAGCCGCAGGGCCGAGCCCTGAGGCGCAGGCGTATCCGTTTTTCTGTATAGAGGGGAGGAGGTTGCGATGTCTGCTTTTACGCCGTGGTCGGCATTGGCGGGAGGCGTGATGATCGGGTTGGCGGCCGGGTTGTTCGTGGCTGCGAACGGTCGGATCGCCGGCATCAGCGGGTTGCTCGGCTCGCTGTTGCAGCGCGGCGGGGAGGGGCGGGGAGACAAGGGCGGTTTCCTGCTCGGACTGATCGCCGCGCCGCTGTTCTGGCAGCTGTTTGCGCCGGTGCCGCCGGCCCGTTTCGGCGCAGGCGCCTTGACGCTTGTGGCGGCGGGCCTGCTGGTGGGCGTGGGGACGCGCTATGGCAGCGGCTGCACCAGCGGTCATGGCGTGTGCGGCCTGTCCCGGCTGTCATCGCGCTCGGCGGTGGCGGTGCTGTGCTTCATGGCGGCGGGGTTCATCACCGTCTTCGTTGCCCGGCATCTGATGCAAGGAGGATGACATGACCCGGATCATCGGTTTTTTCGCAGGCGTGCTGTTCGGCGTGGGCCTGTTGCTGGCCGGCATGGCGAACCCCGCCAAGGTGCTGGGCTTTCTCGACCTTGCCGGAGAATGGGATCCGTCGCTGGCGCTGGTGATGGTCGGGGCCATCGGGGCGGCGGCGTTGCCCATGGCCTGGGCGCGTCGCCATCCGGTGGCCTTGCTGGGCGCCAAGATGCACTTGCCTGACCGGCGCGACATCGACCGCCGTCTCGTCGTCGGCAGCCTGACGTTCGGCGTGGGGTGGGGGCTGGCCGGCCTCTGTCCGGGGCCGGCGCTGGTGCTGCTGCCGGGTGGGGATTGGCAGGCCTGGCTGTTCGTGGCCGCGATGCTCGGCGGCATGTTGCTCTTCAGCGGCATCGAAGCGCTGCGTTCGCGCAACAGGGCCGCGAAAGGCAGCGGGCACATCCCGTCATGAAGCGCGTTCGCCGGCATTGAACAACACGGTGACGTAGGCCGGCAGCTCGCTGCCGGCGATGTCCTTGGCTTGTGCCGGCGTCAGCGAGCCGGACTGGATCACTGCGCCCGGGGAGCCATCAGCGAATTCAGTTCGCCGTAGGTGTGGGCCTTCAAGGCATGGGTGTCCAGATGCCCGTGCTCCAGGAAGCTGCTGGCCAACCCGCCCATGGCGCCATACAGGAACTCGGCGATGGCTGAGCCGGCGCTCAGGCGCCTGACGCCGAGGCGTTGCAGTTCATCGGGAGCGGCCAGGCCAGCGCGCCACAGCAGGTTGACCGGCAATTTCGATTCCCGGCACACCGCAGCGATTTCATGAGGTTCGACCACGCCGGCGGCGAACAGCCCGTCTGCACCTGCGTTGGCATACAGCGCGGCGCGCTTGAGCAGTTCTTCCAGGCGCTGCTCGGCGGGCAGCAGGTTCTTCAGGTAGACGTCGCAGCGCACGTTCACGAACAGGTTGACCCCGTGCCGGTCGGCGACTTTCTTGGCGGCGTCGACCTTGCGGATGAGCAGGTCGGGGGAGCCCACGCCGTCTTCGATGTTGACCCCGACCGCACCGGCGGCGAGGACGGCGTCGATGACGTTGGCGACTTGTTCGGGTTCATCCGAATAGCCCCCTTCGATGTCCACGGTCAGGGGAACGCTGAGCACCCGGGTCATCGAGGCGATGGTGGAGCGCAGCAATTCCAGCGGGAGTTTGTTGCCGTCCTGGTAGCCATGGGACCAGGCCATCGCTGCGCTGCTGGTGGCCACGGCCTTGCTGCCCAGGCGCTCGACGAGGCGCGCGCCGCCGGCATCGCCCACGTTGGCGAGCATCAGCAGGCCTTGCCGATGAAGATCATGAAAAACGGTATCCAGTGCTGCCATGAAATCCTGCTCCTTTGAACATCCTGTTGATGGATCACTGCTGAGGTCAGACCGCGACCGTGCGTTCGCGGCATCGGAAGATGCACTGTAGCCAATCGTTACGGGATTCGCCCGCGCCTGGGTCGTCGCCAGGGCGATCGCCTGGGCGTGTATGCGTTCGTAGCAGTGGCGTGTGCAAGTTATGTGCGTGCCGATAAAGGCAACAGTCGGGAATCATAGACCTCCCGAAGTGTGATGGAAGTCTTGATTTGAGTAATGCAGGGGATCTTGCGAAGTGTCTTTTCAATGAACTCGGTGTACAGGGAAATACTTTTGCAGACGATCTTTATCAAGAAGTCATAGTCCCCAGTCACATTGTAAAGAGCGACGACTTCCGGGCAGGAAGTAATCTTTTCTTCCAGTTTTCGGGTGACGTCTTCGGTATGTGTATCGACGGAGAGATGAACGAAGGCGGTGACTTCGAAGCCCAGGGCCTCTTTGTTCAGGATGGCCTGGTAACCCTGGATGAAGCCTTCTTCCTCAAGGCGTTTGAGCCTGCGCCAGCAAGGCGTTTCACTCATGGAAAGAACTTCCGCGAGTTTTGAAGTGGTGGTCAGGCAGTCGGTCTGCATGATGTTCAGGATCTTCAGATCGATCGCATCGAGCACCGTAGAGTTCTTTTTCAAATCAGAGTCCTTTCTGGCGTGCCATGAGCAAGTGCAGTCCTTATAACTTTGCCATGGTGCCAGCAACGGATAGGGTGCGCAACATTTTGAAATGGGCACGGCCGTCCTTCCCGTGGCTTATATTGAATGTCACGGGATGGTTACATATGGCGCCAAAACAACCGGTCAACTAATGAGCTGTTTGGATAGTGCGTCCTTTAATGGCCGGTTGGTCAGCGTCGTGTGTCAGGCCTCCGCGCCTTGGGCCTGCAGGTCATCGCCACGGGTTCCTGCGCGCTGGCGGCTGGCGGCGCGGGCGAGGAGGGGCGTGGCGATGCCGGCAATCGCAAACACGACCCCCAGCCCGATCCATCCGGCAGCTCCGCGTTCCACCACGGCGATCGGCAAGATCGCGGGGAAGACCACGGTCATCAGGTTCGCCCCCAAGGCATACACGCTCAGGTAGTAGGCCCGGTTCTCGGCCGGCGCCAGGTAATAGGAAATCCCCCAGGCGCCCGCGCATTGCCACAGTTCGCCGAAGGTCATCACCACGCAACCCAACAGAAGAATCCCTGCCGCGAGGTAGGGCGACTGATCGGCCGTGGTCATGGCGACCATGGCGCAGGAGAGCGCCAAGGTGATCCCGGCGTAGAGGTGCTTGCGCGCGGCGTGCACCACTTCGTTGCCGCGTTTGCTGAACGCCAGTTGCAGGGTGATGGCCATGATGCCGTTGACCACCAGGATGAGGCCGATCAGGGCTTTGGGCGCCTGGGTCTTGGTCAGCAGCCACAGAGGCACGGCGATGGTCATCACGGCCTGGTGCAGCGAAAGGATGCCGTTGCACAGCGACAGCGAGAGGAAGTTGAGGTTTTTCAGCGGATGCGCAGCGGCGGCCGCCGGCGCGCTGTCCACCTGTTCCCGGGCAGCCGCCTGAGGCAATTTGGCCACCACCAGGAGCACGGCCGAGATGAGGAACGCCAGCGCATTGGCGATCAGCAGGCCGATCACGGCGTTGGCGCTGCTGGCGACGCCGACGACGATGGCGAACACGCCTGCGGCGAGCATGTAGGCGACGTTCCTGACGATGGCCACCTTGGACATGGTCTTGACGTAGGCATCGGACTTGACCGCCGCCCCCACCAGGGTCTGGATGATCGGCCACACCGCCTGTTCCACGCAGCCGATGAAGCAGGCGATGAGCAGGAACGCGTAGAAGTCGTTGACGAACGGGTAGATCAGGAAGCCCAGCATGCGCCAGACCTGCAGCACCGCCAGCACCCGGGCAGCGCCGAAGCGGTCGGCGATCCGGCCGATGGGCACCGTGCAGACAAGCCCGCAAAGCCCCGCCAGGGCCAGGCCGATGCCCACCTGGACGGTGCTCAGGCCGACCACCTGGGTATAGAAGAACGTGGCGCCGGCGAGGAAGAGGCCACGCCCGGAAGCATCGACGAAGGCAATGAGCAATAGCAAAAGAGAGGCACGCTCGTGCGAGACCGGTGCCTTGTTGGAGAAGCGACTGCGTACAGACATCAGGCTATTCCTTTAGAGAGAGAAGCGGCGCCAGCCGGTGGCTCTCGCCCGCCCGGACGACGCACAAGGCGCCGCCCGGGTGAGCCCGAGCCTTGTCCGGCGCTAGGGTTGCAGGCGCTGGCGCAGGCTGAGCGGCCGCATGTCGGTCCAGGTGTCCTTGATGTAGGCCAGGCACTGCGAACGGTCGCCCTGTTGCCCTGTCGCGTGCCAGCCGCCGGGCAGGGGGCGCTCGGCCGCCCAGAGGGAGTACTGCTCTTCGTCGTTGATCACGACGAGATAGAGGCCGGTGTCTTGTTCTTCGGTGGTCATGGTTGAACGTCCTTGAAAAGTTGAAGGCTAGTGTTTTGCGATCGGCCAGGCTTAGGTCTTGCGGATGATCAACATGTACATCTGGCCGTGCAGGCTCGGGAATTTGGCCTTCAGCGCAAGATCCATGTCCAGCAGGTTGCGGATCCGGGCAGGCCCGTCCTGCTGCAGGTCGAGTTCGTAGCCCAGCGATTCGGGGAGCAGCCCCAGCGGACGGATCTCCTCGACCGCGAAGCCCTGCGCCCGGGCGATCTCACTGGCCTCGCCACGGCTGAGGGCGTTCTGTCGCATCAGTTCCTTCTGCTCGTGGGAGTAGATCGAGAGGTAGGTCAGGTGCGGGCATTCGATGTCCCAGGTCGAAATCACGCAGAACCCGCCCGGCACCAGGCAGCGATGGATTTCGGACATGACCTTGGAGAAGTCCTGCCTCGGGAAGTGCGCTGCCGTGCCCATCATGCAGGTGATGAGGTCGAACTGAGTGCTTTCGAACGGCAGCGCCCTGGCATCGCCCTGACGGAAGTCCGGATTGAGCGCGCCGCCGGTTTTCTGCCGGGCATACTCGACGGCCCTTGGTTCCAGGTCGACGCCGAATGCCTGGATGCCTTGTTGGGCCAGCAGGGTCGGGTAGCGGCCGGTCGCGGCGCCGATGTCCAGGCTTTTGCGGAACGGGCCGTAATGCTTGAGGCAATCGAGCATGTTGACCAGCTCAAGGGATTTCTTGGCTTCGTCCTCGGGCACGGAGCAGTCGTAGCGCATGTAGGCCGCCACGTCGTAGTCCAGTGCGGCATCGGCGGCCTTGTCGGCTTTGTCCAGCGCGAACCCATCGATCACCGAGAGCAGCCGCCCGCGCTGTTCGGCCACGCCCGCCAGTTGGGTGGCCCGTGCGGTGCCCGGGGCGAAACCGCGTTGCGCGGCGGGGTCGAGCAGCCCCAGGATCAGGCTGGCGTACCAGTCCTTGTCGTCGCTGCGCAGGCCGTCAGGTTGCGCGGCCTGGCGGCTGAGCTGCTGCAGTCGGGTGTCGGTATCGAGGTAGTCGGGGCAGAGGGTAAACACCACTTCGTAGTATTTCTGGGCCTCGGCGAAGGAGCCCTGCTCCTGATGGATGCGCCCCAGGGTGTAGAGGGTTTTCTTGGCCTCTTCGCTGACGGTCAGTTCGCGGGCGCGTCGGAAGGCCGATTTCGCCGCGAAGTGATGACCGGCCATGAGGAAGCTCTCGCCGGCCTGGGTGAAGCTCTTGAGCTTCATCCGGTCGTCCTGGCCCGCCCAAGTGAAGTGCCGCGCCGCCTGGTGCCATTCCTGACGCTGCTGGTAGGCCTGCGCCAACAGGAAATGGCTGGTGCAGTGGCTGGGGAACAGCCGCACATCCTCGGCCAGCAGTTTGATCGCCAGTGCCTCCCGGTCTGCCTGGCTCAGTCGCAGCGATCCGCCGTTCAGCCAGTCCACGGCATATTCGATCAGCCCCGTTTGCCCGAGCTGGGCGAGCAGCGCTTCGGCCGCGTTGCGCTGTTCGGCCTCGTCGGCCAGTTGTTCTGCGTTCAGTTGCAGCAGGCCGATGTGCTGGTTGTGGCTGTCGTGGGCATGGTTGACCAGCAGCTTGACCGTGCCGTCGGTGCAGCCTGACACGACGATCGAGCCGTCTTGCGAAATGCCGGCGGCCCAGACCTCACCGCCCGCCTTGCAGGCCCAGAGCGGCTTGCCTTGGCGATCGAGCAGGCGAAGGGTGCCGTCGGGCGAACCGATGACGGCTGTGCCGCCCGCAGAGATCGCGACGCTGCAGATGCCCGGCGCGGCCACCACGGCGGTGGCTTTGCACTGCCGCAGGCCGTCGCCCTCAAGCAGCAGGGCCGAGCCGTCTTCCAGGGCGACGATGCCGGCGCGGCCAGTGTGGGAGACCGCGCATTTGACCGCCGTGCGCGGCAGCTCGTGCAGCGCCACGATCCCGGCGTCCCGGTCCAGCACGCTGATCAGGCGCTCCTTGACCTTCAGCAGGCTGGCGCTGTGGCTCGAAGCCGCCGATGCAGCGGCCGGCTCAAGGTGGCGGGCGTCGGCTTGCCGCAGCTCGTAGCCGCTGCCGCTGCGGGTGACGATGTGCTGGGTCTGGTCTTGGCAGAGGACGACCAGTCGTTCGCCGTCGGCCGAGAGGCTGATGTCGTAGGGCGCCGACGCCAGGGGGACGCTGAACAGCGCTTGGCCGTCGGCATCGAAGAGGCTGACCGTACCGCTGCCGTCTGCCGCCCGTTGCGTACCCGCCGCGACGCAAGGCGTGGAGCTGATCGCCAGGCACGTGAGCTCATCCGCGAACTGCTGCGACCAGCACGGTCGGCAATCGCGGGTCAGCACCGTGAGGGTGCGGTTGCGGCAGGCGACGGCAAGCCACGCGGCATCCGCCGTGAGGCAGAGACCGGTGACGGGCGCGCCGAAATTGCGGCTCCAGAGCTCGCTGTGAGGCGCCTCCATGAACAGGCCGCCCGAGTGGGCCGGGTTTGCACGCAGGTCGCAAGGCTGCTGTGGCTCGGCTGCTTTTGCCTGGAGATAGGCATCATTGTTGAAGTTGGTCATGGACACTCCTTATCGAACCGATCTTGATCATTTTTTTTATCCGAGCAGCTTGTAGATGCAGGGGGTGGCGGCTTCGAGAATGCTGTAGTGGTCGGCCTGCAGCGCCTGGCCGGCGAACGACTGTCCGCACCATCGGCGCCAATGCGTCTCGCTGGCCGCGTTGTCCTGGGTGTGCAGCAGGTTCACGGGGCTGTTGACCCCGTTCCGGGGGGCATACGTGGACAGCGCCTGTTGGTTGGCCGCGAAGACCGCCAGGCGCCGCTCCAGTTGGGCGTCGTCCAGGCTGTCCGGGATCAGGCCGGTGCGGCGGGCCGCCGCGACGGTCGCCGCGTCCCGGTCCGGTTGCGCCATGAGCTGGCTCAGGCGCTCGGCCGAGAACGGCAGGTCCATCGACAGCGAACGGGCCAGATCCACTAGGTAGGCGCCCAGCGGCCACGCCTGGGCCGGCGACGCCAGGCCCGGGGCAGGCGCGTCGATCAGCAGCAACCGGCGCACGGGCTGGTCGTGCATTTCGAGCTGGCGCGCCATTTCGAAGGCGATCACACCGCCCATCGACCAGCCGCCCAAGTAGTACGGCCCGGTCGGCTGCACCCGGCGCATCTGCTCGATGTAGGCCGTGGCCAGCGCTTCGATGCTGTCGCCGGGCGAGGTGCCTTCTTCGAGCCCGGCGGACTGGAACGCATGGACGGTGAAGTCGTCGGGCAACAGGTGCGCCAGCCGGATGTAGGGCGACACGGTTCCGCCCACGGCATGCACCAGGAACAGGTGCTTGCTCCCGCCTTCCTTAAGCTGCATGCGTGTCGAGCTGCGTTCGGCATCGCCCTGGCTGATCTTGCGCACAAAGGCTCCCAGGTCCGCCGACTCGAACACCTGTCGCACCTCGGCCGCGAGGCCGAGTTCCCGGTTGACCTGATCGACCATCTTCATGGCCAGCAGCGAATGACCGCCTTTCTCGAAGAAGTTGTCGTTCAGGCCGATCGCGTCGAGCTTGAGGGTCGACTTCCAGATGTGGGCCACGCTCTTTTCCAGTGCCGTGGCCGGCGCCTGCGTCGACGGCTCGCTCTGCCGGGGCGTGCCCGCCAGGGCGGACAGTGCTTGCCGGTCGACTTTGCCGTTGTGCAGCAGCGGCAGTCGCTCAACGAAGCTGAAGCTCATGTCCGCCATGTGGCCGGGCAGGGTGCGGGACAGGAAGTCCCGCAGTTCGGCGGCGCTCGGCTGCGCGCCGGCGACGCACACCAGGTGGGCGGTGAGGCCGCAAGCGTCGCCGCCCTGGGTTTGCACGCCGACCACGGCCTGGCTGACGAGCGGGTGCGCGCACAGCTGCATTTCGATTTCGCCCAGCTCTATACGCATGCCGCGCAGCTTGATCTGCTGGTCGTTGCGGCCCAGGTACTCGATGTCGCCGCTGGCAAGGTAACGGGCCTTGTCGCCGGTCAGGTACATGCGGCTGCCCGGTGCGCCGTAGGGGTCGGGAATGAATCGCTCAGCGGTCAGTTCCGGCCGGTTGAGGTAGCCGCGCGAGAGCTGCACGCCGGCGATGTACAGGTCGCCGGTCACGCCGACGGGCACCGGTTGCAGACGGGCATCGAGCAGATAGGTGCGGGTATTGGCCACTGGCCGGCCGATCGGCACGGCATGGCGGCTTTCGTCGGGGCTGCATGGCCAGAAGGTGACGTCGATCGCCGCCTCGGTCGGCCCGTACAGGTTGTGCAGCGCGGTCGCCGGAAAGCGTGCGAAGAAGTCATTCTGCACCGCCGTGGACAAGGCTTCGCCGCTGCTGAACACCCGTCGCAGTGAGCGGCAATGGCCGGCCTGGGTATACGCCATGTAGGCACTGAGCATCGAAGGCACGAAGTGCGCCGTGGTGATCCCATGCCGTTCGATGAACGCTTCGAGGTAGCGTGGGTCTTTGTGCCCATCGGGGCGGGCCACCAGCAGTCGGGCACCGACGCTCAACGGCCAGAAGAACTCCCAGACAGAGACATCGAACGAGAACGGCGTCTTTTGCAGGACCTTGTCCGCAGCGTCCAGCGGGTATTGGGCCTGCATCCACTGGATGCGGTTGATGATCGCCTGATGGGTGTTCAGCGAACCTTTCGGCTTGCCGGTGGAACCGGAGGTATAGATGCAGTAGGCCAGGCCCAACGGATCGACCGTCCGCTGCGGATTGCTGCGCGGCAGCTCGGCCAGCCGCGCGGCGTCTGCGTCCAGGCACACCTGCCGGAAGGCACGCAGCGGTGCGCGCGCCTGCAAGGCCTGTTGGGTCAGGACCATCACCGGCGCCGCATCGGCCAGCAGGTAGGCGACCCGCTCGTCGGGGTAGTCCGGGTCGACCGGCACGTAGGCGGCCCCCGCCTTCAGGATGCCCAGCAAGCCGATGGTCATCTCCAGGCTTCTGTGGGCGTGCACCGCGACCAGGTCATCGTTCTTCACGCCCTGGTCGATCAGGTAGCGGGCCAATTGGTTGGCCCGCTCGTTGAGCTGGCGGTAGCTGAGCGATTGCGTTTCGAAGGTGAGCGCAACGGCATCGGGCGTGCGCTCGACCTGGCGCTCGAACAGCTGATGCAGCGCGGCCACGGGCTCGTAATCCACCTCGGTGGCGTTCCACTGCTCAAGCATCTCGTGCCTTTGCGCCGCAGACAGCAGCGGGAGGCTGGCGATAGGCTGTTCCGGATCGTCCACCGCAGCGCAGGCCAGGTTGATCAAATGGCTAGCCATGCGCTCGATGCTGGCGGCGTCGAACAGGTCGCGGTTGTATTCCCAGCGCATCTGGTAGCCCTGGTCCGAGGGCGTCAGTTCCAGGCTCAGGTCGAACTTGGCGGTGGTCGTTCCGATGTCGAACGGTGCGACTTCCACACCCGGCAGTTGCAGGGCCTGCGGGACGGTGTTCTGCAGCACGAACAGCACCTGGAACAACGGCGGGCGGCTCAGGTCCCGAGGCAGCTCCAGGGCCTCGACGACTTTCTCGAACGGCAGGTCCTGGTTGGCGTAGGCGCCGAGGGTGGTCTGGCGGATCTGATCGAGCAACGCGCTGAAGCTCGGGTTGCCTTCCAGCCGGGTGCGCAAGGCCAGGGTGTTGACGAACAGGCCGATCAGCGGCTCGACCTCGGCCCGGGTGCGGTTGGCGATCGGGGTGCCGACGACGATGTCGTGCTGGCCGCTGTAGCGGGCCAGCAGCAGGTTGAACAGGGCCAGCAGGGTCATGAACGGCGTGGCGCCGTGCCGTTGGCCCAAGGCGTCGATCTGCCCGGACAGCTGACGGCCCAGCGACAGGCTGAGCGCGTGCCCGCGGTAGGTCTGGATCGCCGGGCGCGGCCGGTCGGTCGGCAGGTCAAGGCTGGCGGGGGCGTGGGCCAGCTGTTTGCGCCAATAGTCCGCCTGCGCCGCGAACACGCGGGGCGCCTGCCACTGGCGCTGCCAGGCGGCGTAGTCGGCGTACTGGATCTCCAGCGGCGGCAAGGACGCCGGCTGTCCCTGGGCGAAGTCTTGGTAGAGCGCCATGACCTCGCGGCTGAGCACGGCGATGGACCAGCCGTCGCTGATGATGTGATGCAGGGTGAACAGCAAGACATGCCGTTGCTCGCCGAGCTGCAGCAGGGTGGTGCGCAGCAACGGGCCCAGCTCAAGAGAGAACAGATGCCCGGCTTCGGCCTCGGCCAGGCGGCGGGCCTCTTCGAGCGGTTGCCCGTGCTGGCGCAGATCGAGGCAGGTCAGCGCGGCCGGGCCGGCCGGATGAACTTTCGCCAGCACCTGTCCGTCGCTGTCGAGGGCGAAGGTGGTGCGCAGCGGTTCGTGACGCGCGGTCAGCTCGGTCAGGCAGCGTTGCAGCAGCGTTCGGTCCAGCGCTCCGTTGAGCTCCAGGGCCAGCGCGATGTTGTAGGCGGCGCTGGAGCGCTCAAGCCGGTTCAGGAAGAACAGGCGCTCTTGCGCGAAAGACGCGCTCCTCGCACCGGGGCCGGCATGGGCCGCGGGGATCGCCAGGCCGTTGGCCGCCGGGCTTTGGCCCAGCCGCGGCAGCAGTTGTTCGATGGTCGGGGCCTCGAACAGCGTGCGCAGGGCCAGGTCCACTTGCAGTTGCCGGCGGATGCGCGACACCACTTGGGTCGCCAGCAGCGAATGTCCGCCGAGGGCGAAGAAGTCATCGGTGACGCCGACCCGCGGCAGGTTCAGGACATCGGCCCAGATCTGCGCCAGTTGGCGCTCGCCGTCATTGCGGGGGGCGACGTGGTCGTCTTCCAGCGCTTCGTGCTGGGGACGCGGCAAGGAACGCTTGTCGACCTTGCCGCTGGGGGTCAGCGGCAAGGTGTCGAGGCAGACGAAGGCGCTTGGGACCATGTAGTCCGGCAGGCGTTGCTTGAGCTGTTCCCGGAGCGCAGCGATGTCCAGCGTATCGCCACCCTTGGCGACCAGATAACCCACCAGTTTCTTCAGGCCCGGACGGTCCTCCCTGACCGTGGCCGCCGCAGCGGCCACGCCGTCGAGGGTCATCAGGGCCTGTTCCACTTCGGCCAGCTCGATGCGGAAACCGCGGATCTTGACCTGGTGGTCGGAGCGTCCCAGGTACTCGATGTTGCCGTCCGGCAGATAGCGTGCGACGTCGCCGGTCTTGTACATCCGCGCCCCCGGCGCCGGGCTGTGGGGGTTGGGGATGAAGCGTTCGGCGGTGATGTCCGTGCGCTCCCAGTAGCAGCGCGCCAGGTGGATGCCGGCGATGTAGAGGTCGCCGCGCACGCCCACGGGCACCGGCTCCAGGTCGGCGTCGAGCACGTACATCTGTGAGTTGAACAGCGGTTTGCCGATCGGGGGCAGCGCCGGCCACTGCGTCGGGTCGCCGGTGAGACGGTAGCCGGTGACGAAATGCGACTCGGTGGGGCCGTACTGGTTGTGCAGCAACGCGGCGGGCAGCTTCTGGAACAGTTCGACGACTTCCTGGGTGATCTGCAGTTGCTCGCCGCCGCAGACGATTTCCCGGAGGCAAGCCAACTGATCGAGATCGGCGGCGGCGTCGGCGATCCCTTGCAAGGCCACGAACGGGATGAACAGCCGGGCAATGCGTTGCCGCTCGATGAGTTCGAGCAGCAGCACCGGATCCTTGCGGGTCTCTTCGCTGACCATCACCAGCGTGCCGCCGCTGGCCCAGGTGGAAAAGAACTCGTCGAAGCTGACGTCGAAACTCAGGGGCGAGAATTGCAGCGTGTTGTCGCCTTGGCCCAGTTGCGACTCGGTGAGTTGCCATTGCACCAGGTTGGTCAGCATCTCGTGGGTCAATGCTGCGCCCTTGGGCTGGCCGGTCGAGCCCGAGGTGTAGATCACATAGCACAGGCTCAGCAGGTGTTGCGGCTGGCTTGGGTTGACCGACGACTCGTTCCAGGCGTCGTCGCAGCGGTCCATGCAGACCAGGGTTTCGCAGCAGCCCTCGACGCGGTGGCGCAGGCTGGTGAGGGTGACGATGAGGTCGGCCCGGGCATCCTGGGCCATGAAGCGCAGGCGCTCGGTCGGATAGCTTGGGTCCATGGGCACGCACACCGCACCGGCCTTGAGGATGCCGAGAATCGCGACCGGTACGTGCAGCGAGCGCTCCAGGCAGATGCCCACCAGGGTGTCAGGCATGACACCGGCGCGTTGCAGGTAGCGGGCGAACTGGTTGGAGCGCGCTTCCAGTTGGCGGTAGCTCAGTGATTCGTCGCCGAAGACCGCCGCCGGCAGGTCGGCGCAACGCTCGGCCATTTCCGTGAACAGACTGTGCACCGGCAGCGGACGGAAAGCCTGCTGCGTCGCGTTCCAGCCGTGGAGCAGTTGCTGTTTGTCCGCCTCGGTGATCATCGCGATCCGCCGCAGCGGCTGGTCTGGCGCCGCCACGGCCGAACGGGCCAGGGTCTCGAAGTGGCTGGCCATGCGTTCCACGGTCGCGGCGTCGAAGAGGTCGCGGTTGTATTCCCAGCGCATGCGGTAGCCCTGGTCCGACGGCGTCAGCTCCAGGGTCAGGTCGAACTTGGCGGTGGTCGCCTCGACCGCCAGCTGCGCGATCTCAAGGCCCGGCAACGTGAACGCCTCGGTCGGCGCGTTCTGCAGCACGAACATCACCTGGAACAACGGCGAGCGGCTCATGTCCCGGGGCAGTTCCAGGGCCTCGACGACTTTCTCGAACGGCACGTCCTGGTTGGCGTAGGCGCCGAGGGTGGTCTGGCGGACCTGTTCAAGCAATGCGCTGAAGCTCGGGTTGCCTTCCAGCCGGGTGCGCAAGGCCAGGGTGTTGACGAACAGGCCGATCAGCGGCTCGACCTCGGCCCGGGTGCGGTTGGCGATCGGGGTGCCGACGACGATGTCGTGCTGGCCGCTGTAGCGGGCCAGCAGCAGGTTGAACAGGGCCAGCAGGGTCATGAACGGCGTGGCGCCGTGGCGCTGGCCCAAGGCATCGATCTGCCCGGACACTTGCGCGTCCAGCGACCGCTGGATCACGTGCCCGCGGTAGGTCTGGATCGCCGGCCGCACGCGGTCGGTGGGCAGCTCCAGGGTGGTGGGGGCGTTGGCCAGGTGCTCGCGCCAGAAGGCGGTCTGGGGCTCGAACTCGATGGGGGCCTGCCATTGACGCTGCCAGAAGGCGTAGTCGCTGTACTGGATCTCCAGCGCCGGCAGCGGGGATGGCTGGCCTTGGGCGAAGGCCCGGTACAGGGCCATGACTTCGCGGGCCAGCAGGGCGATGGACCAGCCGTCGCCGACGATGTGGTGCAAGGTGAACAGCAAGGCATGCCGTTGCTCGCCGAGCTGCAGCAGGGTGGTGCGCAGCAACGGCCCTTGTTCGAGCGCGAACAGTTGCCGGGCCTCGGCCTCCGCCAGGCGGCGGGCCTCTTCGAGCGGTTGCCCGTGCTGGCGCAGATCGAGGCAGGCCAGCGCGGCGGGAGCGGCCGGATGGACCTGCGCCTGGGCCTTGCCGTTCTCGTCGAGGATGAACGTGGTGCGCAGGCTGGCGTGACGCTGGATGAGCGTATCCAGACAGCGCTGCAGCACCGCTGCGTCCAGCGGGCCGTTCAGCTCCAGGGCAAGCGCGATGTTGTAGGCCGCGCTGTCAGGTTCGAAATGGCTGAGGAAGAACAGGCGTTCCTGGGCGAAGGACAACGGCTGCAGCGTCTGCGGCAGCGTGTAGGCGAGGATCGGCGGGCTCTCTCGGCCCGCCTGCGCGTCGAGGTTGTCGACCAGTTGGGCGATGGTCGGCGTTTCGAACAGGCTGCGGACCGGGATGTCGATCTTCAGGTGCTTGCGCATCCGGGAGATGACCTGGGTCGCGAGCAGCGAGTGCCCGCCCAGTTCGAAGAAGTTGTCGGTGACGGCGATGTCCTGCCGCTTGAGGACCTGTTGCCAGATGTCGGCGATGGCCTTTTCCAGGGGCGTGGAGGGCGGCTGGCCCGCTGCCGTCCGGGCGACCGGCTCCGGTGCGGGGAGGCGCTTGCGGTCGATCTTGCCGTTGGGGGTCAACGGCAGCTGTTCGAGCGCCACGAAATGGTTGGGGATCATGTAGCCGGGCAAGGTCAGCCCCAGGTGCTGGCGCATGATCGCCGGATCCAGCGTGTGGCCCTCGGCAAGGCGCAGGTAGGCCACGATCTGCCGCTCGCCGGGCACGTCCTCCCGAACGGCGACCACGGCCTGGAGCACCGCGGGGTGGCGATCCAGCTGCTGCTCGATTTCCCCCAGCTCGATGCGGAACCCGCGCACCTTGACCTGGTTGTCGATCCGTCCGAGGAACTCGATGTCACCGTTGGCCAGCCAGCGAACCAGGTCGCCGGTCTTGTACAGCCGTGCGCCCGGCTCGCTGGCGTACGGATCGGGGACGAACTTCTGTGCGGTCAGTTCGGCGCGGTTCAGGTAGCCGCGGCTGACCCCTTCGCCACCGATGTGCAGTTCGCCCGGGCTGCCGATGGCGCACAGGTGGCCGCTTTCATCGAGGATCCGCAGCACCGTGTTGGCGATCGGTTCGCCGATCGGGCAGTGGGTCGAGGTCACCCGGCCGACGGCCGACCAGATGGTGGTTTCGGTCGGCCCGTACATGTTCCACAACGACTCGGTGCGTTGCAGCAGTTTGTCCGCCAGCTCCGGCGCCAGGGCCTCGCCGCCGCACAGGGCCTTGAGCTTGAGCGTGCTCGGCCAACCGGCTTCGAGCATCAGCCAGTAGGTCGAGGGCGTGGCCTGGATGACCGTCGCGTCATGGGCCATCGCCAGCTTGATCAGCGCATGCCCGTCCGCCGCCGCCTCGCGCTCGGCCAGAACGATGCTGGCGCCGCTCACCAGCGGCAAGAACAGCTCCAGGACACTGATATCGAATGAAATGGAGGTCACCGCCAGCAAGCGATCCGTTGCGCCGATGCCGGGCTTCGCCGTCATCGAGCGGAGGAAATTGACCACCGCGCGATGGGGCACCTGAACGCCTTTGGGCAGGCCGGTGGAGCCCGAGGTGTAGATCACGTAAGCGGTGTTCAGGGCCGCGACGGGAGGACGGGTGACGACGGCGGCCCGGTTCGGATCAAGGTCCTCCAGGGTCACGACGGCGGACGCGTGCCCGGCGAAGGCTTCGGCGTGCTGGCGCTCGGTCAGCAAGATCGGCGCCTGCGAGTCCTGGAGCATGTGCAGCAGGCGGGCGTGCGGATAGGCGGGATCCATGGGGACATAGGCGGCCCCGGCCATCCAGGTGCCGAGCAAGGCCGCCACCATGCCGACGGAGCGGTCCAGGCACACGGCCACGCAGCTGTCCGGCCCGGCGCCCAGCTCCAGCAGGTGGGCGGCGATGGCTTGGGCCTGCTGTTCGAGCTGGCGATAGCTCACGTGCTGTCCGGCGCAGACGATGGCCGTGGCGTCGGGTGTCAGCCGTGCCTGATCGAGGAACAGGTCGTGTACGCAGCGCTCGGCCGACAGGGCGAATCCGGCGTCGGGCTGGGGCGCCAGCCGGGACAGGCGCTCCGCCGGCGGCAGCAGTTCCAGGTCACCGATGGGGCGGCCCGGGTCGGCGACGATGGACGCCAGCAAGACGTGCAGGTAGCTGCTCAGACGCTCGATGCTGTCCCGGTCGTACAGCGCGGTGCGGTACTCGAAGAAGCCGCCCAGCACACCGTCGCGTATGTGCATTTCCAGCGACAGGTCGAACTTGGCGAAGCGGCTGTTCTGGGGCAGCACGCTCGCGGTGGTGGCGTCGAGCGTCAGCGCCTGGGCGATGTCCTGGTTGAAGAAGGAGAACATCACCTGGAACAGCGGTGAGTGGTTGAGCTCGCGGGTAGGGCACAAGGCTTCCACCAGCCGCTCGAACGGCACGTCCTGATGCTCGTCGGCATCGAGCAGGCGCGATTGGGCCTGTTTCAGGTAGTCGGCGAAGGGTTGTCCGGCACCGACCTGGCTACGGAACACCAGGGTGTTGACGAAGAAACCGATCAGCGCCTGAGTCTGCGCGTCGTTACGGTTGGCGACCGGATAACCGACGCTGATGTCGGCTTGGTTGCTCACGCGGAACAGCAGGCTGTTGAACGCACAGAGCAGCGTGGCGAACAGGGTCGCCTGGTGGCGCTGGCTGAGCTGCTGGAGGCGCTCCGTCAGGTCGCGGGGCAACTCGAAATGCACCCGCTCGCCGGCGTGGTCCAGGCGAGGCGGGCGAGGGCGGTCGCTCGGCAGCTCCAGCACGCCCGGCGCCCCTTCGAGCCGGCTCGCCCAGTAGTCGAGCTGGGCCTGGAGGGTTTCGCCCTGCAGCCAGTCCCGTTGCCAGTGGGCGTAGTCGGCGTAGTGCACCTCAAGTTCCGGCAGGACGGGATCGTCGCCGCGCAGCCGGGCGTTGTAGAGCGCGCTCAACTCGTTGAGCAGCAGCGTCATGGACCACCCGTCGGAGACGATGTGGTGCAGGGTCAGCAGCAGGATGTGCTCGTGGGGGCCGACCCTGATCGCGCTGGCGCGGATCAGCGGGGCCTGGGCCAGATCGAAGGGCTTGGCCGCTTCTTCATCGATGTACTGCTGCAGTGTTAGGTGCCGGTCATGCAACGCTTGCAGGTCGATGCACTCGATCCGCACCGGTGCGTGGTGCTCGATGACCTGCACCGGCAGGTCGTCGGCCACGTCAAAGCGGGTGCGCAATGCCTCGTGGCGTGCGATGACCGCATTGAGGCTGTGTTCGAGCGCGTCGAGGCGCAGCGGGCCCTCGATCCGGCAGGCCGCCGGTATGTTGTACAGGCCAGTGCCCGGCTCATATTGCTCAAGAAACCACAGACGCTGTTGAGCGAAGGAGGTACTGAATTGATCTGACGACATGACTCACACTCTCATCTGGTTTCTTGTGCTGGGCGTTTGCGGTGCCTGGGGCACCTCCGGGCCTTGGCGGGCGAGGCCAAGGCCCGGATCGGCGTTCAAGGCATTGCTCAGTCGACGGCCTGGTTGCGCGCCAGGCGCTTGATCGGCGGTGCCGATGCGCGCGGCGTGCGTTTCTGGGCGTCGAGCCAGGCCGCCATGGCCGCCACCGTCGGCGACTCGAAGAGCACCTTCAGCGGCGGGCTCAGCGCGAACAGCGCCTGGGTTCTGGCGAGGATCTGTGTGGCCAGCAACGAATGCCCGCCCAGCTCGAAGAAGCTGTCGTTGACCCCGATCCGGGGAACCTTCAGCACGTCTTGCCAGATCTCGGCCAGTGCCGTTTCGGTGGCCGTGCCGGGCGCGACGTAGCGTTCGTCCGAGGAGGCCAGGCGCACGTCCGTGGCCGGCAGCGCCTGGCGGTCGATCTTGCCGTTGGCGTTCAGCGGCAGGGCATCGAGCACCACGAAGAAACTCGGCACCATGTAGTCGGGCAAGGTCTTGGCCAGGTGCTGGCGCAAGCGGGCGCTGTCGGCCTCGCTGGCGCTGGCGGCGACGAACGCCACCAGGCAGGGGGCGCCGCTGGCATCGTCGCGGGGCACGACCACGGCCTCGCGCACGGCGGGGAAGTCGAGCAGGGCGTTTTCGATTTCCCCCAGCTCGATGCGAAAGCCCCGGATCTTGATCTGATGGTCGCTGCGGCCCAGGTACTGGATATCACCCGAAGGCAGGTAGCGCCCGCGGTCCCCGGTGAGGTACATGCGCCCGCCGTCGGCACCGTGCGGGTCGGGCAGGAAGCGCTCGGCGGTCAGGTCGGGACGCCCCAGGTAGCCACGGGCGAGCTGCACCCCGGCGATGTAGAGGTCGCCGATGACCCCGACCGGCACGGGCGCCAAGGCTTCGTCCAGGATGTACATCCGCGTGTTGGCCACCGGCCGGCCGATCGGCACCAGCGCGTGGCGATAGTCGGGCTGGCATTGCCAGTAGGTGACGTCCACGGCCGCTTCGGTGGGGCCGTACAGGTTGTGCAGCCGGGCTTGCGGGTAGCGGGCGAGAAACTGGTTGGCCACCGTGACAGGCAGCGCCTCGCCGCTGCTGAACACCAAACGCAACGGGCTGGCGTGCGGGGCGTTCCCGGCGGCGAGAAAGGCCTGCAGCATCGAGGGCACGAAGTGCAGGGTGGTCACGCCCTGGGCCTGGATCACCTCCGTCAGGTAGGCCGGATCCTTGTGCCCCTCGGGCTTGGCGATGACCAGCCGGGCACCGTGCAGCAGCGTCCAGAAGAATTCCCAGACCGAGACATCGAAGGCGAAGGGGGTCTTCTGCAGCACCCGGTCATCGCTGGACAGGCCGTACTGTTCCTGCATCCACAGCAACCGGTTGACCACGGCGGCATGGCTGTTCATCGCCCCTTTCGGACGGCCCGTCGACCCCGAGGTGTAGATGCAGTACGCCAGGCATTGGGCGTCGCCGCGCTGCAGGTTGGCGGTGGGCTGGCTGGCGATCAGTGCCTGATCGGTGTCCAGCCACAGGGTCGGCAATGCATGTGCGGGCAGGCAGTGCCGCAGGCTTTGCTCGGAGACCAGCACCACAGGCTTGGCGTCTTCGAGCATGTAGGCCAGGCGTTCGGCCGGGTAGTGCGGGTCGAGGGGGACGTAGGCGCCGCCGGCCTTGAGGATCGCCAGCAGGCCGATGACCATTTGCGGGCCGCGCTCCAGGCACAAAGCGACCAACGAATCAGGCGTGACCCCGCACCCGACCAGGTGGTGGGCCAACTGGTTGGCCGAGGCGTTGAGCTGGGCGTAGCTCAACGGTTGCCCCTCGAAGACCAGGGCAATGGCGTCGGGGCTGCGTTCGGCCTGCGCCTCGAACAGGGCGTGCAGGGTTTTCCCCGTCGGGTAGTCCCTGGCGGTGTCGTTCCATTGCTGCGTCAGCCGTTGCTTCTCGCTGTCGCGCAAAAGGGGCAGGTGGCCGACCGGCACCTGCGGCCGGGTGGTGGCGCCGTCGAGCAACAGGAGGTAGTGATCCAGCAGGCGCTCGACGCTCTGCGCGCTGTAGAGCCCGGTGTTGTACTCGCACGCGAGTTCCAGGCGGCCGCCCGCGTTGTGCACTTCGATCTTCAGCTCGAAAGCGGCGTGGTGGATGCTGCCGGCGTGATGACCGGTGAGGCTGATGCGGCGGTCCTCCGGGCCGGCCTGGCGTGGCGGGGTCTGGGCCAGTTCGCTGTGGAAGTTCATCACCACCTGGGCATAGGGCGTGCCGGTCGCCTGCCGGGAGGGCGCCAGATGCTTGAGGATCAGCTCGAAGGGAATCTGCTGGTCGTAGGTGCTCAGCAAGCGCTGCGCGGTGCTTTCCAGCAGTGCGGCGAAACACGCGTCGGCCGGCACACGGCTGCGCAGCGGAACCACGTTGATGAAGTTGCCCACCAGGCCTTCGGTGCCTTGCGGGCGGTTCGCGGACATCACCCCGAGGCACAGGTCATCCTGCCCGGTCATGCGCTGCAGCAGCACCGTCATGGCGCTGAGCAAGACCATGAACAGCGTCGCGTCATGGCGCTGCGCGAAGGTTTCGAGCTGACGGGCGAGCGCCGGCGGCACCTCGACCGTTTTCACCGCGCCTTCCTGGGTGTGGCCGTCCTGACGCGCAAAATCGGTCGGCAGATCCAGCGCGGTCGGGGCGCCCGACAGGTGTTCCCGCCAGAACGCCAGGCGTTGTTCGAGCCATTGGCCGGTCAGGTGCTGCTGCTCCCAGACGGCGTAGTCGGCATAGTCGATGGCCAGCGGCGGCAGCGCGACGGCATGGCCGCGCGCGAGCGCGTCGTAGATCGCCAGGAACTCCCTCTCCAGCACTTGGCTCGACCAGCCATCGCAAATGATGTGGTGCAGGGTCAGCAACAACACATGCCGTTGCGGCGCACTGCGCAGCAGGCACGCCCGGATCAGCGGCCCCTGGGAGAGGTTGAAGGGGCGGTGGGCTTCGCGGCGGATGGCGTCGTCGATGTCGGCCGGTCGGCTCAGGTCGATCCGCTCAAGGGGAATGTGCAGCGCCGGGAGGATCCGTTGCCGCAGCACACCGCCTTCGCTGTCGAACAGGGTGCGCAGCGGCATGTGGCGCTCCACCAGCCGATCCAGCGCCTGCTGGACGATCTGCGGATCCACCGGGCCCTCGATGTCCAACGCCAAGGGCAATGAGTAGAACGGGTTTTCCGGTTGGTATTGGTCGAGGAACCAGAAGCGCTGCTGGGCATAGGACAACGGCAACGGATCGTTGCCCGTTGCGCGGACGATGGCGGGCAGGGCGGGGGCCGAATGCGCCGATGCGCTGGCGATCGCGCGGGCCATGGCGCGCAGGGTCGGCGAGTGGAAGAGCGTACTCAGCGGCAGTTCGACGTCGAACCGCTTGCGCACCTCCAGCATCATCTGCGTGGCCAGCAGCGAGTGTCCGCCCAACTGAAAGAAGCTGTCGCTGCTGGAAATCTCCGGCCGATCCAGCGTGGCTTGCCAGATCGCCGACAGCGCCGCCTCGATGTCGGCCAGCGCCGGGTCGTCCTGGGCCTCCTGGTCGTCGGCCCGGTCTTGCCGGTGCCAGGCCCAAACGGCCCTGATGGCAGCGTCCTGGAACAGTTGCCGGCAGCGGGCGCGCTGGATCTTGCCGCTGGACGTGCGGGGAATGGCGCCGGTCTTGACCAGCAGCAGCGCCGACAGGTCGAAGACCTCATGCCGCTCGGCCAGCTCCGCCTGCAACCGGGCCACCAGCGTGTCGGTGTCGGGCTGATGCCGCGCTTCCAGCTCCTGCACCACCACCAACTGGGTGGACTCGCCGTCCTCGATGGAGAAGGCCGCGCAACCGTTGGCGCGGAATGCCGGGTCCAGGGCTTCGACCGTGATTTCGATGTCCTGGGGGTAGATGTTGCGGCCGCTGAAGATCATCACTTCCTTCAGGCGACCGGTGATGTACAGCTCGCCCTCGCTGACGAAACCCAGGTCGCCGGTGCGGAACCAGCGCGCATCGTCATCCGTGGCGCGGGTGTGAAACACGCGGCTCTCTTCTTCGCGGCGCCAGTAGCCCCGGGCGGTCGACGGCCCGCTGATCCAGACTTCGCCCACCTGTTCCGGGCCGAGCCGGACGGCGGTCTGCGGATGGAAGATCGCCAGTTGGTGGTCGGCGGTGACCACGGTGCCGGTGGCGACGACTTCCACGGCGTCCGCGGCGTGCGGCTGAGGTTCCACCCGGCCGCTTTCCAGGGCGCTTTTGCTGATGCTGCGGATCTTCGGCAGTTGCCCGGCGGCAGTGCGGGTGTTGGCGCTCACCAACAACACTGACTCCGCCATGCCGTAGGCGGGAATCATCGACTGCGGTTGCAGCCCGCACTCGGCAAACGCTTCCACGAACGAGCGCAAGGTCGCCGGACGGATGCGTTCGGCGCCGTTGACCGCGATGTCCAGGCAACTCAGGTCGATGGACTGCTTCTGCGCCGCGCTGATGCGCTGCACGCACAGCTGGAAGGCGAAGTTGGGCCCGCCGGTGACCCGGGCACGGTAGTCGGCGATCAGTTTCAGCCAGCGGAACGGGCGCATCACGAACGCCGCCGGCGGGAACTGCACGCAGTGGCTGGCCAGGTAGACCGGCAGGATGATGGCGCCGATCAGGCCGAAGTCGTGATGCGGGGGCAGCCATGAAACGAAGACGTCCTGCTCGCGGATCCCGTAGGTGCGCTTCGACAGTTCGACGTTGGCCAACAGGTTCGCGTTGCTGACCATCACGCCTTTCGGGGCGCCGGTCGAGCCGGAAGTGTATTGCAGGAACACGATGTCGCTCGCCACGGTCGGCGGGTGCTGCCAGTGCTCGCTGGCATCGTCCAGGGTGTCGCTGGCCAGCCACGTGAGGCCGGTCAGCGGGCAGTCCGCCTCGCTGTCCGCCGTCATGCGGTCAAGGGCGCCGGACACCTTGTCGAGGGTCAGGGCGAGGGCAGGTTGCGAGTCGACCGCCAGCAGTTGCAGGCGCGGCAGGGTCTTGGCGTTGGCCGGCGACAGGGCCGGCACCGCGATGACACCGGCATAGACGCAGGCATAGAACGCGATGATGTATTCCAGGCACGGCGGATACACCAGCAGCACCCGGTCGCCCGGGCGGGTCAGGCGCTGCAGGTGCGCCGCCAGGCTGCGGGCCTTGTGGTCCAGTTGGGCGTAGGTCAGCGAGCCGCTGACCGAATCCCCGTCATCCAGGTAGGTGAACGCCAGGCGTTCGGCGCTCGGCTCGCCTGGCGAGGCCCTGAACCGGACGACATCGAGGAGGGTGGCGAAGGTGTGCATCGGGGACTTGTCCATGTCACGACTCTGAAGAATTCGCGGTTTCGTTGAGGAGCGTGGTACGGCGGCGCGCGGCCGCCTTCAGCTCATTGAGGCGCCTGGGCGGCGCGCTCTGCCCTCAGTTGGGCCGAGCGTTGCGGAAACATCAAAGGTGCATTGAGGTAGTGCGAGTACGGCACGGTATGGCGGTCGCTGGGCAGGTCCTTGGTCAGCTCGGGCAGCTTCAGCCAATGCACGCCCGGCTTGTAGTGATGTTCCTGGTGGTAGCCGAGATTGAAGGTCAGCCAGTTGTAGAGCTTGCCGTAGCAGCTGACCGAGTCGCGCTTGGGGTCGAAGGGGTCGGTGGCGCCCCAGTGCTGGAAGTAGTTCTCGCCCTGGCGCAGGCTGTCGATCAGGTAGGTGACCGGGATGAAATAAAAGAAGAAGAACTGCCAGTCGGTCAGGCACAGCACCAGACGGAACAGGAACCAGGCCGCCAGGTCGTACTTCGCCGCTTTCAGCTTCGACGGCTCCAGCAGTTTCTTCAGCGCCCGGACACCCAGTTCAGGGTCGTCGGGCGAGGCCAGCGCCGCGACGCGTTCCAGGGGCCAGTGCTTGAGTAGGATCAGCAGGACGAAATACTTAAGGCCCACCGATTCGAGAACGAACAGGCCGAAGTTGACGAGTTGCCCGGGCAACGAGCGCTTGAGGCCGAGGATGCGCAGGATGGACGTGTCGTTCCACGACTGGTGGGTGACATGGTGAATGCCGTGCCCGATGTTGTAGGGCGTCTTGGGCGCTTCGGTCATGGAAAAGCCCATCCGCACCAGGGTGTTCATCCAGCGGATGCGAAAGAACGGGGTGTGGTAGTGGTTATGGTTGGCGCCGGCATTCTGCAAGGACAAGGCGAACAGCACAGGCACCATGGCCAGCAGCGCGATCAGGGAAAGGTGTTGGTAGTTCAGGGCCAGCAGCCAATAGACGGCGATCTGGAACGGAATCACCAGGCAGCACGCAAGATCCCAGTACGAGTACCTGAAGACTTTACTTTGAAGCATGTCCACTCCTTGTGTGGCGCCTTTTCGCGAGACAACGTTGCCCGATGCCGTTCGCTGATGAGGCAGCGGCATGATCGAAGAAGGGCAGAAGTTGCGAGAAGAGGTTCCATCCTGGCAGGGGCACGGTCCGATAAGGCGAGCCCTGAGTATTTATGAGCCGCCGACATGTGAACCGCTGCCGGCGGCAAGTGTTGTAGCTCTATTATCTGAATCCGCGTGAGAGGTTTTTTGCTTTTTTTGCCGCCATGACAAAGGCTTCGGGATTTTTATTTCTCTTTTGGCGGACAAAAAAGAGAAAAAAATCAGTTCGGTTTTCTCGCCCAGCAAACACGGGCATTTGCCCGATGCGCGACGTTCGGTCGGCTGGGTGGCCCGGTTTTTGTGACGGCCGGTTTTTCCCCTATTCTTGCGCACGCTCGCCCCATCCGACCCGCCGTGCGGGGGCCATGGCGGCACCGGCGATGCCCGCCGCACCCTTCAAACAGTGTTTTTACGGAAGCCATTCATGACGGACTTTGACGCGCTGAGTATTGCCCAGATGGCACGGGCCATTCGTGAGGGACACGTCACCAGCCGACAGCTTGTCGAGTTCTATCTGCGCCGCATCGCCGAGCGCAACGGATCGATCAACGCCATCGTCCAGCCGGCCGATCCGGCCCGGTTGCTCGAACAGGCGCAGGCGGCGGACCGCAGGGTCGCGGCGGGGGAGGCGCTGGGGCCGTTGCATGGCGTGCCCATCACCATCAAGGACGTCTGTCATGTCGAGGGCTTCAAGATGTCCTGCGGTATGCCCGAATGGCACGGCGCACCGAGCCCGGCCGATGCCACCGTGGTGCGGCGGCTGCGCGAGGCCGGGGCGCTGATCCTGGGGATCACCAATGTCCCGGAGCTGTGCATGTCCTTCGAGACGGAAAACTTCCTGTACGGACGCACCCTCAACCCCTTCGACCTGTCCAGAAGCCCCGGCGGCAGCAGCGGTGGGGAAGCCGCCGGCATCGCCGCAGGTTGCAGCCCGGCAGGATTGGGTTCGGATGCCGGGGGCAGCCTGCGCATCCCGGCGCATTTCAACGGCGTGTGCGGGTTCAAGCTGACCCAGGGCCGTGTCCCCCTGACCGGACAATACCCGGTGGAGCGTACCGGCCTGATCCACATGACATCGGCCTATGGCGTCATGGGGCGCTACGTGGATGACATCAAGCTGCTGGGGCAACTGATCGCCGGGGCGGACGGCCATGACCCGGACACCGTCGACGTACCGTTCGAGGATGACCTGCCCCTCGCCAAGGCCCGGGTCGCGCTGTTCCATGAGCTGCCGGGCGTGACGGTGCGCGCTTCGGTGCGCGATGCGCTGCAACGGGTCGCCGGCCTGTTGGAGCCGCAGGTCGGGCAAGTGAGCCAGGTCGCGCCGCCGGGCATGGAGCAGGCCTGCGATAGCCTGTGGAACATCTTCCTTTCCGGTGGCGATGCCGCCCGGGCCTGGGACAAATTCCTGCCCAGCCTTGGGCGCGACAAATTCTCGGCATGCCTGGAGGGCCTGGTGCAGGCGAGCAGGGAGACGGAACTGAGCGTCGATCAGTTCAAGGTCGACCTGGCCTACATCAATACCTTCCGCCGCGGCCTCAGCAGTTTCTTCCGCGACCACGACGTGCTGATCTGCCCGGTCTTCCCGGACGTCGCGTTCAAGCCGGGCGAATCGCTGGACGGCCGCTCACGGTACGGCTACGTGTTCCCCTTCAGCCTCTCCGGTTCGCCCGTGGTGGTGCTGCCGGTGGGGCTCGACCCGGAACTGGGCCTGCCGATCGGCCTCCAGATCATCGGCCCTCACTGGAAGGAACAGCGCCTCCTGGCGCTGGCCGCGCTGCTTGAACGCCAGCTTGCGCGGTGGCGGCCGGCGGTTCCTGGTGAGGTTTGAAACCGTGGGTGGCCGCCAAGGGGCTGGAGGCTGGGGAGGGGTGATGGAGGGTGTTCAGAGGCTATCCGGATCCCCAAAGAACATCTGAATCCTCGACCGCAACCAACGCTCGCCCGGGTCGTTGTCCTGCGAGCCGCGCCAGGCCATGTGCAGTTCGAAGGTGCGGGTGGGCAGTGGCGGGTCTTCGGCCCGGACGCCGCCGGCGGCGGTGAGGGCGTCGGCGGTGTAGTCCGGCACGGTGGCGACGATGTCAGTGCCGGCCAGCAGGGTGCTCAGGCCGTTGAACTGCGGCACGGCCAGCACCACGTGGCGCTTGCGGCCGAGCTTTTCCAGTTCCTCGTCGATGAAGCCGCTGAGGTCGCCGGCGAACGACACCAGCGCGTGCGGGCGCGCGCAGTAGTCGTCCAGGCTCAACGGCCCCGGCACGGTGTCGGCGCGCAGCAGTTTCGGCTGGCTGCGGCGCAGCACCTTGCGCTTGGCGTTGGCCGGCAGGTCGGTGGTGTAGCTGACGCCGATGGAGATTTCCCCGGAGGCCAGCAGGCTCGGCATCAGGATGTAGTTGACCCGGCGCACCACCAGCACGATGCCCGGTGCTTCGGCGCGCAGGCGTTTGAGCAGCATGGGCAGCAGGGCGAATTCGACGTCGTCCGACAGCCCGATGCGGAACACCGACGTGCTGGTGGCCGGATCGAACTCGGCCGCACGGCTGACCGCCGTGGAGATCGAGTCCAGGGCCGGGGAGAGCAGGGCGAAGATTTCCACGGCGCGGGCGGACGGTTCCATGCTCCGGCCGGTGCGCACGAACAGCGGATCGTCGAACAGGCCACGCAGGCGCGAGAGCGCGGCGCTGATGGCCGGCTGGCCGAGGAACAGTTTTTCCGCGGCGCGGGTCACGCTGCGTTCGTGCATCAGCGTTTCGAAAACGATCAACAGGTTCAGGTCGACACGACGCAGGTCATTACGATTCATCTGGAGTCCTGGCAGAGTCATCAAGCTTGACGAGAGCGACCATATGAGAACAATGGCCGGCATGAATAGTACGGGGAAAGGCTGGTACTCTGCACCGGAAAATTGAGCTTTACTGAGCGGGTTCCGGTCTTATGCCCATGGATTTTGCCAATGCCGCCCATGCTGCGGAATCAATGACAGGCATGTCGACTATTAATGGCCGCTGATGGTCTTGGCCGGAAAGCCCAGATAGAGTTCAGGGCATTAGAGGTTACTTTGACGAGGTTTGCGATGTCCCGCACGATCCGTTTTCACAAGTTTGGTCCGGCCGAGGTGCTCAAGTGCGAAGAGCATGCGGCCGCTCAGCCAGGTCCTGGCGAAGTGCAGGTGCGCGTCGAGGCGATCGGCATCAGTTGGTACGACACCTTGTGGCGCCAGAACCTGGCGTCGTCCCAGGCCCGCCTGCCTTCGGGCCTGGGCCATGAAATGGCCGGCGTGGTCACGGCCGTCGGCGAAGGCATCGAGGACCTGGCGGTGGGCGACAAGGTCGCAAGCTTCCCGGCCGAGAGCCCCAACGACTACCCGGTCTACGGTGAGCTGATCGTGATGCCGCGCACCGCGCTGACCCGCTATCCGGACGTGCTCACGCCGATCGAGGCCAGCGTCCACTACACGCCGCTGCTGATCGCCTATTTCGCCTACATGGACCTGGCGCGGGTCAAGCCCGGGCAGTTCGCCCTGGTCACCGACGCCAGCCACTGCGCGGGGCCTTCCTTTGTCCAGCTGGGCAAGGCGCTGGGCGTCAAGGTGATCGCCGCGACCAAGACGGCCGAAGAGCGTGAATACCTGTTGTCGCTGGGGGCCGAGAAGGTCATCGTCACCGAAGAGGAAGACCTGTTGACCCGCGTCAACAAGATCACCGACAACCGTGGCGTCGAGATGGTGTTCGACGGCCTCGGCGGTCCGCAGATGTCGTTGCTCGGTGATGTGCTGGCGCCGCGCGGCAGCCTGGTGCTGTATGGCCTGCAGGGCGGCAACCAGACGCCGTTCCCGGCCTGTGCCGCCTTTCAGAAGAACATCCAGTTCTTCGTGCACTGCATCGGCAACTTCACCGGCAAGCCTGAGCTGGGCATCAAGCAGGACGGCGACGCGCTGCAGCGGGCCCTGCGCGACATCAACCAGTTCACCGCCGACCGCGTGCTGGTGCCGCTCAAGACCCGGGTGTTCCCGTTCGACCAATTCGTCGAGGCCCACCGCTACATGGATGAGTGCCCTTGCCGCGAACGCGTGGCCCTGCAGGTCGAAACGGCCTGATCTTCAAGCCCAGGAGTCCGTGCCGCCACGGACTCCTTCCTTTGCTTCACGCCCCTGGCCGGACTCTCACCGGCGTCTGCCCGCAACCGTTCAGCAACTGAACCGGTTTTTGCCTGGGATCTGTATCTTCTAATCGTCCTTCAAGCCCTGATAATTGAATGATTACTTTCATCTCAAGGAATGAGCCATGGCTGTGCATTCTGTTTTTTCTGGGCGAACACTCTTGTTTGTCTTTTTGCGATATGCCGATTCTTGTTTAAAAGTTGTAGGCGGGTTGCAAAAAGCGTTCTTTATTTCTTGTGGTCACTGTTTGTGGGACTGCGTAAGAAGTTTCCTAGGACTCTCTTTTGCTCCCGGAAAACCCTTGCGGCCCTTGGCCTGCGCTGGTTTCATGGGGTGAGCGGCACTCAAGTGTTTCAAATAACTACGAAATCTTAAGTGTTAGGATTCAGCGTCTATTTATTAGTGATCCATTATTCCGTGCCACTGAGTTTGGCGGCGGGGTATGAAACTTTTCTGCACCGGGTAAGAGACCGATGAGCACAATCCATGATCAGGCAATGAATTATGTCTACCAGCAAGTGCTGCAACGCTTGTTGAGTTTTTTCTCCCGCGCAGAACGCACGGCGCTGCAACTTCTTATTCAACGGCTCGTCGTCGCGGCCGGCGGCAGCGAGCGCATCGGCGAGTTCAAGGTGCTGGCCGTCCAGACCGGCACCCGTGACAGTTGCTACGCCCTGGCGATGCTGCGGGCCGCTCAGTTGAGCATCGCCGGGCGCGCGCCGGCCACCTTTCAGCTGCGGGTGGCGACCTTGCGCTACGAAGGCAATGACCTGGCCGCGCTCGAAAACATGCACCGCAGCCATGCCGCGCTGTTTCTCTGCGACGATCCGCGGGTCGAGCTGCTGATGGTCGATCACCGCGAGGTGATGCCTTTCGATCACCAGGCGCCCATCAGCGAAGGCGGCAGTGAGGCCAACCGCATCAATCTGCTGATGGTGGGGCACCGCCGGACCTGGAACGAGGCGCTGGAGCTGTGGGACGACCGCTACCTGGCGACGGCGGAGTTCCATGGGCAGGTGGCGCGCTGGAACAACGGCGTCGATGTGCTGGCCGGCTGCGACTCCGCCGCGCGCCAGAGGCGCTTCATCGACGGGCTGGACCGTGCGGTGCGCAAGGTCGGCATCGGGCCGCTGGCGGACAACTCGGGCAGCTACGATCAATTGTTCGCGCTGCTCGACGGCCTCGACGGCGACTGCTACCGCCGGCTCTACACCGAGCCCGAGCGCATGCCCTGGCGTCCGGAAGGGCAGTTCGAGGCCTGCCGGCGCACGGTGTTCATCGACGTCCACGACATGCTCGTCGCCAAGCTCGATGACCGTTGGCCCCTGCTCAGCGAGTTCCTCGGGTTCAAGGCGGACGAATGGTCCGCGGCGCTGTTCGACGACGAATGCCCGGATCCGCTGGTGGCCGCTTACCTGTGCGGCCTCCAGGCCCGGTTCGTGGAAGGGCACAGCTACGAGGCCGGCGTCCAGGCGTTTGTGCAGCGCAGCCTGGCGGCCATGCGGCGCCGACAGGTGCCGGAACCGGTCTGTGAGCATCTGGCCGCGACCTTCGCCAAGCCCCAGGGGTATGAAGAGTTGAGGCAAAAGGCCCTGGCCGGCCTGCAGGCGCGTTTCGGGCTCAACGAAAACCAGATCGTCTGCCTGCTGTTTGCGCCGTTCACCGACAGCGGCGCAGGCCTTGAGCGTTTCCTGCGGGCCTGCCACCCCGGCATGCTGGTGGCGATTCCGGATCTGCACCGCGCGATGCAGGGCCTGCACGCGCCGGAGCAGGTGTTGCAGTGGATGACGGAGGTCAGCGGATTGCCCGTCAGGCTCATCGGCCGGCTGTATGCCATGGAGCCCGTCCCGGCGCTACCGCAGCGGCCGCTTGAAACGGCGTCGCCGACGAGTGACGACGCGTTCGGGGGCGACCGCTCCCAGGAACGTTAGGATGGGCGGCGCACACGACAATGACTGGATCGCGCCGGGCGGGCGCCCATGAAGGCGCGGCGGGAGACCGACTTTGCGTATCAGGCGGTGTACCGCTACCTGACCCGACTGATGGCCGGCTGTGGCCCGGATGAAAGCATCCGTTTGCCGTCCCTGCGGCAACTGGCCGACCGTCTGAACGTGTCGATATCGACCATCCAGTGCGCCTACTCGCTGCTGGAGAAGGAAGGGCGGGTGTATTCGGTCGCCAAGTCCGGCTATTTCGCCCGCGCCGTCTCGTCTGTGCCGTCGCCGGACGACGACCGCGACCTGCTGGAGACCGTCTATGTCAGTGCCCGCTGGCCGGGCATGAAAGTGCTGAGCGGTGACGAGCCCGCGTCGATCCAGCCTTTGGACAGCCCGCTGCTGGTGCTTGAGCGGGAGCTGCTGCGCCAGTATCCCCGGCCGTCGCAGTGGCTGGCGCCTCCTTGCGGCGAGCAGCAGTTGCGGGCAGCCGTGGCGGCCCGCTACACCACGTCGCACCGGCACTGCTGGCACGCGGACGACGTGTACGTCGGCGCCGACCTGCGCGGGGTGCTGGAGATTCTGATCGCCGTGCTGGATCTCAGGCATGCCACCCTGGTGGTCGAGTCGCCGTGCGACTGGGTGATCCTGCGCCTGCTGCAGTCGGCGCAGGTGCAGGTGATCGAGTTGCCGTTGCAGGCCGCAGGCGGGCTCGATGCGCAGCGGCTGGAGGATCTGCTCAAGACCCGGTCGGTGGCGCTGATCCTGTTGTCTTCCGGGTTGAGCATGCCCCGGGGCAGCCAAGTGCCGGCGGACAACCGGCAGTCCATCGCGCGCCTGCTGGCCCGGCACGGCACCTGGGTGCTGGAGAACGATTGCTACAGCGAACTCGACGAAGGCCTCGACCGCTTGCGCCTGCGCGACTTGCTCGACCCTGACCGCCTGCTGGTGTTCTCCTGCTTCGAGACGTTCATCGGTGCGGAGGCGCCGTACGGCTACCTGCTGTCACGGCAGTGGCGCACGGAGCTGCAGCGGCATTTCCTGTTGCGTTCGTTCCGCCTGTCGCCTATCCGCCAGAAGGCGATCGCACGCTTGTATGACAGTGGGCGGCTCGATCAGCACCTGGAGTCGTTGCGCCGCCGCTTGAGAGAGCACCGCACGCCCATGGTCGAGCTGTTGCGCGAGCGGCTGGGGGAGAGTCTGCAGGTGGTCGAGCCCCAGGGCGGGGCGACGCTTTGGGTGCGCGCCAGGCGCCCGGTGGACATGCGCGACGTCTTTCGGCGCCTGCTCAAGCAGCAGGTGGTGATCGCGCCCGGAGAGCTGTTCAGTCTGCAAGGGTTGCATGCCCAGCACCTGCGTTTGAGCCCCCTCGGCCTGGATGCCCGGGATGCCTCGGGCACGGTAGGCCTGCTGGCGGATGCGCTGCGTCTGGCGCCGCTGCGGTGAGCGGAAAAAACATTAAATGTTGTCAGGATAGATCCCATCGCACTGCGGTCGAAGTGCCAGTAAACTGCGCGGTATTTCCTGAACCACTCTCTCTCAGAGGTTTTGCATGACACTCAGTCCTTTTGCGGGCAAACCGGCACCGACAGATCTGTTGGTCGACATCCCGCGACTGGTAACGGCCTATTACACAGGTCAACCGGATGCATCGGTCTCCACCCAGCGTGTGGCGTTCGGCACTTCCGGGCACCGGGGCAGCTCCTTCGACTTGAGTTTCAACGAGTGGCACGTGCTGGCCATCAGTCAGGCCATCTGCCTGTACCGTGAAGCCCAAGGCATCACCGGGCCGCTGTTTGTCGGCATCGACACCCATGCGCTGTCGACCCCGGCGGGCGCCAGCGCCCTGGAAGTGCTGGCGGCCAACGGCGTGACCGTCATGATCGCCGCCGGCGACGAATACACGCCGACCCCGGCGGTGTCCCACGCGATCCTTTGCTACAACCGCGGACGCACGTCCGGTCTGGCCGACGGCATCGTCATCACCCCGTCGCACAACCCGCCGCAAAGCGGTGGCTACAAATACAACCCGACCAACGGCGGCCCGGCCGACACCCACATCACCAAGTGGATCGAAGCCAAGGCCAACGAACTGCTGGCCAACAAGCTGGCCGGGGTCAAACGCATCAGCTACGAGCAAGCGCTCAAGGCCGACACCACCCACCGCCACGACTACGTCAACACCTACGTGGCCGACCTGATCAACGTCATCGACTTCGACGCGATCCGCGCAGCCAAGCTGCGCCTGGGCGTCGATCCGTTGGGCGGAGCAGGGGTGCGCTACTGGTCGGCGATCGCCGAGCACTACCGTCTGGACCTGGAGGTGGTGAACAAGCAGGTCGACTCGACCTTCCGCTTCATGACTGTCGACTGGGATGGCCAGATCCGCATGGACCCGTCCTCCAGCCACGCCATGCAAGGCCTGATCGGCCTCAAGGAACGCTTCGACGTGGCGTTCGCCTGCGACCCGGATCACGACCGTCACGGCATCGTCACCCCGAGCGGTGGCCTGTTGGCACCGAACAATTACCTGGCCGTGGCCATCGACTACCTGTTCCAGAACCGTCCGCAATGGCGCGCCGATGCCGCCGTGGGCAAGACCGTGGTCAGCAGCGGGCTGATCGACCGCGTCGCCAAGCGTCTGGGCCGTCGTCTGTACGAAGTGCCGGTGGGCTTCAAGTGGTTCGCTGACGGCCTGTTCGACGGTTCGCTCGGCTTCGGCGGCGAAGAAAGCGCCGGCGCCTCGTTCCTGCGCAAGGACGGCGGCGTCTGGAGCACCGACAAGGACGGCCTGATCCCTTCGCTGCTGGCCGCCGAAATGACCGCCCGCACCGGCCGCGATCCGAGCCAGGCCTACCGTGCCCTGACCGACGAGCTGGGCGAGCCGTTCTCGGTGCGCGTGGACGCCAAGGCCAACCCTGAGCAGAAGGCGCTGCTGAGCAAGCTGTCGCCGCAGCAGGTCACCTCGACCGAACTGGCGGGCGAGAAGATCCAGAGCATCCTCAGCCACGCGCCGGGCAACGACCAGGCCATCGGCGGCCTGAAGGTGATGACCGAAAACGGCTGGTTCGCGGCGCGTCCGTCGGGCACCGAGGACATCTACAAGATCTACGCCGAAAGCTTCATCGGCGACGACCACCTCAAGCAACTGGTGGCCGAGGCGCAGACCCTGGTGGACGGTGCGATCAGCGCGAAGTGACCACGGATCCTGCTGCACCCTGGCCTCTGCGGCAGCGGGCTTGCCCGCGAAAGCGGTGGGTCAGGCACTGAAGAGGTCGGTGTGAAACAGAAAGGGGCGACCACTACGGTCGCCCCTTTTTTTGCCTGCGTGTTCGGCCGTCAGGCCAGGTCCACCAGGACGACCTCGCTGTCTTCGATGGCCGTGACCGTCAACACCTGTTCCTGGGCCACCGCGACGCCGTCCCGGGCCTGGGCGCGCACGCCGTTGACCTCGATGACGCCGGTGGCCGGCACCAGATAGGCACGGCGTCCGGCGTCCAGGCGATACTCCGCCGTTTCGCCGGCCTTGAGATTGGCGGCCACCAGGCGCGCATCGGCGCGGATGCGCAGGCTCTGGTCATCGCCGTCCTTGCCGCTGGCCAGCGTCACGAAACCCTCGCGCTCGCCTTTGGGGAAGGGCTTGGCGCCCCAAGAGGGCGGCGCGCCGGTTTCGGTCGGCAGGATCCAGATCTGGAAGATCTTGGTGTCGCCCGCTTCGAGGTTGTATTCGCTGTGCGCGATGCCGGTGCCGGCGCTCATCACTTGCACATCGCCCGCTTCGGTGCGGCCCTTGTTGCCCAGGTTATCCTGGTGGCTGATCGCGCCTTCACGGACATAGGTGATGATTTCCATGTCCCGGTGCGGATGGGTGGGAAACCCGGTGCCGGGCGCGATGATGTCGTCGTTCCACACGCGCAGGTTGCCCCAGCTCATGCGTTGAGGGTCGTAGTACTCGGCGAACGAAAAATGGTGATGGGCATCCAGCCAGCCGTGGTGGGCGCCGCCCAGCGAGCTGAAAGGTCGGAGTTCAAGCATGGTCGTGATCCTCGATAGGTTCCCGGAGCAGCGGGGGATGACGGGCATCATCTATCAGGGAGTCATCGATAAAAAGCGTAAAAAGTGCGCCATAACAATCGAATCGATCGATGTTTATGAACCTCGAAACGGTCTCACCCAGCCTTCAATTCGTCGTCTAACCCCATGACGCGCAAGCATTTCGCTAGAACTCGAAAGCAATTCCAGACACCATAGCGCTCAACCGTTTCAGATGCCGGAGTCCGTCAGCGTGGCGCAGCACACCCCCGATCTTCCTCCCGAACTTCGCCCCTTGGCCGAGATGCCGTGGTTCAAGCGCCTGGCCGCCCGTTTCCTGGGGCACGGCCTGACCCGCTTGCGCGCCCAGCACCGGTCGTCGTGGCTGCACGGCCAGGCCGACGGCTTTCGCAGCGGCCACACCGCCGGCGTCGAGTACGGCTATAAGGAAGGCCGGCAGGACGGACTGGAAGAGGGCCGCCAGGTGCTGCTGATCCGTGACAGCCGCAGCACCGAACATCGGCCGCCGTCCATCGATGATCACCTGTTCGACGACTGGCGCCTGCCGCTCACCCCGGAGCTGAAGAAGCGGATGAAGGCCGATGTGGCGCGCCTGCTGCCGGCCCATGCCCAGCCGAGCGCGGCGCAGTGGAAGATGATCTTCAGCGACACGCCGTCGACGTCCGTGGTGGCCGGTGCCGGCGCCGGCAAGTCGACGACCCTGGTGCTGCGGATCCTGCTGCTGACCCATTACCTGGGCTTCGAGCTCGACTCGATGACCGTGGTGACGTTCACCCGCGAATCGCGCCGGGACTTCATCAGGAAGCTGATCGAACTGTTCGCCCTGTGGGGGCGGCCGCTGGAGCAGAAGCAGGCGCGCGACCTGGTGCGCACGTTCCACTCGCTCATCCTGCCGATGGTGCGCAGCCTGCCGGGGTTCGAGCGGTTGCAGGCCTTCGAGAACCTCAGCAACCGGCCCCAGGGCGGCGATGACGAGGCAGACAGCAATCCGTTCGACCTGCGCATCAACGAGGCCCAGCGCCAGCGGCTCAATGCCTGTTACCACCGCTTGTACACCGAGGATGAGCGTTTCCGTCAGTTGGTCCAGCCATTGTCGCGGCATGCCTTGCAGCTCAAGGAGCTGGAGCGCGATCACCCGGACGTGCAGAAGCGCATGGCGGTGACCGAACTGGCCGCCAAACGCGATGAAGAGCTGTGCGACGTGATTGAGGACTTGTGGTTCCGGGCCGGGGCCTGGCCGATCAAGGGGATCGAGCCGAACCGCCAGACCTTTGAGATCAACGGTGCCCGGTTCCATTGCCACGGCTACATCCCGAGCCTGGATGCCTGGGTCGTGCTCGGCTTCGATGCCGGCGAAAACCCCCAGACCTGCCGGCCGGGCGCCAAGCTGACGGTGCGCGCCGAGTGGGCCGTGAAACGCACCCTGTTTCAAGCTTTCTGTCGTAAACCATTGATTTGGTTGGATAATTACGAAATGTCGAAGCGGGTTCTGGCCACGCTGGCGGGGGATGCGAGCGCAGGCCCCGGCTTCGACTACAAGGTCAAAGGCGAGTTGGCTTCCGCACCGCTGCTCGACTGTTTCGTCGGCGCCGCCGGCTTCATCGAGAACCTGGGGCTGGACGTGCCGGACGCGGTCGGCCGCATGAGTTTCGCCAAGGACGACCCCGACCGGTTCTTCTTCGAGGCCTTGAGCCTGTTTTGGCGCGCCCTGGAAGATCACCTGCTGGATCAGAAGCCGCCGGTCATGACCTACAACCGCATGTTCGCGCTGTTCAGCGAGCACTCGCCGGAAAACCTCAAACTGCTCGGCGATGACCTGCTGCGGCCGATGTCGCACCTGATGATCGACGAGTTTCAGGACGTTTCGCCGCAGATCGTCTCGTGGATCCGCGCCAGCCTGGGCGAGATCCGCAGCCGCGGGCCGTCCATGCATGTCGGGCGCGGGGCGCAACGCTCGTCGCTGCTGTGCGTGGGCGATGACTGGCAGTCCATCTACGGCTGGCGCGGCAGTTCGCCGAGCTACTTCATGGCCTTCAACACCGAGTTCCCGTCGCCGGCCTCCACGCGGGTGATGCTCAGCGAGAACTACCGCAGCCACCAGCACATCATCGATGCGGCGGAGCATGTGGTGCGGGCCGCTCCGGCGATTCCCGGGAAAAAGGCCAAGGCCTGCGGCGAGGCCGGCGAACTGCGGCCGGTCAACGTTATGGAGCGCGATGACGCCGCATTGGCCCAGCGTTTGGCGGAGCATTACCGGAAAGGCGATTCGATCTTGATGCTGTATCGAAAAAGTAGCGATAAGTCATTGATTGAACAGCATATTCAGTCCGTAGTTAATGTGGATTCTAGCTTGCCGTACGACGCCCGGCGCCTGAAGCAACTGACCTTTCACAGCGCCAAGGGCCTGCAGGCCGACGCGGTGTTCATGCTGGGAGACTGCCAGCATTTGACCAGTTCTCCCTACAAGAACCAGGTCTACCGCATGGCTGGCCTGGGCAAGGCCGGCGACAGCGAGCCGTACGACAGTGCGCAAAAGGATGAGATCCTGCGCTTGGCCTACGTCGGTATCACCCGTGCGGTCAGTCACTGCTATTGGTATGTCGAACCCCAGGACGGGCCAGCGGTGAACATGCCGCGGGCATCGGACAGGGTCGATGGGGGCAAGCCGTTCTTCGCCGACCGGCGCCCGGAGAAAAAGACCGCCTGAATCGACCGACCAACAAAAAGCCCGCTATCGCTAGCGGGCTTTTTCTTTATGGATCATGTGGTTATGCGTAACTTCTCAACGATTCCGGAGGAGTGAACGCGTCCAGTTCATCCTCGACCGCCTCGATTATTCGTTCGACATCCGCAGCGTTCATCACGGTGGCGCAGGGAATGCCCGCGATCGCGATCAGGGTTTCGCCGCTGGCGCGGTCGAACAGACGGGCGATCATGCTGCCCGGTGCGTCCATCTTCGCCTCGAATCCCATGGGATGAAAATGCCAGCGCATCAGCTGGCAAGCATTGGGAAAGGTGACTTTGCTTGAGGCTCTATTCATGTGTTGCCCGCCTTCTTCATCGAGCGCTTCCGTTTGCTCAGGGTAGGTGGGAAGAGCCTTCAATGGCTCAACCGGTGGGTGCCATTAAAAGTAGCACCTGGATGTGAAAATCCTGTGAGAATTTTCAGGCCGTTTGGCGATTGCTCGGATTATTTTGATGTAAGTCACGAACCATACGGCTGCGGCCGACGAAGTGCCGCCGCGGTTCGGTCATTGCCCGAGCGTCTGAAGTTGGGCAAGCTCGGTGCTTTTGGCAGAGATCCTTATGCACGCCGACGACGACGGCCCGGAGCAGTCCCCGGCCACCCGCGAAACGGTCATGCGCTATCACCTGAGCTGGAAGCGCCGGGATCTGGACAGCGTGATGGCGCTCTACCATCCGGCCATCCAGTACAACGACTTTTTCCAGAACCGTGTGCTCGGCCTCGATGAACTGCGCGAGTACGTGCGGGTCAGCATGCCGCGCGAATCCGACGAAGCGCTGGAGCATTGCGACCGGATCCGCATCGACGGCAACACGGCGTTCATTCAGTACGAGGTGACGTTGCGCGGCGGCAGCGGCCTGGTGTCGTTCCGCTCCAGCGAAGCGATCACCGTCAAGGACGGCTTGATCTGGCGCGTCAACGAATACGCCTCGCTGGTGCGGGAAACGGCCGCTGCGGCCCAGGCGTCGAACCGGCGCCCGGCGGCGAGCCGCCTGGGGTTGTCGCCGCGCCAGTTGAGCTTCATGGCCGATGACCTGCAAAGCTATTTCCAGCGCCAGCAACCGTACCTCGACCCGGAACTGGACCTGCAGCGGGTGGCGAAGGAGTGCGGCTACAGCCGCAACCAGATTTCCTACTTGCTCAACCAGGTGCTGGGGCAAAGCTTCTATCGCTACGTCAATCAGGCCCGCCTGCAACATGTGTTGCGGGGCCTGGACACCGCCACGCCGCCGCTGCGCATCGATGAACGGGCCTTCGCTGCCGGCTTCAACTCGCTGTCGGCGTTCTACAGCTGCTTTCGCCAGCACACCGGGCAGTCGCCCATGGCTTACGCCAAACAAATTTCTTTGCGGGCACGCGCGCAAGACAGCCCTTGAGCCCAGCCACTAGGATCGCTGCCATCGACCTTTTGATTGGCGGAGTCTTGCATGCCGGCGTGGCGCAACATCAGTTTATGGATGGACCAGCTCGACGAGCCGCTGACCGCGCGGCCGGCGCTGGAGCAGGACCTGGACGTCGACGTGGCGATCATCGGCGCCGGCTACACGGGGCTGTGGACGGCGTACTACCTCAAGCGGCTGGCGCCGGGCCTGGACATCGCCATCGTCGAGGCGCAGACCGCCGGGTTCGGCGCGTCCGGGCGCAACGGCGGCTGGCTGATGGGCAACCTGCTGGGCGAGGATCGCTTGCTGGCCGGGTTGTCTCCCCAAGAGCGCCGGGCGTCCTACGACCTGCTGCACAGCATTCCCGACGAGGTGGAAGTCGTTCTTGAGCGCGAAGGCATCGACTGCGATTACCGCAAGGGCGGCGTGCTGTACTGCGCCGCGCGTTACCCGGAACAGGCGGCGAGCCTGCGCCAGTACCTCGACAAACTGCACGCCCAGGGCCTGAGCGACAACGACTACCGCTGGCTCGGCCCCGAGCAGTTGGCGCAGCAGTTGCGGATCGCCAAGCCGTACGGCGCGATCTTCGCCCCCCACGTGGCGACCCTTCACCCGGCCAAACTGGTGCGCGGCCTGGCCCGCGCCGTCCAGCGCATGGGCGTGACGATCTACGAGAACAGTCCGGTCACCCATTGGCAGGCCGGCAGCCTGCGCACCGACAAGGCCAGCGTGCGCAGCCGCTGGATCGTGCCGGCCGTCGAGGGCTATTCGGTGACGCTGCCGCCGCTGGGCCGCTATCAGTTGCCGGTGCAAAGCCTGATCGTCGCCACCGAACCGCTGTCGGCGGCGGTCTGGGACGAGATCGGCCTCAATGGCGGCCAGGCGTTCAGCGAGTTCAGCCGCCAAGTCACGTACGGCCAGCGCAGCGCCGACAACCGCCTGATCTTCGGGGCCCGGGGCGGCTACCGGTTCGCCGGCAGGCTGCGGCACGACTTCGACCTGACCCGCGATGAAGTGCAGCTGCGTCGCTATCTGTTCGGCGAGCTGTTCCCGCAACTGAAAAACGTGCAGATCACCCACGGCTGGGGCGGCAACCTCGGCATGTCCCGGCACTTCAAGCCGCACATGCTCTGCGATCGCGCCAACGGCATCGCCTTGTCCGGCGGCTACGGCGGCGAGGGCGTCGGCGCCAGCAACCTGGGCGGGCGCACCTTGGCCGACCTGATCCTGGAGCGCGACAGCGAGCTGGTGCGCCAGCCCTGGGTGCTGCCGGACGGCGGGATCCACGCGCTGCGCGCCTGGGAGCCGGAGCCGTGCCGGTGGCTGGGCTACAACGCGATCATCAAGAGCTTCGTCCATGAGGACCAGACCCTGGCCAACCCGGCCACGGCGCCCTGGCGGCGCAAGCTGGCCACCCGGGTGGCGGGCTTCATGGAAGGTTTCATGCATTGAACCCCAGCTTCAATCCCAAGACAGGTAGCCCTATGAGCATCACCCAGTTCAAAAACACCGCCACGATGCCGCTGGATGAATCCAATCCGGTGGCCGTTCCCCTCGGCACGCCGGTGGCGGTCGCCTCGACCACCAGCGTCGAGCGCGACGACGGCGTCGAAACCGGCGTCTGGGCGTGCACGCCCGGCCGCTGGCGCCGGCAGATCACCGCCCAGGAGTTCTGCCATTTCATTTCCGGCCGCTGCACCTTCACCCCCGACGGCGGCGGCGAAACCCTGCACATCCAGGGCGGCGACGCCTTGATGCTGCCGGCGAACACGCTCGGCGTCTGGGACATCCAGGAGACCGTGCGCAAGACCTATGTCCTGATTTTCTGACTTTCCGATCTTTGATTGCCTGCCCGCTTCACGACAAAAAAGACAACAGCACCCACAGGTATCCCCATGATCCAGAAAACCCTCTCACTGGCGCCGCTGCTGCTGGTCGCCTCGCTCAGCCACGCGGCCGACACGGTCAAGGTCTACAACTGGTCCGACTACATTGCGCCGGACACCGCGAAGAACTTCGAGAAGGACACGGGCCTGGGCGTCACCTACGACGTCTACGACAGCAACGAAACCCTCGACGGCAAGCTGATGACCGGCAAGTCCGGCTACGACGTGGTGTTTCCCTCCAACCATTTCATGGCGCGGCAGATCCAGGGCGGGGCGCTGAAGAAGCTCGACAAGAGCCAGCTGCCGAACTGGAAGAACCTCAACCCGGTGCTGCTCAAGGCGCTGCAGACCAACGATCCGGGCAATGAGCACGGCTTCCCGTACCTGTGGGGCAGCACCGGCATCGGCTATAACGTGGCCAAGGTCAAGGCTGTGCTGGGCGAGGGTGCGCCGCTGGATTCCTGGGACCTGATCTTCAAGCCCGAGTACATGCAGAAGCTGCAGAAGTGCGGGGTGGCGATCCTCGACAACGGCCCGGAACTGCTGCCGGCGGCGCTCAACTACCTGGGCTTGCCGCACCACAGCAAGAACCCCGAGGACTACAAGAAGGCCGAAGCGCTGCTGATGAAGGTGCGGCCTTATGTCAGCTACTTCCATTCCTCCAAGTACACCAGCGACCTGGCCAACGGCGACATCTGCGTGGCGGTGGGCTTCTCCGGCGACATCCTGCAGGCGGAAAACCGCGCCAAAGAGGCGAAGAACGGCGTCGAGATCGGCTATTCGATCCCCAAGGAGGGCGCCGCCATCTGGTTCGACATGGTCGCGATGCCGGCCGACGCGCCTGACGAGAAGGCCGGCTACGCGTTCATGAACTACCTGCTGCGCCCGGACGTGATGGCCGGCATCAGCAACTACGTGCACTACGCCAACGGCAACGAACAGGCTGACGGCCTGATCGACCCGGCCATCAAGGGCGACACCAAGGTCTATCCGAGCCCCGAGATGATGGGCAAGCTGTTCGCGCTGGAGGCGATGCCGCTCAACATCGACCGGATCCGCACCCGCGTATGGAACAAGATCCGCACCGGCAGCTGATCAATCCCCCCAAAAACCGTAGGAGCGAGCCTGCTCGCGATGCGTGGATCCCTCGACAGTCATGTTGAAGGATGCGCATCGCGGGCAGGCTCGCTCCTACTGTCGTTCAGGTGCCGGCCTACGCCCGGTTGCACTAATAAAGTGCAGGAAAGTGAGACGCCTTCGGCAAAAAACAATTAACCCCTATTTAATATTTAAATAAGAAATCGTCAGACAATTCGGCAAATTCACCAAAGTTCAAACAATTGTCCAACAGCACATGCTTTGTTTACGGGAGCTTTGCGGAAAAGTTCGTTTTGAGTTCGAAAAAACGCTAGACGTTCGATTTCAAATTGTGTCAGGTTGCGAATGCCTTCATTGGGCGAGTGATAGGACAATCTCGCCAGAGGTTGTCGCTATCTGACAAAAACTGTTCCATTGCTAAACAAGGAAGTGTGTTTATGTCGAAAGTAAAAGCTAACGCTATTGATACGGCCGAACAGGCATTCCAGCTGTCGGCGGCAAACCCCCTGGCGGCGTCCAGCACCGCCTGGAACCAGATCAATAGCTTCAGCCATCAGTACGATCGTGGCGGCAACCTCACGGTCAATGGCAAACCCTCCTATTCCGTCGACCAGGCCGCCGATTACATCCTGCGCGACGGGGCTGCCTACAAAGACTTGGACGGCAGCGGCAAGATCGAACTCACCTACACGTTCCTGACCTCGGCATCGTCCAGCACGATGTACAAGCACGGGATCAGCGGGTTCAGTCAGTTCAGCGCCCAACAGAAAGCCCAGGCCGTGCTCGCCATGCAATCCTGGGCCGACGTGGCCAACGTCACCTTCACCGAGAAAGCCTCGGGCGGTGATGGCCACATGACCTTCGGCAACTACAGCGGCGGCCAGGACGGCGCGGCGGCGTTCGCCTATCTGCCGGGCACCGGCGCCGGCTACGACGGCACTTCGTGGTACTTGATCAACAGCGGCTACCAGCAGAACAAGAACCCGGACCTGAACAACTACGGCCGTCAGACCCTGACCCACGAGATCGGTCACACCCTGGGCCTGGCCCACCCCGGCGACTACAACGCCGGCAACGGCAACCCGACCTACAATGACGCCCACTACGGTCAAGACACCCGTGGCTACAGCGTCATGAGCTACTGGAGCGAAAGCAACACCAGCCAGAACTTCAGCAAGGGTGGGGTGGAAGCCTATTCGTCCGGTCCGCTGATGGATGACATCGCAGCGATCCAGAAGCTGTACGGCGCCAACATGACTACCCGTACCGGCGACACCACCTACGGCTTCAACTCCAACGCCGGGCGCGATTTCCTCAGCGCCACGTCGTCGGCCGACAAGCTGGTGTTCTCGGTGTGGGACGCAGGCGGCAAGGACACCTTCGACTTCTCGGGCTTCACCCAGAACCAGAAGATCAACCTCAATGAAGCGTCGTTCTCCGACGTGGGCGGCCTGGTGGGCAACGTGTCCATCGCCAAGGGCGTCACCATCGAGAACGCCATCGGCGGTTCGGGCAACGACCTGCTGATCGGCAACAGTGTGTCCAACGAGCTCAAGGGCGGTGCCGGCAACGACATCCTCTACGGAGCCGGCGGCGCCGACAAGCTGTGGGGCGGGGCAGGTGCGGACATCTTCGTGTTCGGCGCCAGCACCGACTCCAAGCCGGGCGCGGCCGACCAGATCCTGGACTTCACCTCGGGCCTGGACAAGATCGACCTGACCGGCATCACCAAAGGCGCCGGCCTGCACTTCGTCAGCGCCTTCACCGGTGCGGCGGGTGACGCGATCCTGACCACCTCGGGCGGCAACAGCACCCTGCAAGTGGACTTCTCCGGGCACGGCGTAGCGGACTTCCTGGTCAGCACCGTCGGCGTCGCGGCTGTCACCGACATCGCAGCGTGATGTGAAACGGGAAAGCGGCGCACGGTGCGCCGCTTTCTTCACTTGCATCGCCTCGCCCTGTGGGCAAGGCTACACGCCGGAGCGAAATGTCCCATGACCCGTAGCGCAATTTCCCGCAAGGCAGTGGCTTGGCTGTTGCCGACGCTGATGATGATTTCTGGAGAGACACCCATGGCAAGCAGCCTCAGACTCGAAGAACCTTCGACGTTCGCCGGCCCGTGGCAGGCGACCTTGAGCGACCGCAGCGACGCGCCGGATGCCCAGGCCCTGCAAGACAAGCCGTCGAACACCTGCGTCATCGAGCTTGAGCCGGACCAAACCCTGGGCAAAGGCGCCGACTGCCTGAGCGCCTGGCTGCAGGACAGCGCCATCGGCTGGTTTCCCGACCCCGACGGCCTGTCGATCACCGGCAAGGAAGGCTCAAGAATCCAGTTCTTCAGCCGACAACGTGATGGGCTTTATCTGAGCACTTTGAAGTCGGGCCTGGTGATCACGCTGGTGCGCGCCGCAGCGCAACCGTGACGGCCGTCCGAACGAACAGTTTGAATATAAATGACCTCGATGCAGTTATAAGCATTGCCTTGATAGCGACAACGCCGGTTAAACATCGCGAAAGTTGTTATTGAAGTGTAAGCGGACACTTGCAGAGTATCTCCCGGGCCATGCACGGGTTGTTTAATAAAGACTCGCCAAAGAATGGCGGGGAATATCATTCGGGAATTATCAATGAAGATGGCGAAGGCCCCAGCCACCGCACCGTTATTCAAGGCACTGGGTGACTACAAGGGCATTCTGATCAGCGTCGGTTGCTTTACCGCACTGATCAACGTGCTGATGCTGGTGCCCTCCATATATATGCTGCAGGTCTACGACCGGGTGCTGTCTTCGCAAAACGAAACCACCCTGGCGATGCTGTCGCTGATGGTGGTCGGTTTCTTCGCCTTCATCGGCCTGCTGGAGGTGGTGCGCAGCTTCATCGTGATCCGCATCGGCAGCCAGATGGAGCGCCGCTTCAACCTGCGGGTCTACCAGGCCGCGTTCGAGCGCAACCTGTTCAAGGGCGAAGGCAACGCCGGTCAGTCGCTGAACGACCTGACCCATATCCGCCAATTCGTCACGGGGCCGGCGCTGTTCGCGTTCTTCGATGCGCCGTGGTTCCCGGTCTATCTGTTTGTGATCTACCTGTTCAATGTCTGGCTGGGCGTGCTCGCCACCGCCGGTGCGGTGCTGCTGATCGCCCTGGCGTGCCTGAACGAATACATGACCAAGAAGCCGTTGGGCGAGGCCTCCGGGTTTTCGCAGAAGTCCAGCCAACTGGCCACCAGCCATCTGCACAACGCCGAAACCATCCAGGCCATGGGCATGCTCGGCGCGCTGCGCAAGCGCTGGTTCCAGGTGCATTCGCGGTTCCTCGGCCTGCAGAACCAGGCCAGCGACACCGGCGCGGTCATCTCGTCCCTGAGCAAGACGCTGCGCCTGTGCCTGCAATCGCTGGTGCTGGGGCTGGGCGCCTTGCTGGTGATCAAGGGCGACATGACCGCCGGGATGATGATCGCCGGATCGATTCTGATGGGCCGGGTGCTGAGCCCGATCGATCAGTTGATCGCCGTGTGGAAACAGTGGAGCGGGGCGAAGCTGGCGTACCGTCGCCTGGACTCGCTGCTGCAGGCGTTCCCGCCCAGCGACGACAACATGGCGCTGCCGGCGCCCAAGGGGCAGATCAGTTTCGAACAGGTCAGCGCCGGCCCGCCGGGCCAGCGGATGCCTACCTTGCACATGGTCAACTTCAGCCTCGCGGCCGGTGAAGTGCTGGGCGTGCTGGGGGCTTCGGGCTCCGGCAAATCGACCCTGGCGCGGGTGCTGGTCGGCGTCTGGCCGGCCCTGGGCGGCACCGTGCGCCTGGACGGCGCCGACATCCACCGCTGGAACCGCGACCAGCTCGGGCCGTACATCGGCTACCTGCCCCAGGACATCGAGCTGTTCAGCGGCACCGTGGCCGAAAACATCGCCCGCTTCAGCGACGCCGACCCGCAGAAGGTCGTGGCCGCCGCCCAGCAGGCCGGCGTGCACGAGATGATCCTGCGCCTGCCCAAAGGCTACGACACCCCGCTGGGCGAGGACGGCAGCGGCCTGTCCGGCGGCCAGAAGCAGCGCGTGGCCCTGGCCCGCGCCATGTACGGCACCCCGAGCCTGGTGGTGCTGGACGAGCCGAACTCCAACCTCGACACCGTCGGCGAGGCCGCGCTGGCCAGCGCCATCGCCCAGCTCAAGGCCCAGGGCACCAGCGTGATTCTGGTCACCCACCGTTCTTCGGTGCTGGCCCAGGCCGACAAGCTGCTGGTGCTCAACGACGGGCGCCTGCAGGCGTTCGGCCCGAGCCAGGACGTGCTGCGGGCGCTGTCCGGCAATCAGGAACAACCACGTGAGAAGACTGCGCAGGCACCGGCCGGGCTCAGCATGAGCCGGCAGTATCAGCCGACGACAAGGAATTCGGGTGTATGAGCAGTGCAAGCATGAACACAACCAACGAAGCGTCGCTGGAAAACGACTACACCCGCGAGCGTCCGGAGCGCGACGCGAAGTTCTTCGCCCGGATGGGCTGGATCCTCGCGCTGGCCGGCGCCGGCAGTTTCTTCACCTGGGCGGCCCTGGCGCCGCTGGACCAAGGCATTCCCGTGCAGGGCACCGTGGTGGTGTCGGGCAAGCGCAAGGCCGTGCAGTCGATGAGCGCCGGCGTGGTCAGCCGCATCCTGGTGCGTGAAGGCCAAAGCGTGAAGCAGGGCCAGCCGCTGTTCCGCCTCGACCAGACCCAGGTCGCCGCCGACGTGCAGTCGCTCCAGGCCCAGTACCGCATGGCGTGGGCCAGCCTGGCGCGCTGGCAGGCCGAGCGCGACAACCTCAAGCAGGTGACGTTCCCGGCCGAACTGAGCAACGATCCGGATCCGCGCCTGGCGCTGGTGCTCGAAGGCCAGCGTCAGCTGTTCAGCAGCCGCCGCGAGGCGTATTCCCGCGAGCAGGCCGCGCTGCGCGCCAGCATCGAAGGCGCCAGTGCGCAACTGGCCGGCATGCGCCGCGCCCGCACGGACCTCAACGCCCAGGCCGATTCGCTCCAACAGCAGTTGAGCAACCTGCAACCGCTGGCGGACAACGGCTACATCCCGCGCAACCGCGTACTCGAATACCAGCGTCAGCTGTCGCAAGTGCAGCAGCAACTGGCGGAGAACACCGGCGAAAGCGGGCGGGTGGAGCAGGGCATCCTCGAATCGCGCCTGAAACTGCAGCAGCACGGCGAGGAATACCAGAAAGAAGTGCGCAGCCAACTGGCCGACGCCCAGCTCAAGAGCGTCACCCTGTCCGAGCAGTTGACCTCCGCCGGCTTCGATTTGCAGCACAGCGAGATCCTGGCCACCTCCGACGGCGTGGCGGTCAACCTCGGCGTGCACACCGAAGGCGCCGTGGTGCGCCAGGGCGAGACCTTGCTTGAGATCGTTCCGCAAGGCACCAGCCTGGAAGTGGAAGGCCACCTGCCGATCAACCTGATCGACAAGGTCGGCACCCACTTGCCGGTGGACATCCTGTTCACCGCGTTCAACCAGAGCAAGACCCCACGGGTGCCGGGCGAGGTCAGCCTGATTTCCGCCGACCAGATGGTCGACGAGAAGACCGGCGCGCCCTATTACGTGATTCGCAGCAGCGTCAGCGACCAGGCCATGGAGAAACTCAACGGTCTGGTGATCAAGCCCGGCATGCCGGCGGAAATGTTCGTGCGCACCGGCGAGCGTTCACTCCTCAACTACCTGTTCAAACCGCTGCTCGATCGGGCCGGCTCCGCGTTGACCGAAGAATAAGGATGTTCGGCTGTATGAATAAGCTTTCCATGCTGGCGGCAGCGTTCGCGCTGCTCGCAGGCAACAGTGCGGTGGCGGCCGTGGGGCCGTTCGAGATCTACGAACAAGCGTTGCGCAACGACCCGGTGTTCCTCGGCGCGATCAAGGAGCGCGACGCCGGCCTTGAGAACCGCGCCATCGGCCGCGCGGGGCTGTTGCCCAAGCTCGGCTACACCTACAACAAGGGCCACAACGACTCCAAGGCCACTCAGCTCAACAGTCGCGGCAACATCACCGAAGACCGCAAGTACAACAGCTACGGCTCCAGCCTGACCCTGCAACAGCCGCTGCTTGACTACGAGGCCTACGCCGCCTACCGCAAGGGCGTGGCGCAGTCGCTGTTCGCCGACGAAAACTTTCGCGGCAAGAGCCAGGAGCTGTTGGTGCGGGTGCTGGACAACTACACCAAGGCCCTGTTCGCCCAGGATCAGATCGACATCGCGCAGGCCAAGAAAAAGGCCTACGAGCAGCAGTTCCAGCAGAACGAGCATCTGTTCAAGTCAGGCGAGGGCACCCGCACCGACATCCTGGAAGCTGAATCGCGCTACGAGCTGGCCACCGCCGAAGAGATCGAGGCGCGCGACGAACAGGACGCGGCGCTGCGGGAGCTCGGCGCCCTGACCGGCGTGCCGGCCATCGACATCGGCGACCTGGCGCCGCTGGACCAGAACTTCCAGACGTTCACCCTGCAACCGGCCAACTACGACACCTGGCACGAGCTGGCGATCAGCAACAACCCGAACCTGGCCTCACAGCGCCAGGCCGTGGAAGTCGCACGCTACGAAGTGGAGCGCAACCGCGCCGGGCACCTGCCCAAGGTCAGCGCCTACGCGTCGATGCGCCAGAACGAATCGGAAAGCGGCAACACCTACAACCAGCGCTACGAGACCAACACCATCGGTTTTGAAGTGAGCGTGCCGCTGTACGCCGGCGGCGGGGTCTCGGCCTCGACCCGTCAGGCCAGCCGCAACATGGAGCGGGCCGAATACGAACTGGACGGCAAGACCCGCGAGACCCTGATCGAGCTGCGCCGCCAGTTCAGCGCCTGCCTGTCCGGCGTGAGCAAGCTGCGCGCCTATCAGAAGGCGCTGACGTCGGCCGAAGCGCTGGTGGTGTCGACCAAGCAGAGCATCCTCGGCGGCGAACGCACCAACCTGGACGCGCTGAACGCCGAACAACAACTGTTTACCACCCGCCGCGACCTGGCGCAGGCACGCTACGACTACCTGATGGCCTGGACCAAGCTGCACTACTACGCAGGCACCTTGAGCGAGCAGGATCTGGCCCGGGTGGACGAAGCCTTCGGACAAGGTCCCAAAGGCCGGATGAATTGATGGCGGCCTTCACCATAGGGGTAGGTGAAGGGATTGCAGCACTAAAACAACAATAGAAAAACGAGTGGTGAACATGGACGTACACTTCAAGCCGGCAGCGGTCGGCACCCTGTTGCTCGCGATTTCCGTGGCGCAGGCCCAGGCGCAGTACCTCGAAACCGGCAAGGCCGGCGATCCGGCCAGTTGGCGCAGCGCCGAGTTCCTGCGCGACTGGGGCCTGGGCCGCATGCAGGCCGACCAGGCGTATGCCGCCGGCATCACCGGCAAAGGCGTGAAGATCGGCGCCCTGGATTCGGGTTTCGATGCGCCCCATCCCGAGTTCTCCACGGACCGTTACCGCCCGGTGCTGGCCAACGGCAGCTACCTGGACGGCTCGCCGTTCAGCGTCAACGGCACGCTCAACCCCAACAACGACTCTCACGGCACCCACGTGGTCGGCACCATGGGCGCGGCCCGGGACGGCAACGGCATGCACGGGGTGGCGTACAACGCGCAGATCTACGTCGGCAACACCAACAAGAACGACAGCTTCCTGTTCGGCCCCAATCCCGACCCGCGCTACTTCAAGGCGGTGTACGACGCCCTGGCCGATGCCGGCGTGCGGGCGATCAACAACAGTTGGGGCAGCCAGCCGCCGGACGTCAGCTACCGCACCCTGGCCGACCTGCACGCGGCCTACGCCCAGCACTGGAACAAAGGCACTTGGCTCGATGCCGCCGCCGACGTGTCGCGGCGCGGCGTGATCAACGTGTTCAGCGCCGGCAACAGCGGTTACCCGAACGCCAGCGTGCGTTCGGCGCTGCCGTACTTCCAGCCGGACCTGGAAGGCCACTGGCTGGCGGTCTCGGGGCTGGACCAAGGCAACCAGCAAAAGTACAACCAGTGCGGCATCGCCAAGTACTGGTGCATCACCACGCCAGGGGCGAAGATCGACAGCACCATTCCTGACGGCGGCTATGCGGTCAAGTCCGGCACCTCGATGGCCGCCCCCCATGCCACGGGGGCGCTGGCGCTGGTGATGGAGCGCTACCCGTACATGACCAACCGCCAGGCGCTGGAGGTGCTGCTGACCACCGCCACGCAACTGGACGGCTCCGTCACAGAGGCGCCGACCACCCAGGTCGGCTGGGGCGTGGCGGATCTCGCCCGGGCGATGCGCGGGCCGGGCCAGTTGCTCGGGGCCTTCGACGCGAATCTTTCGCCAGGGCAGCGGGACGTGTGGAGCAACGACATCTCCGACAAGGCGCTGATCCAGCGTCAGAACGAAGACCTCGCCGAACGCGCCGCCTGGCAGCAGACCCTGCAGAGCCGCGGCTGGCAGAGCGGCCTTCCGGCGGGCAGCAGCCAGCAGGACCAGACCGACTACGCGGTCGGCAGCCTTCGCGATGCCGCCGCGGCAGGCCGGGTGTATGAAGGCAGCCTGACCAAAAGCGGCGCAGGGCAACTGGTGCTCAGCGGCAACAACAGCTATCGCGGCGCGACCACGGTCAACGGCGGCCTGCTGACGGTCAACGGTTCGCTGACATCGGCGGTCACCGTCAACGACGGCGGCAGCCTCGGCGGTTCCGGACGGATCGGCGCACTGACCGCCAACCGCGGCGGGCGGGTGGCGCCGGGCAACTCCATCGGCACCTTGAACGTGGCCGGCGACGTGACCTTCGCCCCCGGCTCGACCTATGCGGTGGAACTGTCGCCGACCGCCAGCGACCGCATCGTCGCCGGCGGCAGCGCCTCGGTGAGCGGCGCCACCGTCAGCCTGTCGCTGGAGAACAGCCCGACGCTGCTCAGCACCGTCGAGGCGAAAAGCCTGCTGGGTCGTTCCTACGACATCCTGCAAGCGGCGGGCGGCATTCAGGGGCAGTTCGCGGCGGTGGTGCCGGATTACCTGTTCATCGGTGGCAACCTGAGCTACGCCGGCAACGGCGTTCAGCTCGATGTGCAGCGCAACGCGACGTCCTTCGCCAGCGTCGGGCAAACCCCCAACCAGCGTGCCGTGGCCGGTGCCGCAGAAGCGCTGGGAGCGGGCAACGCCGTCTACGAAAGCCTGTTGCTATCGGCGACGGCGGCTTCGGCGCAGCAGGCGTTCCAGCAACTGAGCGGGGAAATCCATGCGGCCCTGGGCTCGATGCTGATCAACGACAGCCGTCAGTTGCGCGATGCCGTCGGCGAGCGGCTGCGCGACCCGCAGGCTGCGCAGGGCAACGGCTGGGTCAAGGCCCTGGGCGCCTGGGGCACCACGGACTCGACGCACGACACCGCCGGCTACAGCACCTCGCTCGGCGGCCTGCTGGCGGGCGTCGACGGGGCCTTGGACGAGCAGACCCGCATCGGCCTGGTCACCGGCTACAGCGACAGCTCGTTGAGCATGGGCTCCGGCACGCACGCGTCGGCCAAGGTCGACAGCTATCACTTGGGCGTCTACGCCGGCCGCGAGATCGAGGCCTGGCGCCTGAGCGCGGGGGCCGCCTACAGCTGGCACCGCGCCGACGTGAAGCGCGATCTGCAGTACGGCGACCTCAGCGCCAAGCAAAAGGCCAAGGTCGATGCCGCCACGACACAGGTGTTCGGCGAAGCGGCGTACCGGCTGGACGTGCAGCCGTTGGCGCTGGAACCGTTCGCCCACCTGGCCTGGGTGCATCTGGACAGCGACGGGTTCAAAGAGAAGGGCGACGCCGCCGCGCTCAAGGGCGGCGATGACCGCCGCGACGCGGTGCTCGGCACCCTCGGCGTGCGGGCGGGCAAGACGTTCGCCCTGCCGGCCGGCCAGGCCCTGGACGTCAGCGGCAAGCTCGGCTGGCAGCACAGCCTCAGCGACATCGAGTCGGAACGGCACCTGCGTTTCGCCAGCGGCACTGCGCCGTACACGGTCGAGAGTTCGCCGCTGGTGCGCGACGCCGCCGTGGTGGGCGTGCAGGCCAGCCTGGCGCTGAGTCGCGATGTGCGGGTGAACCTGGATTACGCCGGCCAGTTGGCCAGCCGCGAGAAGAGCCATGGGGTGGGCCTGAGCCTGAACTGGCAGTTTTGAAGGTGGGGAGGGGGCTGCGGCCGCGCCTCTTTGACGACGGCCGTGCCGTCGGGCGGGCGCCGGATCCCTCGCCACAGGGAGTTCCTCGATGCGTCGAGGAAAAAGGATTTTGTGCAACATCACTAAGGAAGGTCGCTGGATGAAAAACAACAACACCCCCGCGCAATCGGGTGGACGCTTTCGCCTGAAAACCCTCAACGGCGCGCTGCTCTGCGCGCTCGCCACCTGGGGCAACGCCCAGGCGGCGCCCTACGTGGAGAACGGCCGGGCCGGGGACCCGGCCAGCTGGCGCAGCGCCGAGTTCCAGGCCGACTGGGGCCTGGGCGCCATCGGCGCGGACTATGCCTACGCCGCCGGGTACTCCGGCAAAGGCGTGAAACTGGGGATCTTCGACCAGCCGGTGTACGCCGCGCACCCGGAGTTCTCCGGCGCGAACAAGGTCGTCACCCTGGTGACCCGCGGCATCCGCGAGTACACCGACCCCTACATTCCGGTCAAGGCAGGCGATGCGTTTGTCTATGACGGCTCGCCTTCGGTGGGCTCCAACGGCAAGCTCGGCGCCCACGGCACCCACGTCGGCGGCATCGCCGCCGGCAGCCGCGACGGCGGGGTGATGCACGGCGTGGCGTTCGGCGCGCAGATCATCAGTGCCGACAACGGCGACCCGGGCCCGGAAGACGGTATCGTGCGCGGCAACGACGGCGCCGTGTACAAGGCCGGCTGGGATGCCCTGATCGCCAGCGGTGCGCGGATCATCAACAACAGCTGGGGGATCGGCATCACCGACCGTTTCGACCTCGGCGGCCGCGACCCGGCGTATCCGCACTTCACCGTCAACGACGCGCAACTGCAGTTCAACGAGATCCGCCAGCTGATGGGCACCAAGCCCGGCGGCGCCTACGACGGCGCCATCGCGGCGGCGCGCAGCGGGATCGTGACGATCTTCGCCGCCGGCAACGACTACAACCTGAACAACCCCGACGCCATCGCCGGCCTCGGTTACTTCGTGCCGGACATCGCGCCCAACTGGATGACCGTCGCGGCCTTGCAGAAGAACCCGGATCAGGGCAGCCCGATTCCGTACACCCTCAGCACCTTTTCCTCGCGCTGCGGCTACACCGCGAGCTTCTGCGTGTCGGCCCCCGGCACCCGGATCTACAGCTCGATCATCGAAGGCACCAACGCCGACAACCTGACCACCGGCTACGCCAACTACAACGGTACGTCGATGGCCGCGCCCCATGCCGCCGGCTCCGTGGCGGTGCTGATGGAGCGCTTCCCGTACATGACCGGCGCGGAAGTCGCCAGCGTGCTGCGCACCACCGCGACCGACCTGGGCGCACCGGGCATCGACGCCCTGTACGGCTGGGGCATGATCAACCTGCGCAAGGCCATCGACGGCCCGGCGATGTTCGTCACCGCCCAGGACATCCCGGCGGAGTTCCGCGTCGACGGCGCCTACGGCAACGGCCAGTTCGTCGCTGACCTGCCGGGCATCGGCGCGGTGCTGGACGCCGGCAAACCGACCCAGCGGCTGTGCACCGACATCACCTGCGGGCTCGATGTGTGGCGCAACGACATTTCCGGCCACGGCGGCTTGACCAAGCAAGGCCTCGGCACCCTGGTGCTGGCCGGCGCCAACACCTACGCAGGCCCGACCCTGGTGAACCAGGGACGCCTGGCGATCAACGGCTCGCTGACCTCGGCGGTCACCGTCAACGACAGCGGCATCCTGGGCGGCAACGGCCGGATCGGTGCCCTGAGCGTGAAACGCGGCGGCACCGTGGCGCCGGGCAACTCCATCGGCACCCTGAACGTGGCCGGTGACGTGACCTTCGAGCCGGGCTCGACCTACGCGGTGGAGGTCTCGCCCACCAGCAGCGACCAGATCGTCGCCAGCGGCAAGGCGATCATCGACGGTGCCACGGTCAGCCTGTCCCTGGAGAACAGCCCGACCCTGCTGACCAGCGCCCAGGTCAAATCCCTGCTCGGCACCCGCTACGACATCCTGCAGGCGGCCGGCGGCATCGAAGGGCGCTTCGGCCAGGTGTTGCCGAACTATGCGTTCCTCGGCGGCATCCTCGACTACTCGACCGGCGGGATCGGGCTGACCGTCGCGCGCAACGGCGCATCGTTCGCCAGCGTCGGCGCGACCCCGAACCAGCGTGCCGTCGGCGCCGCCGCCGAAGCCCTCGGTGCGGGCAACGCACTGTACGAAACCCTGCTGCTGTCGGCCACCCCGGCGGACGCGCAACAGGCCTTCCAGCAACTGACCGGCGAGATCCACCCGGCCATCGGCACGCTGCTGATCAACGACAGCCGCCACCTGCGCGATGCTGTGGGCGAACGTCTGCGCGAACGTGACATGTTCGACGCCGGCGCCCCCACCGACGACCGCAGCAACGCCTGGTTCAAAGTGCTCGGCGCCTGGGGCAAGAGTGACGGCGGGCATGACTACGCCGACTCCACCAGCTCCATCGGCGGGCTGCTGCTGGGTGTCGACGGTCTGGTCGCTGAAAATACCCGTCTGGGCTTCGTGACCGGTTACAGCGACAGCTCGCTGAGCATGGGCGAGGGCACGCACTCGTCGGCCAAGGTCGACAGCTACCACCTGGGCGCCTACCTGGGGCATCAGATGGACGCGTGGCGCCTGACCGTGGGCGGCGCGTACGGCTGGCACCGCATCGACGTCAAGCGTGACCTGGCGTTCGGCGACGTCAGCGGCAAGCAGAAGGTCAAGCGCGACGCCACCACCGCACAGCTGTTCACCGAAGCGGCCTACGACCTGGGCCTGAAACCGATGAACCTGGAGCCGTTCGTCAACCTGGCCTACGTGCACCTGAACAGCGACAGCTTCACCGAGAAGGGTGACGCGGCGGCGCTCAAGGGCGGCGAAGACAACCGCGACGCGGTGCTCTCGACCCTCGGCGTACGGGCCAAGCGCACGTTTGCCCTGACCGACAAGCAGCAACTGGAACTGGGCGCGAGCCTGGGCTGGCAGCACAACCTGAGCGGCGTGGACTCGAAGGAGCACCTGGCCTTCGCCAACGGCAACAGCGCGTTCACCGTGCAGAGCGTGTCGATGGACCGCGATGCCGCCGTGGTCGGCGTGCGCGCCGGGCTGGCCGTGGGCAGCGCGGCCCGTGTGAGCCTGGATTACAACGGACTGATCGGCGAGCGGGAAAAGGACCACGGCGTGGGCCTGACCCTCGACTGGGCATTCTGAGACGCTGTTTTTTGATGGAAGAGAGAGTGCGACATGGGAGTGTTTGACTATAAGAATGCCGACGGCAAAGCGTTGTACAGCGATGCCATCGCATTGACGCTGTATGCCTACACGCCGACCGGCAAACCGCTGCCGGCCACCGGCTGGGCGCCGGTCACCGCCAAGGCGTTGGGGTACCAGGGCAAGGTCGGCGCGCAGGGCACGTTCTTCGGCGAGAAGGACGGGTTCACCAGCGCCGAGGCCGAGGTGCTCGGCAAGTACGACGCCGCCGGCAAGCTGATCGGCATCGGCGTGGCCTTCCGGGGCACCGGCGGGCTGGGCTACAGCGACACCTTCGGCGACATGAAGAACAACCTGCTGGCGGCGATCGGTCCGGTGGACTACGCGACCAACTACGCCAAGAACGCCTTCGACAACCTGCTCAAGGCGGTGGCGGCGTTCGCCGCCGCCAACGGCATCGCGGCCAAGGACGTACTGTTCAGCGGCCACAGCCTGGGCGGGTTGGGCGTCAACAGCGTGGCCGAGCTGAGCGCAAGCAACTGGGGCGGGTTCTTCAAGGACGCGAACTACATTTCGTTCGCCTCGCCGACCCAGAGCAGCACCGGCAACAACGTGTTGAACATCGGGTTCGAGAATGACCCGGTGTTCCGGGTGCTGGACGGCACCACGTTCAGCAGCGCCTCGCTGGGCAAGCATGACGCGCCGCACGACTCGACCACCGACAACATCGTCAACTTCAACGACCAGTACGCGTCCACCGCGCAGAACCTGGTGCCGTTCAGCATCCTCAATCCGCTGAACTGGTCGGCCCACGGCTCGCTGGGGTACGCCGACGGCCTGAACCGGGTGATCGGCTCATCGTTCTACAACCTCACCGGCAAGGACTCGACCATCATCGTCTCCAACCTGGAAGAGGCCTCCCGGGGCAAGACCTGGGTGGAGGACCTGGGCCGCAGCGGCGAGCCGCACAGCGGCAGCACGTTCATCATCGGCACCGACAGCAACGATTGGCTCAAGGGCGGGGCGGGCAACGACTTCCTCGAAGGCCGCGCCGGCGACGACCGGTTCCGTGACGACGGCGGGTTCAACATCCTGCTCGGCGGCCAGGGCCACAACACCTTCGAGCTGCAGAAGCCGCTGCAGAACTTCAGCTTCGCCAACGACGGCGACGGCACGCTGTATGTGCGCGACGCCTACGGCGGCATCAGCCTGACCCGCGACATCGGGGCGCTGGTGAGCAAGGAGTCGGGCTCGTGGTGGGGCAGCAAGGAAATCACCTGGACCGTCACCGCCAAAGGCCTGAGCAACGGCAGCGAACTGACCCAGTACAACCATTCGCTCAGCGGCGACGGCTACGGCAATGCGTTGCACGCCACCGCCGACGGCGACTGGCTGTTCGGCCTGGGCGGTGACGACCGGCTGATCAGCGACAAGGGTCATGTGACCTTCGTCGGCGGCGCCGGCAACGACGTGATGACAGCGATGGGGGGCAACAACACCTTCCTGTTCAGCGGCGCGTTCGGCTTCGACACGATCAACGGCTACCAGGGCGGCGACAAACTGGTGTTCATGGGCGTTCAGGGCGCGGGGCAGGGCTACGACTACAAGCAGCATGCGTCGCAGTCCGGTGGCGATACCGTGCTGAAGATTGGCGACTATGCCGTGACTCTTGTTGGGGTTGGAGTCGGTAATCTGTCGGATTCGAGTTTCGTGTTCGCGTAAAAGGCATGTGGGAGCGGGTTCGCCCGCTTCCGCAGGCAGCAACTCTGTGGGAGCCAGCCTGCTGGCGATGGCGGCCGCAAGGCCGTCGCACCTCCCGCATGAGCGCAGTGCAAAACGTAGTGAAATGCTCCGGGGCGTCCCCGTGGGGCGCCTTGGTTGTGGGCTATCTCTGACAATTCCAAAAAAAGAGAGGCAACAGCAATGGGTGTGTATGACTACAAGAACTTCAGTACGGCGGAATCCAAGGCGCTGTTCAGCGATGCCATGGCCATTACGCTGTATTCCTACCATAACCTCGACAACGGCTTCGCCGTGGGTTACCAGCAGAACGGCTTCGGCATCGGCCTGCCGCTGACGCTGATCAAGGCGTTGGTCGGCGGCACCGACTCGCAAGGGGTGATTCCCGGCATCCCCTGGAACCCGGATTCGGAAAAGGCCGCGCTCGACGCGGTCAAGAAGGCCGGCTGGACCCCCATCACCGCCTCGCAGCTGGGCTACGACGGCAAGACCGACGCCCGCGGCACCTTCTTCGGCGAAAAGGCCGGCTACACCAGCGCCCAGGTGGAGATCCTCGGCAAATACGACGCCCAGGGCCACCTCACGGAAATCGGCATCGCCTTCCGTGGCACCAGCGGTCCCCGTGAAATTCTCCTGCGCGACTCCATCGGCGACGTGATCAACGACCTGATGGCGGCGTTCGGGCCCAAGGACTACGCGAAGAACTACGTCGGCAATGCGTTCAACGATCTGCTCGCCGATGTGGTGGCGTTCGCCAAGGCCAACGGCTTGACCGGCAAAGACGTGCTGGTCAGCGGCCACAGCCTGGGCGGGCTGGCGGTCAACAGCCTGGCGGACTTGAGCGGCGACAAGTGGGGCGGGTTCTTCAAGGACTCCAACTACATCGCCTACGCCTCGCCGACCCAGAGCAGCACCGACAAGGTGCTCAACATCGGCTACGAGAACGACCCGGTGTTCCGCGCGCTGGACGGCTCGTCCTTCACCGGCGCCACCCTGGGCGTGCACGATGCGCCGAAGGAATCGGCCACCGACAACATCGTCAGCTTCAACGACCACTACGCCTCCACCGCGTGGAACCTGCTGCCGTACTCGATCGCCAACATCCCGACCTGGATCTCGCACCTGCCCACCGCCTACGGCGACGGCATGAACCGGATCATGGAGTCGAAGTTCTACGACCTGACCAGCAAGGACTCGACGATCATCGTCGCCAACCTGTCGGATCCGGCGCGGGCCAACACCTGGGTGCAGGACCTGAACCGCAACGCCGAAACCCACAAGGGCAGCACCTTCATCATCGGCAGCGACGGCAATGACCTGATCCAGGGCGGCAGCGGCAACGACTACCTGGAAGGCCGCGCCGGCAACGACACGTTCCGCGACAGCGGCGGCTACAACATCCTGCTCGGCGGCGCGGGCAACAACACCCTCGACCTGCAGCAGTCGGTGAGCAAGTTCACCTTCGCCAACGACGGCGCCGGCAACCTGTACGTGCGCGACGCCAACGGCGGCATCAGCATCACCCGCGACATCGGCAGCATCGTCACCAAGGAGCCGGGGTTCCTCTGGGGCCTGTTCAAGGACGACGTCACCCACACCGTGACCGCCGACGGCCTGAAGGTGGGCAACAACGTCACGCAATACGCGTCGAGCGTGAAGGGCGGCGCCGGCGCCGATACGCTCAAGGCGGGCGCCGGCGGCAGTTGGCTGTTCGGCCAGGACGGCAACGACCACCTGATCGGCGGGGCGGGCAACGACGTGTTCGTCGGCGGCACCGGCAACGACCTGATGGAGTCGGGGGGCGGGGCGGATACGTTCCTGTTCAACGGCGCGTTCGGCCAGGACCGGGTGGTGGGCTTCACCGGCAACGACAAGCTGGTGTTCCTCGGCGTGCAGGGCGTGCTGCCCAACGAGGACTTCCGCGCCCATGCCACCGCAGTGGGGCAGGACACCGTGCTGAAGTTCGGCGCCGATACGGTGACGCTGGTGGGGGTGTCGCTGAGCGGCCTCAGCGCTGACAGCATCGTCATCGCCTGACCGCCGCAAACCCCGTGGCGAGGGCGTTTGCTCCCGCAGGGACGTGCAGCCACCCCTCTGGCTGGGGGCGGTTTTGCAGTCCAGCGGGAGCAAGCGCCCTCGCCACAATGCATACAGAAAGTGACCTGCTGGCCAATTCCTGACTCAAACCCCTGCATCAACAGGAACGCGGCACTAAACCCTGCGCATGCGCAGTCGTCATTTAGATGCCGCCATTGAGTACAGGAGATTCAAACGTGAAACGTTTCAAGGGGTATGTCGTTGTTGCGGGCATGGCGCTGATGACGGCCCAGGCCTGGGCCGATCTGCCTCACAGCTCGATTCTGAGCCGTTACGGGGTCAGCACCGATGAGTTGCCGGCACCGGCCGAGACCGAGCCCGCCGAACCCGTCGAAGAGAAAAGCCGTTTTCAGCTCCAGCCGGAGCAGCCTTTGGTGACCGTGCGCCTGGGCGACGGCAAGCCGCCGCAAGAGCCCACCGGCAACCTCAGCATCGACAACATGGCCCGTCAGGACCTCGAACGCTGCCAGCGCATGCAGGCCGAAGTGGCCCGGCGCGGCGGTCAATACATCCGTTGCGACAACAGCCTTCCGGGGATGGCGCCGCCGTCGCCGCATTGAGGGCAATGCCCGGGAGCTGCCGCCCGGCAGCTCCTTGCGGGCCGGTCAGTCCTGCTTGCGCACGGTGGCCACTTCATCGCCGCGCACTTTGATCTTGGCGCCGGAAATGTCCTCGAACTCATAGAAACCGTCCTTGGTCTTGGTCTCCGGCATGTCCTTGGTCAGGTACTGGGTGCCGTTCTGCAGCGTCACCACGGTCGGGGTCGAGCAGCCGGCCAGCGCCATCAGGGCCGCCGCCAGTGAGGCGCCCAGCAGTTTGGTTTTGATTCCCATCGTTTCATGTCCTCGATTCATTCGGTCCGGCCGTTGTCGGCCTTCTAACGCGGTTGGTGCCATCAGGCTCGGAAAAGTTCGATGGACTGGCGAAAAAAACCGTCGGCGCAGGCCATTGATCCTTTTTCGTTTGCGCCAGGCTTGCCCGAGCTGGTATCTGTACGCATAACCAGTATCCGTACGCGACGACCCCGACATCACCGTGACAGCCAATCCCCTCGACGATCCGTTCTATTACCTTAACAATTTTCGGCAAGTGCTTGATTGGCTTGAGCTTCGTTATGCCGATGTGATGGACGAGGCGGAACACGCGTTCATCCACGGCTTCAAGGCGCTGCCCCAGGCCTCCCAGGGCCTGCTGGTGCGGCTGGTCATGCGCAAGGGCGTGCATTTCCGGGCGGGCAAGCTCGGCTACGCGGAGATCGGCGACATTGGCGAGGCGGCCCGGGCGCTGCTGGCGCGGGGCTGGCTCGACGAATACGCACCGCTGTCGATGGCCGAGCTGTTCGACGTGCTGCTCAAGGATGAGATCCTGCAGGCCTTCGGCCCGTACATCGACCGGCCCAAAGGCAAGAAGGCCGAGTGGCTGGCGTCGTTGGACGAACGCTTCCCCGAAGCGCGCCCGCTGCGCGGCTGGTGCCCCGAGCTGGACGAGCGCCTGTTCAGCCTGACGGTGATGGGGCTGTGCGACCGCCTGCGCCTGATGTTCTTCGGCAACCTGCATCAGGACTGGTCGGAGTTCGTGCTCGCCGACCTTGGCATCTACGCCTACGAAAAGGTCGAACTCAGCGCCGACTCCCGCAGCCTGCGCAGCCGGGCCGACGTCGATGCCTGCCTGTTCCTGCACGACTGCCAGCAGCGTTTCGAGAGCGGCGAGCCGCTGCAAGCGATCGTCGGGCAGCTCGCCGCGCTGGCGTTCGACAACCCGTGGCTGCAGCGCCGACGCGGCAAGCTGCTGTTCCAGATCGCCCAGTATTGCGAACGCCTCGGCGAGTTCGCCCAGGCATTGGGCATCTACCGCGACTGCGCGTACCCCGGTGCGCGGCTGCGGATGATCCGGGTGCTGGAGCGCTGCGGGGAATACGGCCTGGCGCTGGAGGCGGGCGAGCTTGCCGAGCAGTCGCCGGAAAGCGCGGCCGAAGCGCAGGGCCTGCAACGGGTGCTGCCGAGGCTGCGGCGCAAGCTCGGCGGCCCGCCGGTCAAGCGTGCGGCGGCCAGGCCTGTGGAGCGTCTGGACCTGCACCTGCCGTGCCTGGATCCGGCGCTGTCGGTCGAGCAGTGCGTCCAGTTGCACCTGCATGAAGACGACGGCCCGGTGCACTACGTGGAAAACAGCCTGATCAATTCGCTGTTCGGCCTGCTGTGCTGGCCGGCGATCTTCGCGCCGCTGCCGGGGGCGTTCTTCCACCCGTTCCAGCGCGGCCCGGCGGACCTGCACCATGAGGATTTCCAGCCGCGCCGCGCCGAGCTGTTCCGGGCCTGCCTGGCTGAACTCGACGACGGCCGCTACATCGACACGATCCGCACCCGCTTCGTCGCCAAGTGGGGCCTCCAATCGCCGTTCGTGTTCTGGGGGGCATTGACCGAAGCGCTGCTGGAGCAGGCGTTGGCCTGCCTGCCCGCCGAACACCTGCGGCACTGGTTCGACCGCCTGCTGCTGGACATCAAGGCCAACCGCGCCGGCATGCCCGACCTGATCCAGTTCTGGCCCGGGCAACGGGCCTACCGCATGATCGAAGTCAAAGGCCCCGGCGACCGCCTGCAAGACAACCAATTGCGCTGGCTGGAGTTCTGCGACCTGCACCGGATGCCCGTGGCGGTCTGCTACGTGCAGTGGCAGGAGCCGGACCTGTGAGCTACAGCATCGCGGTGCGGGCGCTGTGCGAGTTCACCGCCAAGTGCGGCGACCTCGACCTGCGTTTCACACCGTCGCCGACGGCGCTGGAGGGCATCGCCGGCCACCGCACCGTCGCGTCCCGCCGCAACGACAACTATCAGAGCGAAGTGGCGCTGGAAGGCGAATTCCGCCACCTGAAGGTCAAGGGCAGGGCGGACGGCTACGACCCGGCGCAGAACTGCCTCGAAGAGGTCAAGACCTTCCGGGGCGACCTGGCCACGCAACCGCCCAACCATCGCCAACTGCACTGGGCCCAAGCCAAGGTCTACGGCTGGCTCATGTGCCGCAGGCTCGGGCTCTCGCGGATCAACGTGGCGCTGGTGTACTTCGACATCGTCAGCGAGAAGGAAACCTGCCTGGTCGAGGCCTGCAGCGCCGACGACCTGCAACGTTTCTTCGAGCAGCAATGCGGATTGTTCCTGCAGTGGGCCGAACAGGAACTGGCCCACCGCCAGGCCCGCGACCTCGGCGCGCAACAACTGGGGTTTCCCCACACAGGCTTCCGGCCCGGGCAGCGGCACCTGGCCGAGTCGGTGTTCAAGGCCGTCAGCACCGGCCGCTGCCTGATGGCCCAGGCGCCGACCGGCATCGGCAAGACCCTCGGCACCCTGTTTCCGATGCTCAAGGCGTTGGCGCCGCAGCAACTGGACAAGGTGTATTTCCTCACCGCCAAGACACCGGGACGGCAACTGGCCCTGGACGCCGCGCACGTGCTGTTCGAGCGCAACGAAGCCTTGCCGTTGCGGGTGCTGGAAATGGTCGCCCGGGACAAGACCTGCGAGCATCCGGACAAGGCCTGCCACGGCGAATCCTGCCCCTTGGCCCAGGGCTTCTACGACCGTTTGCCGGCCGCGCGGCAGGCGGCCAGCCAAGTGCGCCTGCTGGATCAGGCGGCGGTCCGCGAGATCGCCCGGCAACATGCGGTCTGTCCGTATTACCTGAGCCAGGAAATGGCCCGCTGGGCTGACGTGGTCGTTGCGGACTACAACTATTACTTCGATTTCAGTGCGCTGCTGTTCGGCCTGGCCCAGTTCAATCAGTGGAAGGTCGCCGTGCTGGTGGATGAGGCGCACAACCTGGTCGAGCGCGGGCGGCAGATGTACAGCGCGAGCCTCGACCAGGCGACCCTGGACAGCGTGCGCAAGGCTGCGCCCGAGGCCCTGAAAAAGCCGCTGCAGCGGGTCAACCGCGAGTGGAACGCCCTGCACAGCGACCAGACGGCGCCGTACCAGGCCTACGACAAGGTGGGGGAGAAACTGCTTCAGGCCGTTTCCCTGTGCTGCGCGAGCATCGGCGACTACCTCAACGATCACCCGCAGGGGCTCGACAGCGGCCTGCAGAACTTCTACTTCGAGATGCTCCAGTTCGGCCGGGTGGCGGAACTGTTCGACGCGCACTACCTGTTCGACATCAGCAAACGCGACCTCGACCGCAAGCGCCCGCGCTCACAGCTGTGCCTGCGCAATGTGGTGCCTGCGGCGTTCATCGGCCCGCGCCTCGGCGCCGCCCGCAGTACCGTGCTGTTTTCCGCGACGCTCGCCCCGCGCCGGTTCTACGCCGATCTGCTCGGCACGCCGGCCGACACGGTGTCGATCGACGTCGAATCGCCGTTCTGCGCCGAGCAGTTGCAGGTGCGGATCGAAAGCCGGATCTCCACGCGGTTCAACCATCGTCAGGCGTCGCTGGCGCCGATCACCGAACTGATCGCCCGCCAGTTCGGCGAGCGTCCGGGCAATTACCTGGCGTTCTTCAGCAGTTTCGATTACCTGCAGCAGGTGGCGCAGCTGTTGGCCGAGCGGCATCCGCACATTGCGCAATGGCAGCAGTCGCGGGGCATGACCGAAGAGCGGCGCCAGGCGTTTCTCGACCGTTTCACGGCTGACGGCCAAGGCGTCGGGTTCGCCGTGCTGGGCGGCGCGTTCGGCGAAGGCATCGATTTGCCCGGTGCGCGTTTGATCGGCGCCTTCATCGCCACCCTGGGCCTGCCGCAGCTCAACCCGGTGAACGAGCAGATGAAGCGGCGCATGGCGGCGGTGTTCGGCGCCGGCCATGACTACGTTTACCTGTTTCCCGGTGTGCAGAAGGTGGTGCAGGCCGCCGGGCGGGTGATCCGCACCCAGGAGGACCGCGGCGTGGTGACGCTGATCGACGATCGGTTCGCCGAAGCCCGGATCCGGCAATTGCTGCCGCAGTGGTGGGCGCTCGACGCCTCTGAGGAGGCGTCTGCAAAAGCCCTTGAGCCTGTAGGTCGTTGACCCTCTCACTCGTGTGTTATGGAACTGGGCTTGTAGGATTTTTCATTAATAAAATCAAAGAGATATCCGGTAAATCTTTCTGCTTTGAAAATGTCGCAGACATCAGGCCTTATCGGTGCCGTCACTCACGACAGAACCTTGATAAGGAAATCAATGACATGTCCGAACTTGCGACCTATGCCTACACCCCTGCCGACGTGAACGCTGCGTATACCGACATCCGCGAAGCGTTGTTCACCGGCAAAGAGGCCAGCGAAGTCCCGCAGTTGCTGATCACCGCCGGACTGCAAGGCTCCGGCAAGACCTACTTGCTGGAAAAGACGCTGCTGCCGTCGGGGCAGTACGCGAACTACATCCGGCTGTACTCGCCGGACTTTCGAAAGAAGCATCCGCAATACGACACCATGCTGCGCAAGGGCGTGCTGCACGCGTACGAACACACGGAGTCGTTCGTGCGCGAAGTCTGCGCGAAACTGTTCGAAGAGGCCTTCACCGGCCGGTATTCCATGATCGTGGAGTGCGCCTTCGACGACATCGATTTTGCGAATCTGCCGGCCTTCGCTGCAGGCGCCGGCTACCGGATCGAAGCGCACATCGTCGCCTGCAGCCTGCCGTTCGCGTTCATCTCGGGGGTCAAGCGGGCCTTCAGAAGCCTTGAAAAGCAGGAGCTGGAGCGGTTCGTGCGGCCGTCGGACCTGCGTTCGAGCCTAGGCAATTCCCACGCGGTGCTCTTTGCCCTGGAAAGCGCGGCCAAGACGGTCGACGGATCGCAGATCCACCTGTACGAACGAGGCCTGGGCGCCCTCAATGACCGTGTGCTGCGCCGGCAAAGCACCTACAGCCTGGATGAGTCGAAAAAACTCACGGTGACCTCGATGCTCGAACCCTACCGCTACAGCGACTACGAGCAGGTCAGCGGCAATACGGTCAACACGACGGCTGAACGCGACGAAATGATCAGGGAATGCCACCTGGCCCTGAGCAAGACGGCCGCGCATGTGGATCAGGTTCCGATGTTTGTCTACAACGCACTTCACGCCCGAATCGTGAAGCACGTCTACCGTTGACCGCATTCGGGGGCGTCGATCTGCACGGGCCGCTTCTCAATCCCGTGGTTTGACGCATACTCCTGAGAGTCATGACGGGTGTGTGAGCCGATGAGCGAAAATTTCAGCAAGAATTCGATCAGTGAAGAAACGCGTTTTCGCCTGTTGATCGATGCGGTGGTCGACTACGCGATCTACATGATCGACCCACATGGCGTCATCACCAGCTGGAACTCCGGGGCCAAGCGCTTCAAAGGGTACGAGAAGGCGGAGATCCTCGGTGAGCACTTCTCGCGGTTCTACACCGAGCGCGACCGCGCCGCCGGCTTGCCGCAGCGCGCACTCGACACCGCCATCCGTGAGGGGCGGTTCGAGGGCGAAGGGTGGCGCGTGCGCAAGGACGGCACGCAGTTCTGGTGCCATGTGGTGATCGATCCGATCTTCAGCCCCGGCGGGCAACTGCTCGGGTTCGCCAAGATCACCCGCGACCTGACCGACCGCAAGAAGGCCCAGGAGGCCCTGGAGAAAACCCGCGAAGCGCTGTTCCAGGCGCAGAAGATGCAAGCCATCGGCCAGCTCACCGGCGGCATCGCCCACGATTTCAACAACCTGTTGACGGTGATCCTCGGCAACCTGGAGATCGTGCGAAAACGGGTGGGGGACGACCCGAAGGTCAGCCGCCTGCTGGAGAACGCCACCGAGGGCGTGCTGCGCGGCGTATCCCTGACCCAACGCATGCTGGCGTTCGCTCGCCGCCAGGAACTCAAGACTGAACCGGTGGACGTGGCCGCGCTGATCCAGGGCATCACCGGCCTGCTGCGCAGTTCCCTGGGGCCGGGGATCCGGATCGAGACCCGCTTTGCGCAGGGGCTCGATCCGGTGATGGCCGACGTCAACCAGCTGGAGCTGGCGGTGCTGAACCTGGCGACCAACGCCCGGGACGCGATGCCGGAGGGCGGCAGCGTGATCATCAGCACGCGGCCGGAGGTCGTGCTGGAGCATGCCCAAGCCCCGGTGATGGCCGGGCGGTATGTGTGCCTGAGCTTCGCCGACAGCGGCGAAGGCATGGACGATGCGACGCTGGCGTCGGCAAAGGATCCGTTCTTCACCACCAAAGGGCTCGGCAAAGGGACGGGGCTGGGGTTGTCGATGGTGCACGGGCTCGTCGAGCAACTGGGCGGGCGGTTCGTGCTCAAGAGCGAAAAGGGGCAGGGCACCACCGCCGAGCTCTGGTTGCCGGTGGCCGACGACGCAGTGGCTGGCAAGCCGCTGGCCTGCGCCGAGGATTCGCCGGTGGTCACGCGGCTGCGCGTGCTGGTGGTGGACGACGACAGCCTGGTGCTCACCAGCACGACGCTGCTGCTGGAGGACCTGGGCCACCGGGTGATCGGCGTGACGTCCGGGGCCCAAGCGCTGGCGCTGTTCGATCAGGGGGAAGTCATCGACCTGATGATCACCGACATGGCCATGCCGAACATGACCGGCGCCCAGTTGGCCCATGCGGTGCGGGTGCTCAAGCCCGACCTGCCGATCGTCCTCGCCACCGGCTATGCCGAGCGCCTGGAAGGGTTTGCGGCGCAATTGCCGCGGCTGTCGAAACCCTTCACCCAGGTCAACCTGCTGGAGATCATCGCCCGGTCGATGAAGTAGGGCGCTTGCGCCGCTCATAGCGGGCCAGCAGCGGCTGGGTGCTGACGCCGTGCAACAGGATGCTCAGCGCCACGACCGACAGAGTCAGGTCGGTGCACAGGGCCGTCAGCGCGTCGTTCAACCCGTGGTTCTGGGCATAGAACAGGTAGAACAGGCTGCCGATGCCGCGGATGCCGAACCAGCCGATCAGCAGGCGCTGATGTCCCGTCAACAGTGCCCCCCACGGCAGGAGCGCCACACAGGCCGGTCGGATCAGGCCGAACAGCACGCCACCGACCACCAGCGCGCGCCAGTCCCAATGGGGCATGAGCACCACCCCGAGCAGGGTGAGCAGGAACACTTCCAGCGCCCGTTCCACCAGGCTGCCGAAGGCCAGCATGTCGCCCATCATGATGCCGGCGGCCACCTGGCTGTCCTCCAGGCGCTCGGTGTCGCCGTGCACCGCGTGCTGCGGTTCGACGTTCTGATGGCCCACCACCGGTTGCACCAGGTGTTCGGCCGGTGGCTGTTCCGCCCCGGTGGATCGTACCTCTACCTGGCGCAGGCCCAGGCCTGCGGCGAACACAGAGAGAAAACCGTAGCCGCCCAAGGATTCGGCCACCACATAGGCGAGGGCGATCAGCGCCAGGGCCAGGTAATCGTTGGGGCTGACGGTGCTGTCGTCGTGGCGCAGGCGCAGCGACAAGGTGATCCGGCCGATGCCGCGTCCCAGCCAATAGCCGCTGAGCAGGCCGGCGGGCACGGCCCACAGCAGGCTGCGCAAGGCCCAGTCGGCCCACCTGTCCGACAGGTCACCTGCCGGCAGCAGCAACAAGCCCAGCAGCACGAACGGAAAGGCGATGCCGTCGTTGAGCCCAGCCTCGCCCGACAGGCCGAAGCGCACGCTGTCGACGTCGCGGGCGTCGTTGACCTGAACCAGCGCGGCGAGCACCGGGTCGGTCGGCGCCAGGATCGCGCCGACCAGCAGCGCAGGGCCCCAGCCCAGCCCCAGGCCGTAATGCAGCAGCAGGCAGACGCCGAGGATGGTCAGCACCATCACAGGTCCCGCCAGTCCGGCGGCGATCCGCCAGTTCCGGTCACGCAAGGGCAGGCGCAGTTTCAGCCCGCAGATGAACAGCGAGAACAGCACGGCGACTTCGGTCAGATGCTCCATCCACAGAGAGGCGCCGTCCAGCGAAAGCTTCAGCAGGCCCAGCCCGGCGGGGCCGATGGCGATGCCCAGCAACAGGCACACCGCCGAGGTCGTCACCGGCAGCCAGCGCAGGTATGAAGACGTCAGGGCGAGGGCCAGCAGCACGGCGCCGAGCACCGCGACCCAATCGATGAAACTCACGGCGAGCGGCCGGCGCCCCGACCGCGCCTAGCCGAGCGGCGCGCGCAGGTACTCCGGCGTCAGCACGTTGAACCACAGCAGGATCATCGACACCAGAATGGTCACCAGCACCAGCAGGCCGACGCCCCAGACGCTGGCCGCATAGAGCAGGCCTTGTTCCTTGCGTTCATGCATGAAGGTCGGCAAGCCGACGAACAGCAAGAATGTGGAGTACACCGAAGCCGCGCCCAACACCAGAATGGCGAGCCAGCGACTGGGGTACAGGCCGGCGATCCCGGCGATGAAAAACGGCGTGACGGTGTAGGCGGCGAAGCCGATGCACTGGTTGAGCGTCGGCCGCGCGTCGAACGTGCGCGACATCCAGCGGATGAACCCGCCCATGATCGCCACACCGGCGATGGTGGTGAGGTACAGCAGAAGGCTCAATTGCAAGGCGCTGGCGTTGCTGAGCCAGACCGTTTCCCCAGCCGCCAGGCTCCAGCCGACCGAGGTGGTGCCGATGAACAGGCAGACGGCGGGTATCAGGGCGAGCAACAGCAGGTGGGCGAGGTAATGCCGGGGATGGGCCTCTTCTTCGCGGCGGATGTCGCTCCAGGCGAAGTTGGGCTGGGTGAAGAGCTTGATGATGGGCGCGGACATGACGACCTCCGATCTTTCACGGCCCGGGCAGGGCTATAAAAGTATTGAGAGGCGCCTGGTGCGGCGGTTCAGTTTTTTCGACGGCGGACGCCCCGTCAGGGACGGGGCGCCCGTGTCGTCAAGGCTGCGCGGGTTTACAGGCCCAGCTCCGAGAGGCCCGGATGGTCATCCGGACGCCGGCCCAGCGGCCAGTGGAACTTGCGTTCGCTTTCCTTGATCGGCATGTCGTTGATGCAGGCGTAGCGGTTGAACATCAGGCCGTTCTCATCGAACTCCCAGTTCTCGTTGCCGTAGGAACGGAACCAGTTGCCCGAGTCGTCGTGCCATTCGTAGGCGTAACGCACGGCGATGCGGGTATCGGAGAACGCCCACAGCTCCTTGATCAGACGGTAGTCCAGCTCCTTGGCCCACTTGCGGGTCAGGAACGCCTTGGCTTCGGCGCGGTTGTGGGCGAATTCGGCGCGGTTGCGCCATTGGGTGTCCAGGGTGTAGGCCAGCGACACGCGTTCCGGGTCGCGGGAGTTCCAGCCATCCTCGGCCAGGCGAACTTTCTCGATGGCCGATTCACGGTTGAACGGCGGCAATGGCGGACGAACTTCGGCTGCAGTAGACATATTTGTCTCCCGATCAATTAACAGTTAAACAACTTGTCGGCTTGTTTCGGCGTTACAGGTCCAATAACTTTCGCGCCATGCATTGCGCATTATCGGCGGCACTGTGATCACCCATCACAAGCGCTACGGTAATGGCGCCGTCGATCAGGATCAGCAACTGTCTGGCCAGCTGTTGCGGATCCTCGGCGCCATGTTCGGTGCACAGCTCGAACAGGTAGTCGAGCAGTTTCTGTTTGTGGTCTTTGGCGACCTGGCGCACCGGATCCTCGGGGTCGCCGGTCTCGCCGCTGGTGTTGATGAAGGCGCAGCCCCGGAAGCCTTCGGAGGCGAACCAGCCCTTGAGCACGGTGAACAGGTTGAGCAGGCGGTCGGCCGGGGTTTCGGCCTGATCCACCGCGGTCCTGTACCAGTGCATCCAACGCACGTCGCGGCGTTGCAGGGCGGCGACGGTGAGCTCCTCCTTGTTGGCGAAGTAGCGGTAGATACTTTTTCTGGAGACACCGGCGGTCTTCACCAGGAGATCCATGCCGGTGGCGGCGATGCCACTTTTGTAGATCAACTTTTCGGTGACATCCAGGATGATGTCGCGGGTCGTGTCGTTGCTATTGATTTCGTTCATGCGGCAAACAGTAGAACGATCGTTCTCCTTGGTCAAGAAGATATTTTGTGAATCTTCTCGATCGTTTTGGCGGATCGTCCCGGGCGCAGGGGTGGGGTTCTTGTTCTGTGGCGCTTTCATTGACGCCATCGCCCGCAGGCTGGCTCCCACAGGAGGTCTTTACAGACACTCACAAGACCGGGCCGAATCGATGGTGTAAGCTCTCGGGTTCTTCGGATTCGACCCATAGCGAGCCCTATGCCGTTGCTTTTCAAACGCTCCCTGCTGCCCAAGTTGCGCAGCTTTCCGCTGACCGCCGAGGCCGTGACCGTGCTGTCCGGCGCTGCCGAGTTCCGCCGTTGCCTGCTGGAGAAGATCGCCCAGGCGACCCAACGCATCTACATCGTTGCGCTCTATCTGCAGCACGATGAGGCCGGCCAGGAAATCCTCGATGCCTTGCATGCCGCCAAGCTCAAGCGCCCCGAGCTTGAGATCGCCGTGGTGGTCGACTGGCTGCGCGCCCAGCGCGGGCTGATCGGCGCCGGCAAGCAGCCGGGCAACGCGGCGTGGTATCAGGAGATGACCCGCACCCACCAGAGCACGGTGCCGATCTACGGCGTGCCGGTGCAGACCCGCGAGCTGTTCGGCGTGCTGCACCTCAAAGGCTTCGTGATCGACGACTGCGTGGTGTACAGCGGCGCGAGCCTGAACAACGTCTATCTGCACAAGTTCGACAAGTACCGCTTCGACCGCTATCACCTGCTGCACAGCCGCGAACTGGCGGATTCGATGCACCATCTGGTCAAGCATGGCCTGATCGAGTCGAAGGCCGTGCACCGCCTGGATCTGCCGAAACTGCCGACCACCCGCAGCCTGCGCAACGACATCGGCGACCTGCGCAGCCGCCTCAAGCACGCGGCCTACGACACCACGGCCGGCAGCACCGAGCGCAACGGACTGTCGGTCAGCCCGGTGCTTGGGGTGGGCAAGAACAATCCGCTGAACCGGGTGATCCTGGAACTGATCGCCAGCGCCCAGCGGCAGCTGACCATCTGCACGCCGTACTTCAACCTGCCGCTGGGGGTGGTCCGCGAGATCAACCGGGCGCTGGCCCGTGGGGTGAAGATCGACATCGTGGTGGGCGACAAGACCGCCAACGACTTCTACATCCCGCCGAGCGAGCCGTTCAAGGTGATCGCGGCGCTGCCGTACCTGTACGAGATCAGCCTGCGGCGGTTCGCCAAGCGCCATCAGCGCTCGATCGACAGCGGCCAGCTGAACCTGCACCTGTGGCGCGAGGGCGACAACAGCTATCACCTCAAGGGCATGTGGATCGACGAGCGCCGCACCTTGCTGACCGGCAACAACCTCAACCCGCGGGCGTTCCGTCTTGACCTGGAAAACGCGCTGCTGATCGACGATCCGAAGGGGGAGTGGCTGCAGCCGCGGCAGCAGGAACTGGACAACATCATGCGCCACACCACGCGGATCGCGCATTTCCAGAGCCTGGAAGCCTTGCCGGACTACCCGGCCGGGGTGGCCAAGTTCCTCAAGCGTGTGAGCCGGGTGAGGGTGGAGCGCCTGCTGTACCGCATTCTGTAGCGCTCCACACAGGCCTGTTCACCCCAGCCTTTTGTGGGGAGGCTTGCGGCCTGCGGGGATGCTTTGTGGGAGCCAGCAGGCTGGCTCCCACAGGGATCTGTGTGCGACGCAGATCCAATGCGGGAGCGGGCTTGCCCGCGATAGGGCCCTTCAGAACACGACAGAAAATCAGTTCAGCCCCAGCTTCCCACGCAACGTGGAAAGGTCTTCCGCCAAGGTATTGACCGGCCCCACCAACGCCTTGCGGTCGTTCTCCTTCACCTTGTCATACGTCTCGAACCCACCGTCCTGGGTGCGGTACTTGGCCAGGATCTTGTCCACGGTGGCGAAGTTCTTGTCGACCTTGGCCACGAACGCCTTGTCCTGCTTCTCGATCTGCGGGCGGAACAGGTCGACGATCTTCTTCGCCCCGTCAATGTTGCCCTGGAAGTCGTACAGGTCGGTGTGGCTGTAGCGGTCTTCCTCACCGGAAATCTTGGTCGCCGCCACTTCCTCCAGCAGCGCCGCCGCGCCGCCCACCACTTTCTCCGGCGGGAAGGTCAGGCCGGCGACACGGGCCTGCAGGTCCTTGACGTCCTTGTTCAAGCCGTCCGCCAGGGCATCCAGGCCGTCGGTGCTCTTCTCGGAGAACAGCGAATACTCGATGCGGTGGAACCCGGTGAAGTCTTCGGCCTTCACGCCTTTCTCGTGGTCGTCCACCCGGGAATCGATGGAGGCGTCGAGGTCGCTGAACAGCTCGGCGATCGGCTCGATGGACTCGTAGAACACCCGGGTCGGCGCATAGAGCTTCTGCGCGGTGGCCAGGTCGCCTTTCTTCACGGCGTCGGTGAACTGCTGGGTGTGGCTGGCCAGTTCATCCAGTTGCTCGGTGACGTAGATCTTGTAGTCCGACACCGGCCCCACCAGGTCCAGCGGCGCGGTGGCGGCGAAGGCCGGAAGCGGGGTGTTGAGCAGACCTAAGGTCAGCAGCAACGCGAGAGGCGTTTTCTTCATGGGGTGGCGGCTCCTGGGCTTATGCAGTTGTTTTGGGTTGGGTAGCGTTGAGCAGCGAGCGACCGATGAAGTCCTTGTCGCCCGTGACACCCGGCAGGGTGAAGAAGTAACCGCCGCCGATCGGCTTGAGGTATTCCTCCAGCGGCTCGCCGTTGAGGCGGGTCTGTACGGTGATGAAGCCTTTTTCCAGGTCGGCCTGGTAACAGATGAACAGCAGGCCCATGTCGAGCTGACCGTTCTTGTTCACGCCGTTGGAATAGTTGAACGGCCGGCGCAGGATCAGGTTGGCCTGGGTGGCGGCGGTGCGCGGGTTGGCCAGGCGGATGTGGGCGTCGAGCTTGGTCAGCTTGCCGTGGGGATCCTGGCCGTAGTCCGGCACTTCGGTCTCGTGATGGGCGCCTATCGGGGCGCCGGTGGTCTTCACCCGGCCGATGATGCTTTCCTGTTCCTGCAGCGGCGTGCGGTCCCAGCGCTCGACGAAGTTGCGGATGATCCGCACCGCCTGATAGCTGCCGTGGGCGGCCCAGGCCGGTTCGTCGCTGCCCGGCTGCACCCAGACGATGCGGTTCATGACGCTGGCGTCGGTGGAGTCCGGGTTGGCCGAGCCGTCGCGAAAGCCCAGGAAGTTACGGGCCGACTGCGCAGGCGTACCGGGTTTCGCCGGGGCCTGGGGCGGCACGCTGCCTTCTTGCTTCCAGCGCACCAGCAGCAGGTCCGGCAGGTTCTTCACAATGTCGCGCAGGGCGTGGATGTTGGTGTCGGCGGTGTTGGAGCAGAACTGCAGGCTGAGGTCGCCGTGGCAGCAGTCGGCTTCGAGGGCGTCGTTGGGGAAACCGACCATGCGTATCAGCCGCTTGGGCTTGGCGCCGGCCAGGCCGAAGCGCTCGTCGAACAGCGATTCGCCCACCGAGACGGTGATGGTCAGGTTGTCCGGCGTCACCACCGGCCCCAGGATGCCGGAATCCAGCGGCGGCAGCTTCGGGTCGACCTGGGCCACCGGGCCGCCCTTCATCAGGAATGCGATGCGCTCGTTGAGGGTGCGGAACAGGCGCTCCAAGTCGTCACGGTCGGTGGCCAGCACGTCGAAGGCCACCAGCATGCCGGCCACCGGGCGCGGGGTGACGATGCCGGTCTGGTGCACGCCATGGAAGTCGTGGCGGTCCTGGGTCTTGTCGCTGCTGGGCGCTTCGGTCACTTGCGCAGGTTCGGCCGCTGCGGCCATCGCCGGGCAGCTCAGGGTGGAGCCTGCCAGCGCAACGCCGGCGGCGCCCATGCCCATCAGGAGGCGGCGGCGTTGCAGGTTGAAGTCTTCTGTATCGTTCATCGCGGGTCGTCTTCTGCTTACAGGCCGGAGAGGCCGAGGGCGGGGTCAATGGCGTCGAGGGTGTCGGCCAGGGTCTTGGCCTTGTCGGCGAGCGCCTTGCGTTGCTCGCCGCTGACGGTGTCGTAGCGGACGTAGGCGCCATCGGCCTTCAGGCCGTTGAGTTCGGCGTCGACGTCGGTGAGTGCCTGGTCAATCTTGGGCACCAGGTCGGCGGCGGATTTGGCCAGCATCGGGCGCAGCAGGTCGATGACCTTGCGGGCAGTCTCGATGTTGGCCGCAAACCCGTTGAGGTCGCTGTGGCTGTAGCGTTCCTCTTCGCCGCTGGCCATGCGCACGTCGGCCAGGGTGTTGAGGTTGCGCACCACGATTTCCACCAGTTGCTCCGGCGGCAGCGACTGGGCCAGCAACTGCAGCTTGAGCGTGGTCACGTCGTCCAGCAGCCGTTTGGCCACCGGGGCCAGGCCGTCGAGCTTGCGCTGCTGGAAGAGCCCGTATTCCAGGCGATGGAACCCGGTGAACCCCGGATCCTGTTCGCGTTGCTCGAAATAGTCGGCGCGGGCGTTGATGGCGTTGTCCAGCTCGCCCAGGCGCTGGGCGGCAGGGGCCAGGCGTTGATAGGCGGCACGGGCCGGCACGTACAGCGCCTGGGCCTGGGCCAGGTCGCCGCTGTCGATGGCCTGGTTCAGTGCCTTGACGGACTTGATCAACGCACTGCTGTGCATGGCCACGTACACACGGAACTCCGACAGCGGCCCGACGAACGCGACCATCGACGGCTTGGCCTTGGCGGCGGCCTCGGAAGCGGCGGTGGGCGTCACGGTCAGCGTTCCGCGCGGGTTGCTGAGCAGGCCGCAGGTGATGGTGTAGGTGCCGGGCGCAAGGTTGGCGTTGATCACCTGACTCAGGCCCGGCGCGATGTTTTCCCGTTCCTCGATCACCAGCACGCCGCTGAGGATTTCCCATTCCACCGCCCGGTCGGAGCGGTTGACGATGCGGAAACTGGAGTGGCCGGCCGGCACGGTCAGTTCATTCGGCTCGCAACTGCGCGGATGGATGTTGACCACCACTTCGTCGTGGTTGAGTTGACGCTTGGCCGCCGCCAGTTTCGAGGCGTAGTAGAACAGGCCGCCGGCGGCGATCATCACGATCACCGAGCCGGCCACCGCCCAGCGCAGGGCGCGGGGAGGGGAGGCCTGAAGAGAGGATGGCTTTGACATGAAGGCCCTTACTGGCTGGAAACGGAAGGAGATTTGTCGGCGGACTGGGGGCCGACGGCCGCCGCCGGATAGAAGAACACCGCCAGCGCCACCGCCAGATAGATCACGTAGGCACCCAAGGTGCTGACGGTCGGCGCGTCCTGATAGCCGAACATGCCGGCCAGCACCGAACCCACGGGGCCGTCCATCGGCAATGTCTCGCTGACGTCGAACAGTACGGTCTGCAAGTGGTTCCACAGCCCGGCCTCATGCAGGGCCTGCACGGAATTGGCGAGGATCCCGGCAGCGACCACGAGGATGAACAGCCCGGTCCAGCGGAAGAACGCCGAAAGGTTCAGGCGCATGCTGCCGGTGTAGATCAGGAAGCCGACGATGACCGCCAGGACCAGGCCGAGCAGGGCGCCGATCGGCGCGGCCGGGCCTTCGCTCTGCTGGAACACCGCCAGCAGGAAGAACACGGTTTCCAGGCCTTCCCGGGCGACGGCGAAGAACACCATGGCGATCAGCGCGATGACCTGGTGCTTGGAGGTGGTCAGGGCCTGGTCGAGGGACGCCTGCAAAGAGTGCTTGATCGAGCGCGCCACCTTGCGCATCCAGAACACCATGGAGCTGAGGATGCCCACGGCCACCAGGCCGACCACGCCTTCGAACAGTTCCTGCTGCTTCTGCGGAAACTCGGCGCTGACCAGCTCCAGGCCGCCACCCACCAGCAAGGCCAGGGCCGCCGCGAGAAACACGCCGATCCACACCGCCGGCATCCATTGCCCGCGGCCGGTCTGTTGCAGGTAACTGGCGATGATGCCGACGATCAGCGCGGCTTCAATGCCCTCGCGCAACATGATCAAAAAAGGGACGAGCATTCGGTGTCCATGGGGTCGGGAAATGTAGTTACAAGTTGTAACATAATGAAATTCATTCTCACATGGCATCCGTTGACATTTACCTGAACCTTAGCTGAACAACCTGTTTTTGCATGGCCGAAACAGCGGTGGCCGTAGAAGGAGATCCTTGTGGGAGCCAGCCTGCTGGCGATGACATCAGCGAAGGCGCTATAGGGCTGCTGCTCACCAGGAAATGTGCCGGCCTTGAGCCGCTGCGTTAAGATGCCGGCACTCGAACAACCACGGATCAGCCGCGCTCCATGTCGGAAAAAGACACCATCGCCATTCAGCTTGTGCGCGAGGCGCTGCTGCAAAGCTGCGCACCGGGCCAGGCCACGGAAGAAGTGCTGAACAAGGTCGGGATCGCCCCGGCGCTGCTGCAGACCGACCACAGCCGGGTGCCGGCCTCGCAGTACGCCAGGCTTTGGCGGCTGCTGGCCCGGCGCGGCGATGACGAGTTCTTCGGCATGGATCCGCGCCGGCTCAAGTCCGGCAGCCTGGCGTTCCTCTGTCGCACTGCGATGGCGCAACCCAACCTTGCCTTGGGATTGGCCAGCGGGCTGAGTTTCCTGTCGCTGATGCTGGACAAGCTGCCGGCGCAACTGGTGCATCAGCAGAGCCTGGCGGAGATCGTTCTGCTGGAGGAGGACCCCGAGCCGCGCCGGGCGTTCACCTATTTCACCTACTGGATGATCGTCCACGGCGTGGCCTGCTGGCTGGCCGGGCGGCGGATCCCGATCCTGTCCATCGAGCTGCGTTGCGCGCAGCCGGACTTCTGCGACGACTACCGGGTGATGTTCTCGCAGAACCTGCGCTTCGACCGGCCGCGCACCCGGATGATCTTCGCCGCCGATTGCCTGGACCTGCCGATCAAGCGCAGCGCCGATGAGCTCAAGCGCTTCCTGGCCCATGCCCCGGCCAACATCCTGGTGAAGTACCGCGACCCGCAAAGCCTGGCCAGCCGGATCCGTCACGACCTGCGCCAGTTGCCCGCCGAGCAGTGGCCGGAAACCGAAGCCCTGGCCCAGCAGTTGTGCATGTCGGCCTCGACCCTGCGCCGCCGGCTGGCGGAAGAAGGGCAGACCTGGCAGGGCCTCAAGGACGGCGTGCGCAAGGAACTGGCGATCGCCTGGCTGGCGGAGCCTTCGATCAGTTTCGCCGAAATCGCGGCGCGCCTGGGGTTTGCCGATGCCAGTTCGTTCTACAAGGCGTTTCGCAAGTGGTCGGGGAGCAATCCCGGGCATTACCGCAGCCTGATCCTGAATGAGGCGGTCTGATCTGGATTCTGCGATGAATTGACCGGCCTCATCGCCAGCAGGCCGGCTCCCGCAGGGCCTGAGCCTTGGCCAAACCGGTCATCCAACTTGACGCCTTTGACCATTGCCGCGCTCCCTGTGCGGAGCGACTATCCCGGTGTTGTTTACGGTTCCCCAACCTAATAAGAACACAGAGGGATTCTGGCAATGCGCGATTACTTGTCCGCCACCGAACAGTTCAACTATCAGCACACCGTGGACGCCGCCCTCAGCGGCACGCTGGAGGCGCTCAACGCCTGTGTCGAATGCTGTGACCGTCACGCCTTGCCGGGTCGCATCGCGTTGTTCTGGGAAGGCCGCGACGGCGCCAGCGCGACCTACACCTTCAGCGACCTGCAGGATCAGGCCGCGCGCTTCGCCAATTTCCTGCTCGCCCAGGGCGTGCGCAAGGGTGACAAGGTCGCCGGCCTGCTGCCGCGCAACATCGAACTGCTCATCACCGTGTTCGCCACCTGGCGCATCGGTGCGGTGTACCAGCCGCTGTTCACCGCGTTCGGGCCCAAGGCCCTGGAACATCGCCTGAACAGTTCCGGCGCCAAAGTGGTGGTCACCGATGCCGTGAACCGGCCCAAGCTCGCCGAAGTCGACGGTTGCCCGACCGTGGTCACCGTCGGCGGCGCCAAGGGCCAGGGCATCGTGCGGGGCGATTTCAGTTTCTGGGCCGAACTGGCCCACCATTCCAACGTCTGCGAACCGGTGCTGCTCACCGGCGAAGACCCGTTCCTGCTGATGTTCACCTCCGGCACCACCGGCCCGTCCAAGGCGCTGTCGGTGCCGCTCAAGGCCATCGTCGCCTTCCAGAGCTACACCCGCGACGCCGTGGACCTGCGCCCGGAAGACGCGTTCTGGAACGTGGCCGATCCGGGCTGGGCCTACGGCATCTATTTCGGCGTCACCGGGCCGTTGTCGATGGGGCACCCGATCACGTTCTACGACGGCCCGTTCACCCTCGAAAGCACCTGCCGGGTGATCAACAAGCTCGGCATCACCAACCTGACCGGCTCGCCGACCGCGTACCGTCTGCTGATCGCCGGCGGCGACGAGTTCGCCAAGTCGATCAAGGGCAAGCTGCGCATCGTCAGCAGCGCCGGCGAGCCGCTGAACCCGGAGGTGATCCGCTGGTTCGCGGACAACCTGGGCGTGGCCATCCACGACCACTACGGCCAGACCGAACTGGGCATGGTGCTGTGCAACCACCATGGCCTGGAGCACCCGATCCACCTGGGCGCCGCCGGTTTCGCCTCGCCGGGCCACCGCATCGTGGTGCTCGACGAGCAAAACACCGAACTGGGCGTCGGCCAGCCCGGCATCCTCGCCATCGACCGCGACCGCTCGCCGATGTGCTGGTTCGCCGGCTACGAAGGCGCGCCGACCAAGGCTTTCGTCGGCCACTACTACCTGAGCGGCGACACTGTGGAGTGGAACCCCGACGGTAGCATCAGCTTCGTCGGCCGCAGCGACGACGTGATCACCACGTCCGGCTACCGGGTCGGCCCGTTCGACGTGGAAAGCGCGCTGATCGAACACCCGGCGGTGATCGAGGCGGCGGTGGTCGGCAAGCCCGACCCTGAGCGCACCGAACTGGTCAAAGCCTTCGTGGTGCTCAACCCGCAGTACCGCGCCGAACCTGCGTTGGCCGAAGAATTGCGCCAACACGTGCGCAAGCGCCTGGCCGCGCACTCGTACCCCCGTGAAATCGAATTCGTCAGCGACTTGCCCAAGACCCCGAGCGGCAAGTTGCAGCGCTTCATCCTGCGCAACCAGGAAATCGCCAAGGCTCAAGAGGCCGCGGCGAAAAACGTTTCAGCTTGAATCCAAGGAAACCGTCATGCAGATCGAGAACAAGGTATTTATCGTCACCGGCGGCGCGTCCGGCCTAGGGGCCGCCACCGCCGAATCGCTGGTCAAGGCCGGCGCCAAGGTGATGCTGGTGGACATGAACGCCGAAGCCGTCGCCGCCCAGGCCCAGCGCCTCGGCGCCCACAGCACGGTGGCGGACATCAGCAACGAGGCCGCCGCCGAAGCCGCCGTGCAGGCGACGCTCAAAGCGTTCGGCAGCCTCAACGGGCTGGTCAACTGCGCCGGCATCGTGCGCGGCGAGAAGATCCTGGGCAAGAACGGCCCGCACGCGCTGGCCAGCTTCAGCCAGGTGATCAACGTCAACCTGATCGGCAGCTTCAACATGCTGCGCCTGGCCGCTGCGGCCATCGCCGAAAGCGAAGCCAACGCCGACGGCGAACGCGGGGTGATCATCAACACCGCGTCGGTCGCCGCGTTCGACGGCCAGATCGGCCAGGCCGCGTACTCGGCCTCCAAAGGCGCGATCGCCAGCCTGACCTTGCCCGCCGCCCGCGAGCTGGCGCGGTTCGGCATCCGTGTGATGACCATCGCCCCGGGCATCTTCGAGACCCCGATGATGGCCGGCATGACCCCCGAGGTGCGCGACTCCCTGGCCGCCGGCGTGCCGTTCCCGCCGCGCCTGGGCAAGCCTGCCGAGTACGCCGCGCTGGTTCGGCATATCATTGAGAACAGCATGCTCAACGGCGAGGTGATCCGTCTCGACGGCGCCTTGCGCATGGCCGCCAAGTAAGGAGGATTTGTCATGACCACCGCCAACGATCCGATCGTCATCGTCAGCGCCGTCCGCACCCCGATGGGCGGCTTCCAGGGCGAACTGAAAAGCCTCACCGCGCCGCAGCTGGGCGCCGCCGCCATCAAGGCCGCCGTCGAACGTGCCGGCATCCGGGCCGATGCCGTCGATGAAGTCCTGTTCGGCTGCGTGCTGCCCGCCGGCCTCGGCCAGGCTCCGGCGCGCCAGGCCGCGCTGGGCGCGGGGCTGAACAAGTCGACCCGCTGCACCACCGTCAACAAGATGTGCGGCTCCGGCATGGAGACCACCATCCTGGCCCACGACATGCTCGTGGCCGGCAGCGCCGACGTGGTCATCGCCGGCGGCATGGAAAGCATGTCCAACGCGCCGTACCTGCTCGACCGCGCCCGCAGCGGCTACCGCATGGGCCATGGCCGGGTGCTGGACTCGATGTTCCTCGACGGCCTCGAAGACGCCTACGACAAGGGCCGCCTGATGGGCACCTTCGCCGAGGACTGCGCCGAGACCAACGGCTTCACCCGCGAGGCCCAGGATGCCTTCGCTATCGCCTCGACCACCCGCGCCCAGCAGGCGATCAAGGACGGCGCGTTCAAGGATGAGATCGTTCCGCTGACCGTGACCGTCGGCAAGGAACAGGTGGTGATCAGCAACGACGAGCAGCCGCCCAAGGCCAAGCTGGACAAGATCGCTTCGCTCAAGCCGGCGTTCCGCGAGGGTGGCACCGTGACGGCGGCCAACTCCAGCTCGATCTCCGACGGCGCGGCGGCGCTGGTGCTGATGCGCCAGTCCCAGGCGCAGACGCTGGGCCTCAAGCCGCTGGCGGTGATCCACGGCCATTCGGCGTTCGCCGACACGCCGGGCCTGTTCCCGGTGGCGCCCATCGGTGCGATCAAGAAGCTGATGAAGAAAACCGGCTGGTCCCTGGAGCAGGTCGACCTGGTGGAAGTCAACGAGGCCTTCGCCGTGGTCGGTATGGCCGCCATGACCCACCTGGAGATCCCCCACGAAAAGCTCAACGTCCATGGCGGCGCCTGTGCCCTGGGCCACCCGATCGGCGCGTCCGGCGCGCGGATCCTGGTGACGCTGCTCTCGGCCCTGCGCCAAAGGGGCCTGAAGCGCGGTGTGGCGGCGATCTGCATCGGCGGCGGCGAAGCCACGGCGATGGCCGTGGAATGCCTCTACTGATCGCCAGGTCCCAACCCCTGTAGGAGCCAGCAGGCTGGCTCCCACACGAAGCAGTCGGCGTGACTTTTTAAGGATTCACCATGATTCCCAACGAAGACCAACAACAGATCCGCGACATGGCCCGGCAGTTCGCCGAGAAGCGGCTCAAGCCGTTCGCCGCCGAGTGGGACCGCGAGCACCGTTTCCCCAAGGAAGCCATCGGCGAAATGGCCGGCCTGGGCTTCTTCGGCATGCTGGTGCCGGAGCGGTGGGGCGGTTGCGACACCGGTTACCTGGCCTACGCCATGGCCCTGGAAGAGATCGCCGCCGGCGACGGCGCCTGCTCGACCATCATGAGCGTGCACAACTCGGTGGGCTGCGTGCCGATCCTCAAGTTCGGCAACGACGACCAGCGCGAACGCTTCCTCAAGCCGCTGGCCAGCGGCCAGATGCTCGGCGCCTTCGCCCTGACCGAGCCCCAGGCCGGTTCCGACGCCAGCAGCCTGAAGACCCGGGCGCGGCTGGAAGGCGACCACTACGTGCTCAACGGCTGCAAGCAGTTCATCACCTCCGGGCAGAACGCCGGGGTCGTGATCGTGTTCGCGGTGACCGATCCGGGCGCCGGCAAGCGCGGCATCAGCGCGTTCATCGTGCCCACCGACTCGCCGGGCTACAGCGTCGCGCGGGTCGAGGACAAGCTCGGCCAGCACGCCTCCGACACCTGCCAGATCCTCTTCGAGGACGTGAAGGTGCCGGTGGCCAACCGACTGGGCGAAGAGGGCGAGGGCTACAGGATCGCCCTGGCCAACCTGGAAGGCGGGCGCATCGGCATCGCTTCGCAATCGGTGGGCATGGCCCGCGCCGCGTTCGAGGCCGCCCGTGATTACGCCCGTGAGCGCGACAGCTTCGGCAAGCCGATCATCGAGCACCAGGCCGTGGCCTTCCGCCTGGCGGACATGGCCACCCAGGTCGCCGTGGCCCGGCAAATGGTGCATTACGCCGCCGCCCTGCGCGACAGCGGCCAGCCGGCGCTGGTCGAGGCGTCGATGGCCAAACTGTTCGCCTCGGAAATGGCCGAGAAGGTCTGCTCGATGGCACTGCAGACCCTCGGCGGTTACGGTTACCTCAACGACTTCCCGCTGGAGCGCATCTACCGCGACGTGCGGGTCTGCCAGATCTACGAAGGCACCAGCGACATTCAGCGCATGGTCATTTCGCGCAATCTTTGAGAAGGAATCCACACATGAGCTACGAAACGATCCTGCTGGAAACCCATGGCCGCGTCGGCCTGATCACCCTGAACCGGCCGCAAGCGCTCAACGCCCTGAACGCGCAACTGGTCAGCGAAGTGAACCGTGCCCTGGACGGTCTGGAAGCCGATGCGAACATCGGCTGCATCGTCATCACCGGTTCCAAGAAGGCCTTCGCCGCCGGCGCCGACATCAAGGAAATGGCGGAGCTGACCTATCCGCAGATCTACATGGACGACCTGTTCAGCGACAGCGACCGGGTGGCCAACCGGCGCAAGCCGATCATCGCGGCGGTCAACGGTTTCGCCCTGGGCGGCGGCTGTGAGCTGGCGCTGATGTGCGACTTCATCCTGGCCGGCGACAACGCGAAGTTCGGCCAGCCGGAAATCAACCTCGGCGTGCTGCCGGGCATGGGCGGCACCCAGCGCCTGACCCGCGCGGTGGGCAAGGCCAAGGCCATGGAGATGTGCCTGAGCGGCCGTCTGATCGGCGCCGAAGAGGCCGAGCGTTGCGGCATCGTGGCGCGCATCGTGCCGAGCGACGAATTGCTGGACGAGGCGCTGAAAGTGGCGGCGGTGATCGCCAGCAAGTCGCTGCCGATTGCGATGATGGTCAAGGAAAGCGTCAACCGCGCCTTCGAAGTGAACCTGACCGAAGGCGTGCGCTTCGAGCGCCGGGTGTTCCATGCGGCGTTCGCCACCCATGACCAGAAAGAAGGCATGGCGGCGTTCATCGCCAAGCGCGAGGCTGAGTTCAAGGGCCAATGAGGCGGCGCCGCTGCTGACGCCGTCGCTGGCAAGCCGAATCGTCGCACAGCAACTTTCACAGTTAACCGGGCCGTTCACAGATGGTGTGCTCGACACAGACCCTGTGGGAGCTGGCTTGCCAGCGATGGCGGAGTGTCAGTCGACACGGTTCAGAGAAAGACCGCAGCCTCATGCAGGCTGCGGTCTTTTGCTTTCAGATCAGGTAGTGCTTGAGCTCGCGGGCGATGACCATGCGCTGGATCTCGCTCGACCCTTCGTAGATCTGGGTGATCCGCGCGTCCCGGTAGTATTTCTCCACCGGGTAATCCTCCAGGTACCCGTACCCGCCATGGATCTGGATCGCCGAGGAGCAGACCTTCTCGGCCATTTCCGAGGCGAACAGCTTGGCCTGGGAGGCTTCGGACAGGCACGGCTTGCCGGCGGTGCGCAGGCGGGCGGCGTGCAGGATCATCAGCCGTGCGGCGTTCAGTTGCATGTGCATGTCGGCCAGCAGGTTGGCGATGCTCTGGTGCTCGATGATCGGCGTGCCGAACTGCACGCGCTCACGGGCGTAGGCCAGCGCCGCTTCGAAGGCTGCGCGGGCGATGCCCAAAGCCTGGGCGGCGATGCCGATGCGGCCGCCTTCGAGGTTGGACAGGGCGATGGCCAGGCCCTTGCCGCGCTCGCCCAGCAGGTTGGCCTCGGGGATGCGGCAATCGTTGAGGGTCACGGCGCAGGTGTCGGAGGCGCGGATGCCCATCTTGTGTTCGCTGCGGTCAACGGTGAAGCCCGGGGTGTCGGTGGGCACCAGGAACGCCGAGATACCTTTCTTGCCCAGCTCCGGGTCGGTCACCGCAAACACGATGGCCAGCTTGGCCCGCTTGCCATTGCTGACGAACTGCTTGGCGCCGTTGATCACCCACTGGCCGTCGCGCAGTTCGGCGCGGGTGCGCAGGTTGTGCGCCTCGGAGCCGGCCTGGGGTTCGGTCAGGCAGAAGCAGCCGATCACCTGACCGCTGGCCAGGTCCGTCAGCCAGGTCTCTTTCTGGGCCTGGCTGCCGTAGTTGAGCACCGGGCCGCAGCCCACCGAGTTGTGGATGCTCATGAACGCGCCGGTGGCACCGTCGCCGGCGGAAATCTCTTCCACCGCCAGGGCATAGGCGACGTAATCGACATAGCTGCCGCCCCATTCCTCCGGCACCACCATGCCGAGCAGGCCCAGTTCGCCCATCTTCGCCACCAGGCCGTCGTCGATCCAGCCGGCCTTTTCCCAGGCTTGCGCGTGGGGCGCGATTTCGCCGCGGGCAAAGTCCCGGGCCATGTCGCGGATCATCACTTGTTCTTCAGTCAGTTCGAGATCGTGCATGGCTCAGCTCCCGCTCTCAGTGAAACCTTGGAAGAAACCCGCGACCCGTGCGGCGTCCAGCGCCTTGAGGGTGGGCGGGTTCCAGCGTGGGGATTTGTCTTTGTCGATCAGCAGGGCGCGCACGCCCTCGATCAGGTCGCCGCGTTCGAACCACTGCCGGTCCAGGTGCAGTTCGAGGGCGAAGCAGTTGTCCAGGCTCAGGTGCCGGCCCCGGCGCAGCATTTCCAGGGTCACGGCCATGGCCAGCGGCGAACGGGTCTCCATCAGGTCCGCGGTGGCGGTGGCCCATTCGTGGCTGTCGGCGACGGTCACGGTGCGCAGTTGCTCGACGATGCTCGGCACGTCAGGCAACGCGAAGAAATGGTCGATGGCCGGGCGCAGGGCCTGGAGCGGCGCGTCGGGCAGGGTCTGCACGGCGAGCCCGGCCAGCAGGCTCTGCAGATCCTTGAGCGGCGTGTCGTGCCATTGCAGGTGGTCGAGCCGCTCGTCGAGGGTCGCCAGTGCGGCACTCTCCAGATACCAGTCCGCCAACCCGCAGTACAGCGCATCGGCGGCACGGACCTGTACGCCGGTGACGCCCAAGTAGATCCCCAGCTCGCCGGGGATGCGTGGCAGGAAATAGCTGCCGCCCACGTCCGGGAAGTAACCGATGGCCGTTTCCGGCATCGCCAGGCGGCTTTTCTCGGTGACCACCCGCAGGTCGGCGCCTTGCACCAGGCCCATGCCGCCGCCCAGGACGAAACCGTCCATCAGCGCCAGCACCGGTTTGCGGTAGCGGTGGATCGTCAGGTCGAGGGCGTATTCCTCGACGAAGAAGTCTTCGTGCAGCGTGTCGCCGCTCTTGTGGCTGTCGTACAGGGAACGGATGTCGCCGCCGGCGCAGAACGCCTTTTCGCCGGCGCCGCGCAGCACGACGGCGCGGATGCGGTCATCGCCCGCCCAGGCGTCGAGGTGGCGCTGCAACTGGCGGACCATGTCCAGGGTCAGGGCGTTGAGCCCGGCGGGGCGGTTGAGGGTCAGGTGACCGATGTGATTGCGAACCTCGGCCAGCACGTCGTTCTGTGTGGCATCCATGGACGGCGTCCGCGGGGATGAAGCCTGAGCAGTCATCAGTAACTCCCTGCTTTTATTGTTTTTTGTGCGATGTGTGCGGTGTGCTCGCGCGCGAGCGTTGCCGGATCGTAACAGTGCAAATTTGCCGTGCACAACCGGGATCCGTGCAGGGGGGGGCTGCATTTTTGTCATGCCGGCGACCGTGTCCCGTCGCAAGTGCCGGATCTTCGGCGCCCGCGACAGAATCGGCTGTGAACGTGCCGTTATCAGCACAATAGAGGGGTCGCCGCCGCCCCATACGACACCTGCCGCCGACGGTCTGTTGGCATTCTGGCCCCCGGATCCCGAGCGCTCTGCGCCAAGGGTTTCAGCCCGGGCATCACGCATGTCCCGGAACAAAAACAACAAGAACGCTGTTGCGGCCGATGCCGCATCGACTTTCTGTTCCTGCCCATAAAGGCGGCCGACCGGCGCGGCCGCGACAATTCCAGACAGATCAGGACTCAAGAAGATGAAAACCAAATGGCTGAGCGTGTCCGTACTCGCGTTGCTGTGCTGCACAACCGGCGCCCATGCGAAGGAATGGAAAGAGCTGCGGTTCGGCGTCAACCCCAGTTACCCGCCCTTTGAGTCGACCACCGCCGACGGCGGCGTGCAGGGCTTCGGCGTGGATCTGGGCAATGCCATCTGCGCCGAGCTGAAGGTCAAGTGCGTGTGGGTCAGCAATGACTTCGACGGGCTGATCCCGGCGCTCAAGGCCGGCAAGTTCGACGCCATCGAGTCGTCGATGACCGTGACCGACGCACGCAAGAAGCAGATCGACTTCACCGACCGCCTGTACGCAGGACCGACCGCCATCGTCACCCGCAAGGATTCGGGCCTGCTGCCCACCGGCGAGTCCCTCAAGGGCAAGACCATCGGTTACATGCAGGGCACGATCCAGGAGGCCTACGCCAAGGCCCGCCTGGGGCCGGCCGGGGTGAAGCTGCGGGCCTACCAGAACCAGGACCAGGTCTACGCCGACTTGGTGTTCGGCCGCCTCGACGCGTCGATCCAGGACAAGCTGCAGGCGCAGATGAGTTTCCTCGCATCCCCCCAGGGCGCGCCGTTCCAGAACAGCGAAGGCATCAGCGACCCGATGATCCCGTCGGACATCGCCATCGGCGTGCGCCAGGGCAACGACGAGCTCAAGGGCATGCTCAACGCCGCCATCAAGGCCCTGCATGACAAGGGCATCTACGCGCAGATCCAGCGCAAGCACTTCGGCGACCTGGACCTCTACAACAACTGATCCCCGCGCCCGCCGCGCCCTGTGTGCTGTCCAAGCGCGCAGCGCACGGAGGCGGGCGGCAAACGACAGGTGACTGGCGTGAATGAATTCCTGAGTTGGACCGGGCTCGGTCTGTCGAGCCTGCAAGGCTACGGCCCGCTGTTGCTGCACGGCACATGGGTGACCCTGCAACTGTCGGCGCTGGCGCTGCTGGTGAGCATGGCCCTGGGCCTGTTGGGGGCGGCGGCCAAGCTGTCGCCGCTCAAGCTGCTCAACCTGCCGGCGACGTTCTACACCACGCTGATCCGCGGCGTGCCGGACCTGGTGCTGATGCTGCTGATCTTCTACAGCCTGCAGGGCTGGGTGAGCAGCCTCACCGAACTGATGGGCTGGCCGTACCTGGAGATCGATCCGTTCGTGGCGGGCATCGTCACCCTCGGCTTCATCTACGGCGCGTACTTCACCGAGACGTTCCGCGGGGCGATCCTCAGCGTGCCGCGGGGTCAGCAAGAGGCCGCCGCGTGCTTCGGCCTCGACCGCTGGCAGCGTTTCCGCTTCGTGGTGTTCCCGCAGATGATGCGCTTCGCCTTGCCGAGCCTGGGCAACAACTGGCTGGTGCTGCTCAAGGCCACGGCGCTGGTGTCGATCATCGGCCTGTCGGACCTGGTCAAGGTGGCCCAGGAGGCGGGCAAGAGCACGTTCAACATGCTCGACTTCCTGCTGCTGGCGGCGGCGCTGTACCTGCTGATCACCAGCGCCTCCAATTACGTGCTGCGCGCGCTGGAGCGCCGCTACAACCTGGGCGTGCGGGGGATGGCGCGATGATCGAACTGATTGCCGAGTACTGGAAACCCTTCCTGTTCAGCGACGGCGAGGCCCTGACCGGCCTGGCGATGACCCTCTGGCTGCTGGTGGCGAGCATCGCGATGGGGTTCTGCCTGTCGCTGCCTTTGGCGGTCATGCGCGTCTCGCGCCTGGGTGTGGTGCGCTGGCCGGTGCAGCTGTTCACCTACGTGTTCCGCGGCACGCCGCTGTATATCCAGTTGCTGATCTGCTACAGCGGGATCTACGGCATCGCTGCGGTGCGCTCGCAGCCGTTGCTCGAAGCGTTCTTTCGCGACGCGATGAACTGCACGTTGCTGGCGTTCACCCTGAACACCTGCGCCTACACCGTGGAGATCTTCGCCGGGGCGATCCGCAGCATTCCCTACGGCGAGATCGAAGCGGCCCATGCCTACGGCCTCAGCGGCTGGCGCCTGTACCGGCGGCTGATCCTGCCGTCGGCGCTGCGCCGGGCGCTGCCGTACTACAGCAACGAAGTGATCCTGATGCTGCACGCCACCTCGGTGGCGTTCACGGCCACCATCCCCGACATCCTCAAGGTCGCCCGGGACGCCAACGCCGCGACGTTCATGACCTTTCAGGCGTTCGGCATCGCCGGCCTGCTGTACCTCGCGCTGTCGTTCGGCCTGGTCGGCGCATTCCGCCTGGCGGAGCGGCGCTGGCTGAACTTCCTCGGCCCGGCCCACTGATCCTTTCTTTTGATCCAGAGCCGCGCCGGTGCAGGGCGGCTCCAGGAGTTTGATCCATGTACAAACTGACGGTAGAAAATCTGTACAAGCGCTTCGGTGACAACGAAGTGCTCAAGGGCGTCTCGTTGAACGCGCGGGCCGGTGATGTGGTGAGCATGATCGGCGCCAGCGGTTCGGGCAAAAGCACTATGCTGCGTTGCATCAACTTTCTGGAGCGGGCGGACGAGGGCGCCATCACCCTGGACGGCGAACGGATCCTCACGCGGCAGGGCGCCGGCGGCATGCGGGTGGCCAACCCCAAACAATTGCAGTCGCTGCGCACGCGTCTGGCGATGGTGTTCCAGCATTTCAACCTGTGGAGCCACCTGACCGTGCTGGAGAACATCGTGCTTGCGCCCTGCCGGGTGTTGGGCGAAACCCGCAAGGAGGCCGAAGAGCGGGCGCTGGCCTACCTGGACAAGGTCGGCCTGCCGCAGCGGGTGGCGCAGCAGTACCCGGCGTTCCTCTCCGGCGGCCAGCAGCAGCGGGTGGCGATCGCCCGGGCATTGGCGGTGGAGCCGGAGATCCTGCTGTTCGACGAGCCGACCTCGGCGCTGGATCCGGAACTGGTCGGCGAAGTGCTGAAAGTGATTCAGGCCCTGGCCGAAGAGGGGCGCACCATGCTGATGGTCACCCACGAAATGGGCTTTGCCCGGCAGGTGTCCAGCCAGGTGCTGTTCCTGCACCAGGGACGGGTGGAGGAGCAGGGCGACGCGAGCCTGCTCGACCGGCCGCGCAGCGAGCGTTTGCAGCAATTCCTATCGGGTCGTTTGAAGTGAGGCAAGGGATACATGGCGGACATCCGCGATCTGACGATCGTGCTTGATCGGATCGATCAGGCCATCATCGAAGTGCTGCGCCACGAAGGGCGCATCACCTATCAAAAGCTCTCCGAGCGCGTGCACCTGACGCCCAGGCCTTGCCTGGAACGGGTGCGCAAACTTGAACAGCTCGGCGTCATCCGGGGCTACGGGGCGATTCTCGACGAGAAGAAGCTGACGCCGGGGCTCTCGCTGCTGGTGCTGGTGGCGCTGTCGAACCAGAGCGGGCGCGCGGCGCAGAAGGCCTTCGAGGCCAAGGTGCGCGCCTGCCCGCAAGTGCTTGAATGCCGGCTGATCAGCGGTGCGTTCGACTACAGCCTGCGCATGCGCTGCCGGGACATGGAGCACTACCGGGTGCTGACGGAAGTGTGGTTCGACGACCCGGACCTGCACATCGACAAACTGGTCAGCCACCCGGAACTGGCGACGGTGAAGACCACGATGGAGTGAGCCGGCCCGACACCAAGACCGCAGCCCGCAGGCTGCGGTTTTTTTTGCCCGGGCGCCTGCCGAATCGGCTGGGCAAACAGCCGATTTCGACCGTTTCCATCACTGGCGGTCAGCGCAACAACCGGGTTTGTTCCGGGCCGGAACAGACAATGGGCACCTCCCAACCCTCATCGGTTCCGTGCCCATGCAGACCACCAACACCGTTTTGATGATTCGCCCGACACGCTTTTCCTTCAACCAGGACACGGCGGCGAACAACCGCTTCCAGCGCCCGGCGGAGCACGCCGAAGACGTGCAGCTCAAGGCCTTGCAGGAATTCGACGGCTACGTCGCCGCGCTGCGCGGGCACGGGGTCGAGGTGCTGGTGCACAACGACCGCGAGGCCCCGCACACCCCCGACTCGATCTTCCCCAACAACTGGTGGAGCAGCCACCCCGACGGCACGCTGGTGCTGTACCCGATGCAAGGGCAGAACCGCCGGCTGGAGCGCGACAAAGGCGTGCTCGACTGGCTGGGCGAAACCTACCGGGTCGAGCGCCTGGTGGACCTTTCCGGGCTGGAGCGCCAAGCGGTGTTTCTGGAGGGCACCGGCAGCATGGTGCTCGACCGTCAGCAGCGCATCTGCTACGCCGGCTATTCGACCCGCACCCACGGCCATGCCCTGGAGCAGGCGGTCGAGCAGTTGGGGTATTCGCTGTGCGCCTTCAACGCCGTCGACCGCCAGGGCGTGGCGATCTACCACACCAACGTGATGATGAGCGTCGGCACCCGGCTGGCTGTAGCGTGCCTGGACAGCGTCGCCGATGCCGGCGAGCGCCAGGCGCTGCGTTCGCGGCTGGAGGAGAGCGGCAAGCAGGTGATCGCCCTGGACTGGGCCCAGCTCGAATCCTTCGCCGGCAACATGCTGGAAGTCCACAACGACGCCGGCGAGCCGCTGCTGGTGATGTCGCGCACCGCGTGGCAATCGCTGAACGCCGCCCAGCGCCGCACCCTCGAAAGCCTGGCCACGCCGCTGCCGGTGAACATCGACACCATCGAACGCATCGGCGGCGGCAGCGCACGCTGCATGCTGGCCGAGGTGTTTTTCCCCAAACGCGAGCCGCAACCGCTGACCGCCAAGGAGCGCACCCGATGATCGTCCGTCCAGCCACCCCCGATGACTTGCCCGCCTTGCTGGCCCTGGCCCACAGCGCCGGCGCCGGTTTGACCACCTTGCCCGCCGACGCGGCCCGTTTGCGCCAGCGCCTGGACTGGGCGGCGAAAACCTTCGCGAAAGAAGCCTCCCGAGCCGATGCCGATTACCTGTTCGTGCTGCAGAACCCGCACGGCGAGGCCATCGGCATCTGCGCCCTGGCCGGCGCGGTGGGCCTGCGCGAGCCCTGGTACAACTACCGCTTGGGGCTGTTCGTGGCGGCGTCGAAGAACCTCGGCATCAACCAGCAACTGCCCACGCTGTTCCTGGGCAACGACATGACCGGCCAATCGGAGCTGTGCTCGCTGTTCCTGCACGCCGACCACCGCAGCGGCCTCAACGGCCGGTTGCTGTCCAAGGCGCGGTTCCTGTTCCTGGCGGAGTTCCGCGAGCGCTTCGGCGACAAGGTCATCGCCGAAATGCGCGGCTATTCGGACGAGAACGGGGTGTCGCCGTTCTGGGAAGGGTTGGGCCGGCACTTCTTCAAGATGGACTTCGCTGATGCCGACTACCTCACAGGCCTGGGCAACAAGACCTTCATCGCCGAACTGATGCCCAAGTTCCCGCTGCCCACCTGCCTGCTGCCGGAAGCCGCCCGCGCGGTGATCGGTCGCGTCCACCCCAACACCGAACCGGCGCTGGGCATGCTCAAGGCCGAAGGCTTCGAACACCGCGACTACATCGACATCTTCGACGGCGGTCCGCTGATCGAATGCGACACCGGCCAGATCCGCGCCGTGCGCGACAGCCAGGTGCTGCAACTGAGCCTCGGCACACCGGGGGACGGGGCGGATACCTGGCTGATCCACAACCGTGGGTTCGCCGACTGCAAGATCACGGCCGCGCCGGCGCGGGTGGCGGCGGGCACCTTGATCGTCGATGCGCAGACCGCCGGCACGCTGGGGCTGACGGCCGGGGCGTCGGTGCGGGCGGTGCCGCTGGCGGTGCCGGCGCGGCAGCAAGCGGCGGCGTGAGCTCGGCCCGAGGTCAGGGCTTGGCGCCGAGCACTTCGCCGATGCTGCGCCGTTTGGCGTGCAGCTCGCTGGCATGGATCAGTTGCTCAAGGTCTTCCGGGGTGACGTCGATGAAGGCTTCCATGTCGGCCAGGGCCAGTTTGAGGTCGTCGGCGGTGATGGCCAGGGCGTCCACGGGGGCGACGGCGGGGGCCGGTTCGGCGGGGCGCTTGGGGTAGTGGATGCGCGTCAGGTTGTTGTAGGCCAGCGCGCAGACCACCAGGCTCACCGCGCTGAGCATCACAGGCCCCAGGGCCGTCCAGTCCATGGCCACGGTGGCGGGGTCGGCCAGCACCATCGTCAGGGCCACGGCACCGGCCGGGGGGTGCAGGCAGCGCAGCCAGCACATCACGATCAGCGCCATGCCGGCCGCCAGGCAAGCGCTGCCCAGGGTGCGGCCCAGCACATGGGCCACCAACAGCGCGACTGTGCCGGCGCACAGGTAGCCGCCGACGATCGACCAGGGTTGCGCCAGGGCACCGGAGGACACCGCAAACAGCAGCACCGCCGAAGCGCCCAGCGGGCCCATCACGTGATAGGCCGCCTGGATGCCGAACACCTGGCTGCACACCCAGACGCTGACCAGCGTGCCCAAGGCCATGCCGACGGCGGCGCGGCTCCATTCGGTGGGACGGGTGTTGACGGCGGCAGGCAACCAGCGGGCGAGCATGTGAAGACGTTCCTCGTGGATCGGGCAGAAAAGCGCAAGGCAAAAAAAAGGACTTGTCCGTGATGTCCGGAAAGTCCTTCGAAACGTTCCAACTATTGGGGGAGGAACGCGCACAGTGTGCCAAGCAAACTGGATGCTGACAAATTCATATAAATGCAGTTTCAGTGCACTATTTTTGCAGTAAGGCCACCCGCCGTCCGCTCATGAAGCACAGGAAGCCGCCCATCGCGGTCAACGCGCTCAAGGCGTAGAACATGGTCGGCGCCGGGGTGTGCATCAGCAGGAAGCCGCAGATCACCGGGCTCAGGGCGCCGCCCAGGGCCGCCAGGTTCTGCGCGCCGTAGTAGCTGCCGCGCAGTTCTTCCGGGGCCAGGGTGTCGACGAACAGGAACTCGGACGGGTAAATGATCATCTCGCCGAGGGTGAAGATGAACATGGCGACGCACCAGCTCACCAGGCTGTCGGCCAGGCTGAAGCCGATCAGGCCGGCGATGAACAGGCCCGTGCCGGCGACGATCCAGTAGCGCAGCTTTTCCCGGCTCAGGAACCGGCCGATCTGGTATTGCAGCAGGATCACCGCGATGGCGTTGCAGGCGAGCAGGGCGGCCATGGTCTTGAGGGCCTGCTGCGAATCCTCGACCACCAGCAGGTACTGCGACAGGTACAGGGTGAAGCGCCCGTGCACCACGGTGCTGAGCAGGCAGCCGCAGGTGAACATGATCAGGGTGCGGTCGTTCTTCAGGGTCACCAGGGTCTTGAGAAAGCTCTGGGGCTGGCCGATCACGGCCACGGGGTTGGCGTCCTTGGGGATGCCGACCATCAGGAAGATGCTGGCGAAAGCGATGGCGGCGGCGATCAGGAACGGCGCGATCGGATAGACCCCGGCGATCACCACCCCGAGCATCGGGCCGGTGGCGTAGCCGATGTTGGTCAGGGTGTAGCGCAGGGAGAATGCCTTGGCCCGCTGGTTGATCGGCAGGTGTTCACTGAGGATCGCCTTGGAGCCGATCAGGAACAGGGCCGAGGCGGTTTCGGTGATCACCAGGGTGGCGGTGGTCAGGTACAGATTGTGGGCGAACGTCAGCAGCACGAAGCCGATGGCGCTGGAGAGCATCGCCAGGATCAGCAGCCGGCGCTTTTCCAGGCGGTCGATGATGTAGCCGCCGTACAGCGCGAGCAGGGTGGCGATGAACACCGCGATGCCCAGCAGCAGACCGACGTCCTGCTGGTTGAGGCCCAGCTTCTGGCTCAGGAACAGGGTGAGCAGCGGGCTGGTGATGGCGCGGCTGACGACGATGGTCAGCGAGACGATCATCAGACGGCGGATAACGAGCGAATACTTGGCCACGGAAAATCAAATGTCCTTATTCATTTAGTGTTTTGCTCAACTGGAAACCGCGTGGCCTTCATCGCTGGCAAGCCAGCTCCCACAGGAATCCGGGCCGGACGCAGAACCTGAGCCCGGCACACAACCCTTATGGGAGCCAGCCTGCTGGCGATGAGGCCGGCACATCTAGCCTCGATGTCGCCTGCCGGATCGCCATCGCCAGCAGGCTGGCTCCCACAGGAATTTCGGCTGGATGCAGGACCTGAGCCCGCCGCAAAACCCTGTGGGAGCTGGCTTGCCAGCGATGAGGCCAAATGCGGCCCCCCAACAATCACGTCAGCCACCGCTCAAGCCCCGATACCGATTCCAGCGACTCCAGATGCCGCAATCGTTCCAGCAACCCTTCGGCCCGCTCCTGAGGCAACGCCCGCAGCGCCAGGCTGAAGAACTTCTCCTCCAGCGCCGCATCGCTCAGCGGATTGCCCGGCGCCCCCAACGGCACCTCGACGCACAGGCTGGCCTCACGCCCGTCCACGGTGTGCACGCTGACGACCGGCTCGCCATCCTCGGACAGTTGCCCGTCCACTTCAAGGCGAATCCGCGTCATCCACCGGGCAATGTCCGGATCGTCGCGCCGGGCGTCGTCGTAGGCCGAGAGCCGGCAATGCCCATGCGCCAGCCGCGCCGCGAGGGCGTAGGGCAGGCTCATCTGCGCCGCCGCCAGCGAAGCGGTGTCGCGCCCGCCGCACATGGCCTGCAAAAAGCCGCACAGGCGCACATGGACGTCTTCCACCTGAGGCGCCTCGACCTTGAGCTGCGCCATCAGCAGCCCCAACGCATCGATCGCCGAATGCGTCCCGCGGCACGCCGCATAAGGCTTGATCGAACAGCGGGCGAGTTTCCACACCTGGCCCAGGTTCGCCACCAGCGCCGCCGGTTGCGCGGTGCCTGGCGCGAGAGTCTTGAGAAAGCCGCCCCACACGTCATCGAACAGTTGCGACGGTCCGCTGATCCCTTCGCGGGCGAAGCGGGCGGCGAGCAACCCGCCCTCGGCGGCGCGGCCGCTGTGCAGTTTCTTGCTCTGCGAGCCGTCGTGGATGAACGCCCACAGACCGCCGCTGAAACTGCCGGCGATGCCCAGTGCCGACACGGTCTGCGCCGCGTCCAGGCCGAGGATCCGCGCGCTGGCCGCCGCCGCGCCGAACACCCCGCAGGTGGCGGTCGAGTGCCAGCCGGCGCCGTTGTGGGCCGAATAGCTGCCGCAGGCTTCCAGCACCCGTCGGCCGATCTCGTAGCCGATCACCACGGCGGTGATGAACTCGCGACCGCTCACCGGGCGCTCCGTCAGCGACAGTGCGGCCATCGCCGCCGGCAGCACCACAGTGCCGGAGTGGTCGCAGCCGCCGGTGTCGTCCAGCTCCAGCGCGTGGGCGGCGATGCCGTTGAGCAATGCGGCATCGCCGGCGCCGACCCGCTGTGAAGTGCCCCAGACCGGCACGGTTCCGGGGGCGCTGGCGAACAGCCGTTGCGCCTGAAGCGCCACGCGGCTGTCCGCCCCGGCGAGCGCTGCGCCGAAAGTGTCGAGGATGTGCCGCTTGGCCTGGGCCACCAGCGCCTCGGGCAGTGCTTCGAACCGGGTTTCGACGCAGAACTGCGCCAACCGCTGCATCGATTCGGTCATGTGAGGTAATCCCGATAATGCCGCTCATACACCGAGGCGGGATGATCCGCGCCCACCGCTTCAGCCTTCTGTGCCCACCATCGGGCGATGTCGGCGCCGCTGGCGATCCACACGTCGCCGTGCTGGCGGATGCTCTCCAGCAGCTCGCGCAGCACGCCGATCCGGCCCGGCGTGGCGATGATTTCCGGGTGCAGGCGCAGCACGTAGCACAGGCCGAACCGGTGGAAGCCGGCGAAGTCCAGCAGCAGGTTGCCCAGCGTGTGGCTGTAGGAGGCGATCCGCGACTGGGCCGGCGGTACGGCGGGGCTCAGGTTGAAGGCGAAGTAGGGTTCGTCTTCCAGTTCGTAGTGCAGCGGCAGCTCGATTACGTCCGGCGCCGTCAGGTGGGCGAACGGCAGGTCATCGCCGCGCCATGAGGACGACCAGCGAATGCCTTCGTCGCGCAGCGCTTCGATGAACCCCGGCGCGCCGTTGCCGGCCGGAATGCGGAAACCGGTCGGGCGTTGCCCGGTCAGCGTTTGCAGCGCCGCGCAGCCCTTGGCCACCTCGGCGCGTTGCGCCGCCAGGTCCAGGGTGTCGTAGTCCTGGTGGCGGTAGCCGGCACAGGCGATTTCGTGCCCGTCGGCCAGGATCGCGGCGATGTGCTGCGGGTTCTCTTCGGCGACGATGCCGGGGACGAACCAGGTGGCGGTCACTTCCAGTTCCTTGAACAGCCGCAACAGCCGTTCGACGCCCCGTTGGGTGCCGTAGCGCCACACCGACAGGGTCTTGTCGCGCCCGGCCACTTCGGGGGCCTGGGTGAGAATGCCGTGGATGTCGTTGTAGTCGACGGTCAGCGCCACGGCGCAGCGGCGGCCGGCAGGCCAGACGGTGGCGTCAGTCATGGTGATGCTCCTTGAGCCACCAGCGGGCGACGTCGCGGCAGGTGGCGAACCACACGTCGTCACGCTCGCGCATGTGTTCGAAGAGTTGTTCCAGCAGCAGGATGCGCCCAGGCTTGCCGGTGATTTTCGGGTGGAACAGGGTGGTCAGGCACAGCCCTTCGTCCATCGCGCCGTCGTACTCGCGCCGCCAGTTGTCCAGGGTCAGGGCGTAGCTGGCGGTGCGGTCCAGGCCGGACGGGAAGTTCGGCGCGCGGGTGTAGGCGAGGGAGGCGTAGTCGTCCATTTCCCAGCGGCCGGGGATCTCCACCAGCGGCGTGGCGTGGCCCGGCACGTCGACCAGGTACGGGCGGTCGTCGCCGCGCATGCTGCTGGAATAGATGACGCCGTTGTCGGCGAGCATCTTCGGGGTCTCGGCGCGCCAGTCGCCGGACGGGGTGCGGAAACCCTCGGCGCGGATGTGCAGGTGCTGCCAGAACACCTCGCGGGATTTCTGCATGACGGCCTGCTGCTCGTCGAGCGTCAGGGCGTAGAAGGATTCGTGCTTGTCGCCGTGGTAGGCCACCTCATGGCCGCGCTCGACGATGGCCTGGCATTGCCTTGGCCAGTTCTCCACGACCCAGGCCGGGACGAAGAACGTGGTCGGCAGCCTGAACGCGTCGAGCAGGTCCAACAGGCGCGGCAAGGCACGGTAAGGGCCGTAGCCGCCGAAGCCGAAATACTCGGGCTTGCGCCAGATCGAGCCGTTGAGCATGGCGTCGCCGGTGGGGCCGTCGAGGTCGAAGGCCAGGGCCAGACAGGCTTTGCGGCCGTCGGGCCAGGTGGGGGAAAGCGGGGAGGACATCACAGGCACTCCAACCATCAATGGATAAACACAAGACCTTGCGGGGGCGGCCTTGCGGTGTGTCATTGGCCGGAGATTTCGCCTGATCCGGCCCTATCGCGGGCAAGCCCGCTCCCACAGGGTTAAATGTCGGGCCCGGGCTCTGTGTACGACCGGGATTCCTGTGGGAGCGGGCTTGCCCGCGATGAGGCCGGTACAGCCGACACCGCCGCCGCGATCAAACCCGCTCCCACAGGGTTAAATGTCGGGCCCGGGTTCTGTGTACGACCGGGATTCCTGTGGGAGCGGGCTTGCCCGCGATGAGGCCGGTACAGCCGACACCGCCGCCGCGATCAAACCCGCTCCCACAGGGTTAAATGTCGGGCCCGGGTTCTGTGTACGACCGGGATTCCTGTGGGAGCGGGCTTGCCCGCGATGAGGCCGGTACAGCCGACACCGCCGCCGCGATCAAACCCGCTCCCACAGGGTTAAATGTCGGGCCCGGGTTCTGTGTACGACCGGGATTCCTGTGGGAGCGGGCTTGCCCGCGATGAGGCCGGTACACCCGACACTGCCATCGCGATCAGGCCCGCTCCCGCAGGCTCACTTGCCGGCGTTGACGGTCACGTTCTTGATCGCGCCCAGCTCCAGGTCCCATTTCTTCAGGATCGCGCCGTAGCTGCCGTCATCCACCATGCTCTGCAACGCGACTTTCACCGCCTCGCTCAGCTCAGGCTTCTTCTTGCTCACGCCAAGGCCGGTGAACTGCACGGAGATCGGCTGGCCGACGGTCTTGTACATGTCCTTTTCCTGGGTCTTGAGGTACGACAGGGTTTCGCTGCCCTGCATCGCTGCGTCGATCCGGCTCTGGCGCAGTTGGGCGCGGGCGTCGGCCGAGCCTTCGGTGCCGATCACCGTGATCGCAGGCTTGCCCGCCGCCTCGCAGTTGGCCTTGCTCCATTCGGCGATCTCCGACGGGAAGGTGGTGCGGCGGCTGGTGCCGACTTTCTTGCCGCACAGGTCGATGATCTCGTTGGTCGCGGCGTTCTTCTGCAAGGTGTAGAACTGCGGCCCGCTGGTGAAGTAGTCGACGAAGGTCACGCTGGCCTGGCGCTCGGCGGTGTCGGTCATGCCCGACAGCACCATGTCCACGCGGTCGGTGGTCAGGGCGTTGATCATCTGCTCGAAGCCGGTCTCCTGCCATTTGATCTTGACCCCCAGGCGCTCGGCCAGGGCGTTGCCCAGGTCGTAGTCCAGGCCGGTGAGCTGGTTGGTGGCCGGATCCTTGAAATCCATCGGCGGGTAGTTGGGCATGATCGCCACGACGATCTCGCCCTTGGCCTTGATGCTGGCCGGCAAGTCGGCGGCGGTGGCGAAACCGCAAGACATGAACGAAGCGAGTACAGCTGGAATGACGAAGTTCTTCATGGACGTTCTCTTATGAGTGTTGTGAAGGCCAAGGGGGCCTCAGGTTCGAACGGCAGAAATGAAGCTTTGGGTGCGCGGGTTTTGCGGGCTTATTAGTATTTCTTCGGGGCTTCCAGCCTCCACGATCTGGCCGCCGTCCATGAACACCATGCGGTTGGAAACCTCCCGGGCGAAGCCCAGTTCATGGGTGACGACGATCATGGTCATGCCGGTCTGCGCCAGGTCGCGCATCACCGACAGCACCTCACCGACCAGTTCCGGGTCGAGTGCCGAAGTGGGTTCATCGAACAGCATCAGCTTGGGCCGCATGGCCAGGGCGCGGGCGATCGCCACCCGTTGCTGCTGGCCGCCCGACAGTTCGATCGGGTAGCTGTTGCGCTTGTCGGCCAGGCCGACCCGGGCCAGCAGTTCCAGGGCCTCTTCGTGGGCCTCCTTGGGCGAACGCTTGAGCACCTGGCACGGGCCTTCGATGATGTTTTGCAGCACGGTCATGTGCGGAAACAGGTTGAAGCGCTGGAACACCATGCCGGTGGCCAGGCGCTGGCGGGCGATCTGGGTCTCGGTCAGCTCGTGCAGCTTGTGCCCGACGACGCGGTAGCCCACCAGTTCGCCGTCGACCCACAGGCCGCCCTTGTCGATCTTCTCCAGCTGGTTGACGCAGCGCAGCAGGGTGCTCTTGCCCGAGCCCGACGGGCCGATGATGCACAGCACTTCGCCTTGCTCGACCTCGATGTCGATGTCCTTGAGGGCGTGGTACTGGTCGTAATACTTGTTCAGGGCCACGGCCTTGACGATGCTTCTCATGTTCGATTCTCCTGCGCGGCTTACGAGCGCTTGCCGGCGCCGCGAGCGAAACGGCGCTCCAGGCGGCTTTGACCAAAGGACAGCACCGTGACGGTGGCCAGGTACCAGATGCCGGCGACGATCAGCAGCTCCATCACCCGGGCGTTGGCGTAGTAGATGTTCTGGGCGTTGTAGAGCAGTTCCGAGTACTGGATGACGCTGGCCAGCGAGGTCATCTTGACCATGCCGATGAATTCGTTGCCCACCGGCGGAATGATGATGCGCATGGCCTGGGGCAGGATGATCCGGCGCAGCGCCTGCAGGCGCGGCATGCCGATCGACTTGGCCGCCTCGTATTGCCCGGTGTCCACCGACAGCAGGCCGGCGCGCACCACTTCGGCGGTGTAGGCGCCCTGGTTGATGCTCAGGCCGAGCAGGGCGGCCACGAACGGCGTCATCAGGCTCACGGTGTCGAGCTCGAACAGGCCGGGAATGCCGACCGTGGGGAAGATCAGCGCCAGGTTGAACCACAGCAGCAGTTGCAGGATCAGCGGCGTGCCCCGGAACAGCCAGGTGTAGGTCAGCGCCACGTAGCGCAGGATCGGGTTGGCCGACATGCGCATGATCGCCGTGATCACCCCGAACACGATGCCCAGGGCCATGGCCAGCACGGCCATGACGATGGTGTTGAACAGGCCCCACATGATCGCTTCGGAGGTGAGGAACTGGCCGATGTACGACCATTCGATCTTGCCTTCGGCGAAGGCCCGCACCAGGCCGATGAGTGCGATGACGATCACGGTGGCGAAGAAGATCCGCCCGTAGTAGCGCCGCGGCACATGTTGGTACTGGGTGATGTCGAACTGGTTCTCCGCCAGTTTGCGCTCCGCCTGGAGTCGTTCTGCCTGAGTCTGGCTCATGGTGTTTCTCCGAACTGTACTTTCAAATCCGACACCGGTCCTTGTGGGAGCTGGCTTGCCAGCGATTGCGGTGGGTCATCCGGCATCGATGTCGACGGTCTGGACGCTATCGCTGGCAAGCCAGCTCCCACAGGGGCCGCGGTCGTGTCTTAGAGGCGCAAGCCCCGGTAGTCTTCTGTCCACGCCTGCTGCGCAGCGAGGGCGGTCTTCAGTCGGCCGATCTGCTCGCGCACCTGCTGCGGCGCGGTGCCGCCCCAGCCGCTGCGGGCGGCGATGGCGGCTTCCAGGGTCAGGCTGTCGCGCACGTCGGCGGTCAGGCGCGGGTCGATTTCCGCCAGCAGGGCCGGCGAGGCTTCCCACAGCTCGATGCCGTGCTTCTCGCAGGCCTGCACCAGGGCACCGGTGATCTCGTGGGCTTCCTTGAACGGCACGCCGCGCACCGCCAGCCAGTCGGCGACTTCAGTGGCGAGGGTGAAGCCCAACGGTGCCTGGCGCCGCAGTTCCTCGACGTTGACGGTCATGGTCGCGACCATCCCGGCCATGGCCGGCAGCACCAGCAGCAGGGTGTCGACGCTGTCGAGCACGCCGTTCTTGTCCTCGCTCAGGTCGCGGTTGTACGACAGCGGCAGGGACTTGAGGGTGGACAGCAGGCCGGTCAGGTTGCCGATCAGGCGCCCGGCCTTGCCCCGCGCCAGTTCGGCGATGTCCGGGTTTTTCTTCTGCGGCATGATCGAGCTGCCGGTGGCATAGGCGTCGTCCAGGTCGACCCAGCGGAACTGGCGCGACGACCACAGGCAGAACTCTTCGGCCAGGCGCGAGATGTTGATCCCCAGCATGCTGGCGATGAACAGGAATTCGGCGACGTGGTCGCGGCTGGCGACGGCGTCGATGGAGTTCTCGCAGACGCCGGCGTAGCCCATTTCCTTGGCCGACTGCTGTGGCTGGCGGGCGATGGCGGAGCCGGCCATGGCCGCGGCGCCCAAAGGCGACAGCGACGTGCGCGCATCCCAGTCCGCCAGCCGCTGCACGTCACGCAGCATCGCTTGGGCGTGGGCCAGCAGGTGATGGGCGAACACGATCGGTTGGGCCTGCTGCAGGTGGGTGAAGCCGGGGCAGATGCTCTCCACATGTTGCTCGGCCTGGTCCACCAGGGCCTGTTGCAGGGCCAGGACTTCCACGGCCAGGGTGCGCACGTGGTCACGCAGGAACAGACGCAGGTCGTTGGCGGTCTGGTCGTTGCGCGAACGGCCGGCGCGCAGCTTGCCGCCCAAGACGCCGAGGCGTTCGGTCAGCAGGCGTTCGATGAAGGTGTGGACGTCTTCGTCGTCCAGGGTCGGGGCGATGCGCCCGGCGGCGAAGTCGGCGCCGATGGCGTCCAGGGCCTCGATCATCGTGCGGGTTTCCTGCCCGTCGAGCAGGCCGGCCCGCTGCAGTTCGCCGGCGTGGGCCTTGGAGCCCGCCAGGTCGTACGGGGTGAGGCGGAAATAGCGCTCGGGGCAACGGGACAGGGCCGCCAGGGCAGCGGACGGACCGCTTTTGAAACGGGCGCCCCAGAGACGGTCGGTGGCTTGTGACATGTGTTGTTTTCCTCGTCGGTAACGCGAACTGAAATCGGTGTGCACGGCCTGCCGTTCACGCTGAAAAAACAGCGGACGGAATCAGGCCGAAGCAGTCTTCAAGAGGGCAGTTGCAATGTCGCGAGAGCTGATCGAAGTGTCAGCTTTTAATGTTTTGCGATCAGTGAGTTGGCACTGATGTGCGGGATTTTTTGGCGGTTGCCAAGCCTTGTTTTCTGTGTTCATTATTATTGGTCGGCGATGTTTTTGTTGTTGGACACAGATTGTTGAACATTGCGCCAGAGGTAAATCAGCATTATGGAAACCCCACTTTCCAATTCCGGAAACCCGCCGGTGAAGACTGCCCACCGGGCGCCGCTGGCCCTCAGCGGACTGGACTTCAAACTGCTAAAGGTGTTCAAGGCCGTGGTCGAGGCCGGCGGCTTCAGTGCCGCCCAGAATGAGCTGAACGTGGGCCTTGCGGCCATCAGCAAGCAGATCTCCGACCTTGAGATCCGCATCGGCATGCGCCTGTGCACCCGCGGGCGCGAAGGGTTTCACCTGACCGAGGAAGGGCGTCTGGTGTATCAGGCGTCGATTGACCTGTTTGCCTCGGTCGACAACTTTCGGGATCGGCTTAGTTCTGCGCAGAATGAACTGATCGGCGACCTTGGTATTGGCGTCATTGACAATACGATCAGCGACGTTAATTCGCCGTTAGTTGCAGCGCTTAAACGCATGAATGAAGAATCGCCGAAAGTAAGGTTTCAACTTCAGGCGACCCAGCTAGATGAAGTCGAAAGAGGCGTTGTGGAAGGTCGCTTAGTTGCCGGAATCGTGCCGGTCTATCAACGGCGGGAAGAGTTTGATTATTACCCGTTGTACGAAGAGCGCTCGGAAGTCTACTGCGCAGTCGGCCACCCGCTGTTCGACATGCCGGAGGCGCAGATGGGCAGTGACGTGCTGCTGGACCATGCCTGCATCAACCACCGCTACGCGATCCACCGGGACAAGCTCAACCATGCGCGCTACGACAGTTTTTCCGCGTCGGCGACCCAGGTCGAAGCCGTGGCGCTGCTGATCAAGACCGGGCGTTTCGTGGGTTTCCTGCCCCAGCACTACGCCGCCTCATGGGTGGCGGCCGGGCAGTTCCGAGCGGTGCGCCCGCAGGTGATCAACATCGTCACGCCGTTCAGCCTGATCCTGCGCCACAACACCGTGCGCAGCCCGTTGGTGAAGGCGTTCGCCCACGCCTTGGGCGTCGATCTGAAGGCGTCGGCCTGATCTCAGCCCAGCGTCAGTGCCATTGCGCAACGGCGCTCACCGGGCAAACCGTGGGCGATTTCGTTGTTCAGAACTTCGCTCAGACGCGGGCCGGTTTGTTCCGGGCTCAACAACTCGAATCCCATCCGTTGATAGAACGGCGCATTCCACGGCACATCGCGAAAGGTGGTCAGCGTCACCGCGGCAAGTTGCTCGTGGCGTGCCTGTTCAATGGCCGCCGACAATAACTTGCGGCCGATGCCCAGACCCTGGAAGTCCTGCCCAACGGACAACTCTTCGATATGCAGTTGACGATCGGTTTGCACCGCCCGCAAGAAGCCTGAAAGTTGTCCGTCAATGCCTTGCGCCACCCACACCCGTGCCGTTCGAATGGCCTGCCGATGCTGTTCGGCGTCGGGCACCGGGGCGTCGGCCAGCCAGGCAAGGGAAGGGTCGAGGCGGAACAGCCGCGCCGCCGACCGCTCCAGGGCGGGCAGGGCGCTGGCGTCCGATTCACGGGCCGGGCGCACGCTGAATGTCATGGGAGAAGCCGCTCCAGTCGCAGGGAAAACCCGCAGGTTACGGCTTCAGCCACAGCAGCACATAGTCGTTTTTGTCGAAACGGCCGCTCAGCACCGGCGGCGCGTCACCCAACGGCGTGCCTTTCAAGGTCTGGTAGTCGCTGCGGTCCATCATCAGCCAGGCCGGTCCCTTGAGGGTTTCCAGCGCCTGGAGGGAATCGCTGAACTGCGGCTGCAGGTCCTTCTCGACGTTGACCATGAACTTGATCGCCTTGGCGTCCTTGCCCATGCCTTGCAGCACCAGCGGCGCAGGGTTCTGCTCCACCTGAGCGAGCACGGCCCGGCTGAAGGTGCGGGTGTCGTAGAGCTGACGCTCCACCGGTTCGAACACCAGCGCATACACCGCCCACAACGCCAGCACCGCGCTGAAGGCCAGCGTCTCGGCCCGCCAGCGCGGCCGCCACAGCCGCGACAACGCCGCCAGTTGCAGGACGCCCAACACGATCAGCACCGGAAGCAACCCCGTCAGATGCTCCGGAAATCTCTTCCGGGCAACCAGCAAAGCCACCATCAGCAACCCCGGCGTCACCAGCCACAAGCCTTGAATCACCCCGCGCAGCCAGGCGAACACCCGGCCATGGGCGACCTGGAACGGATACGCCGCAATGATCGCCGCCATCGGCAGCATCGGCAGCAGGTAACGGGCCTTCTTCGCCTGCGGGATCGACAGGCCGACCATCACGATCAAACCCGCCGCCGCGCAGTACTGCACCAAACGCAGGGCCGGCCCGCGTTGGCGGGGCTTGCTCAGCCACGCTGCCGCCAGGGCCAGCAATGCCAGCGGATAGGCCAGCGCGTAGTTGCCCAGCGAACTGGTGAAGTAGTAGAGCGAGCCGCTGACGCCTTCGCTGCCGTCCATGCGCCCCATGAACTGCATGCGGATCACGTCCTGGACGAACGCCTCGCCGCCGCTGACCTTGGCCAGCCACAGCAACAGGCCGACGCACGCCGCCAGCAGCACCGAGGCCAGCACGCCGAACAGCAGCAACCGCACCCATTGGCGTTCGAGCAAGTAATAGCTGCACAGCATGCCGGTCGGCACCACCAGGCCGATGGGCCCGCGGATGCCGAAACCGAGCAGCAGCAACGCAAAGACCAGCGGCCAGCGCCGGCCGGCGCCGAAGTGGTCATGGGCGTAGCCGAGGTAGAACACCGCCAGCGCCACCGCCGCCAGCATCAAATCCTGGGACACCGCCCGCACTTCGGTGACGAAGGTGACGGTCAGCATCAGCAGGGCGATGGCGGTCAGCGCCCAGCGAACCGAATGCACCGCCAGCAGCCGGTACATCAAGGTCACGGTCACCGCGCCCGCCACGGCGCTGGGCAACCACGCCGTCAGGCTGTTGACCGCGCCGAAGGGCAGGGACAGCAGCCAGACGAACAGCGTCGACAGCGCCGAGTAGTCGGCATACGGCTCGCCGTAAGTGGTGGGGAACACCGTCGGCCCGTGGCGCAGCATCTCCTGGGCGAACAGCACGAACCGCGAATCGAAACCGATGGGGGCCTGCCCGTACACCCCGGCGATGAACAGCAGCAACGCCAGCAGCCCCGCGATCAGGGACTGCCGGCGGACGGCAGGCGACAGCGCGGTCAAGCGACGTCCGAGGTGTGAGGCCACTGCTGCAGCGGAATCGGCAGCGTGCGCGATTCCCCCCGGCCCATCGGGAAGTAATGGAAGCCGTTGCGGGCCAGGCGTTCGGCGTCGTACAGGTTGCGGCCGTCGAAGATCACCGGCTCCTTGAGGCGCTGCTTGATCAGGTCGAAGTCCGGCGCCTTGAACTGCTGCCATTCGGTGCAGATGATCAGCGCGTCGGAACCGGCCAGCACCGATTCGGGGGTGCCCATCAGCATCAGCTTCGACTCGTCCGGGTACAGGTGCTGGGTTTCCTGCATGGCTTCAGGGTCGAACGCCCGCACGTTGGCGCCAGCGGCCCACAGCGATTCGAGCAGCACCCGGCTCGGCGCGTCGCGCATGTCGTCGGTGTTGGGCTTGAACGCCAGGCCCCAGAGGGCGAAGGTCTTGCCGCGCAGTTCACCCTTGTAGAACGCGTTGATGCGTTCGAACAGCTTGTGCTTCTGCCGCTGGTTGATGGCTTCCACCGCTTGCAGCAGGTCGCTGGAGCAGTGGGCTTCCTCGGCGCTGTGGATCAGGGCGCGCATGTCTTTGGGGAAGCACGAGCCGCCGTAGCCGCAGCCGGGGTAGATGAAGTGGTAGCCGATGCGCGTGTCGGCGCCGATGCCCTGACGCACCGACTCGATGTCGGCCCCCAGGTGTTCGGCCAGTTCGGCGATCTGGTTGATGAAGCTGATCTTGGTCGCCAGCATGCAGTTGGCGGCGTACTTGGTCAGTTCGGCGCTGCGCAGGTCCATGAACATGATGCGGTCGTGGTTGCGGTTGAACGGCGAGTACAGGTCGCGCATCACATCGCGCACCTCTTCGCGTTCGCAGCCGATGACGATCCGGTCCGGGCGGCGGCAATCGCTGACCGCCGAGCCTTCCTTGAGGAATTCGGGGTTGGACACGATATCGAACTGCAGCAGCTTGCCGGCCTTGACCAAGGCTTTTTCGATGTGCGCGCGCAGGGTGTCGCCGGTGCCCACCGGCACGGTGGATTTCTCCACCAGGATCAGCGGCTTCTCACGGTGGCGGGCCACCGCGTCGCCCACCGACAGCACGTAGCGCAGGTCGGCCGAGCCGTCCTCCTGAGAGGGCGTGCCGACGGCGATGAACGCCACCTGGCCGTGCTGCACCGCGAGCTTTTCGTCGCTGGTGAATTGCAGCCGCTGGCCGTCCAGGCCCTCGCGCACCAGGCTGGCCAGCCCCGGTTCGAAGATGCTCACGTGGCCTTGGCGCAACAGTTCGACTTTCTTCTCGTCGATGTCCATGCACACCACGTCGTGGCCGACCTCGGCCAGCACGGCCGCCTGCACCAGACCGACGTAACCGCTACCGAATACTGTGATTTTCATGGGGTACTCCTCAATTCAGGCGCACATGCCGGACGAGTGTTGATGGTGATGACGCCGAGCATGACCAAGGCCACGCCCAGGGATTTGGTAACGCTGAAGGATTCGTTGAACAGCGGCAGGCTGGCCGCCAGCAGGTAAACCAATGCGTAGCTGACGCTGAGCAGCGAGTACGCCCGCCCCAGCGGCACGTCGCGCAGAGCGGCGAGCCAGCAGAGCATCGACAGGGCGTAGGCCAGGATCGCGGCGGCCACCAACGCCAGCGCGGTCAGGTCGATGCCGCCGGCGCCAAGCGCCTCCAGCCATTGCTGGGGCTGCGGCAGGCGCACCATGCTCCAGCGCATGCCCAGTTGCGCGCCGCTGGCCAGCGCCACACTGCCCAGGGCGAAGGCGATTCCGCGTTTCTGGCTCATGACTGTTGCCCCAGCAGCGCCACGCCGCCGATCACCAGCAACACGCCGAACCAGTGGCGGCGGTCGATGGGCTCACGGAACACGAAGCGGGCGATCAGAGTGATGAAGACGAAGTTGAGGCTGAGCATCGGGTAGGCGATGCCCACATCCATGCGCTGCAACACCAGCAGCCACACCAGTAGGCCGGAACCCAGGGCGAACAGCGCGAGCCACAGCCAGGGCGAGCGCAGCTTGTCGACCCAGGACGAGTCGACGCCGCGCCAGCTCTCCACGGCGTATTTCTGCGCCACCTGGCCCAGGCACGTCAGCAGGCAAGCGGTCAACAGCAGCAACAGGCTCATGACGCCACCTTCGGCAGGATCATGATCACCAGGTTGCCCTGTTCGTAGCGGACGCCGTCCTTGGGAAGACGATCGATTTCGTCCAGTTCATCCTGCCCCTTGACGCGCATCACCACGCCGACCGAACCGGTTCGGCGGGCTTCGCGCATCCACTGTTCGACCCGGAAAGAGTCGATCCGCCGCTCGATGCCCTCAGGATAGGCCAAGCCATATTTCAGTTCGCCTACGGTGTTGTACAACGCCACGTTCGGGCGCTGCAGGCGCCAGGCCAGCGCCGAGGCCGCACCGAGGTCGTTGCTCAGCAGGTGGGTGGTGCCGGCCAGTTCGTCCTGGTGATGCAGGATGAACTGGTCCGGAGTCTTGTTGGCCACCACCGACTTGGGCAGCGCCGCCGGCAGCAGCGCGATGAACAGCAGACTGCCGAACGCCGGGGCCGCCCAGCACTGCAACGGACGGAACGCCTGCAGCAGGTTGCTGATGATCCAGCCGGTCAGGCCGATGAACACCAGCACCAGGCTGTGCAGCTCGTGGTCGTACAGCGGCTTTTTCAGCTGCACGTACACCAGGGCGATGAGGGTGACGATCCCCAGCGCCATGTTCAGCAGCCCGTTGAACCCCAGGGCCCGGCCTTGTTCCAGGCGCAGGCGCTCGGCCAGCACATGGCCCAGCAGCAGGGCCAACGGCAGCAGGCACGGCAGGATGTAGGTCGGCAGCTTGCCGTTGCTCAGGCTGAAGAACAGCAGCGGCATCACCAGCCACAGGCCGAGGAACGCCATGGCCGGCTCGCGACGGGTCTGCCAGGCCTGGCGCACCGCCGTCGGCCACAGTCCGGCCCACGGCAGGCTGAACGCCAGCAGCAACGGAATGTAGAACCACCAAGGCGCGTCGTGCTGGGCGTCATCGCCGGCGAAACGGCGGATGTGCTCGTGCCAGAAGAAGAACCGCCAGTAGTCCGGCTCCTGGGCGTGTACGGCCAGCACCCACGGCAGGCTCACAGCGATCGCCACGACGACGGCCACCGGCCCGAAGACCAGCAGCTCGCGCCAGCGTTTCTGCCAGAGCATCCACGGCAAGGCGATCAGCACCGGCAGCGCCCAGGCCAGAAAGCCCTTGGTCATGAACCCCATGCCGCAGGCCAGGCCCAGCACCGACCAGCCCGCCAGGCGTTGGCCGGTGGTGCGGCTGTCGAGGGCGAACCACAAGGCCACCAGGCTCAGGTTGACCCAGAATGTGAATTGCGGATCGAGGTTGGCGTACCCTGCCTGGCCGGCCACGACGGTGAAGCTCATGTAGAGCAGGGCGCAGGCGAAACTCTTGCGCGGATCGTTCCACAGCCGCCGGGCCACCAAAAAGCACAGCAACACGCTCAGGCCCGTGCTCAGGGCCGAGGCGAAACGCACGCCGAACAGGTTCTGCCCGAACAGCTCCTGCCCCAGGGCGATCATCCAGTAGCCGGCGATCGGCTTCTCGAAATAGCGCAGCCCCATGAAGTGCGGCGACACCCAGTTGCCGCTCAGCAGCATGTCCTGGCTGATCTGCGCGTAACGGGTCTCGTCGGGGATCCACAAGCCATGGCTGCCCAGCGGCAGCAGGTAGGCCAGCAGAAAGAGCAACAGCAACAGCGGCAACGCCCAGCGCTTGCTCATGCCCCTTGCACTCCCAGCCAGCCTTCGCGGCCTTCCAGGGCACCCCGTTGCACACGGCCCAGGGGCAGTGTGTTCAAGAACTCGGGCAACAGGTCGCCCAGCGGTCGGAACGCGATGTCGCGCCGGCGCGCATCGGCCAGCAATTGTCGAAAATCAGGTGCCATCAGAATCCCTTCCACCTCGGCATGAATGGTGTAGACGTTGAGTTGCCGGTCGCGGAACCGGTCGAGGATGAAAGCGTTGAAGTCCTTGGCCGCCACGGTCGGGCCCACCACTTCGTCGAAGGTCGGCAGATCCACCGGAATCTGCGGGGTGCCTGCCGAGCCGTCGGCGAGCAGTGGCCGGAACACCTGCTGCCCGCGGCAATCGCTGTTGTAGCGAAAGCCGAAGGCCTGCTTGGCTTCGATCACCCGCTCATCCGCCCGCCAACCCGCAGCGGCGGAGCACTGGATCTTTTCGCCGACGATGTCGCCGAGGGTATCCACGCCGCGGCGGATCTGTTCGATCAGCTGCGCGTCGCTCCAGCGTCCGGCATTGGCCTGCCAGCCGTGGTGATCCCAGGCGTGCAGGCCGATTTCGTGGCCGGCGTCCCGGGCCCGGCGCATCAGGTGCCCGAGCTCGCGGCCGATCGGCTTGCCCGGCCAGGCGGTGCCGGCCAGCAGGATGTCCCAGCCGTACAGGCCGGCGGCGTTGGAGCGCAGCATCTTCCACAGGAACTGCGGGCGGATCAGGCGCCACAGGTGCCGGCCCATGTTGTCCGGGCCGACACTGAAGAAGAACGTCGCCTTGACCTGCGCCTCGTCGAGGATGTCCAGCAGGCGCGGCACGCCTTCACGGGTGCCGCGGAAGGTATCGACATCAATACGCAAGCCTGCCTGCATCAGCGCGCTTCTTCTTTAGGGCGCTGGGCGATTTCGAGCATCGCCTCGCGCAGGAAGAAGTCCAGGGTGTTGCCGATGGTCTCGCGCATCTCCACGGTCGGCGCCCAGTCCAGCAGGCGCTTGGCGTTGGCGATGCTCGGCTTGCGGTGCGACACGTCCTGGTAGCCGCCGCCGTAGAACGCCTTGCTTTCCACGTCGCGGAAACCGGCGAACGGCGGGAAGTTGTGGCGCAGCGGGTGGGCTTCGAACTGGCGCAGCAACTCTTCGCCCAACTGACGGATGCTGGCTTCGTTGTCCGGGTTGCCGATGTTGATGATCTGGCCGTTGCAGACGTCGTTGTCGTTGTCGATGATCCGCGCCAGGGCCTCGACGCCGTCGGCGATGTCGGTGAAGCAGCGTTTCTGCTCGCCGCCGTCGAACAGGCGGATCGGCGTGCCTTCCACCAGGTTGAGGATCAGCTGGGTGATGGCGCGGGAACTGCCGATGCGGGCCGAGTCCAGGCGGTCCAGGCGCGGGCCCATCCAGTTGAACGGACGGAACAGGGTGAAGTTCAGGCCTTTCTGGCCGTAGGCCCAGATCACACGATCCAGCAGCTGCTTGGACACCGAGTAGATCCAGCGCTGCTTGTTGATCGGTCCGACCACCAGGTTGGAGCTGTCTTCGTCGAAGTTCGGGTCCTGGCACATGCCGTAGACCTCCGAGGTCGACGGGAAGATCACGCGCTTGTTGTACTTGACGCAGAAGCGCACCAGCCGCAGGTTTTCCTCGAAGTCGAGCTCGAACACGCGCAGCGGGTTGCGGGTGTATTCGATCGGCGTGGCGATGGCCACCAGCGGCAGCACCACGTCGCACTTCTTGATGTGGTACTCGATCCACTCGGAGTGAATGCTGATGTCGCCTTCGACGAAGTGGAAGTGCGGATGGCTGCGCAGGCGTTCGATGGCGTCGGAACCGATGTCCAGGCCATAGACTTCGTAGCGGTCGTCACGCAGCAGGCGCTCGGACAAGTGGTTGCCGATGAAGCCGTTGACGCCGAGGATCAGCACACGGGTGCGGCGCGGGCCGTGGCCGGACTCGGCGCCGCGCAGCAGCGAGCCGTCCACCAGGCCCAGTTCGTCGGCCAGTTGCGGGCCGCGCAGGTACAGGCCGTTGTCGTTGCGCTGGCCGGCGTTGATCACCAGCGAGTCCTGGCCGCAGGCGATGCGCAGCGGATCGGTGCTGATCACCCGGCCCGGGGCCTGGCCTTCGTTGCCCTGGACGACGTCGGCGCTCCACACGATCAGCTTGTGCTCGCCCACGGCGCAGAACGCGCCCGGATACGGCCGGGTGACGGCGCGCACGAGGTTGAACAGTTCTTCGGCCGGCTTGTTCCACAGCAGCTTGCCGTCCGCCGGGGTGCGACGGCCGAACACGGTGGCCTTGGACTCGTCCTGCGGGGTTTCGGTGACTTTGCCTTGCAGCAGCGCCGGCAAGGTGTCGCGCAGCAGGTCGCCGGCGGCGGTGCGCAGCTTGGCGTGCAGGCTCAGGCCGGTGTCGCTGCGCTCGATGGCCACCCGTTGCTGGGCGACGATGGCACCGGCATCGGCGCGCTTGACCATGCGGTGCAGGGTGACGCCGGTCTCGGTCTCGCCGTTGACCAGCACCCAGTTGGCCGGTGCCCGGCCGCGGTAGCGCGGCAGCAGCGAGCCGTGCAGGTTGTAGGCGCCCTTGGAAGCGGTGGCCAGCAAGGCCTCGCTCAGCAGGTTGCGGTAGTAGAACGAGAAGATGTACTCGGGGTTGAGCTTGGCGATGCGCTCGACCCACAGCGGGTGGTTGGCGTCTTCCGGCGCGTGCACCGGGATGCCTTTGTCGGCGCACAGCTGCGCGACCGACGCGTAGAAGGCGTTTTCCTTCGGATCGTCGGCGTGGGTGAACACCGCCGCGATGTCGAAACCACTGTCGAGCAGGGCTTGAATGCCGGCGCAGCCGATATCGTGATAGGCGAAGACAACAGTTTTTGCGCTCATTGGAAAACCTGATCAGAAGTGGAGTTTTGATGTTGGGCAGTGGAGAGACCGTCGACGGTGACGGCAGGCGCCGGCGCGGCCGGGTGGCTGCGCAGCACCTTCTCGATGAAGAAACGCGGGCGGGCGCGCACGTCGCTGTACATGCGGCCCAGGTATTCACCCAGAAGCCCCATGCCGATGAACTGGCCGCCGGTGAACACGAACAAGACCGCGAACAGCACGAACAGGCCGTCGCCACCCCAGCCGGCGCCGAGCGCCAGGCGCAGCACGATCAGCGCGAAGGCGAACAGCAGGCCCAGGCCCGCCATCGTGAAGCCGACGATGCTCAGCAGGCGCAGCGGTGTGGTGGTCATGCAGGTGATCAAGTCGAACATCAGGTTGATCAGGCGCATCGGGCTGTACTTCGAGTCGCCGTGCTCACGCTCGGCGTGGGCCACGACGATCTCGGTGGTGTGGCGGGCGAAGCTGTTGGCCAGGATCGGAATGAACGTGCTGCGCTCGCGGCAGGCCAGCATCGCGTCGATGATCGTGCGGCGGTAGGCGCGCAGCATGCAGCCGTAGTCGCTCATGGCCACGCCGGTGGAGCGTTGCACGGCGAGGTTGATCAGCTTCGACGGCCAGCGGCGCAGGGCCGAGTCCTGGCGGTTGTTGCGCACGGTGCCGACCACGTCGTAGCCGCGCTCGGCTTCGGCCACCAGCCGCGGGATCTCTTCCGGCGGGTTCTGCAGGTCGGCGTCGAGGGTGATGACCACGTCGCCCTTGCACTGCTCGAAACCGGCCATGATCGCCGCGTGCTGGCCGTAGTTGCGGTTGAGGATCACCGCCACGAACGGGCTGTCCGGGGCCTGGGCCGCGTCTTCGAGCAATTGCGCGGAGCGGTCGCGGCTGCCGTCGTCCACCAGCACGATTTCGTATTCGTGCTTGAGCTGGGCGCAAGCGGCGGCGGTGCGGCGCAGCAGCTCCGGCAGGCTTTCCTCTTCGTTGTAGACCGGGATGACGATCGACACACAATGGATTGGGTAAGGTCTCACGGGCGTTTTTCCAGTACGTGTTCAATGGCCCCGACGACGCGGTCAAGATCCTGGCCGGTCATGTCGGGGAACAACGGAATCGAGCACAGCCGCGCCGAGTTCCATTCGGTGTGGGGCAGGTACAGATCGGGGTCACGCTGGCGGTACCAGGTGTGCAGGTGGGTGGCGATGAAATGGATGCCGGTGCCGATGCCCAGGTCCTGCAGGCCTTTCATGAAGGCCTCGCGGTCCAGGCCGCAGCGTTCGCTGTCGATGCGCAGGATGAACAGGTGCCAGGCGTGCTGCTGCGCGTAGGTCGGCAGCGACAGCGGCTGCACCGGCAGGCCTTCGAGGCGCTGCAGGTACTGGGTGGCGAGTTCGGTGCGGCGGGCGTTGATCGCGTCCAGGCGCTCCAGCTGCACCAGGGCGATGGCGGCGTTGATGTCGGCCAGGTTGTACTTGAAGCCCGGTTCCATCACCTGGGCCTGAGGCTTGCGGCCGTGGGTGAGGCGGTCGTAGGCATCCACGCCCAGGCCGTGGAACTTGAGCATGCGCACGCGGTTGGCCAGGGCTTCGTCGTCGGTGACGAACATCGCGCCTTCGGCGCAGGTCATGTTCTTGATCGCATGGAACGAGAAGATCGCGGTGCCGGTGGAACCGACGTGGCGGCCCTTGTAGCGGGTGCCGGCGGCGTGGGCGGCGTCTTCGATCACCGCGATGCCGTGCTTGTCGGCCAGGGCGTAGAGCGGATCCAGGTCGAACGCGGCGCCGGCGTAGTGCACCGGAATGATGGCTTTGGTGCGCGGGGTGATGGCGGCTTCGATGCGGGCGGCGTCGGTCATCAGGGTGTCGCGGTCGACATCGACGAACACCGGCGTGGCGCCGAGCAGCGAGATCATGTTGGCGGTGGAGACCCAGGTCTGCGACGGCGTGATCACTTCATCGCCGGGGCCGATGCCCAGGGCCAGCAGGGTGATGTGCATGCCGCCGGTGGCCGACGACAGCGCCACCGCGTGGCGGCAGCCGACGTATTGCGCGAATTGCTCTTCGAGTGCCTGGTTCTTCGGGCCGGTGGTGATCCAGCCTGAACGCAGGACCTGTTCGACGGCTGCTATTTCCTCCTCGCCGATACTCGGGCGGGAGAAGGGGAGAAACGCCTGACTCATGAGCACCTCGCTGCGAATAAAAATGACTGATCTGTTTCCTATTGGATCCAATCCCAGCGTAGACGCAAAAAAACTCTTCGCATCAAGGAGTTGCCAAAACAACATGACGTCGGGGTTTGGTTGACTTTTCAGGCGTTGCCCGGCAGGTTGGTCGGTGCCGGCTGAGGATCAATCGAACTTAAGGTTATGCTCGATTTTGTGAAAGGAATATGAAAAACCGGTCGGCGAATCGTTTATCTCAAAGTCATACAGCCAGTGTTCAGACTTCTACCGTTTATCGCGTTTTTTTGTCGAAAAGTCCTACGGAAAAACGCTATTTAGATCAGTCTCATTACAGTTGTTAGTTGCAGTACTGAACCGTTTTTATTCAAGGCCTATCGTTTGATCGACTTACCCGCTGCACCTTCGAAAGACTCCGCAACCAGCCCGATGTCCCTGTATCTGGCGCGTCTGGCGCCCTCCAGCCAACTCACCATGCGTTATGTGCTGCAAGACGCCGCCGACCGCCTGGGATTTGAAGACGTGAATGTCGAAGACATTCCCTGGCACGCGCTGCAACCGGAAGATGTTGTTGCGCTGGTCGCCGCATTGCGCGCCGACAACTACGCGCCGAACACTTCTTCGCTGTATGTGAATGCCGTTCGCGGCGTCATGAACGAAGCCTGGCGCATGAGCCTGATCAGTCACGAACATCTGTTGAAGATGCGTTCGGTCAAAGGCATCGCCGGCACACGGCTGTCCCAGGGGCGCAATCTGAAACGCACCCTGATCCACGAACTGATGGAAGTCTGCGCCGCCGACCCGCGTCCGCAGGGGCTGCGCGACGCGGCGATCATCGCCTTGCTGTACGGCACCGGCATGCGCAAGTCGGAGTCGGTGAACCTGGACCTGCACCAGGTGGACTTCGGCGAGCGCAGCCTGTGCGTCACCGGCAAGGGCAACAAACAACTGATCAAGTACGCGCCGGCCTGGGCGTTCGCCAAGCTCGACGCCTGGCTGGAGCTGCGCCGTTCGCAGCTCAAGGAAGGCGAGCGCGACGATGCGTTCCTGTTCAACCGCATCCGGCGCGGCAGCCACATCACCCGCGAGCGCATCACCAAGCATGCGATCTACTACATCGCCCGCCAGCGTGGCACTCAGGTCGGGGTGAAGATCATGCCCCACGATTTCCGCCGCTCGTTCATCACCCGGGTGATCGAGGAGCACGACCTGTCGATCGCGCAGAAGCTGGCCCACCACAGCAACATCCAGACCACCGCCAACTACGACGTGCGCGACGACAACGAGCGGCGGCGGGCGGTGGACCGCTTCGACCTCTGATCACGCTCGACCTCCGGTCACTGAGCGTCGAAGACGTGGGCCGCTCCCAGCACCGACAGTTGCACGGCGCTGCCGGCCGACGGCGCATGCATGCCGGTGCTGCGCACCAGCAATGAGCGCCCGGCGTCCATGGCCGCCGGCGGGCGCAGCTCCACGGTCAGGGTGCAGGTGTTGCCGCCGAAGTCCCGCTCGGTGACCACGGCGTTGCAGCCCTGCGGGTCGACCGTATCAGACAGCAGCAGCTGCTCGGGGCGCAGCATGATTTGCGCATCGCCGCAGAAGCCGTTGCTGTTGACCGGCACCCGGCCCAGGTCGCAATCGGCCCAACCGGCCTCGATCCGCGCGGGCATCACCACCGCCTCGCCGAGAAAACGGGCGGTCTGCTCGTCGTCCGGGTAGCGGTACAGATCCATCGGGTGGCCGGACTGCACCAACCGCCCGCCGCGCATGACCGCCAGTTGATCGGCGAACGACAGCGCCTCGCTCTGATCGTGGGTGACCAGGATGGTGGTCACGCCGGTCGCTTCCAACAGGCGCGCGACCATCTTGCGCATGGCGCCGCGCAGGCCGGTGTCGAGGGCGGAAAACGGTTCGTCCAGTAGCATCAGCCGCGGTTGCTGGGCCAGCGCCCGGGCCAGCGACACCCGCTGCTGCTGGCCGCCGGACAGCTCATGGGGCCAGCGCGTGGCCATGCCCGCGTCGAGCGCGACGCTGTCCATCAGTTCGGCGATCCGTTCGGAACGGGCGGTGCCGGTCTCCGCCAGGCCGAAGCCGATGTTGGCGGCCACTGTCATGTGCGGGAACAGCGCGCCGTCCTGCGGCACATAGCCGATCTGGCGCTGGTAGGCGGGCACGGCATGGGTGCTGTCCGCCAGCGTCTGGCCGTTGAGCGTGAGGCTGCCGGCGTCGGGGAATTCGAAGCCGGCGATCATGCGCAGCAACGTGGTCTTGCCCGAGCCGGACGGGCCGACGATCACCGTGCGGCTGCCGGCGGGCACCGACAGGCTGACGTCGTCCAGCGCCGTCTGTGCGCCGAAGGTCTTGCAAAGGGATTTGAGTTCGAGAGCGTTCATCGACCGGCACTGCGCCTGGATTGGTGGTAGAGGATGGCCGTCAGCGGCAGCGACAGGATCACCATCAGCAGCGCGTAGGGCGCAGCGGCGGCGTAGTCGATTTCGCTGGTCATGGCCCAGAAACCGGTGGCCAGGGTGCGCGTGCCGTTGGGCGCGAGCAGCAAGGTGGCGGTGAGTTCGTTGGTGATCGCCAGGAACACCAGCGCCGCGCCCGCCGCCGCACCGGGCGCCGCCAGGCGCAGGGTGATCAGCCACAAGGCCCGCAGCGGCGAACGCCCCAGGCTCTGGGCGATGTTCTCCAGCTCCACCGGCGCCTGGGCGAAACCGGCGCGCAGGCTGACCAGCGCCCGGGGCAGGAACATCAGCAGGTACGCCAGCAGCACGGTGAGGGTGGTCTGGTAGATCGGCCGGGCGAAATGGATCGTCACGGTGACCAGGGCCAGGGCCACGACGATCCCCGGCAATGCGCTGGTGATGTAGTTGCAGCCTTCGAGCAGGCGCTGCAGCTTGCCGGGGGCACGGATCGACAGCCAGGCGATGGGGATCGCCGCGAGGCTGGTCAGCAGCGCGCCGGTGACGCCGAACGACAAGGTCTGGAGCAGGGCCGGCAGCAGCTCGTCGCCTTGCCAGACCTCGGCGCCGCCGGCGATCAGCCAGCGGCCGAGCGTGAGCAGCGGCACGCCCAGGGCCAGCAGACACGTCACCGTTTGCAGGATCAGGCCCAAGGCGGTGGTGGCCGGGCGCAGGCGCACGGTGCGCTGCTCGCGGGCGCTGCCGGAGCCGACCCGCGCATAACGAGCCTGGCCCCGGGCGGCGGACTCGGCGGTGAGCATCGCCAGGCAGCACAGCGCCAACACCCCGGCCAGCATGTTGGCGGCCGGGCCGTTGAAGGTGGACTTGAACTGGTCGAAGATCGCCGTGGTGAACGTGTCGAAGCGGATCATCGCGTACAGGCCGTATTCGGCCAGCAGATGCAGGCCCACCAGTAGCGCGCCGCCGCAGATGGCCAGGCGCAGTTGCGGCAGCACCACCCGGAAGAACACCGCCCGGGGCTTCAGGCCCAGGGACTCGGCCACGTCCTCGATGGCCGGATCCAGGCGCCGCAGCGTCGCGGCGATCGGCAAATAGAGGAACGGGAAATAGGCGATCACGGACACCAGCACACCGGCCGGCAACCCGTGGATCGACGGCACCAGGCTGACCCAGGCGTAACTGTGCACGAAGGCCGGCACCGCCAGCGGCGCGACCGCCAGCAGCGACCAGATCCGCCGGCCCGGCAGGTCCGTGCGCTCGGTGAGCCAGGCCAGCGCCGTACCGAGCACGATGCACACGGGCAAGGTGATCAGCACCAGCAGCACGGTGTTGACCAGAAGCTCGGCCACGCGCGGGCGGAACACCAGCGCTTCGATGGTCGCCCAGCCGGTGTACCACGACACGCCGATCACAAACCCGATCGGCAGCAGCGACAACAGCGACACCGCCACGGCCAGCACGACCACCCACGAGCTCCCGCGCCCATTGAAGGCCCGGGACTGACGCGACAGGTTGACGGAAGGCGCCGCAGCGACTCCCGCCGGCAGAGATTCATGCATCAATTACAACAGTCCGGCCTGGGTCATCAGTTCGACGGCTTTCTTGCTGTCGAGCTTCGACGCATCGACTTTCGGCGCGCCCAGATCCTTCAACGGCACCAGTTTGGGGTTGGAACCGGCGTCCTTGCCCACGGCGTACTCAAACGACTTGCCGGTGCGCAGCACCTCCTGGCCCTGTTTGCCGGTGATGTACTCGAGGAATTTCTGGGCTTCCTCCTGGTGTTTGCTGGACGCCAGCACGCCGCCGCCGGAAATGCTCACGAAGGCGCCCGGATCCTGATGCCGGAAGTAGTGCAGGGCGGTGTTCTTGCTGTTCTCGCCGGTCTTGGACTGATCGACGAAGCTGTAATAGTGGTAGATGACGCCGCTGTCGATCTGACCGGCGTTCACGGCCTTGAGCACCGCGCTGTTGCCGCGGTAGGCGGTGGCGTTGGTTTTCATGGCCTTGAGCCAATCCAGCGTGGCGGCTTCGCCTTTCTGCTGCAGGACGGCGGCGACGATGGCCTGGAAGTCCGCGCCGGCCGGTGAGGCGGCCCAGCGGCCTTTCCAGGCCGGATCCGCCAGGTCCATCAGGGATTTGGGCAAGTCCTTTTCCGCCAGTTTGGCCGGGTTGTAGACGAACACGGTGGAGCGGGCCGCGATGCCGACCCACTGGCCATGGGCCGGGCGGTAGGCGGCGTCCACTTGCTCCAGCGTGGCCGGGGCCACAGGCGCGAACAGCTTGGCGTTGTCCACCAGCACCATGGCCGGGGAGTTCTCGGTGAGGAACACGTCCGCCGGAGAGGCCTTGCCTTCCTGCACCAGTTGGTTGCCCATCTCGGTGTCGTCGCCGTTGCGTAGGGTCACCGGGATGCCGGTCTCTTCGGTGAAGCCCGCGACCCAGGCCTTGGTCAGGGTTTCGTGCTGGGCGTTGTACACCACGATGCCGACCGAGTCAGCGGCAACGGCATGGCCGGCACCCAACAGTGCGGCAGTGAGCGCAGCGAGTTTCAGGAAGGACGGGACGCGTGGACGCATGACGGGACAGCTCCTGTGGTGAGACGTGATCGGCAACCCGTCGCGTGCCTAGCAATGCGAATGAGTTGCAAATGTCGGATGGCTGGCAATGTAGAGAGGCAAATGAGAAAAAAACGTCAAACAAACCGTTAATACATGTCATTGCCATTCAGGTTAGCAGTCACTCGGCCTTTGCAGGGTTGCCGTGCGTCACACAGAAGCGCTGTCGGTCAGTTGCGGGGGATGTAGGCCACGCTCTGGTCCTGGCGGACATGGAACACCTGTTCGCCGCGGGTGGGAGTGGTGGTGACGACCTGGTGGTCCGCGCCCAGGTAATCCAGGGGCACCGGGTCGCCGGGGCGGTACTGCGCGACGATGATCGTGCGCTGCGGATCCCAGTGGCGGCCGCTGGTGCGTTCCAGCCAGGCCATCAGCGCGGCGGTGTCGCCGGCGCGAGGGAAGTCCTGGGTTTCCTGCACGTAGTAGAAGGGGGCGCCGCCGGTCTGCAGATACATCGGCACTTTGTTGTCCACCTCGACCATCACCATCTCCCACTGCTTGAGCGGTGCTTGCAGGCTGGCTTGCTGGCGTACGGTTTCGCCGAAGCGGATCACGCCGCCGCCACTGTTGGTCCACGGGTAGAGGACGCCCAGCACGCCGAGCGTCAGCACCGTGGCGGCGGCGAACCCTGCCTTGAGGCGATTGCCGCCGAACCGCCCTTGGGCTTCACGCGCCGCCATGCGCCGGGTGATCCACCAGGCGCCGAGCAACTGCGCGAACGGCACCAGCGGCAGCACGTAGTAGCTGCGCCGGCTGCCGCTGGCGGTGAAGAACAGCAGCAACAGGCCCAGGCCCTGGATCAGCCGGCGGGTGTCGGGCTCGATGTGCCGCCAATGACGCACCGCCACCCACAGCGCAATGATCCAGCACGGCGCCCACGGCAGGGTGTAGACCGGCAGGTAGACCAGATAGGTCCAGATCGGCCCGATGTTGTCGAACGGCTGGAAGAAGCGCACCACGTTTTCCCGCAGCACCAGGCCCAGGCCGCTTTCGCCGTAGTTCGGTGCGCCGTACAGGTGCGAGAGCAGGAACGGCGTCATGTAGAACGCCCCGGCCACCAGCAGCGCCGCGCCCAGGCGCAGGTTGAGGTGACGTTTCCAGCGGCCGTCCTCCAGCAGGTGCGGCAGCAGCACCAGCCCCGGCAGGATGAAGCCGATCAGCCCCTTGAACAGTGAGGTCAGGGCCAGCAGCAGGCAAAACACCACGTAGCGCGAGAAACGGGTGTCGTCCGGCCCGCGCCAGTACCACCAGACCGCCGCCAGCACACCGCACACGGTGAGGATGTCGGCGGTGGCGACCCGGGCCCAGAACACGAAGTAGAACGTGGTCGCCAGCATCCACCCGGCGATCAACCCGGTGCCCATACGGAACAGGCGTTCGCCCAGCAGGTAGACCAGCCACACGCTGAGCCACGCCGCCACCACCGACGACAGGCGCAGCGACCAGTGGCCCAGGCCGCCGGTCAGCCAGCTGCTGGCGGTGATCAGCCAGTAGGAGAGCAGCGGCTTGTCGTAATAGGCGCCGCCCTTGAGGTACGGGTCGAAGTAGTCGCCGCTCTGCAGCATCTGCAATGCGATGTTGGCCCAGCGGGTTTCGGCGCCCCAGAGTTCGCGGCCGCCCAGGCCCAGCATCAGCATCAGGGCGGTGGCGCCCAGCAGCAGCCACAGGGCGCGACGGTCGTCGCGCCGATCATTGCTTACGGTCATGGCTGGCTCTGGGGAAAGATGAAGATGTGCAGGTTGCCGCGCCGGAAGTGCTGGCCGTCCACCGGCAGCAGTTCGACTTCTTCCTCTTCCTGGGTGCTGTTGACGCGCATCACCACACCCACCGAGCCTTTCTTGCGTGCATCGGTCATCCACTGGCCGACGCTGTCGAGGCTGACCTTGCGGTTGGCCATCGCCGGGTCATCGAGACCGTACTTCAGTTCGCCCACGGTGTTGAACAGATCCACCTGCGGGCGGTTCAGCCGCCATGACAGGGCCGAGGCCGCGCCCAGGTCGTTGCTCAACAGCGAAGCGGTTTCGCCCAGCGCCTGCTGGTGCTCGGCGATGAATTGGTCGGGCATCTTGCTGTCGACGATCCGCGCCGGCATCGCCGCCGGCAGCAGCGCCACCAGCAGGCCGATGCCCAGCGCCGGCATCGCCCACAGCGTCAACGGTCGCAGGGTTTGCAGGGCATTGGCGATGATCCAGCCGATCAGCACGATGTAGGCCAGCGACAGGCTGAACATCTCGGTGTTTTCGTAGAGTTCGCGCTTGCTCTGCAGGTAGAGCAGGGCCACCAGCGCCACGCTGGCCAGCACGGTGTTGATGATGCCGTTCAGGCGCAGTACGCGGCTGCTGCGGTTGTCCAGCCAGGTCACCACGGTGTGCCCCATCAGCAGGGCCAGCGGCAGCAGGCACGGCATGATGTAGGTCGGCAGCTTGCCGCTGCTGAGGCTGAAGAAGGCCAGCGGCAGGAGGAACCACAGGGCAAGGAACGCGGTTTTCGGTTCGCGCCGTTCCCGCCACGTGCGCATCAGCGTCGATGGCAGCAGCACCGCCCATGGCAGGGTGGAGGCGAACAGCAGCGGCAGGTAGAACCACCACGGGCGGGCATGCTGCGCCGCGTCGCCGGCGGCGAAACGGCGGATGTGCTCGTGCCAGAAGAAGAAACGCCAGAAGTCCGGTTCCCGATAATGGACAGCAATCACCCACGGCAGGCTGACCAGCGCCGCCACCAGCACGGCCAACGGGCCGTAGCGCAGCAGTTCGCCGAAGCGGCGCTGCCAGACCATGTAAGGCAGCACGATCAGCACCGGCAGCATCAACGCCAGGAACCCCTTGGTCAGGAAGCCCATGCCGCAGGCCAGCCCCAACAGTGCCCAGCCGCCCAATCGGCCCCTTGGCGTCCGGCTGTCGAGGGCGAACCACACCGCCACCAGGCTCAGGTTGACCCACAGGGTGAACTGCGGGTCGAGGTTGGCGTACCCGGCTTGTCCGGCGATCAGGCCGAAACTCATGTAGAGCAGGGCGCAGGCGGCGCTGATGCGCGGCGAGTTCCACAGGCGGCGGGCCAGCAGGTAGGCCAGCCAGACGCTGACTCCGGTGCTCAGGGCCGAGGCGATGCGCACGCCGAACAGGTTCTCGCCGAAGATCGCCTGACCGATCGCGATCAGCCAGTAGCCGCCGGCGGGCTTCTCGAAGTAGCGGATGCCCATGAAGTGCGGAGCGACCCAGTTGCCGCTCTGGAGCATTTCCTGGCTGATCTGGCCGTAGCGGGTCTCGTCCGGGATCCACAGGCCGTGGTTCATCAACGGCAGCAGGTAGAACACGGCGAACGCCAGGACCAGGCCGAGGATGGCCCAGCGTTCGAAGGAGGCGTCGGGGCGGTTCAGGGGGATAGGGCGGGCAGCGTGGCGCAGCGGATTGTTTTGGGACGTCATGACAAAGCCTTGGTGGGGCGGAGTGCAGGGTTCAACGGTCCTGCCGACATGTTCCTGCGTCGGTGGGCCATCGGGTTGAATGAATGCAGGCGCGTGGTCGGGCTACGGATGTTTCCTGTATTCAGAGTGCGTCCCAACCTCCAGGCAGGCGCGCTCGCGATTAAGACAAGCCTAAATGGGACGGATGTCCAGTTTGGCGGCCCGTAATACATCTTTCTTTACAAAACAATGAAAGCGCTGTGGTTAGGCTGACAAATAACGTCACTGTTTCCGTTGTGGCCTTACTTCAGGGAAAGTTGCGGCCAAGTGTCGGCGTTGACGATGCCCATTACTTCAAGCTGCCCCTTGCCGCCGATGCGTACGAACAGTGCGCTGCCGTACTCTGCGGTGGCCGCGTGGGGGAACCCGGTCTGCTTCTCGAAATCGCTGATGCAGCCGCTGTGGGTCACCAGCACCAGGTTATGTTGCGCAACCTTGTGCGCCACCACGTCATTGCGCAGCGTGGGGCCGCAAGTGGCCAGCCATTCCTGGGTGGCGGCGTCGTGGCCGAACATGAAGTGTGCGGTCTGCGCGGTGCGTGTCATCGGGCTGCTCAGCACCTGGGCCTGGTCCATGCCCAGGTGCGTGAAGCCTTGCCCCACGGCGGTCGCCGCCGCGCTGCCCACCTGCGTGATGCCGTCGGCCGGCCCCAGGCAAAGGTTCTCGGAGCGGTCGCAGCGTTCGGTATGGCGTACCAGCGCAACCACTTCGCCAGCCTTCCAGGCCGTGACCAACCGGCTGGTTTCGGCAGGCCCCGCGTTGCCCAGATAGGTCGGCGTGCGCGGCCACCAGACAAACCCGCTGACCAGCGCGGCCAGCGGCAGGAGCCAGGCCAATAGCACCAGTATGCGCATATGTTTCAAGCGCCCTTTCTTATTGGCGGAAATGAATTGCACGGACTCTCCCAAGGCTCGACCCCTTAGAACTTTCTGAATAAGTCAGGCACGGGGAGTGCCAACTATTTAATCAACTTTGATCGCGGGGAACATGAACGGTAGCTGAACACTACGCAGCTGCTCGTTGGGGCGCGGTGAAGAACATGTGAAAAAAATGCCAGAGCCGTAGATCCGCAACTAATCCGGTAATTGATAAATAAACTCAAATCCGAATTTTGTTTGGGTTAGAGGCTTACAAATATTGACGGCTGGGCTGAAGTTGTATTTTTTCGACTTCAACAGGGGCGACGGTGTGTCGCCCCCATGCCGTGCAGCCCGGAACGCGCCTGCCAAAGCCCTGGAGTCACCGAACCGAATGGATCTCAAGCAAAGCCTGAGCAAGCGCATCGTCATCGTGTTTGCTCTGATGAGCGCCGTCGTCGCGGGCGTGTTTGCCGTGGGCATCGTGGCCACCGTCCATGTGGTGGAGCACAAGCTGACGAGCACCGCCCTGAGCGGCGGATTACGCCGACTGTTGGCAATGGATGACATCACCCGGTGGAACCATCGCCCGGAAAAAGATGAACTTTTTTACTTCGAGGGAGGCCCGGGACCGTTGGCGCTCACCCCGACGCTGGCGGCATTGCCGCCGGGCTTTCAGGAGGTGACGTTCGGCGACGATGCGTTCTTTGCCATGGTGGAATTGGTCGGCGGGCGCAAGTACGTGCTGCTGCGCGACCAGGAAAGCCTGGAAAAGCGCGAGCACTTGCTGTTCGTCGTGGTGACCGTCGGGTTTCTGCTCAGCGTACTGCTGGCGTTGGTGCTGGGGCGCCTGCTGGCGCGCAGGGTGATGGCGCCGGTGATCCGCCTGGCGCGGCAGGTGCGTCACCGCGATCAGTTGCTGGAGCTGGCGCCGCCGCTGCACCCGGACTACGCGGCGGATGAAGTGGGCGAACTGGCGCTCTCGTTCGACCAGACGCTGGGGCGCCTGCGCGAGACCCTGAGCCGGGAAAAGCTGTTCACCGCCGACGTCAGCCACGAACTGCGCACGCCGCTGATGGTGCTGTCCGGCTCCTGCGAACTGCTGCTCGCCAACCCGTCGCTTGACCCGCGCTCCTCGGCGCAAGTGAACCGCATCGCCAGGGCCAGCCATGAGATGCGCCAACTGGTGGATACTTTCCTGATGCTGGCCCGTGCCCAGGACGACACCGGCAACGACATCTGCGCCACGCTCAGGCAGGTGGCGGACGCCCAGGCGGAAATCTGGGGCCGGTTGATCCGGGAAAAGGGCCTCGAATTCTTCTACGACACGAACCCGACCCATTCGCAGAGCTACAACCTGACGTTTCTGCAATCGGTGATGGGCAACCTGCTGCGCAATGCCTGGCACTACACGGATAAGGGCTACGTGCGCCTCACGCTGACGCAAAGCGGTTTTGTGGTGGAGGACAGCGGCATCGGCATCCCCGAGGAGCAGCGCCCGGCGATGTTCCAGCCGTTCGTGCGCGGCGACGAGCGTCGCGGCGAAGGGCTCGGTCTGGGGCTGTCGCTGGTGCAGCGGATCTGCACCCGGCAGCGCTGGACGGTAGAACTCACCACCCGTGAGCCCAACGGTTGCCGTTTCGCGGTGGAACTGACCCCGCCGGCTCAGGAGGCCGTCGGGCAACCGCGATTGCCGCCCGCGGCCTGAATGATCAGCGCGGCCAGGCGTTTGACGTTGTTTTGCTGGGCGCTCACCAACTCGTCGATCGAAGGCCCGGACGGCGTGCGCAAGGTCGAACGGCAGGCCAGCCGCGCACCGTCGCCGCCCGCTGCCCGCAGCTGCCATTTGACGTCGATAAGCCCGTACTGGCCGGGCACCGAATCGAAGCGCTGCACCTCGATCAGCACCGACGCCTTGCGCGGGCTGCCGGCATTGCCCAACTGATCCGTCAGGGTGCTACGCAATTCATCGGCCAGGCTCGCCGCCCACCATTCGGTCTCCAGGATCGCCAGGCCGCTGTTGCCCTGGCGGATGACGATCTGCGGCCGATCCACCTGCGGCGGCACGCTGATGCCTTCCAGGGCGATGTCCGGGCCGGCGCGGCCGGCGGCCGGTTGCGCCGGGGTCAGGGTATGGAAGCTGATCGGGTCGCTGCGGCAGGCGCCGAGCAGCAGGCATGCGGCGAGCACGGCGGTTTTCAGCGGTGAGGCCATGGGACAGCTCCTGTGCTCAGTTGCGCGGCGGGCCTTTCAGGTCCAGCGGCTCGGCGTTGTCGGGACGTCCGCGGATCAAGGATTCCGGGTGCCGGCCCAGGTAATCCGAGAGTTCGCGCAGCGAACGCGACATGCGGCCGAGTTCATCCAGCGTGCGGGTCAGCTGTTCGCGCTGCGGCGAGTCTTCGGCCAGGGTCGAGTTGGCCGACTGCAAGGTCTTGCTCACGTCGGACAGGGTGTTCTGCACGCCTGGCAATGTCTTGGCGTTGAACTGGGTCAGGCCTTTGCGCAGTTCCACCAGGTTGCTGTCCAGGTTGCCGGCGATCCGTTCCACCGGCAGCTTGTTGAGCTTGTCGATCACGGCTTCAAGCTTTTCCTGCAGCTGTTCGAGGCTGCCGGGGAGGGTCGGGATCATGACGGGGCGCAGGGTTGGGTCGAACGCGACCTTTTCGGCCTTCGGATAGAAGTCCAGGGCGATGTACAACTGGCCGGTGAGCAGGTTGCCGCTGCGGGCCTGGGCACGCAGGCCGTTCTCGACGAAGGTGCCGATCAGCCGCACGGCGGCGGCTTCGTCTTCGGGATTGTGCTTGAGCACCTTGAGCATCTTGATGTGGGCCTGGCCCAGGCGCTGCGGGTAGATCACGATGCCGACGTTGACCGGGAAGCTGCGTTTCTTCTCGTCGAAATCCAGGTTCACGCTCACCACCCGGCCCACTTCCATGCCGAGGAATTCCACCGGTGCATCGACCTTGAGCCCCCGCAGCGCCTGGTCGAACCGCAGGCTCAGGTACTGCGGCTTGCCGTTGGGCGGGGCGAGGGCGGTCTGCTGGTCGTCGAACAGGTCGAAGGTCTTGAGTTCTTCGGCCGCCACGTCGTTGGGGCTGTACTCCGGTGCGCGGAAAGCGACGCCGCCGACCAGCAGGGTGGACAGCGATTCGGTCTTGACCGCGAAACCGTTGGCGCCGACGTTCACGTCCAGGCCGCTGGCGTTCCAGAAACGGGTGTTCTCGGTGACGTAGGCATCGTTGGGCGCATGGATGAACACTTCGACGGTCACGCCTTTGCCGTCGGCGTCCAGCGCGTAGGCGACGACCTGGCCCACCGGGATCTTGCGGTAGTAGACCGGCGAGCCGATGTCCAGGGAGCCCAGGTCCTGGGTGTGCAGGTTGAAGCGCTTGCCCGGTTCGCCGTAGGTGATCGGCGGCGGGTTCTCAAGCCCGGTGAAGCGCTTGGCGCGGCTGGCGGACTGACCGATGTCGGCGCCGATGTAGTCGCCGGAGAGCAACGTGTCGATGCCCGACACGCCGCCGGCGCCGATGCGCGGGCGCACCACCCAGAACTGCGAGTCCTTGCGGGTGAAGGTCTCGGCCTGCTTGGACAGCTTGAGGGTGGCGTTGACGCTTTTCTGGTCGTTGCTCAGCTCGACGTCGGTCACGTGGCCGATCACCACGTTGCGGTATTTGACTTCGGTCTTGTTGGCGGTCAGGCCGCTGCCGGTCTTGAACGAGACGGTGATGGTCGGGCCTTCCTGCATCAGGTTGTGCACCACCAGCGAAATGCCCACCAGCACCGCGACGATCGGCACGATCCACACCAGCGACACGTTGAAGCGCCGGGTCTTGACCGGGGCGGGACCGGGTGCGGGTGGCGGGCTCGCGGCTGACGTCTCCATCCATGACCTCCGGGGGTGTGTTCGGCAATGAGCGTCAGGAACGCAAAAGCACTTCCTCAATATAGAAGTGCTTTGCGAGAGAGCAAATGCGGGCCGGCGCCGCCGTCAGCCGAGGATTTCCCGCAGGCGGTACCAGAACATGCCCAACGCCAGCAGCGGCGAGCGCAGGGCCGGGCCGCCGGGGAAGGTCATGTGCGGCACGCCGCTGAACACGTCCATGCCTTGGCTGTGGCCGGCGTGGATCGCCTCGCCGAGCAGTTTGGCGCACCAGTGGGTGACGTTCAGGCCGTGGCCGGAATAGCCCTGGGCGTAGAACACGTTCGGGTGCTGCCGGAGACGGCCCACCTGCGGGAAGCGGTTGGCGGTGATGCCGATCTTGCCGCCCCACTGGTAATCGATGCGCACGTCCGCCAGTTGCGGGAACACTTTGAGCATCTTCGGCCGCATGTACGCGGCAATGTCCGCCGGATCCCGCCCGGAATAGTGACAGGCACCACCGAACAGCAGGCGGCGGTCCGCCGAGAGACGGTAATAGTCGAGGCCGACTTTCTGGTCGCACAGCGCCAGGTTCTGCGGGATCAGTTCGGCGGCGCGCTCCGGCGACAGGGGCTCGGTGGCGATGATGTAGCTGCCGGCGGGCAGCACCTTGCCGCTGAGTTTCTGTTCGAGTTCGTCCAGGTGCGCGTTGCAGCCCAGCACCAGGCTGCCGGCACGCACGGTGCCGTGGGTGCAGCGCACCTGTACGGTGTCGCCGTGGGTGATCTCCTGCACCTGGCTCTGCTCGAAGATCCGCGCCCCCAGCGCAGCGGCCACCCGGGCTTCGCCCTGCACCAGATCCAGCGGGTGCAGGTGACCCGAGCCCATGTCGATCAGGCCGCCCTGGTAGACGCCGGCATTCACCACCTGCCGGCGGATCTGTTCCGGCGCCACCAACCGCGTCTCATGGGCATAGCCGGACTTCGCCAGGCGGTCCTGTTCGGCCTTGAACGCCTCGAACTGCGCGGCGGTGTTGGCCAGCTCGCAGAAGCCCCAGCGCAGGTCGCAGTCGATGCCGTGCTCGGCGATGCGCCGGCGCACCAGCTCCACCGAGTCGATCCCGGCCTGTTGCAGGTAGCGCACGCCGTCGCTGCCGACATGGCGGGCGAAGCTTTCGACGTCATGGCCGATGCCGCGGATCAATTGCCCGCCGTTGCGCCCGCTGGCGCCCCAGCCGATCCGCCGGCCCTCCAGCAGCACCACCGAGAGGCCGCGCTGCGCCAGTTCGATGGCGGTGTTGACGCCGGTGAAGCCGCCGCCGATCACGCAGACGTCGGCGCTCAGGTCGCTGTCCAGCACCGGGTAGGGCGTGGCCGCGCGGGCGGAAGCGGCGTAGTAGGAGCGGGTGTGTTCCTGGGTGTACTGATTCATTTGTTCGACTTCACTTTGCTCCAGGACCGGGTCATCAGACGCATGATCGACTGGGGCGGGGTAGAGGAGATGTAGAGCTTGTCGAGCACCGCCTGGGGCGGGTAGACCTCGGGGTTGTTGACCAGCTCGGCGTCCATGTACGGCTTGGCCGCAGGGTTGGGGTTGGCGTAGCCGACCGAGGCGCTGACCTTGGCGATCACCTGCGGGTCGAGCAGGTAGTTGATGAAGGCGTGGGCTTCCTTCGGATTGCTGGCGTCGGCGGGGATCGCCAGCAGGTCGAACCACAGGTTGGCGCCTTCCTTGGGGATCGCGTAAGCGATGTTCACGCCGTTCTTGGCTTCCTTGGCGCGGTTGGCGGCCTGGAACACGTCGCCGGAATAGCCGAAGGCCACGCAGATGTCGCCGTTGGCCAGGTCCGACACATACTTGGAGGAGTGGAAGTAGGTGATGTAGGGGCGGATGCTCAGCAGCTTCTCTTCGGCCTTCTTGTAGTCGTCCGGGCTTTCGCTGCGCGGATCCAGGCCCATGTAGTTGAGGACGGCGGGGAAGACTTCGTCGGCCGAGTCCATCATCGACACGCCGCACTGGGTGAGTTTCTTCAGGTTCTCCGGTTCGAACAGCACGGCCCAGGAGTCGATGTGGTCGACGCCCAGCACCTGCTTGACCTTGTCGACGTTGTAGCCGATGCCGTTGGTGCCCCACAGGTAAGGCACGGAGTGTTCGTTGCCGGCGTCGTTCTTCTCCAGCAGGGCGAGCAGTTTGGGGTCGAGGTTCTTCCAGTTCGGCAATTGCGAGCGGTCGAGCTTGAGGAACGCGCCGGCCTTCACCTGGCGGGCCAGGAAGTGGTTGGAGGGCACCACCACGTCATAGCCGGTGCGGCCGGCGAGCAGTTTGCCTTCCAGGGTTTCGTTGGAGTCGAAGACGTCGTAGATGACCTTGATCCCGCTGCCGGCCTGGAAGTCGGCGAGGGTGGTCTCGCCGATGTAGTCGGTCCAGTTGTAGACGCTGACCTGGGGTTGAGCCTGGGCCCCGGCGCTGCACAGCAGCGCGAGGGCGGCGGGGATCATGGATTTCAACGGACGCATGGCGACACCTCTTGGCATTGTTGGAATTTTTGGGTTGCTGCGTTTCCTGTGGGAGCTAGCTTGCTGGCGATGGCGGTCTGTCAGCCGACGACGATGTTGGCTGTGCCGGCCCTATCGCGGGCAAGCCCGCTCCCACAGGGGAATGCGGTGTTTCGGGTTGCTGCGTTTTCTGTGGGGGCTAGCTTGCTGGCGATGGCGGTCTGTCAGCCGACGACGATGTTGGCTGTGTCGGCCCTATCCCGCTCCCACAGGGGAATGCGGTGTTTCGGGTTGCTGTGTTTCCTGTGGGAGCTAGCTTGCTAGCGATAGCGGTCTGTCAGCCGGCGAAGATGTTGGCTGTGTCGGCCTCTCGCGAGCAGGCTCGCTCCTACAGGGATTCAGACGCTCAGCAGCAGGAATTCCCGCTCCCAGGAGCTGATCACCCGTTTGAAGTTCTCGTGCTCGGCCCGTTTGACCGCCACATAGCCGCGTACGAACTTGTCGCCCAGGTAGCCAGCGACGGTCTCGCACTCTTCCATCTGGGTCAGGGCCTCTTCGATGGTGATCGGCAGGCGCAGGTTGCGCCGCTCATAGGCCCGGCCTTCCACGGCAGCACTCGGCTCGACGCCTTCGACCATGCCGATGTAGCCGCACAGCAGGCTGGCGGCGATGGCCAGGTACGGGTTGGCGTCTGCGCCCGGCAGGCGGTTTTCCACGCGCATCGATTCCGGCCCCGAGGTCGGCACCCGCAGCCCGACGGTGCGGTTCTCTTCGCCCCATTCGACGTTGACCGGCGCCGAGGTGTCCGGCAGGAAGCGGCGGAACGAGTTCACGTTCGGCGCGAACATCGGCAGCACCTTGGGGATGTACTTCTGCAGGCCGCCGATGTGGTGGCGGAACAGCGTGCTCATGGAGCCGTCGGCATCGGCAAAGATCGGCTGGCCGGTGGCGATGTCCACCACGCTCTGGTGCAGGTGCATGGCGCTGCCGGGTTCGTCGCCGATCGGCTTGGCCATGAAGGTGGCGGTGACGTTGTGTTTGAGCGCCGCCTCGCGCAGGGTGCGCTTGAAGACGGTGATCTGGTCGGCCAGGTCCAGCGCGTCGCCATGGCGGAAGTTGATTTCCATCTGCGCCGGGCCGTCTTCGTGGATCAGCGTGTCCAGGTCCAGGCCTTGCAGCTCGCACCAGTCGTAGACGTCTTCGAACAGCGGGTCGAATTCGTTGGCCGCGTCGATGGAGAACGACTGGCGACCGCTTTCGGCACGGCCCGAGCGACCCAGCGGCGCCTTGAGCGGCAGGTCCGGGTCTTCGCAGCGCTGGGTCAGATAGAACTCCATTTCCGGCGCCACGATCGGCTTCCAGCCCTTGTCGGTGTACAGCTGCAGAACCTTTTTCAGCACGTTGCGCGGCGACAGTTCGATCGGGTTGCCGAACTTGTCGAAGGTGTCGTGGATCACGATGGCGGTGGGCTCGATGGCCCAAGGCACCACGTACACCGCGTCGCTCACCGGTTTGCAGACCATGTCGATGTCGGCCGGGTCGAGCAGGTCGTAGTAGATGTCGTCGTCGACGAAATCCCCGGTTACCGTTTGCAGCAGCACACTTTCCGGCAGGCGCATGCCTCGCTCATGCAGGAACTTGTTGGTCGGTGCGATCTTGCCGCGGGCGATGCCGGTCAGGTCGCTGACCACGCATTCCACTTCGGTAATCTTGTGATCTTTCAGCCATGTGAACAGCTGATCGAAAGGGGCGTTCATAAAGACCTCGTCGTTGGTTTTATTGACGCGCCGGGAATACGGTTTCATCTGCCGCAGGCTTCCCCTGTGGCGCGTTGACGTCTATCTTGGGCGGGCCTTGCGGTTCCATCTATCCACTTTCAGCAGCACCAAAGCGCACCAAAAGAGTGCGCAAGGTCTCCCATGACAACGTGTAACCCGATACAGGTTCAAGCCTTCGACACCGCCGACGTCACCGAACAGATCCGCGCCACGCCGGGTTGGGTGCAGCATTACCAGCAGATGTCGCCGGGGCATTTCGCCGGGCGGATCCGCTACCTGGACCTTCAGGGCGTGGAGGTCTACGAAGAGCAGATGAACACCCGCGTCGAGCAGAACTTCAGTGCGCCGCCAGGGGCGCTGGCGTTCTGTTTCGACCGCAGCGACAACGCGCTGTACCTGCTCAACGAAGAGAGCCGCAACATCTGGATCACTCCGGAGAACTACCAGGAAATCGCCGTGGTGTTCGGCCCGGACTTCGTCCGCCAGCACGGCCTGGACGTGGCCCGGCTGGAGGGGCTGTTCATGGCGCCGCTCAACGGCGGGCAGAACGCGCTGTTCAGCCGCTGGCTCAGCGCGACCCTGACCCGGCTCGCGCAGACCTTCGACCCGACGACTAAAGACGCACTGACCCGCCAGTTGCTGGAGGACTGCCTGTTCATCCTCGACAACGCCCGGCTGTGCCTGGACCGCGGCGCCCAGCAGCGCAGGGCCGATGAGCGGAGGATCATGAAGCGCGTGGGCGAATGGGCGGCGGACTCGCCGGAAGAGACCGTCAACCTGCTGGAGCTTTCACAGGTTGCCGGGGTGTCGCTGCGCCAGTTGCAGCAGGCGTTCAAGGCCTACACCGGCATGTCCCCGACCCATTGGCTGCGCCTGCGCCGGCTCAACAGCGCCCGGCGCGAACTGCTTGGCCGCAGCGGCGGGGCCAACACGGTGGCCGAGGTGGCGATGAATTGGTCGTTCTGGCATTTGGGGCGGTTCTCCAGCAGTTACCGGGCCCTGTTCAAGGAGTTGCCCAGCGAGACGCTGAAGCGGCGGAACTGAGCGACGCAACGGCGCGCAACGGCCAGCCCGGCGGCCGGCCGTTACGCGCAAGGCCTCACATGCCGTTGGCGAATTCCGGATCGTCCGGGTGCAGGCGGGCGCCGAGGCCGGCCAGCGCCTTGGCGTATGCGCCGAGCACGTGAAGCGCCCAGTCGGCGCGGCGGCGGATACGCTGGTCGTCTGGACCGGCGCTCTCCGGGCCGTTCATCACGGTTTCCACCTGACGCACGATCAATTGTTCGGGCAGGTAGCAGATGCGACAGTTCTTGTAGCTTGAGGCACGCAGCTCGCAGAGCGGGTAGGCACCGCCCTGGCCGGACGAGACGCCCACCAGCAGCGCAGGCTTGTGGCCCAGTTCGCGGTAGCCGGCGTGGACGAACAGGTTCTTCAGCGCCGGGCAGGCCATACCGTGCCATTCCGGGGTGAGGACAACCAATGCGTCTGCCTCGCGCAGCAACGCGGCGTGATCTGCCCAGATCCCTTGGGTGTCTTCGGCAGGCCATAAGGGCAGCGGCGCATGGCCCAGGTCAATGACGTTGGGGCGGCTGCAAAGTTGCAAGTCTTGCAAGCGCCCCGCGAGGTACCTGGCGACTTTCGCCGATTGACTGTCGGGCTGGCTGGAGCCGGCGACGAGGACGATGTTCAGGCTCATTGGGCCAGCTCCTGGTTGGCGGTTTTCCGGGGTTGCGGGCGTTTGTCGCGCACCAGCGGCCAGAACAGCTCGTGCTGCCAACTGACCGGGCGCATGTCCTCGATGCCGTAATGCTCAGGCCGGCGCCGGGTGATCCTGGCCGAACCGAACAGCACGTCCCAGAAGAACAGCAGGTTGCCGAAGTTGCCCTTGTAGTGGGTCACGCCGTCGTCGGCATTCAGCCCGTGGTGCGCCGAGTGGGTGGCGGGGGTCGAGATGGTGCGTTCCAGCAGCCACATCAACGGGCGCAGCGCCGCAATGCGGTACAGCCGGTCATCCCACGGCACGCTGCTGTGGGCCCCGAAAATCACCAGCATCTTGACGATCAGGTAGCCGAAATACACCGGGGCCAGGCCCATGTAGAGCAGGGCGCCGGAGAACCACAGCCCAGGCATCAGCAGGTAATAGAAGCTGTTGTTGCGGTAGACGATGCGGATGCTCATGTACGGCGCCGAATGATGGGCACGGTGCAGCGAGTACAGGAACGGCACCTTGTGGCTGAGGCGGTGCCACCAGTATTGGGTCATGTCGTCCAGCACCAGGAACAGGCCCAGCCCGAGCAGCCAATGCAGGCCGGCGAGGCTGTCTTTGGTCTGCGGCGCGAAACGGTCGAGCAGCCAGGCGCTGAGGAATGTCACCAGCGGCAGCGTGACGCCCATCAGCAGGCCTGAGCCGATGATTTCGATGACCGCGTCACGGCGTTGGGCACGGGGCTGCCGGAAACAGGCGCAGGCGATTTCGAGGAGGATGAAGCCGATCAGGATGGCGCTGATGATCGGGATCGGACTGTTGGTTATTGTTGTTGTATTCATGGCACTCTCTGGTTGGGGCCGACAAGGCCGGTGCCAGACAATAAAAAACCAAGGGCCCGCCGCACGATATGCGCAAAACGGACAGAATCACCCGAGAAGCGGCCAACCCGATGCCGGAGCGGTTTCACCGCGGGCCGTTGGGGCGGGTGCTGGAGCGTTATCTCCACAGCCGTTCCTCACAGCCGCGAACCCACTACAGCATGGTCGCCCTGGAACAGCTTTGGGCCAAGGCCGCCGTCCATGATCCGGCCATCGGCCTGCATCTTTTCTCCCATTTCCGCCGCCAGGACTGGCACGTGCTGGCCCATGCCTGCCTGTTCAGCGCCGATCTCGAAGAGGCGATCCGCTTCTGGGCGCGCTACGCGTCGCTGGCGTCGGACATGGACCACGTGGAACTGGTCGAGGAGGGTGATTGGCTCGGCGTGGAGCTGCGCATCGATGCGCCGGCGAGCCTGGTGCGTTACGTGGTTGAGCACTACTGCGTGATGTCAGTCAGCGTGCTGCGGGCCGGAATGGACAGCGCGATCCTGCCGCAGCGAGCCTGCTTCGCGCATGAGAAGCCTGACTATCACGCCGAATACACTCAGTGGTTCGGCGAGGACGTACGGTTCGGCTGCGGCCACAATCGTGTGTATTACGATCGCGCCAGTCTGCAGCGGCCGCTGCTTACCGCACATGTCGGGATGATGGAGGTGCTGTGCCAGGAACTGGACCGACGCCTGGCCCGTCAGCATCAACTGAGCGGTTGGGCGGGAAGGGTGGCGCAGGGGATCCGCCAGGATCTGCTCGCGAGCCAGAAGCCCAGCCTGGAAACCCAGGCGCAAGCGTTGCATCAAAGCGCCCGGACGTTGCGCCGGCGACTGGAAGAGGAAGGCCTGACGTTCCGCCAGCTGTTTGACCGGGTGCGCGCGGAGACGGAACAGTATCTGGAGCTGCAGGGGCTGAGCCGGGCGGAAATCGCGGCTCAATTGGGCTACAACGATCTGGCGGCTTACGTGCATGCGCGCAAGCGGTGGCGTGGGGATATGGATGACGAATATTCAAATAAATTATAACTACGCTAAATGACTGTTTAGTGTAGTTATATTAATCGTGACACCAAGCGCAGCGAGGACTGGACGATTGAACCGATATGACGCACGGGAACTGGCCGTCGCACTCAACCTGGAACCCCACACCGAAGGCGGTTTCTACCGGCGCACGTATCAAAACGATCTCGAACCCATGATCGACACGCCCGGTGGCAAGCGTCCTCTGATGTCGTCGATCTACTACTTGCTGACCGAGAATGCGCCCATCGGGCATTTGCATCTGAACCGATCCGACATCGTTCATTACTACCATGTGGGCGACGCGATCGAGTACAGCCTGATCCTGCCTGACGGCACCTTGAAAACCGTCGTGATGGGCACCGATGTCTTGGCCGGCCAGCACTTGCAGCTCTACGTGCCTGGCGGTGTCTGGAAGGCCTCGCGGTTACTGGATGGGGCGAACGGATTCGGTTTGATCAGCGAGGCTGTATCGCCGGGCTTCGACTATGCGGACATGAGGCTGGGCGAACGAGATGAGCTCTGTGAGCGGTTTCCGCAACATCGGGATCTGATCGACAGACTGGCGTTGTGATGCCTAGTTGGGACGGGACAGGGCGCAATTGACAGGCCCGGTGCGCGCTCACGCACCAGGGCCGCCTTAACAGTTACCACTGGCCGCTAACGAGACAGCCAACGATTTCCCAGCCGCTGTACTCCCACCAGGAATAGCGTTCATCGGAGCAACTTCTAGCCAGACTCGCCAACTTGATCTCGCCGGCTTTTGCCTGCGTTCCGAAAGGCGTATCCAGTGAGGCTGTCACCGGATTGACGGTTTGCGGAGCCTTGATGGCGGTCGGATGCACGGAAGCGTTCGCGACCGTTGCGGTGAGTACGAGCGTCGCGGATACGGCCAGAGCCGCTATGGACTTTTTCATGTTCGAATCCCTTCAGTTATCTGACATGCAGCGTATGCATTGGCCAGACCTGCATGAACCAACAATCTGAACAGATCGGCCATTCGCGTGAGGTGACGCGATTGAAGCCTAACACCAGGCTGGATCCGGAACAGTCGCTCAAGTGTGCTATTGACAAGCCGGTGGTTGAGGGAATGGAAAGAGGCTCTAGTAGCCCAGGTGGTGGCTTTCAATCTGGGCAGGACGGCTCGGTACGCCTCACATAAAAGTACGCATAATGTATATTATGTTAAACCAGATGCCATGTCAGATGTGTTCATGAGCTGTCCATTTCCACCAATCCCCGGTCGGAATTCCAAGAAACCCCGTTTGACGTAAAATCAGTCGTTTGCGATGGCATCTGAGGCAATCGCGATATAAATAGACGTTGCTTCGAAAAGCGCTTAACAGATTGATTTTACTGGGCATTACGAAAAATGTAGTGCAGGCCTCACCAACTGTTGCAACGTAATTATGAGACTACCGTGTAGCCGGCAGTTGGCCTGTAAGCCTTTATTTGCGAGGGTTTCAGCCTATTCCTTCATTTTGTTACTAGCTCAGAGTCTATCAATCAATCGTGAGACAACGTCGCGTATCCACGCTTGCGAAATTAAGATAAATTCCAATAAAAACAATAAGTTATCTATATTTCGAAGAAATCGCGAGACATAACCCGCAGCGCTTTTGGTGAAGATTTGACGAGACACTTCTGGGCCCGAACGCTCTGGCGGCATAGGCAGAATTCCGCGCCAATCCACCGCTCGGATTGCTGAAGATCAAGCCTGACGCGAGTTTTCCTAAAATATTTGTTGGAATAACTGGGCTGAGAACTGCTCTGCACTAGACCCATCCTAGAGCTATGGTTTTGGCTTCCCGGCACGAAATCGTGAGATATCACCAGTGGACAGCGCTACGCCGCTACTGCGACCAATATCGAATGCAACCCGTCATCCCACGGATGTTTGGCTGGCTGAAAGAGAACCGCCGGATCGTAACGCGCTTCGACAAACTCGCGAAAAGCTACGCTGCCATGGTCTCACTGGCTTGTTCTATGCGGTGTTTGCGACATCTCTTTTCGTACAGAGCCTAGTGACCTTTGAGGTGAGGAGGGTTTTGAATCGTATTTAAAGCTTGCTGCCATAGTGTTGCTCCCTTCCCTGAGGGATGAACTGTGCATCGGACTTGTAGCGTCCGTAGCCGGACAGACACCGGCACCCTCCTCCGTTACCGTCTAGCTTTCGTCCCGGCAAGTATGACCGTGTGGCACGTGCGACTCCGATGCCAAGGCTTTACACCCAGAGAATCAACCAGACGAGAAGCCGAAAAATCCAATTTAAAACTCGACCCTTCGCGCTGATTAAACCCGTGGCATGAGCCCAGACACACTGCTGACGCTAGATTAGACATCAGCAGCGAGCCGTAAGGGCGACGAGTGAAAACGGTGGATACCTAGCGGCGCTAGGCACCCATATGACTTCTACCAGTCCATCCCACTACGAAAACTCATATTGAGAGTATTTTCAGCTTATTGACTAGACGACCGTATGCGCTCGTCTTTTTTTCAGGATTATCAAGCATCGACTGTTGACTAATGTGATCGAACATACTCATCACTGCCTGCGTTGCCATTGAACCAAATTCTTCCTTACCAAAATCACATTCTAGCGTCGAAATTACATATGCATTACGCTTCCCCCATTGTTCGAAGCGTACAACCATTCGTTTGTTGATAATCACAGCGCCGGCGTGGAAGTCATCAGAAAAATAAAAGTCCATTTGAGGAGTAATCTCGAGTTTCTTATCCGAGGAAGTTATCAATCTCTTCAGAAATGAAGTTAACCGCACCCCTCCTGTCACGGATAGTCCCACCCCCAAGCGTTCATCACCGTTAAAATAATACTTTAAAAGTATTATTGCCTTTCGATTGAAATACGGTACGTCGTGGGCTTTTTCAAAAAAGTGAAAATCCGACGACTCCCCTATTAGCTCATAATTATTCTCAAAAAACTCTGATTCGGAGAAGCTATTCAATCCAACATCTTTTGGTTGAAGCTCAATTTCTCCGCCCATGAAAAAATCAATAAATCCGTAAAAATTCGTTGAAAGCATAACCACCCTACGTTAGCGCGCTATGGGATTTGTTCCAGCGGCATGATGCCTACCTAGAATAGAACCTAACTGTTTTAACTCCGGTACTCGACCGGAGTTAGGATTTGCATCAACCCCCGCCTGAGCGGCTTTAGCCAATCGGTCTACGTTACTTTGTTTATCAAGGTACTTTATTACGCATTCGCAAGCTTTTCCCCACTGAGACTTGCTCATATCACGCGTGGCCTTGTCAGCAGGTTCGAGCACGACATGAGTTCCCTCGCTGTTCGGTTTCAAGGAAATGTGACCGCCTGCAGGAGGCAATCCGGAACCGTTGACATTCACATGCACACCACGAGCCAATACGTCTGGACCAGCAGTATTTGCTCCAACTTTGTGGCCTGCTAGGCCAAGCGGGTCAACTAACCCAATGGCGTTGGGCCCATAAAAATATAGGTTCAGTCCACCTGAATACCTTATCGGATCTTGACTGATAAAACGCCCAACGCCAGGGTCATAGTACCGATACCGGTTGTAATGCAGCCCAGTCTCATGATCGTAATATTGCCCCTGGAATCGAATCGGGTTTGTCACCCCCTCTTGCAATGCCAAGGCCGAACGCTGCTCACGCACTTCCCCCCAAGCCTTGTACTGCGCACTCCAAGCGACCTCACCGTTCTGATCCGTCAGCTCCTGAGGCGTGCCCAGATGATCGCACTGATACCATGTCAGCACGTCAATAGGTGGCGATACCGGCGAGTGATTCCACAATGGATCCTCATCCACACTGTAGTCTTCGTCGTAGCTCGGCAATCCCATCAGATTGATAGCGCTATGCGTCAGCGCTTGGGCCACAGGAATAAACGTGCCTGGTTCGAAGACGTAGTGAACCGTTCTCCCCACCTCCCCATCCTGCTGCGCAAGACGACTCTCCCACGCTAGGTTATCGCCATCCCAACCGTAAAGCGTGAAACCACAGCCATGTTCACGCTGCACCCGCGCCCGCTCGCTGCGGTTCCACAACGAGCCTGCCTCCGACCTTTGTTTGTAATGCACGTTCGAGTGTTTGAGCAAACGTCGCCCCAAGGCGTCATAGACATACTGAACCGACAACCGAGCGTCATCGAAATGCACAGACGATCAAACAGATCCCAGCGCATCTGGCTGTACGTGCCGTTTTGCCAGCGCTTGATCTGATTGCCGCGCTCATCGTATTCGTAGTGGGTGCCGGCGTATTCCCGCAGCAGGTTGTCGAGCAGTTTGCTGTGTGGTGGCGTCAACTCCAGCGGACGGCGAGTCTCAACAGTTTTTTTATCCAACAAGTTACCCGCCGGGTCGAAATCAAAGTTTTCTGCGCCCAAACGGCTCACAGCACTGAGCAATCTACCGACCGGGTCATAACGATAAGAGGACTGACCACGTCGGCTGTCAAAGTCGCGGCGCTACTGGCAACGTCCTGGATGTCGATGGCATTCAACGGAACGATGGCAACCTGGGGTTCACGTTTTACAACAGCAGCGGTGTCAGTCATGGAAGCGTCTTACCAGCCAGCAGGCCTGGGGGTAGCGGAAATGGTGTATCAGGCGCATTGCCCCCAGTAAGCGCGACAACAAGCCGCGCCCGGGAACATGGGCTCAGACGAAATTCAAATTTTTATTTAGCTGATCACGGCGCCTTTCGGGCCACTGGCAATCAGTGCAGCCCCGCAGGCGGTTTTCATGCCGTCCAGTGCGATGGGCGTGCCGTCGACGGTGTAGGTGCTGCTGCCCTCTGCGATCGGGAAAACTCCTTTGCACAATGGGCAACTGACTTTGTGACCGACCCCGGCAATCGGCTTGCCGTTGAGGTCGGTCTGGGAGAACGCTTCGAGCACCTTGCCACCGTGTGTGGTGGAGTCACCCAAGCGGATTGCGTCTTTCATGTTGTCATTCCTTTGACCAGACTTCTGGCTGTCCAAATTGGTCTACTGGATACATCAGGTATGAAACCGGAGGTGATCCGATCTCACCCTTTCCTACGTCTCCATCCAGACATCTTCATAACCGGCTGTGTCGATAATGAATTTTGCTCCAGTGGGCAGGCAGAGATAATTCACAACCTCTGGCAGCATCTCACTGAGGTGGTGAACATGAACCGGCTTGTAGAAGTCATCTGCTGCCGAGTACTCACCACAATGAATGAACCAGCTGATATTTCCGCCTTCCGGCAATTGAACTCTCGTACCGTAAATCGGTGACTGGCCAAGCGAGTCAATGGCAACGGCGACCATTTCTTCAGGCACTTGCACAGGCATTCCATACTTGTCACAAATTTCCTTTTGCGACTCGTCAGGATAAACAGCTTCAGCCTTTTGCATTAATCAGATCCTCAACTTCGTTTTCATACATTTTGACCTACGAATTGAACCTGGGCTTTACTGAGTTAGGCCCACCAATCATGGAGCTTCACCGATCTGAAGCCATAGAAGGAACGTTGCTCCCCGTAAACAACAGTGGCGGATGTGCTCATGCGGGTTACCGCCGAGGCGCCGTTGACCAACGGATTGAGCCTTTGCACTTCATGGCGGGCCCAACAAACCCAGAGTGCAAGTTGTTGTTGGGATTGCTCATCCTGTGGCGTCGCGTCGATGGTGGCTTGGATGAACGCTTCAATGCGCATGGCCCGCTCCCACGACTCGGTATTGCACACCAGAGAAGTCTGCAGCCTCACGCGGCGCTCCTCTGCGTCGTGAGCCTCTCGCTTGAGTTGCTGATCACGATCCCATTTGCGTTGCCAATCTTCATCAGCCGCCCGCTTTGCTTTTACTGATTGGGCCAACCTTGGGAGAGCAATAAGCACCTGCCCGAGTCTTTTTTCGATCTGCTCTTTGTCTCTGTCTGTCCAGTTTTTTCTCTCCTGAGTCAGTGTCCTGACATCTACTGACAAGGTGAGAATACCTGTCGATTCCCATCCAAATCTGGATCTGGACAAACCGGCAAAATCTGGTCTCCAGGCTTGGCCTGGCCTTAACGGTTTGGGTGGAGGCCGTGGTATTTCGAACCGTTTCAGCTTTTCACTGATCGAGATTTTTAGCTGCTCATGATCCACGATTACGTGGGTTGCACTCGCAGTGATGGAGAAAAGATAACCACGCTTTTCGCTCTCCTTGATCAGCGTGTCGAAAATCAGCGCACAGCGGGCTATCGAATCACTGGAGACTCGGGCTGACAGAACGCATGAACTTGAGAGATCCAGCGCTCCCTCCACCACTTTGGCCTTGCGAGCTGCAGAGAGCCATTTCCTCACATGGGGATGAGGCTCAACCAACTCTGTGGATACCGCAACCAGCAACGGCTCAGGTTTTACCCTCATCTCGACGCCCAATTGGGCCTTCTGGATGTCCAAGACAGAGAACTCAATCAGGTCGGTTTGCGCTGGCGGCTTAGGGCGCTGTGGCCTTTTTGCCTCAGGCTTTGCCCAGTGCCCTCGCGCCGGCAGGATAATGCCGGCCTTCCTGCAGGCCTTTGACAGACCGACATCGGATACCCCGATTTCGCGAGCAAGCCTCAGCACAGGAGTAGTCCATACCTTCTCGAACAGCTCTTGGGGGGTGAAGCTTTTTGTGATGTACATGTCGATCCACACCTACTTTGCCATTGCACAGTTAGGTTATAGATCGGCAACAAAGGGTCTGCGCAAGATTCAGGTATTGGCGGAGCAAGACCCAGATAGACATATTCGAAGCACCAACTACTCGAATAGCCAACTGCCGCCCCCACTCAGCGAGGCGGAGAGCACTTAGCCTAACGTTGGCTTCGACAATGAACAGACATCAAGGCCTGCCGTTGAGTCAGGTGTAAGTGTTTTGCCCATACAGTCAGGTGGCGTAATGCTTCCAAGGCATCCCGGCTGGGCCACCACCCGGGCTGAAATCGGTTTGGCCTCGGATTAAGCCTAGGCAAAAAAATCCCGATCGACGATTCCGACTGTTCCTTCTTTGTTCGTAGGATCGAACCTGTTCCTGTCTCTGATGCCAGGCAGGGCAGTTAAGAAGGCGTCAAGCCTAGGCTGACGCCTCCTTCGAATGCCTCAGCACTCAACGATTGGCAAAGTACATCGTCACTTCAAAGCCAATGCGCAAGTCGGTATAGCTGGGTTTGGTCCACATAGTGCGTGCTCTCTCGGTTGGTGAATTGATAAAAGGCAGCGTCCGTCCTTGTCCGCCGCGTAAACCTTGTGTTCGTTCAGGGATTGCCGGCCACCGGCGCCTTACCCTCGTGGGCGTCCCAAGCCTGGTTGATCAGGTAGGCAAAAACGGCCTTGAGCTGATCATCGGTAAAATCCGCAAACGCCGGCATTCCGCCGCCAGCCTTGGACAGTACGCCTTGGCGCACGACGGCTTCGAAGAAGTCGTAGCTCGGTGGTGGCGCGTAGATGAGATTGGGCACACGGCCGCCGGCAGCGTTGCCGCGAAAACCATGGCACTCGATGCAGCCGCTGCCCTCGAACAGCTTGCGGCCAAGGGCTGTCAGTGCTTCTGGCTGCCGGGGCGTGAGCGGCGCCGGCACCTTTTGCACTTGTGCGAACGGTGGGTATTCCTTGACGCCGCCCAACTTGAACGCCAGTAACCGTGGCGTGGTCCTGGCCTTCGGCGCGGAAGCCGCGTCTGCGTTCAGCGACCCGGTTGCTGCCGCAGTGCCGGTACCGGTCGCCAGCAGAACGTATTGCTCGCCGTCAACCATGACGGTCGACGGTGCGGCCCTTACCGCGCCACCGATCTCGTGGCTCCACAGTGTCTTGCCCGTCGCTGCGTCCAGCACCTGCATGCGCCCGTCACCGGTGCCTTGGAACACCAGGCCACCGGCCGTATGCAGCAGGCCGCCGTTGGTAGGCATCGGCAAGCGCGACCGCCACTTCACGCTGTTGTGGCGTACATCCCAGGCAACGGTTTCGCCGTAGGTTTCGTACTGGCCATCGGCAGAGCGCTGAATGGGCTCGAACGACTGGCCGCCGAGCGCGGAGTCGGGATCATCCTTGACCATCGTCGGCTGAGACATGGCAGGAATGAACACCGTCTCGTCGTCCGGATTGAAGGCCAGCGCTTCCCAACCATGGGCACCCAGGCCATTGGGCAACTGCATGTACTGCTTGGCGTCATTGAGCCAATACTGCCCTTCCCGCTTCATGATCGGACGACCATTGGCGTCCAATCCTGAAGCCCATTCCATCGGCATGTAGGCACCGCCGGAAATGAACTTGCCGATCTGAGCATCCAGGGCGTAGGCGAAGCCACTCTTCGGCACGCTCAGCACCGCCCGTTTCGACTGCCCGTTCACGGTGATGTCGGCAATCATGATGCCGACGCTGGAGTCATAGTTCCAAGCATCCTGGGGCGTTTGCTTGAAATGCCATTTGTACTCGCCCGTGCTGGCGTCCAGGGCCACGATGGAGTTGGTGAACAGCTCATCGCCCGCCTGTTCGCCACGCTTGGACGGATCGAACGGCGCCGGCCCCCCTACCCCTATGTAGAGCAGGTTCAACTTCGGGTCATAGGTCATCGCATCCCAGGCACTGCCACACCCGTGGGTCTTCGAGTACCAGTCTTTGCCCCAGGTCTTGGCCGCATTCTCATACAGCGCCGATTGCGGCTTCGAGGGATCGTCAGGCACCGTGTAGAAACGCCAACGATGAGCACCGCTCTTGGCGTCGAAGGCATCGACATAGCCGCGGGTCGTTCCGGTGTCGAGGCAGGCATTGCCGGTGAACACCAAGCCATTGCCCACCCGTGGCGCCGCGGTAATCGCGTACATGTCGGCGGAGTCGCACGATGTCGCCTCCCACACTTTCTTGCCCGTGCGCTGGTCGACCGCGATCAGGCGGCAGTCACCCGAGGCGATGACGACATTGCTGCCACTCAGTGCCACACCGCGATTGAATCGACGCCCCCAATAGCCTGCGAACGATGAGCCCTGCTGCGCATTCTCATCTTTGAAATTCCAGATCAGCCGGCCGGTCTTTACATCGTTGGCAATGACCTGGCCGTTGGGCGCTCCTTGAAAAACAATGCCGTCCTTGACCAGGGGGTTGCCTACCAGACCGTCACTGACCGGGAGATCCACCCACCAGGCCAGGCCCAGTGAACCAACGGTTTCCTTGTTGATGGCCTTCAGCGACGAGGAATGCTGCATCTCGCTGGAGTTTCCAAGAAACTCCCAGTCTGTATTGGGTTTCTCAGCCGGCTGTTCGTTCAGCCCGCATCCCGCAAGCGATACCACCAGTGATGCGACGATTATTGTTCTCATACCAACCCTCTAACCATATAGGCACCCAGGCCAAGGAGATGGTTTGGTCATCAACTATCCCATCGGTCTGGTAGCCATCAGTATTATGATCATTCGACCTGATCAATTGACCAACTCCTGGCAGCGCATTTGACCAGCAATGCCGCGAGCACGCTACAAGAATTTTTTATGGCTTATGAATCAATTGGATATGACGGACTCGGAGGATTGCGCCAGGCGGTAGCCGTTGGGGCCGCTGGCGCCGTCGCAGCTCTGACAATGGCAGGTCGAGGTTGCCGGCATTGGTCAGCTCGATGCTACTTGGCACCGTAGACATCAAAATCGAAGTATTTGTTGTTGATCTGCGCATAAGTGCCGTTGGCAAGAATGGCGGCCAAAGCCTTGTTCAAGTCCTCACGCAACGCGACATCAGCCTTGCGCAGTCCAAGGCCATCGCCCACGCCAAAGTAAGTCGGATCATCCAGCGTGACACCCGTAAGCTCAAAGTCCTGACCCTGCGTTGTTTTCAGGAAGCCATAACTGGCTTGAATGGCGCCTTGCAACGAAGCATCCAGGCGCCCCACCACAAGATCGGCGTAGACCTGATCCTGATTTTGATAGGAAAGAACCTCTACCCCGTTCCGCCCCCAAACCGCTTTGGCGTAGCTTTCCTGGGTTGATCCCTGCTCCACACCGATCCGCTTGCCCTTGAGCGAGTCGACCGTGGGCTCAAGTCCTGAGCCACGTTTGGCCACCAGCCGCGATGGTGCGTTGGACACCTTGTCGGTGAAGGCGATCTGCTCAAGGCGTTTGGGGGTGATGGTCATCGAAGACGCCACAGCATCAAACTTGCGCGCCAGAAGCCCCGGTATCATTCCATCCCAACTGCTTTCCACCCAGACACATCGGGCTTTCAGTTCGGCGCACAACGCCTCGGCGATGTCGACGCCGAAGCCCGTCAGGGTGCCGTCCTGGTTCTTGTACTCCAGCGGCGGATACGTTGGGTCCACCCCCAGCCTCAAGACTTTACCGGACCAGTCGGCCGCACCCGCCAAACCAGAGGCACTCAAGATCACCAGGGAAACGGCCGCAATCACTTTTTTCATTTTTTGTTCTCTTCAGGTCGCAGTTTTTATAGGCACAACTGGAGATCAACTCAGGAAACGTTCGACCAACTTGACCCAGTAGCTCGCACCGATCGGCAGGCATTCATCATTGAAGTCATAGCCAGGGTTGTGCAGCGGGCACTCCCCCTCTCCTTCACCGTTACCGATCACCAGATAGCTGCCCGGGCACTTTTCCAGGACAAAAGCAAAGTCCTCGCTGGCCGTGAAAGGCCGCAAATCATCGATCAGGCATTGCGCTCCAAGCCAGTCGCGAGCGACCTCGCGGGCAAATGCCGTCTGCTGGGGGTCATTGATCAGCACTGGGTGGCAGCGCTGGTAATCGATGCGGGCCCGGGCGCCATAACTCATGGCCTGCCCCTTGACCAACTCAGTGATTCGGGACTCCAGCAAATCGCGCACCTCTGGAGTCAGCGCACGTACGCTCAAGCTCAAGTCCGCATGGGGCGGGATGACATTCGAGGCGCTCCCGGCAAGCAACGAACCTACTGTGATAACGGCCGTTTCCTGCGGATTCACGTTGCGCGCAACAATGCTTTGCAGCGCCATGACGATCGAGGCACCGACCACCACCGGGTCGATGGCCTTGTGCGGCGCCGCACCATGGCCACCGTTGCCGATGATTCTGATGTTTACCGTGTCGGCGGACGCCATGAAGGGGCCGTTGTAAAAGCCCAAATGGCCGATGGGGTAGCCTGGCACGTTATGCATGGCGAAGATCGCGTCACACGGAAACCGCTCCAGCAGGCCGTCCTCCAGCATTTCTCTGGCGCCGCCCAGCCCTTCTTCCGCCGGTTGGAAAATCAGGTGCACAGTGCCTTTGAACGGCCGCGTCCGGGCCAGGCAGTGCGCAGCCGCCAACAAGACGGCCGTATGGCCGTCATGGCCGCAGGCATGCATCACCCCGCTGATTTGGCTGGCATGGGGCACGCCCGAGTTTTCCTGTATCGGCAACGCATCCATATCGGCGCGCAAACCGATGGATCGGCCCTCGCCGTTCTTCAGGGTGCCAACCACCCCCGTCCTGCCCACCCCAGGCGTGACCTCGTAACCCCACTGAGTCAAATACGCTGCCACCAACTCGCCAGTGGCGAACTCTTCAAATCCCAGTTCAGGGTGCGCATGAATGCGGTGACGTATTGCAACCATTTCATCTTGTATCTCGGCAATACCAGGTAGAACCGGGCTGGCATTCATCGATGTTCTCCTTGGACGGAAGCTGTGCAGCAGCAAACGCTGCTGGGCCCGATCTTAGGGAACGGCTGCAGGGCTGGGGAGGCGCAATTTGGTTATGATGACAACCATCAGTTGTCATTTGGGTAGGCGGATGAAACTACATCAATTGCAGGCGCTGATTGCCAGCGCCGAGACCGGCAGTATCCGTGCGGCCGCGCGTTCCTTGAATGTTTCCCAGGCCGCCGTCACCAAAGCGCTGCGCGAGCTGGAAACCAACCAGCAGCTTCCGCTTTTCAATCGAACCGTCAGCGGCCTGAGCTTCACGGAATACGGCAAAGTGCTGCTGACTCACGCCAGGCTGGTGCTCAAGCAACTGGAGCTCGCACAGGCCGAACTCGATCATATGCGTGGCAATGCCCAAGGCCGGCTTTGCGTGGGGATCACGCCCTGGGTCGCCCTGACATTCCTGCCTGAGGTGGTGGTGGCTTTCCGCACTCGTATGCCACACATCAGACTGGAGTTGTTCGAAGGACTGATGGCCGTCGCGCAACCGTTGCTGCGCGATGGCAGCATGGATTTCGCGGTTGGCCAGCTCCACCCTGCTCTATCGAGCCAGGAGTTCGCCAGCGAAACGTTGCTCGACTACGAGACCTCCGTGATGGTTCGCGAGGGGCATCCCCTGCAGCACGCGCGATCCATTCACGAGCTGTTGGGTGAAACCTGGGTTCTGAACTACGCACCGGACGGGCACGACGGGCTGATGCGGGAGCTGTTCTGGAATCACGGCGCGCAGATCGAAGAAAGCCGTATCGTGCGTGCTCACTCGCTCGCGCTTTTGCAGGTGCTGGTCGAACGGGCCGACATGTGCGCCTGGGGACCGTCCATCGTCAGCACCGCACCGCCATTTCTGGGACGCTTGGTGTCCTTGAAGCTGGAGGAACAGTTCGACACCCGGCAACTGAGTGTCGTGACGCGGCGCGACAGCGCGCTAAGCAACCCGGCCACGTGTTTCATCGAGTGTCTGTTGCTCGTCATACGAAGCCATGCCCGTTCGGCCAAAAAGGAAGATCGTGCGCTGTTTGAAACTTTGCGGCTGCGGCTTTGAGGTCAGCCCAAACGGTGTTGCGCAAGAAGTTGCGCACTTATTCCGTGAAATGCCTGACACAGCACGCTGGAGGCCTTGAACGACGTGGCTTCCAGCCAAGTGCGCAAGAAGTTGCGCAGTACTGCGCAACTTCTTGCGCACTTTTCATGGGTTTCCACCGACATGATCGGCCTCCATCAAAACAGAACCCTATAAATCACGGATTTATAGGGGTTTTTCATTTCTGGCACGCTCCTTGATAACAGTCAGGCACCCACCGGGCGATTTCGCCTCCCGGGCACCCTAACTCAATCCGCAAGGAGCACCTCCCATGGCAACACCAGCGTACATGTCGGTCACCGGCGAAAAACAAGGCCTGATCACTGCCGGCGCCTTCACCGCCGACTCCGTGGGCAACACCTACCAGGAAGGTCACGAAGACCAGGTCATGGTTCAGGCGTTCAGCCACGACGTGATCATCCCGCGTGACCCGCAGTCCGGCCAGCCAACC
>NZ_NEIZ01000053.1:0-586 GCF_002113645.1 Pseudomonas sp. B35(2017) | reverse complement strand
TCGATGACGTAGCTGTCGCTGCCGGCGCCGCCGATCAGGGTGTCCGCGCCGGCGCCGCCGTTGAGGGTGTTGTTGCCGGCGTTGCCGATCAGGGTGTTGCTCAGGGCGTTGCCGTAGACGGTGAAGTCGCCGGCGCCGAGGAGGGTGACGTCCTCGACGTTCTGCAGGTTGGCCAGGCCCAGGTCGACGGTGCTGCTCTGGGCGGTCGCGCTGTACGAGATCTCCAGGCGGTCGGTGCCTTCGTTGGCCAGTTCCTGGACGAGGGCGAGCTCGCCGGCCTGGTCGAGGCCGTAGGTGTCGTTGCCCTTGCCGCCGATCATGATGTCCAGGCCGGCGCCGCCGATCAGGCGGTTGTCGTTGTCGTTGCCCCGCAGGACGTTGTTCAGGGCGTTGCCGGTGGCGTTGAGGGCGCCGCCGACCAGGTTGAGGTTCTCGAGGTTGGCGCCCAGGGTGTAGTCGATGTAGGAGTACACCGAGTCGACGTCGGTGGCCGACGGGCCCTGCTCGATGATCACGTCGCCGACGTTGTCGATGACGTAGCTGTCGCTGCCGGCGCCGCCGATCAGGGTGTCCGCGCCGGCGCCGC
>NZ_NEIZ01000008.1:0-211193 GCF_002113645.1 Pseudomonas sp. B35(2017) | reverse complement strand
GCAAACTGGCCCGGATCGTATTCGCCCTGCTCAAAGGGCAAAGCGAATATGAACCAAAAGCAGGCTGAGGGCTTTGCCTCAACCATAGAATCTCCCACATCGGATCTGTGTCGTGCAGGCTAACCTGTGGGAGCTGGCTTGCCAGCGATGACGTCAGTATGGGCACCGCCGGACAGCGACTTCCACAGAAGATCGGGCGTTACTTGAGGTGTCGGTAGCTCTGGATCGCAGAACCCAGCACCACCGCCCCCGCCGCGATCGCCAGCCAGAACCCGCTGCGGGCGCCGAAGGCATCCACCAGCGCGCCGGAACCGGCCGCGCCCACCGCCACGCCGATGCTCAGGCCCGTGACCAGCCAGGTCAGCCCTTCGGTGAGCTTGGCCGGCGGCACGATGCGCTCGACCAGCGCCATGGCGACGATCAGGGTCGGCGAGAAGAACAGCCCGGCGATGAACACCGCCACCGACAGCCCGACGATGTTGCCCGCCAGCAACAGCGGCAGCGTGGTCACTGCCGTCGCTATCCCGCCGTACATGAACAGTTGCGGCAGCGGCAGCCGCGAGCGCATCGCCCCGAACGCGATGCCGGCCAGGCACGAGCCGATGGCGTACACCGACAGCACGATGCTCGCCGCCGCCGGCTGGCCCTGCTGCTGGGCGAAGGCCACGCTGACCACATCCACCACGCCGACGATGACGCCCATGGCGACCATCAGCAGCAACAGCAGGCGGATGTCCGGCGAACGGATGATCGAGCCCCGATGGTGTTCTTCATGAGGATGCACCGGCGGCTCGGTGCCGCGCTGGGCCACGAACGCGGTGACGCCCACCGCCAGCATCAGCAGCGCCGCCAGCGGCCCGGCCTCGGGGAACACCGCCACGCACAGGCCCACCGACAGCGGCGGGCCGACGATGAAGCAGACCTCGTCGAGCACCGACTCCAGCGCATAGGCGGTCTGCAACTGCGGCTGGCCGCGGTAGATCTCGGTCCAGCGCGCCCGCACCATCGCCGACATGCTCGGCATGCAGCCGGCCAACGCGGCGCAGACGAACAGCGTCCAGTACGGCATCTGCAAGCGGGTGCACAGCAGCAACATCAGCAGCGCCCCGCCGCCGATCAGCGCCGACACCGGCAGCACCCGGCCCTGGCCGAACCGGTCCACCAGCCGCGACACCTGCGGCGCACAAAACGCCGTGGCGAGCGCGAACGTCGCCGCCACCCCACCGGCCAGGCTGTAGCCGCCCTTGAGCTGGGACAGCATGGTGATCACGCCGATGCCGGTCATGGAGATCGGCATGCGCGCGATCATCCCGGCGATCACAAAATTGCGGGCGCCGGGGGCGTTGAACAGTTCGCGGTAAGGGTTGGCCATCGGGTGCGGTCTCGTCAGGGGCCTGCAACTTGCCACAAAGGCCCGTGGGCGCAAAAGCGCCGATTTGTTGGTGGAGTGTGAAGCCCGCGTCCGTCGGGCCGTTTGGCGAAACCGGTGGCGTCGGGCTATTTTTTCAACGGTACCGATCACCCGCGCCTGTTGTTCACCCGCCAGTCGGGTCAGCCGTCACGCCCAGCCGCGAAGGCCTTCATGCGAGCCAAAGCCATGGAAGAGATGCTGATCCTGGTCTCCCCCCAAGACCGCCCCACGGGCAGCGCGCCCAAGATGCAGGTGCACCGCCAAGGCCTGCGCCACCGCGCCTTTTCCATCTTCATTTTCGACCTGCACGGGCGCTTGCTGCTGCAGCGGCGCGCGGCCGGCAAATACCATTCCGCCGGCCTGTGGACCAACACCTGCTGCGGCCATCCCCGGCCGGGCGAACGCACCTCGGCGGCCGCCCGACGGCGCCTCCGGGAGGAGATGGGGCTCGACTGCGAACTGCAAGAAGTCACCGCGATGCTCTATCGCGAACAGGTGACCGATCAGCTCATCGAACATGAATACGACCACATCCTGATCGGGCTCGGCACGGCCGACCCGCAGGCCAATCCCGAAGAGGCCCAGGACTGGCAATGGCTGACGCTGGAGACGCTGACGCAGCAACTGCAAGCGGATCCGCAGCGTTTCACCGTTTGGCTGCGACGCATCGTCGAGACGTTCGGCGTCGACACCGTCGCACGCTGGGCCGAAACGGCCCGCTGCCGGCCCGCCACCTGAGAGCGGTCAAACGCTGGGGGGGCGGGCAGCCTCGACCGGCACCGCCACAGCGGCCGCGAACGGCTCTGGAGCGGTCTGGGTTTTCATGTTCGGGGATGAACTCTGACCGCCACGCTCCGGTCAGCTGAATACATCCCCTGCCCCGGAGCCCCCACGCCATGGCCGAGCATCAACCGGAACGCCAGAGCGCCATCGATGCCCACGGCATCATCGGCGACATGCGCAGCGCCGCGCTGGTCAACGACCAGGGCAGCGTGGATTTCTTCTGCTGGCCCGAGTTCGACAGCCCGTCGATCTTCTGCTCGCTGCTGGACACCCCCGACGCGGGGATCTTCCAGCTGGCGCCGGACCTGCCCGAGGCACGCCGGGAACAGATCTACCTGCCGGACACCAACGTCCTGCAGACGCGCTGGCTCAGTGAGCGCGCCGTGGTCGAGATCACCGACCTGCTGCCGGTCGGCGACCGCAGCGACACCTTGCCGCTGCTGATGCGCCGGGTGCGGGTGGTCAGCGGCCAGGCGACGTTCCGGTTGCGCTGCGCGGTGCGCCACGACTATGGCCGCGCCGCCACCCGCGCCCAAGTGGACAAACAGGACGTGACCTTCAGCGCCGACGGCCAGCCGACCCTGCGCCTGACCTCGGATCAGCCGATGCGCATCGAGGCGCAGGCCGCCGTCGCCGAATTCACCCTCAAGCAGGATCAGCGCGCCGCCTTCATGCTCGGCGCCGGCGACGACCCGCGCCTGGGCGAAGACCACGGCGACCTCTACCTGGAGCGCACGCTGAAGTTCTGGCGCGACTGGCTCCGCCAGTCCACCTACCGCGGACGCTGGCGGGAAATGGTCAACCGCTCGGCCCTGGCGATGAAACTGCTGACCTCCCGCGAGCACGGCGCGATCCTCGCCGCCGCCACGTTCGGCCTGCCGGAAACGCCCGCCGGCACACGCAACTGGGACTACCGCTACACCTGGATCCGCGACGCCTCCTTCACCGTGTACGCCTTCATGCGCCTGGGCTTCGTCGACGAGGCCAACGACTACATGCGCTGGCTGCGCGGCCGGGTCAGCGACTGCCGGGGCCAGCCGATGAAACTCAACATCCTGTACGCCGTCGACGGGCGTCAGGAACTGCCGGAGACCGAACTCACCCATTTGTCCGGCCACGGCGGGGCCCGGCCGGTGCGCATCGGCAACCAGGCCTATGAACAGATCCAGCTGGACATCTTCGGCGAACTGATGGACGCGGTGTACCTGGTCAACAAGTACGGCGACGCCATTTCCCACGAGGGCTGGAAGCACGTGCAGGAAGTGGTCGATCAGGTCTGTGAGACCTGGCAGAACGAAGACGTGGGCATCTGGGAAATGCGCGGTGAGCAGCATCACTTCCTGCACTCGCGGCTGATGGGCTGGGTGGCGCTGGACCGGGCCATCCGCCTGGCCTCGAAGCGTTCGCTGCCGGCGCCGTTCGCCCGCTGGGACCAAACGCGCCAGGCGATCCACAGCGACATCTGGGACAACTTCTGGAACGAAGAGCGCGGCCATTTCGTGCAGTACCTGGGCGGCACCGCCCTCGACGGCTCGATGCTGCTGATGCCCCTGGTGCGCTTCGTCAGCGCCAAGGATCCGCGCTGGCTCTCGACCCTGGACGCCATCGAACGGCACCTGGTGCGCGACGGCATGGTCTACCGCTACCGCAACGACGACACCGGCATCGACGGCCTGCCCGGCACCGAAGGCGCGTTCGCCGCCTGCTCGTTCTGGTACGTCGAATGCCTGGCCCGCGCAGGCCGAGTGGACAAGGCCCACCTGGAGTTCGAACAGTTGCTGCGCTACGCCAATCCGCTGGGCCTGTACGCCGAAGAGTTCGACAGCCGCGGCCGCCACCTGGGCAACACGCCCCAGGCCCTGACGCACCTGGCGCTGATCAGCGCGGCGTGCTTCCTCGACCGCAAACTGAGCGGGGCGAAGAACTGTTGGCAACCGTAAGGCGTCATCGTTTTTCGCCAGAGACTGTCAGACATCTCCCGCATCAATCCCGGTTAGCGGAATGAATTCCTACAACAATTAAACATTTCACCCCCTCTGCGGCGAAGACTCTGGCTCCGGCAGGTGGGCGAAGCGGCCCCCTCTTTGTGCCACCGGATTTTTACTGGAACAGCGCAGGGCCCTGATCTGCGGCTATTTCGCGGTCGAGCGGGAGCCAGCGCCCTCGCCATAAGCGCACAAGTGAAGGCCTACAAATGTTCAACAAAAGTCGCGCAATGCCTCCCCCCGTAACTTGCACTTACACCCTGAAATACCTTGTTGCCAGCCGTGTCGCCCGCCCCTACCATCCACCGCAACGGGCACAGCGGAGCTGTCCAATAAAACCCGATTTCAAGGAACCAGAATGAGCCAGCGCATCCACCGTCAGATCGACGTTCCCCTTCGCACGGGCCTGACCCGCAGCCAGTTGTGGGAAGCCCACGACAAAGGCCTGATCAAATGCTGGGAGATCGGCCGCCAGCGCGCCGTGCGCTTTCCCGATCTGGCCAAACGCTGCCTGGCCGACGAACTGCCGGTGCTGGGCTGGAAAGGCGGGGTCAGCCGCAGCCTGAAGAAGAACGAAAAGTACGGCTCCCTCAAATACCTGGCCGAATGGCAGGGCCTGCGCGGCGAGCCTCTGGACATCGACCTGGGTGAGGAACGGGCGCTGACCTGCTCACGCACCCGCATGGTGGTGACGTTCACGCCGGACCGGAGCAAGTATTTCAATCAGGTGGCGGAAGAGGCCTGACAACGAGGAGTGCCGCATGAGCCGTGACGCGATCCTGTTCAGCACAACGCCCACCCTGACCATCGCCTATGAGCAGCACGGCCCGAGCGACGGCCCTGCGGTGATTCTCCTCCACGGCTTCCCCTACTCCCCCCGCGCCTACGACGAGGTCGCCCCGGCCCTCGCCGCCGAGGGCTGCCGGGTGATCGTGCCATACCTGCGCGGCTACGGCCCGACCCGGTTCAACCGTGCGGACACATTGCGCTCCGGCCAACAGGCGGCGCTGGCCCAGGACCTGCTGGATCTGATGGATGCGCTGGGTATCGACCGGGCGACGCTGTGCGGCTACGACTGGGGCGGCCGGGCCGCGTGCATCGTGGCGGCGCTGTTTCCCGAGCGGGTGCGCGGGCTGGTCACCGGCGACGGCTACAACCTGCAGAACATTCCGGCCTCCGTCCGGCCGCTGGATCCGGCCACCGAGCACCTGTACTGGTATCAATACTATTTCCACACACCCCGCGGCGTCGAAGGCCTGACGCAGAACCGGCGGGCGCTGTGCGAACTGCTCTGGCGCCTGTGGTCGCCCACCTGGGCCCGCAATGCCGAGCGCTATCCCCTGACCGCCCCGGCCTTCGACAATCCGGACTTCGTCGAGGTCGTGATCCACTCCTACCGTCACCGCTTCATGTACGCACCGGGTGACCCCGCGCTGGAGTGGATGGAAAAGGCCCTGGAGCAACAGCCGGCGATCAGCGTGCCGACCGTTTCCCTGTGTGGCGCCGACGACGGCGTCGGCCCCGCGCCGGAGGAAGACGAAGACGCCGACCGCTTCACCGGCCCCTACGAGCGCCGGGTGCTGGCGGGCGTGGGGCACAACATTCCCGAAGAGGCGCCGCAGGAGACGCTCAGGGCATTGCGGGATCTGTTGCGCGCCTGAGGTTCAGGTTTCGGGATGCCAGCGGGGGTCGCTTTGTAGGATTGCGCCGATCTCGTTGAAGAAGCGCTTGCGGATCTTCAATTGCAGCCCCGTTGCGGTCTCCTTGATCGTCAAGTCATTGTCTTCCGGACGTTCGCGGTACTGCACCCGCGTGAAGACCTGCGCAGCCTCGCCTTGAATGAAGTAATGGCAGGTGTGCCGCGAGTTGAGCGAAGGCAGATCGTCGACGCTCACGTCCTCACGCTTGAGCGTGCCTCCCGGTTCCTGAACCACATACAGTTCCTGATGGACGATGCCCGTCTTCGCCCCGTCCCGCACGAACCGCACAGGCATGATCATCAGGTTTGCGTCGCGGTAGAACTGCTTGCGGATATGAAAGGGCTGGGTGATTCCGACACCCTTTTCGGACACCTGAACATTCCAGTAGACGTGGGTCACATCATCCAGCTTGCGAAAGCTACCCTCGTCGAACAGCGCCACTTCATAACCTCCACCGAAGAAATTCAACAATGAGGTGGGGCTTTTCTTCAGTTCCAACTCCAGCAGCATGCCGGCAAACGCGTAGGTGGTGCTCAGGCACTTTCCCCCTTCGGCGTCCATGCCACGGTTCGCGCCCGTGACCCATTGATGGCCGTCCAGCAGCGCCTGGAACAGCGGCGCGCCGTTGCCGACCAGACGTAGGTGATCACAGTCGCAGGAGTGGCCTTCGCTCGACCTGAACTCGATGGGATAACCGCAGTTCTCGTAAACGTACCAACCCGTCAATTCCAGGTCCAGCGTCATCAGTACCGCGGGCAATCCATCGAGCAATGCTTGAACCCGATCCGGATCAAGCCCCTTGGCGGCCAGCGCCCTGAGTTCTGCGATGGCCAGCCTGGCCGCCACTTCGTTGCCCGCCCAAGTGATCGCCATGTCCTTGCTGATCACGATGACTTTCTGGGTCATGCCCGTGATCGAATAGCCCGCCCCCTTGCAGAACACTTCCTCGACGTTGCCCACCGACGGGACGAACACGTCGTGCTCCCGTTCGTCACCCGACAACAACAGATCCCCCAGCACCACAGGTTGCTGATGGATGGAATAAGAAACACCCAATGTCATGACCGCCACTCCCTCCAGCATGAGCACGGCAGTGTGAGCGGGACGCCTGCTGTCATCAAGCCTGCGCCAACCCCACCGAAAACCGCTCCCGGTACGCCTGCGGCGTCACCCCCATGGCCCTCAGGAAACTGCGGCGCAGGGTCTCTTCGCTGCCGAAGCCGCAGTTGGCGGCGATCCGCTTGACCGCAAGTCCAGTGTCGCTCAGCAGCCGCCGGGCGGTTTCGACGCGGATTTGCTCGATGGCCCGGGCCGGGGTCTGGCCGGTGTCGGCGCGGTAGTGGCGCACGAAGCTGCGCTCGCTCATGCCGGCCTGCTCGGCCAGGGCGGCGATGCCCAGGTCACGGGTGAGGTTTTCGGTGATCCACACATGCAGGTTGTCGAACCGGTTGCCTTGCCGGTGCAGCGACTGGTTCTGCAGCGACAGCATCACGCTGAACTGCGACTGCCCGCCGGGCCGCTTGAGGAACACCACCAGATGGCGGGCGACCTCCAGGGCGATGTCGCGGCCCAGATCCTCCTCCACCATGGCCAGCGCCAGGTCGATGCCGGCGGTGACGCCCGCCGAGGTCCAGACCGGGCCGTCGTTGATGAAGATCGGATTGGCTTCGACCCGAAGCTTGGGGTGCTGGCGGGCCAGTTGCTCGCAGCGCGTCCAATGGGTGACCACCCGGCGTCCGTCCAGCCAGCCGCTGGCGGCCAGCAGGAAGGCGCCGGTGCACACCGACGCCACGCGCCGGCACGTGGCGGCGTGCACGCGCACCCAGTCCACCAGCGGCGCATGGTCGGCGGCCGCGTAGATGCCCCAGCCGCCGGCGATGATCAACGTGTCGCTGGGCGCCTGCGGCAACGGCTCGGCCAGCAGCGCCAGACCGGCCGACGAATTCACCGCCCCGCCGCCGCTAGCGACCACCGACGGCGCATAGGGCAGCGGCTGGCCGCGCCGACGGAAGATGTCGTTGGCCGAGGCGAACACCTGCAAGGGACCTGTGACATCGAGCACCTGGACATCGGCGAACGCGAGGACATGGATGGATTTGGGCATTTGGCGAGATTCGTGGGTTGATTGGCGTATGCGCCAAACGCTACGCGCCTACAGTGAAGCCGTCCACCCCCACTACAGGAGTAAAACGCCATGACCGTGCAGATCGGCTTTCTGTTGTTTCCCCAGGTGCAGCAACTGGACCTGACCGGCCCCTACGATGTGCTGGCCTCGCTGCCGGGCGTACAGGTGCACCTGGTGTGGAAGGATCTGATTCCGGTCACCGCCAGCACCGGCCTGGTGCTCAAGCCGACCGTGACCTTCGACGACTGCCCGGTGCTCGATGTGCTGTGTGTGCCCGGCGGCGCAGGCGTCGGGCCGTTGATGGAGGACGATCAGACATTGGGTTTCCTCAAGCGGCAGGCCGCTCAGGCCCGGTACGTGACCTCGGTGTGCACCGGCTCCCTGGTGCTCGGGGCGGCCGGCCTGCTCAAGGGCAAACGGGCGACCACCCATTGGGCCTATCACGACCTGCTGGAAACGCTGGGGGCGATCCCGGTAAAGGATCGCGTGGTGCGCGACGGCAACCTGTTCACCGGTGGCGGCATCACGGCCGGGATCGATTTTGCGCTGGTGCTGGCGGCTGAGCTGGTGGGCGCCGACACGGCGCAGCGAGTGCAGCTGCAGCTGGAATACGCGCCGGCGCCGCCGTTCGATTCGGGCAGCCCGGAGCATGCGCCCGGCCACATTGTCGAAGAAGCCGTGCGGCTCGCCGCTCCGTCGCTGAGCAAGCGGCGGGAAATCACCGAACGCGCTGCAGCGAAGCTTGGCTTGCGCTGAACCACCAGGATTCATTATCTGCCCCAGCCCTGCGGCGCCTTGGCGGACGCCATCGCCAGCAGGCTGGCTCCCGCAGTTATCCCGTTTGACTGAAAAATCTGCGGCCACCGCAAAACCCTGTGGGAGCAACTGTCTTGCTTCTGCCCTGCGGCGCCTGGACTGCCGCCATCGCTGGCAAGCCAGCTCCCACAGAGTTCTCGATTGAATGCAAAGTGAGGAGGCACCGCAAAACCCTGTGGGAGCGGGCTTGCCCGCGATGACGGTCTGTCAGCCTCCAACATGGATGCTGACATGCCACCCACGCGGGCAATCCCTGTCCCAGAGGTACAACCTGCATACCGGGACTCTGCGCATCTTCACTTGTCCCCCCGTGCCTTGCCGTGTAGAAAGCAACCCCACATTCTGCGCACAAGGACTTCCCATGCCTGCCTTGCCATGGCTCTATCTCGGCCTTCTCGGCCTCGGTTACGGATGGGCGCTGAGCGTCGGCGCCCTCGGTTGGCTGGCGCTCATTTCCGTGGGCCTGTTGCTGGCCGCCGGTTTCGCCGTCCGCCAGCAGCACCTGCCGGTGGCCCGTTACCTCGGCCACGGGCTGTTTGTCGTGCTGGCGCTGGCGTTGGCCCTGCACTGGCTGCCGGGCTTTCACAACGGTCGGGCCATCGAGCCGCAACGCTTCACCGACGACGCCGTGCCGTTCTCGATGTACCTGAACCTGGACAAACCCCTGATCGGCTTCTGGCTGCTGCTGGCCTGCCCGTGGATCGTCGCGCGCAGGCCGCTGCGCCTGCAAGTGTACGCCGCCGCGCTGGCCTTGGTGCTGACCGTGGTGCTGGCTCTGGGCGGCGCGCTGGCGCTCGGCATCATCGCCTGGGCGCCGAAGTGGCCGGACCAGGCCTGGCTGTGGGTGCTGAACAACCTGCTGCTGGTGACGCTGGTGGAGGAAGCGCTGTTTCGCGGCTATATACAGGGCGGCCTGAGCCAGCGCTTCAAGTCCGTGCCCTACGGCGACAACCTCGCGCTGCTGCTGGCGTCGCTGCTGTTCGGCCTGGCGCACATCGGCGCCGGCTGGACGTGGGTGCTGCTGGCGAGCCTGGCGGGGGTCGGCTATGGTCTGGCCTACCGTTTCGGCGGCCTGGGCGCGGCGATCTCCACGCATTTTGCGCTGAACCTGCTGCATTTCGGACTGTTCACCTACCCGATGCTCGCCGGGTGAGGCAAGCCCCGTTTTGCGACGCCGTACTGATTAATGAAAAAAAACTTCAATAAACGGCCAAGCCCGCCGACAACCTTTCAAAGCCTTGCGGATTGAAAAACCATGCGTAATAACCAGCCCATTACACAGCGCGAACGGACTTTCCCGGCTCAGCAACGGTTGATCTCCACAACCGACGCCAAGGGCGTGATCACCTACTGCAACGACGCTTTCGTCGAAATCAGCGGGTTCTCGCGCGAGGAACTGATCCGTGCGCCGCACAACCTGGTCCGTCACCCCGACGTCCCGGCCGCGGTGTTTTCGCACATGTGGGGCACACTGAAACAAGGCTTGCCATGGATGGGCATTGTCAAGAACCGCTGCAAGACCGGTGACCACTATTGGGTCAACGCCTATGTGACACCGGTGTTCGAAGGCAGTCAGGTGGTCGGCTACGAGTCGGTGCGGGTCAAACCCACCGCCGAGCAGATCCGCCGTGCCGAAGCGCTCTACCAACGCATCAACCAGGGCAAGTCGGCGATTCCCAAAGCGGACAAATGGCTGCCGGTGCTCCAGGACTGGCTGCCGTTCATCCTGGTCAGCCAGCTGAGCTTCATGATCGGCGCCACGCTCAACTCCCAGTGGGGCTTCGCCCTCGCCGCCGGCCTCTCGGTGCCGCTGGGCCTGATGGGCCTGCAATGGCAGCAGCGCGGCCTCAAGCGCCTGCTGCGCCTGGCCGAGCAGACCACCTCCGACCCGCTGATCGCGCAGATGTACACCGACAGCCGCGGCGCCCAGGCGCGCCTGGAGATGTCGATCCTCAGCCAGGAAGCGCGCCTGAAGACCTGCCTGACCCGCCTGCAGGACACCGCCGAGCACCTGACCGATCAGGCCAAGCAGTCCGACGCCCTGGCGCACAACAGCTCCAGCGGCCTGGAACGCCAGCGCGTGGAGACCGAACAGGTCGCCACCGCCGTCAACCAGATGGCCGCCACCACCCAGGAAGTGGCCAGCCACGTGCAGCGTACCGCCGACGCCACCCAGGAAGCCAATCGCCTGACCGGCCGCGGCCGCGACATCGCCGGCGAAACCCGCGAAGCCATCCAGCGCCTGTCGGTGGTGGTGGGCGAAACCGGCCTGACCGTGACCCAACTGGCCCGGGACAGCGACGAGATCGGCGGCGTGGTAGACGTGATCAAAGGCATCGCCGACCAGACCAACCTGCTGGCGCTCAACGCAGCCATCGAAGCGGCCCGCGCCGGCGAGATGGGCCGCGGCTTCGCCGTGGTGGCCGACGAGGTCCGTCAACTGGCGCAGCGCACCAGCGAATCCACCGGGCAGATCCACGCCCTGATCGCCAAGCTGCAACAGACCGCCACCAGCGCCGTACAGACCATGGAAGCCGGGCACCGCCAGGCCGAAGAAGGCGTGGCAAGGGTGCTGGAAGCGGACCAGGCCCTGGTGGGCATCAGCGAAGCGGTGGCCAACATCACCGACATGACCACCCAGATCGCCGCCGCGACCGAAGAGCAAAGTGCCGTGGCTGAAGAAATCAGCCGCAACATCAGCAACATCTCGGAACTGGCGGACCAGACCTCGGAACAGGCGCACAACTCGGCGCTGCTGAGTGAAGAGCTGACGAAGACGGCCAACACGCAGTACTCGTTGGTGGAGCGGTTCAACCGCTGATTGGACTGGCAACAAGAAAACCCGGACAGCGAACGCTTCCGGGTTTTTTATTGCCAATCTGGAATCAAGGCTGACGGGTGAATCGCCATCGCGAGCAGGCTCGCTCCTACAGGGGATATGCGTCGTACACAAATCCACTGTAGGAGCGAGCCTGCTCGCGATGAGGCCTTTTCCGTCAGCGAAGATCTCACTGACAATGCAGACACTGCCTACAGGCACGAGAGAATGCGCCGGCTGGTGCTCCTTAAGACCCCGTTCTATCGTTTGCTGGTCAAAACTTATTCACATAAGCTGGTCAGCATGAATCCACATCCTTCGGAGGCTCCAATGGCCACCACACGAAAAACCGACAAGCCCCATAAAAAGGAAGTTCGTGAAGAACTGACATTCCTTGATGTTCGGCAAGCCGCACGTGATGGGCAGAAAGCATTCGATAAATTTGTGATCACTGGCAGGCTACCGATTACAAAGTAGGCCTGAATGCCAGCCATCAAGATTTCCGCACTTTTTGAACAAATCAATAATTGGCAAAGTTTTGCTACTTACTTCTACAACTACAAAATCTGCGATGAATTACCTGCTATTTTCGGGCGAGATGAACGACTCGATCTGAGCGATATGTACCATATCCACCTTGCCAGCACACAGAGAATCCAAGCTCGGTGGCCAACGACCAATCGTCAGTATTACCGAACAGTATTCGTTGATGATGCTGACAATGACTTTTGGCTGATTTATGCCTATGACGCCTTTCGGGATGAGTATTTGCTACTGACAATCACCGGCCCGGATGCCCATAACCGAAGCGAGTGGGGGGGCATTTTTGCGCACCGTGCATTGTGAAATCGTTGAACCCTGGATCATTGGCAGGATGGTGTTTCCAGACTTTGAAGACTTGTCAGCCTAAGAGTTTCGGGCATTGTCTTTGATCCGTTTTTTTAAAATTGATGGATTGCAACCATCAGAATGCCCCACGGAGAAGACTTGCTGGCACCGTCGTCGTGCCCGTCTTCTGTGATCAATGCGGATCGAATGCAGGAGCGAGCCTGCTCGCGATGAGGCCCTCCCAACGGACAACCTACACCTGCCATCGCCATCAGGCTCCTGATCCAGAGCCTTGCGCGGGTGCACCTGTCAGATATGACAGTAGACGTTTATCTGCATCAGGGATATCAAGAGAAACCGTTACGCAGTCGGTTGAACCTTAACTTCCACGTTGCAATAGCAGGTACCGATCATGAGTGCACAAACAATCTGGCTTCCAAAAAAAGGTGATCAACACATTGATGCCGGCAACAGTTTCGACTGGCAGTTCGGTGACAATCATAAAGTTTCCGCCAAATATACCTTGTTTACGAGGTCCAACTACCAAGGGGTGATCCACTGGCACATCGGCGGCTCACTGGGAACACTGGACAACCACGACTACTATGGGTTCTCCATGAGTCTGCCCTTCGAAGGCAATGAGAAACTTGTCGGTGTTTATCACCTGAAGGACGGCTTGTCATTCAGCCACGGACACTGGTTCGAGGCGGCGCCCGGTTTCGAAGGCCTGCAAACGGTGACTGCCGAGACCGCAACTTTGAACATCATCGAGTACGACTTCAAGACAGGCATCGTCAAAGGAACGTTCGAAGCAGAATTCAAAGAACCCCTCTATCGCATGGCTCCCTCGGGCACCTTCACTATCAAGCAAATTCCGGGCTGACAAATCAGCTTCCTGCCCAAAAGGCCACTGAGACTCAGTGAGCCCGTATTCGCCAGCATGCAGACCACCCCAATGCCTTCTTCGGTGGGTGTCAGTCTGCTGGCGATCTCCCCCGTTGTTACGCAAGCTTCACCGCAGACATTCGGCAACCCTCTGCGCAGCACTGGCCAAATGCTGTTCATGGGTAAATCCCGAAACCTTGAGCGGCTTCAAATCATGATCCCCCGCCGCCAGCCACATCACTTCGATGGCCGGTGATAACGCATACCCTTCGACCGCCTCGCGATTGCCAAGCGCATCGCGCTCACCCTGAACAATCAACGTCCGTGTCTGCAAAGACGTCAGATGCTCGACCCGCGGCTTCTCCGGCTTGCCCGCCGCATAGAACGGATACCCCAGGCACACCAGCGCATCCGCGCCCAGCTCATCGGCCAGCAAGCTGGCCATGCGCCCGCCCATGGACTTGCCGCCGATGGCCAGCGGGCCGGCGACATGTCGTCGCACGTCGGCGTACACCCCGCGCCAGCATTCCAGCAGTTTTGCCGCCGGGTTCGGCGGGCGTTTGCCGCCGTCGACGCGGCGCTGGGCCATGTAGGGGAATTCGAAACGCAGCACGTTGACGCCATGCGCGGCGAGGCGCCGGGCCATGTCGGTCATCCAGTCGCTGTCCATCGGCGCGCCGGCGCCATGGGCGAGGATCAACGTCGCGTGAGCCTCGCCCGCAGCCGCGTCCCACAGCCATCCATGATCCCGCACGCACTGCGCCCATTGATCCCCGTCAATACTGGCCTTGTGCTGTTTGTCCATGCTTGCCTCGCTTTTAGTCTGCCTATAACTCCAGGCGAAGGGCGCGCGGCTTTTCTGCACGCGCGTGCTCTTCGGCTGAACCGTGGATGGGGAACCATGAACACTTCTATCAGTACCGCCTACAACTACAAGGTGGTCCGCCAATTCGCCATTATGACGGTGGTGTGGGGCATCGTCGGCATGGGCCTCGGGGTTTTTCTCGCGGCCCAATTGGTCTGGCCCGAACTCAACTTCAACCTGCCGTGGACCAGCTTCGGCCGCCTGCGCCCGCTGCACACCAACGCGGTGATCTTCGCGTTCGGCGGCTGTGCCTTGTTCGCCAGTTCGTTCTACTCGGTCCAGCGCACCTGCCAGACCCAACTGTTCGCGCCGAAGATCGCCGCGTTCTGCTTCTGGGGCTGGCAACTGGTGATCCTGCTGGCGGCCATCAGCCTGCCGCTGGGCTACACCAGCTCCAAGGAATACGCCGAGCTGGAATGGCCGATCGACATCCTGATCACCATCGTCTGGGTCGCCTACGCCATCGTGTTCTTCGGCACGGTGATGAAGCGCAACACCAAGCACATCTATGTGGGCAACTGGTTCTTCGGCGGCTTCATCATCACCGTGGCGATCCTGCACATCGTCAACAACCTTGAGTTGCCGGTGAGCCTGACCAAGTCCTATTCGGTGTACGCCGGCGCCACCGACGCCATGGTGCAATGGTGGTACGGCCACAACGCCGTGGGCTTCTTCCTCACCGCGGGCTTCCTGGGGATGATGTACTACTTCGTGCCGAAACAGGCCGAACGTCCGGTGTACTCGTATCGCCTGTCGATCGTGCACTTCTGGGCGCTGATCACCCTGTACATCTGGGCAGGCCCCCACCACCTGCACTACACCGCGCTGCCGGACTGGGCGCAGTCGCTGGGCATGGTGATGTCGCTGGTGCTGCTGGCCCCGAGCTGGGGCGGCATGATCAACGGCATGATGACCCTCTCGGGCGCCTGGCATAAGCTGCGCAGCGACCCGATCCTGCGCTTCCTCGTGGTCTCCCTGGCGTTCTACGGCATGTCGACCTTCGAAGGCCCGATGATGGCCATCAAGACCGTCAACGCCCTCTCCCACTACACCGACTGGACCATCGGCCACGTGCACGCCGGCGCCCTCGGCTGGGTGGCGATGATCTCCATCGGCGCGCTGTACCACATGATCCCGAAAGTCTTCGGCAAGGAGCAGATGCACAGCATCGGCCTGATCAACGCGCACTTCTGGCTCGCCACCATCGGCACCGTGCTGTACATCGCCTCGATGTGGGTCAACGGCATCGCCCAGGGCCTGATGTGGCGTGCGGTGAACGAGGACGGCACCCTGACCTACTCCTTCGTCGAGACCCTGGTGGCCAGCCACCCAGGCTTCGTCGTGCGGCTGGTCGGCGGCGCGATCTTCCTCAGCGGCATGCTGCTGATGGCTTACAACACCTGGCGCACCGTGCGGGCCTCGCAGCCTGCAGACGTCGTTGCCGCCGCGCAGATGGCCTGAGGAGTCCGCCATGAAACACGAAACGATTGAAAAGAACGTCGGCCTCCTGATGCTGCTGATGGTGTTCGCCGTGAGCATCGGCGGCCTGACCCAGATCGTCCCGCTGTTCTTCCAGGACGTGACCAACAAGCCGGTCGAAGGCATGAAGCCCTACACCGCGCTGCAGCTGGAAGGCCGCGACATCTACATCCGCGAAGGGTGCGTGGGCTGCCACTCGCAGATGGTTCGTCCGTTCCGCGCCGAGACCGAACGCTACGGCCACTACTCGGTGGCCGGCGAAAGCGTGTGGGACCACCCGTTCCTGTGGGGCTCCAAGCGCACCGGCCCGGACCTGGCCCGCGTCGGCGGCCGCTACTCCGACGACTGGCACCGCGCGCACCTGTACAACCCGCGCAACGTGGTGCCGGAGTCGAAGATGCCGGCCTACCCGTGGCTGGTGACCCAGGCGGTCGACAGCAGCCACACCGAAACCAAGCTCAAGGCCATGCGCACCCTCGGCGTGCCGTACACCGACGACGACATCGGCGGCGCGGTGGCCAGCCTCAAGGGCAAGACCGAAATGGACGCCCTCGTCTCCTACCTGCAAGTGCTCGGCACTGCGATCAAGAGCAAGAGGTGAGCCATGGTCATTGAAATGAGCACAGGGCTGATCCGCGGCCTGGGCACCGTTGTCGTGTTCGTGGCCTTCGTCGGCCTGACCCTGTGGGTGTTCAACGGCAAGCGCCAGCCGGAATTCGCCGAAGCGCGCCTGCTGCCGTTCGCCGACGAGCCGCAACCCGACACCCCCCAAGAATCTGCACCAACAAGGAGTACCCGGCCATGACCACCTTCTGGAGTACGTGGATCTGCGTACTGACCATCGGCAGCCTGATCGGCCTGACCTGGCTGCTGGTCGGCACCCGCCGGGGCGAGACCAAAGGCAGCGTCGACCAGACCATGGGCCACAGCTTCGACGGCATCGAGGAGTATGACAACCCGCTGCCGCAGTGGTGGTTCATGCTGTTCGCCGGCACCCTGGTGTTTTCCGTGGGCTACCTGATCCTGTATCCGGGCCTGGGCAACTGGAAAGGCATCCTGCCCGGCTACGAGAACGGCTGGACCGGCGAGCATGAGTGGGAAAAGGAAATGGCCAAGGCCGACGCCAAGTTCGGGCCGATCTTCGCCAAGTTCGCGGCGATGCCGGTGGAAGAAGTGGCGAAGGATCCCCAGGCGCTGAAGATGGGCGGCCGCCTGTTCGCCTCCAACTGCTCGGTGTGCCACGGCTCCGACGCCAAGGGCGCTTTCGGCTTCCCCAACCTGACCGACAGCGACTGGCGCTGGGGCGGCACCGCCGACACCATCAAGGCCACCATCATGGGCGGGCGGATGGCGGCGATGCCGGCCTGGGGCGAAGTGCTGGGCGAGGCCGGCGTGAAGAACGTCGCTGCGTACGTGCGCCATAGCCTGGCCGGCCTGCCGCTGCCGGCGGACAGCAAGGCCGACCTGCAGGCCGGGCAGCAAGCGTTCAGCACCACCTGTGTCGCCTGCCACGGGGCCAACGGCCAGGGCACCGAAGCCATGGGCGCGCCGAACCTGACGCACCCGGCCGGTTTCATCTACGGCACCGGCCTGACCCAACTGGAGCAGACCATCCGCCATGGCCGCCAGGGCCACATGCCGGCACAGAGCGAACTGCTCGGCAACGATAAAGTGCAGTTAGTGGCCGCTTATGTGTACAGCCTGTCACACAAACTGAATACAGATAACCTGCAAGCCGAAGGCAAAAAAGAGTAGTCCCTGCCCCTCCACTGCCGCCTCCGTCCGGATGCGGCAGTTCCCTTCCCCTTTGCGACCCATTGTCGCACCCTGTCTGGCGCCTGCCTTTCGAATCCCCGGATTCACGACTACGCTTGCTCGATGCGGACCGGTCCGTGCCGGTTCCAGGTCGACCCCAACGGATGTGTTCGACGAATCGGCTGACGGGATGGCCGCAAGCGCCGGTGAATACCGGCTGTCGTGCCGAATGCCGTCCGTCGCCCGAACCGGGCTTTTGAACACACCCCGTTACAGGTGCTCTGGACCGATCACTTTTCCGCTCCGCCGGGACATTTTTCCCGAGGGTGATTTTGTCCCTACGCGGAACATGGAAAGGCCGCAGAATCAGCGTTGGAAAGCATTGACCCAGGTCATGGCGCGTTGCATTGACCCCCTGCTTTCTCCATACTTGCGGCCGATTTCAATCCTAATAAAACACCCAAACCGTGGAACCTTAGAATGAGCACAGCAATCAGTCCGACTGCTTATAACTATAAGGTAGTCCGCCAGTTCGCCATCATGACGGTGGTCTGGGGGATCCTTGGCATGGGGCTCGGTGTCTTCATCGCCTCGCAACTGGTCTGGCCGGAACTGAACTTCGGTCTGCCATGGACGAGCTTTGGACGCCTTCGCCCGTTGCACACAAACCTGGTGATTTTTGCCTTCGGCGGATGTGCACTGTTTGCCACTTCCTACTATGTCGTGCAGCGAACCTGCCAGACGCGACTGATTTCCGACAGCCTCGCGGCCTTCACCTTCTGGGGCTGGCAAGCGGTGATCGTCGGCGCGATCCTTACCTTGCCGATGGGTTTCACCACCACCAAGGAATACGCTGAACTGGAGTGGCCGCTGGCCATTCTGCTGGCCATTGTCTGGGTCACCTACGGTCTGGTGTTCTTCGGCACCATCACCAAGCGCAAGACCAAGCACATCTACGTGGGCAACTGGTTCTACGGCGCATTCATCGTCGTGACCGCGATGCTGCACATCGTCAACCACATGTCGCTGCCGGTCAGCCTGTTCAAGTCCTACTCCGCCTACTCCGGCGCGACCGACGCGATGATCCAGTGGTGGTACGGCCACAACGCCGTGGGCTTCTTCCTGACCACCGGCTTCCTGGGGATGATGTACTACTTCGTGCCGAAGCAGGCCGAGCGTCCGATCTACTCCTATCGCCTGTCCATCGTGCACTTCTGGGCCCTGATCACCCTGTATATCTGGGCAGGTCCCCACCACCTGCACTACACCGCGCTGCCGGATTGGGCACAATCGCTGGGCATGGCGATGTCGATCATCCTGCTGGCCCCGAGCTGGGGCGGCATGATCAACGGCATGATGACCCTGTCGGGCGCCTGGCATAAGCTGCGCACCGACCCGATCCTGCGCTTCCTCGTGGTCTCCCTGGCGTTCTACGGCATGTCGACCTTCGAAGGCCCGATGATGGCCATCAAGACCGTCAACTCGCTCTCCCACTACACCGACTGGACCATCGGCCACGTGCACGCCGGCGCCCTCGGCTGGGTGGCGATGATCTCCATCGGCGCGATCTACCACATGATCCCGAAACTGTTCGGCCGCGCGCAGATGCACAGCACCGGCCTGATCAACGCGCACTTCTGGCTCGCCACCATCGGCACCGTGCTGTACATCGCCTCGATGTGGGTCAACGGCATCACCCAAGGCCTGATGTGGCGTGCGATCAACGACGACGGCACCCTCACCTACTCGTTCGTCGAAGCGCTGCAGGCCAGCCATCCGGGCTTCATCGTCCGCGCCCTGGGCGGTGCGTTCTTCGCCAGCGGCATGCTGCTGATGGCGTACAACGTATGGCGCACCGTGCGCGCCTCGAACCCGGCTGAAGCCGAAGCCGCCGCCAAGATCGCTGTCGTTGGAGCTCACTGATGAAGCATGAAGCCGTTGAGAAGAACATTGGCCTGCTGGCCTTCTTCATGGTCATCGCCGTCAGCGTCGGCGGCCTGACCCAGATCGTCCCGCTGTTTTTCCAGGATGTCACCAACAAGCCGGTCGAAGGCATGAAGCCGCGCACCGCCCTTGAACTGGAAGGCCGCGACGTCTACATCGCCAACGGATGCGTCGGCTGCCACTCGCAGATGATCCGTCCGTTCCGCGCCGAAACCGAACGTTACGGCCACTACTCCGTCGCCGGCGAAAGCGTCTGGGACCACCCGTTCCTGTGGGGCTCCAAGCGCACCGGCCCGGACCTGGCCCGCGTCGGCGGCCGCTACTCCGACGACTGGCAGCGTGCGCACCTGTACAACCCGCGCAACGTCGTCCCCGAGTCGAAGATGCCGGCTTACCCGTTCCTCGTGGAAAACAAGCTCGACGGCAAAGACACTGCCAAGAAAATGGAGGTCCTGCGCTCGCTCGGCGTCCCTTACACCGACGAAGACATCGCCGGTGCGAAGGATGCCGTAAAAGGCAAGACCGAAATGGACGCGCTGGTGGCCTATCTGCAAGGCCTGGGCACCATCATCAAAAGCAAACGGTGATTCTTCATGGATATCGGGATGATTCGCGGCCTGGGCACCGTTGTCGTAATGGTGGCTTTCATCGGTCTGGCGCTGTGGGTGTTCAGCCCCAAGCGCAAGTCAGAGTTCGAAGACGCGACCTTGCTGCCTTTTGCGGATGATCCCGAAGCCATCAAGCACGTCGAGCAAGCTTCTAGGAGTAACAAAGAATGACTACATTCTGGAGTCTGTACGTCACAGTCCTCAGTCTCGGTACGATCTTTTCCCTGACCTGGCTGTTGCTGTCGACCCGCAAGGGCCAGCGCGCCGAGCAGACCGACGAGACCGTCGGCCACTCTTTCGACGGGATCGAAGAGTACGACAACCCCCTGCCCAAATGGTGGTTCATGCTGTTCGTGGGCACCATCGTCTTCGCCCTGGGCTACCTGGTGCTGTACCCGGGCCTGGGCAACTGGAAAGGCCTGCTGCCGGGCTACAACTACCTCGACACCGAGAAGCAGACCGCGTTCGCCAACGGCCAGACCGGCTGGACCGGCGTGCACGAATGGGAGAAGGAAATGGCCCGTTCGGACGCCAAGTTCGGTCCGATCTTCGCCAAGTTCGCCGCCATGCCGATCGAAGAAGTGGCCAAGGATCCCCAGGCCCTGAAGATGGGCGGCCGCCTGTTCGCCTCCAACTGCTCGGTCTGCCACGGCTCCGACGCCAAGGGCGCCTACGGCTTCCCGAACCTGACCGACGCCGACTGGCGCTGGGGCGGCGAGCCGGAAACCATCAAGACCACCATCATGGGCGGTCGCCACGCGGTGATGCCGGCCTGGGCCGACGTGATCGGCGAGCAAGGCGTGGCCGACGTGGCCGCGTTCGTGCTGACCAACCTCGACGGGCGCAAGCTGCCTGAAGGCACCAAGGCCGACCCGGCCAACGGCCAGAAGCTGTTCGCCGCCAACTGCGTGGCCTGCCACGGTCCGGAAGGCAAAGGCACCCCTGCCATGGGCGCGCCCAACCTGACCCACCCGGCTGCGTTCATCTACGGTTCGAGCTTCGCCCAGCTGCAGCAGACCATCCGCTACGGCCGCCAGGGCCAGATGCCTGCCCAGGAACAGCTGCAAGGCAACGACAAGGTGCACCTGCTGGCCGCCTACGTCTACAGCCTCTCCCACGGTGAAAAGGCGCCGGAAACTCAGGCCGAGTAATCCCGACGCATGCTGCAACAAAAAGCCCCGCCAGATCCCTGGCGGGGCTTTTTCGTTCCAGGCGGCCGTCACCGCTGGGTGGCGCGCTCGCCAGCCTGCAATCCCCTTACATTTCGCAACCCAAATTGATTGGGCCCGAACCGGCTAAGACGATAGTTTCCGTCCCCGTATGGCGGGCCGGCACCCACATTCGACACCCACCAATCAAGCTGCAAGGAAGCAACTCGATGACCCGACGCAAGACACCCTCAATGGCAGACACCGACATCCCGAACCCAGGGCCTGCGCCCCTGATCGAGGCGAAGGTGGAGTTCGGCGCCCTTTCCTTCCGGGCACACAGTGACGAACCCCGAAAGCCTCCCCGCAAGAAACCCCGCAACAGCGGGCTCGACAGCCTGGGAGGCGGTCACCTTCCTTGATCACTCCAGGGATCAACGGAGCGCGGCACCTGTGCTGCGCTCCACCGGCAACCGCCAGGTCGACAGACGTAATCGTCTATAGTCAATTGACCTGCATCATGCTTTGCTGCATTCGCTACACCATTCAAGATTTTTCCCCAACGCGACCAAAGGTCGCACCCTTGAGCCAGAGCGACAGGCGTATCATTGCGCCACTGCAACACCCCTTTCTGACCCCGGTCGGCACGCATCGACCGAGGCATTTTTCCACTGCCGTGGGATGCAATGATGAGCAACCAGATTCCGGTACACGACGTCACGCCCCCCAACAAGAACGCAAGCACCAGCGTCGACCTTTACGCCTCACGAGAAAAGATCTACACCCGCGCCTTCACCGGCCTGTTCCGCAACCTGCGGATGATGGGCGGCACCGTGCTGTTCCTGCTGTACTTCGGCACGGTCTGGCTCGACTGGGGCGGCCATCAGGCCGTGTGGTGGAACCTGCCGGAGCGCAAGTTCTTCATCTTCGGCGCGACCTTCTGGCCCCAGGACTTCATCCTGCTGTCGGGCATGCTGATCATCGCCGCGTTCGGCCTGTTCTTCATCACCGTGTACGCCGGCCGCGTCTGGTGCGGCTACACCTGCCCGCAAAGCGTGTGGACGTGGATCTTCATGTGGTGCGAGAAGGTCACCGAAGGCGACCGCAACCAGCGCATCAAACTGGACAAGGCGCCCATGAGCGCCAACAAGTTCCTGCGCAAGTTCGCCAAGCATTCGCTGTGGCTGCTGATCGGCTTCGTCACCGGCATGACCTTCGTCGGCTACTTCTCGCCGATCCGCGAACTGGTGTTCGAGTTCTTCACCGGCCAGGCCGACGGCTGGTCGTACTTCTGGGTGGGGTTCTTCACCCTCGCCACCTACGGCAACGCCGGCTGGCTGCGCGAGCAGGTGTGCATCTACATGTGCCCGTACGCCCGCTTCCAGAGCGTGATGTTCGACAAGGACACCCTGATCGTCTCCTACGACCCGCGCCGGGGCGAAACCCGCGGCCCGCGCAAGAAAGGCACGGACTACAAGGCCCAGGGCCTGGGCGACTGCATCGACTGCACCATGTGCGTCCAGGTCTGCCCGACCGGCATCGACATCCGCGACGGCCTGCAGATCGAATGCATCGGCTGCGCCGCGTGCATCGACGCCTGCGACAGCATCATGGACAAGATGGACTATCCGCGCGGCCTGATCAGCTACACCACCGAGCACAACCTGTCCGGACAGAAGACCCACAAGCTGCGTCCGCGCCTGATCGGCTACGCCGTGGTGCTGCTGGCCATGATCAGCCTGCTGGTGACCGCGTTCTTGATGCGCTCGCTGGTCGGGTTCGACGTCAGCAAGGACCGCGTGCTGTACCGCGAGAACGCCGAAGGCCGGATCGAGAACGTCTACAGCCTGAAGATCATGAACAAGGACCAGCGCGACCACACCTACGTGCTGGAGGCGGCCGGCTTACCGGATCTGCGCCTGCAGGGCAAGCGCGAGATCAAGGTGCCTGCCGGCGAAATCTTCAGCATGCCGGTCGAGCTGTCGAGCGCACCGGAGCAACTGCCGTCGAGCACCAACGAGGTGAAATTCATCCTCAAGGACGCCGATGACGACAGCGTCCACGTTGAAGCCAAGAGCCGATTCATCGGCCCACAAAACCGTTGAGAGAAGTGAACATGCCCGCAGCCACTGCCGCAAACCCATGGTACAAGCACCTCTGGCCCTGGATCATCATCGGGATCCTGGCCTGCTCGGTGACCCTGACCCTGTCCATGGTGACCATTGCGGTGAATCACCCGGACAACCTGGTCAACGACAACTACTACGAGGCCGGCAAAGGCATCAACCGTTCGCTGGACCGCGAACTGCTGGCCCAGACCCTGAACCTGCGCGCCAGCGTGCACCTGGACGGCGTCACCGGCGAGGTCGACCTGCGCCTGAGCGGCAACAGCCAACCCAAGACCCTGGAGCTGAACCTGATCTCGCCGACCCAACCGGAAAAGGACCGCAAGATCGTCCTGACCCGCAGCGAGGCCGAGAACGGCCGCTACATCGGCCAACTGGCGGACAAGATCGAAGGACGCCGGTTCGTCGAACTGCTCGGCAGCCAGGACGACCACGTCTGGCGCATGTTCGAAGAAGAGCTGGTCAGCCACGACAAGGACCTGCTGCTGGGCGACGAGCCGCTGCAAGGCGCGGAAGACCTGGACAAGTAAAAGGCTGCACGAAGTGCATTCGCGGGCAGCCCCGCTCCCACACCGGATCTGCGGCGTTCACAGAACCTGTGGGAGCGGGCCTGCTCGCGATGAGGCCCTCCCGGACATGAAAGACTCCACCTGATGACCACCCCACTCCCCTGCTACCACTGCGCCCTGCCCGTCCCGCCCGGCAGCCGCTTCACCGCCGTCGTGCTCGGGGAGCCCCGCGAGTTCTGCTGCCCCGGCTGCCAGGCCGTGGCCGAAGCCATCGTCGCCGGCGGCCTGGACAGCTACTACCGGCACCGCAGCGAAGCCTCGGCCAACCCCGAAGCGCTGCCGGTGCAACTGGTGGACGAACTGGCGCTGTACGACCGCGCCGACGTGCAGCAACCGTTCGTGCGCCACGAAGGCGAGCTGGCCGAAACCACGCTGCTGATGGAAGGCATCAGTTGCGCCGCCTGCGGCTGGCTGATCGAGAAACACCTGCGCACGCTGCCGGCCGTGGCCGAGGCACGCCTGAACCTGTCCAACCATCGCCTGCATGTTCGCTGGGCCGATGCGCAACTGCCGCTGAGCCGGATCCTCGCCGAACTGCGCCAGATCGGTTACGCCGCGCACCCGTACCAGCCCGATCGCGCCAGCGAGCAGTTGGCCGGCGAAAACCGCCGGGCCCTGCGTCAGCTCGGCGTCGCCGGCCTGCTGTGGTTCCAGGCGATGATGGCGACGATGGCCACCTGGCCGGAGTTCAACATCGACCTCAGCCCCGAACTGCACACCATCCTGCGCTGGGTCGCGCTGTTCCTCACCACGCCCATCGTGTTCTACAGCTGCGCGCCGTTCTTCAAGGGCGCCATGCGCGACCTGCGCACCCGCCACCTGACCATGGACGTCTCGGTGTCGCTGGCCATCGGCGCGGCCTACGTCGCCGGGATCTGGACCTCGATCACCGGGGTCGGCGAACTGTATTTCGATGCGGTGGGCATGTTCGCCCTGTTCCTGCTCGCCGGACGCTACCTGGAGCGCCGCGCCCGGGAACGCACCGCCGCCGCCACCGCGCAGCTGGTGAACCTGCTGCCGGCCTCGTGCCTGCGGCTCGACGCCGCCGGGCAGAGCGAGCGCATCCTGCTCAGCGAACTGTGCCTGGGCGACCATGTGCTGGTGCCGCCCGGCGCAGTCCTGCCGGCGGACGGCAGGATCCTGGACGGCCGCTCCAGCGTCGACGAGTCGCTGCTGACCGGCGAATACCTGCCGCAGGCGCGCAGCGTGGGCGACGCGGTCACCGCCGGCACCCTCAATGTCGAAGGCGCGCTGACCGTGCAGGTGCAGGCCCTGGGCCAGGACACCCGGCTGTCGGCCATCGTCCGCCTGCTCGACCGCGCCCAGGCCGAAAAGCCCCGGCTGGCGGAAATCGCCGACCGCGCCGCCCAATGGTTCCTGCTGCTGTCGTTGATCGCCGCAGCCGCCATCGGCTTGCTGTGGTGGGAACTGGACGCGTCGCGGGCCTTCTGGATCGTGCTGGCGATGCTCGTCGCCACCTGCCCCTGCGCGCTGTCCCTGGCCACGCCGACCGCGCTCACCGCCGCCACCGGCACCCTGCACAAGCTCGGCCTGCTGCTGACCCGCGGCCATGTGCTCGAAGGCCTCAACCAGATCGACACGGTGATCTTCGACAAGACCGGCACCCTCACCGAGGGACGCCTGATGCTGCGCGCGGTGCGTCCTCTCGGCGCGCTGGACGGCGACCGTTGCCTGAGCCTCGCCGCTGCCCTGGAGAACCGCTCGGAACACCCGATCGCCCGGGCCTTCGGCCGCGCCCCGCTGGCCGCCGAGGAAGTCCACAGCCTGCCGGGGCTGGGCCTTGAAGGCCGGGTCGGCGAACAGCGGCTGCGGATCGGCCAGGCCGGTTTCGTCTGCGGCCTGAGCGGCGCCGGCGTGCCGCCGATGCCGGACGAGCCCGGCCAATGGCTGCTGCTGGGCGACACCCAAGGCCCGCTGGCCTGGTTTGTCCTCGACGACCGCCTGCGCGCCGATGCGCCGGCCTTGCTGGCCGCGTGCAAGGCGCGGGGCTGGCGCACGCTGCTGCTGTCCGGCGACAGTTCGCCGATGGTCGCCGGCGTCGCCGCCGAGCTGGGCATCGACGAGGCCCGCGGCGGCCTGCGCCCGGACGACAAGCTGCAGGTGCTGCAGCAGTTGCACAAGGAAGGCCGCAAGGTGCTGATGCTCGGCGACGGGGTCAACGACGTGCCGGTGCTGGCCGCCGCCGACATCAGCGTGGCCATGGGCTCGGCCACGGACTTGGCCAAGACCAGCGCCGACGCGGTGCTGCTCTCCAACCGTCTGGACGCCTTGGTGCAGGCCTTCACCCTGGCCCGCCGCACACGCCGGGTGATCATCGAGAACCTGCTGTGGGCCGCGCTGTACAATGGCCTCATGTTGCCGTTCGCCGCCCTCGGCTGGATCACCCCGGTGTGGGCGGCGGTCGGCATGTCGATCAGTTCGCTGACCGTGGTGCTCAACGCCCTGCGCCTGACCCGCCTGCCGGGCGCGCCGGCCGTCCACGCCACGTCAGAAACCCGCCCGCTGCCGGCCTGAGCCGCGCGGGCATGGAGTACAGATGCCAGCTCTTTACGTAATGATCCCGGCCGCGCTGCTGATCGTGGCCATCGCCGTGTACATCTTCTTCTGGGCGGTGGACAGCGGCCAGTACGACGACCTCGACGGCCCGGCCCACAGCATCCTGTTCGACGACCAGGACCCGAACCACACCGCCGCGGTGGACGAAGCCAAGGCGACCCCGCCGGACGACAAGGCGCCGCCCCATGCTTGAGCTTGCGCCGCTGCTGGTGTCTGCGCTGATCCTCGGCCTGTTGGGCGGCGGGCATTGCCTGGGGATGTGCGGCGGCCTGATGGGCGCCTTGACCCTGGCGATCCCCAAGGAACAACGCAGCCGGCGCTTTCGCCTGCTGCTGGCCTATAACCTGGGGCGCATCCTGAGCTACGCCGCCGCCGGCCTGCTGATCGGCCTCGCGGGCTGGGCCGTGGCCAACAGCCCCGCCGCGCTGTTCATGCGGGTGCTGGCCGGGCTGCTGCTGATCGCCATGGGGCTGTACCTGGCCGGGTGGTGGAGCGGCCTGACCCGCATCGAAAGCCTCGGCCGCGGGCTGTGGCGCCATATCCAGCCTGTGGCCAACCGGTTGCTGCCGGTGTCGAGCCTGCCCCGCGCCCTGCTGCTCGGGGCGCTGTGGGGCTGGCTGCCCTGCGGGCTGGTCTACAGCACCCTGCTGTGGTCGGCTAGCCAAGGCAATGCGCTGGACAGCGCGCTGCTGATGCTCGCCTTCGGGCTCGGCACCTGGCCCGTGCTGCTGGCCACCGGGCTGGCCGCCGAGCGGGTCACGGCGCTGCTGCGCCAGCGCAGCGTACGTGTGGCGGGCGGTGTGCTGGTGCTGCTGTTCGGCCTGTGGACCCTGCCCGGACCGCATCAGCATTGGCTGATGGGCCACTGAGTGGCAAGGGGCTTGCCCCCTCGCCACAGGTTCCAGGCCGGCCCGCCGACCGGCCTTGATGCAAATCAAGATGCCCCCTCGCCGTCTCCCCTAGACTCGCCGACACTGCCAGCCTATCCGGGGGAATGCCCGCATGCTCGACGCCATTCGTTGGGACACCGATTTGATCCGCCGCTACGACCTGGCGGGGCCGCGCTACACCTCGTACCCGACGGCCGTGCAATTCAACAGCCAGGTCGGCACCTTCGACCTGTTCCACGCCCTGCGCGACAGCCGCAAGGCCCTGCGCCCGTTGTCGCTGTATGTGCACGTGCCGTTCTGCGCGAACATCTGCTACTACTGCGCCTGCAACAAAGTCATCACCAAGGACCGCGGCCGCGCGCTGCCCTACCTGCAACGCCTGGAGCAGGAAATCCAGCTGATCGCCTGCCACCTGGATCCTGCGCAGAAGGTCGAGCAGCTGCACTTCGGCGGCGGCACCCCGACCTTCCTCAGCCATGACGAGCTGCGCCAACTGATGGCGCACCTGCGCAAGCACTTCAACCTGCTGGACGACGATTCCGGCGACTACGGCATCGAGATCGATCCCCGCGAAGCCGACTGGTCGACCATGGGCCTTCTGCGCGAACTGGGCTTCAACCGGGTCAGCATCGGGTTGCAGGACCTCGACCCCGCCGTGCAGCGGGCGGTCAACCGCCTGCAGAGCCTGGAGGAAACCCGTGCGGTGATCGATGCGGCACGCACCCTGCAATTTCGCTCGATCAACATCGACCTGATCTACGGCCTGCCGAAGCAGACCCCGGACAACTTCGCCCGCACCGTCGAGGAAGTCATCCACCTGCAACCGGACCGGCTCTCGGTGTTCAACTACGCGCACCTGCCGGAACGCTTCATGCCGCAGCGGCGGATCAACGGCAACGAGCTGCCGAGCCCGGCGCAGAAGCTGGAGATGCTGCAACGCAGCATCGAGCAACTGACCGCCGCCGGTTACCGCTACATCGGCATGGACCATTTCGCCCTGCCCGACGACGAACTGGCGGTGGCCCAGGAAGAGTCGACCCTGCAACGCAACTTTCAGGGCTACACCACCCACGGCCATTGCGACCTGATCGGCCTTGGCGTGTCGGCGATCAGCCAGGTGGGCGATCTGTACTGCCAGAACAGCAGCGACCTGAACCAGTACCAGAACACCCTGGCCGGGGCCCAGCTGGCCACCAGCCGCGGCCTGGTCTGCAACGCCGACGACCGCCTGCGCCGGGCGGTGATCCAGCAGTTGATCTGCAATTTCAGCCTGGACTTCGCCGACATCGAACGCGCCTTCAACATCGACTTCCAAGGCTACTTCGGCGCGCTCTGGCCGCAACTGCAGGACATGGCCCGGGACGGCCTGATCGAGTTGGACAGCGAACGGATCAACGTACTGCCTGCAGGACGCTTGCTGGTGCGCTCGGTGTGCATGGTGTTCGACGCCTACCTTGAGCAGCAGAACCGCCAGCGCTTTTCCCGGGTGATCTAGTCCTTCGTCAGCAGCGAGGCGGTCTTCATGTTCTGCTCCGAGGTCAGGCCCGATTGATCCACAACCTTGGCGAGGGACAGGTTGGCCGTGATCAGGCCAGTGTTGAGGGCGGAGATGGCGCTCTTGAGTGCGGCGATCTTGGCCGTCCGCTCTTCGTTGGAGAGGGTCTTGTCGGCCATCACGGCGTTGATGCGCGCGTTCTTCTCGGTGATCTGCTGCCGAAACTTGCGGATCATCTTGAGCAACTGCTGGACGTTCTCCGGCAAGTCGCTGCCTTCGATGTCATGGTTGTCGCCGCCGAAACCGGCGGACTTCTCCAAGGCCTCGCCGGACAGCGACACTTTGACGCTCTCGACCAAGGTCGGGGTTGCCGACAGCGCCGATACGGTTTCCGGCTCGGCGCCGGCGGAGTCTCTAACACCTTCCGGCAACGGCACAACACCGCTGCTGCCGGGGTTCAACGTGCCAATGGCGGCCATCGGAACGGTTCCTTGCATGCCTTCTGATAGCAGGTTATCGGCCACAGCCCCGTGGGCTTTACATCCCTGGGGCCGTCTCGCCACAGACTGGCCTGAATGTCCTGTGCTGAGTTACCCTTACGCCTTATGTGTGTTTTCCCACAAGGATCAAAGAAATGTCCGAGCCAGTTAAACTGCGCGCTCACAACCAGGCCCATTGCAAGGACTGCAGCCTGGCCCCTCTCTGCCTGCCACTTTCTCTGAATCTGGAAGACATGGATGCGCTGGACGAAATCGTCAAACGCGGCCGTCCGCTGAAAAAGGGCGAGTTCCTGTTCCGCCAGGGCGACGTGTTCGATTCCGTCTTTGCAGTACGCTCCGGCGCCCTCAAGACCTTCAGCCTGAGCGACACCGGCGAGGAGCAACTGACCGGCTTCCATCTGCCCAGCGAACTGGTCGGCCTGTCCGGCATGGACACCGAGAAGCACCCGGTGTCCGCCCAGGCCCTGGAGACCACGTCGGTCTGCGAGATCCCGTTCGAGCGCCTCGACGAACTGGCCCTGCAACTGCCGCAGCTGCGCCGCCAACTGATGCGGGTGATGAGCCGCGAGATCCGCGACGACCAGCAGATGATGCTGCTGCTGTCGAAGAAGACCGCCGACGAGCGCATCGCCACGTTCCTGGTCAACCTGTCCGCCCGCTTCCGCGCCCGCGGCTTCTCGGCCAACCAGTTCCGCCTGAGCATGTCGCGCAACGAGATCGGCAACTACCTGGGCCTGGCGGTGGAAACCGTGTCCCGGGTCTTCACCCGCTTCCAGCAGAACGAGCTGATCGCCGCCGAAGGCAAGGAAATCCACATCCTCGACCCGATCCAGCTGTGCGCGCTGGCCGGCGGCTCCATCGAAGGCTGATCTCGACCCGCGGCCGAGCGAACCGTTTCAGCCGCGGGTATACTGCGCCGTTTGCAGCCCTGCCAGGACACCTCGACGATGCCCTTCGATTCCTTCGACATCAAATCCCTGATCCGCCCTGTGATCGACTTTCCGAAACCGGGCGTGATCTTTCGCGACATCACCCCGCTGTTCCAGTCCCCGACCGCCCTGCGCCAGGTGATGGACAGTTTCGCCCACCGCTACGTGGAAGCCGACTTCACCCACATCGGGGCAATGGACGCGCGCGGGTTCCTGATCGGTTCGGTGCTGGCCTACCAGCTGAACAAGCCGCTGGTGCTGTTCCGCAAACAGGGCAAGCTGCCGGCCGACGTGCTGGCCGAGGGTTACGCGACCGAGTACGGCGAAGCCTTCCTGGAAGTGCATGCCGACAGCCTGTGCGAAGGCGATTCGGTGGTGATGTTCGATGACCTGATCGCCACCGGCGGCACCCTGATCGCAGCCGCCAACCTGATCCGCCGCATGGGCGCCCGGGTGCACGAGGCGGCCGCGATCATCGACCTGCCGGAACTGGGCGGTTCCCAGCGTCTGCAGGACATGGGGATTCCTACGTTCTGCCTGACCCGGTTCGCCCTGACCGACAAGTAAGCGGCGCCTTTTCGGCCGTCAGCGCCAGCAGGCTGGCTCCCACAGGGGGGGATCGTGTTCCCCCCTTGTTGCAGCACCGCAGCCTCAAAGCCCCATCTGCTTGCCGATGATCTCGTTCATCACTTCCCGCGTCCCGCCGCCGATGGACAGGATCCGGTTGTCCCGGTACAGCCGCTCCACCCGGCTCTCGCGCATGTAGCCCAGGCCGCCGAGGATCTGCACGGCTTCGGTGGTGATGCGCTCCGAGGTGTCCGTGGCGAAGTTCTTGGCCATGGAGATCTCCTTGATCACGCTCTGCCCCGCCGCCATCTTCGCCGCCTGCCGGTAAGTGAACTCCCGCGACACCTCCAGCGCCGTGGCCATTTCGGCCAGCTTGTGCCGGATCACCTGGAACTTGCCGATGGGCTTGCCGAACGCCTCACGCTCCCGGGCCCAGGCCAGGCTGTCCTCCAGGGCCATCTGCGAGGTCATGTTGGCCATCAGCGCCAGGGCCAGGCGCTCGCTCTGGAAGTTGCCCATGATGCAGGCGAAGCCCATGTTTTCGGCCCCGATCAGGTTGCCCGCCGGCACGGGGCAATCGTCGAAGAACAACTCGGCCGTATCCGACGCCCACCAGCCCATCTTCTTCAGTTGCCGGCCCACGGTGAACCCCGGCGTGCCCTTCTCGATCATCAGCAGGCTGATGCCGCCGAACCCGGGCGCGCCGGTGCGCACCGCGACGGTGTAGACGTCCGCGCGCACGCCGCTGGTGATGAAGGTCTTGCTGCCGCTGACCCGGTAGACGTCCCCGTCGCGCACGGCACGGGTCTGCAGGTTGGCGACGTCGGATCCGCCGCCGGGCTCGGTGACGGCCAAGGCACAGATTTTCTCGCCGCGCAGCACCGCCGGCACCACGCGGTCACGCACGTGGGGCCTGGCCCACTTGAGGATCGGCGGCAAACCGATGTCCAGCGAGCCGAGGCCCGCCACCAGGCCGCCGGAGCCGCAGCGCATCAATTCTTCGCTGGCGGCGACCTTGGCGAACAGGTCGCCTTCGTGGCTGCCGCCCAGCGCCTCTGGATAGCCGATGCCGAGGATGCCGGCGGCGCCGGCCTTCAGGTACAGCTCACGGGGGAAGCTTTCGGCTTCTTCCCACGCATCGATGTCAGGCAGGATCTCGCGCTCGACGAAACGTCTGACGCTGTCGCGGATCATCTGGTGGCTGGGGTCGAAGTATTCCTGGAAGGCGGGCATCGGCGAACTCCACGGAAAGGTTCGCCGACGTTAACCGAGCGCTTGCTTGGTTTTCAACAGGATTGTGTGGGTATCAGGGGGATCGAGGGGATCGAGGGGATTCTATCGCCAGCAGGCTGGCTCCCACATTGAAATAGTGTGGGAGCCAGCCTGCTGGCGATGGGGCCGAAACCGGCAGCCGACCTTCAGAGGGAAATCGGCTTGCGCCCGGCGAACGAGTGGGCCAGCGTCCCGCCGTCCACCAGCTCCAGCTCGCCGCCCAGCGGTACGCCATGGGCGATGCGCGAGGCGACCAGGCCTTTGTTGTGCAGCAGTTGGGCGATGTAGTGCGCCGTGGCCTCGCCTTCCACCGTCGGGTTGGTGGCGAGAATGACTTCGGTGAAGGTGCCCGCCTCTTCGATGCGCGCCATCAGCTGGGGAATGCCGATGGCCTCAGGACCCAGGCCGTCCAGCGGCGACAGGTGCCCCTTGAGCACGAAGTAGCGCCCGCGGAACCCGGTCTGCTCGACCGCGTAGACATCCATCGGCCCTTCCACCACGCACAGCAGCGTGTCGTCGCGGCGCGGATCAGCGCATTGCGGGCACAGGTCGTCTTCGGTCAGCGTGCGGCACTGGCGGCAATGCCCGACCCCCTCCATGGCCTGGCTCAGCGCCTGGGCCAGACGCGTACCGCCGCTGCGGTCGCGTTCGAGCAACTGCAACGCCATGCGCTGGGCAGTTTTCTGACCCACTCCCGGCAAGGTTCGCAGGGCGTCGATCAGTTGGCGAATCAAAGGGCTGAAGCTCATGGGGAAAAGTCCGACAAAACAACGAGACGCGGTTTATACCCGCGCCTCCGGACAGCGTCAATTGTCCGGCCCTACGGGCCCGGGACGCCTCTTGAAGGCGGCACCTGCAAAAATGCCAGGCAAACGCCTGGCATTTTCGTGTTGCGTGCGATGCGCGAAGCCGATCAGAACGGCAGTTTCATGCCCGGCGGCAGTTGCATGCCGGCGGTCATGCTGCCCATTTTCTCCTGGCTGTTGGCTTCGATCTTGCGCACGGCGTCGTTGACGGCGGCGGCCACCAGGTCTTCGATCACTTCGCGGTCGTCATCGTCCAGGCCCGGCAGCAGGCTCGGGTCGATGCTGACGCGCTTGAGGTCGTGACGGCCGGTCATGACCACGCTCACCATGTCGCCGCCCGCCTTGCCGGTGACTTCGGCGTTGGCCAGCTCTTCCTGCATCTTGGCCATTTTTTCCTGCATCTGCTGCGCCTGCTTCATCAGGCCGGCCATGCCACCTTTCATCATGGGAATCACCTCAAAAAGTACTTGGATCAAAACGGCGCCCGGCGTTCGCGGCCCGGCGCCTTCATTGGTTAGCCCTGGGCGACCAGGGCATCGACAGGTTCAATAGTATCGTGCCGCACGACCGCGCCGAACTGCTGCACCATCTGCTGGATGAACGGATCGCCGTGGATCGACTCCTCCGCCTCGCGCTGACGGTCGGCGCGTCGGCGGGACGCGGCCTGGGCCGGCGTTTCCTGCTCAGGCTTGATCAGCTCGATGGACAGGCTCAGCGTGCGCCCGTGGTACTGGTTCAGCGCATCGTTGAGCCGGCGTTGCTGGGTGGCGTTGAACAGCGCGCTGTGGGCCGGATCCAGGTGCAGCAGCCAATGGTCGCCGTCGACCGCGATCAGCGTGCAGTTGGCGGCGATGCTGCCGGTCATGCCGGAGACCGGCAGTTTCGGGAACAGCTCCAGCCATTGCAGGGCCAGGCCGGTGGCCGGCGCCGCAGCAGGTTCAGGCTCGGGCTCCGGCGCAGGTTCGGCGGCGTGTTCGCTGGCCAGGTCATCGAGGTAACTGTAGGCCGAATCCATGTCCGGCTCGATGTAGTCCTCGTCCAGCGGCGGTTCGTCGTCGGCGTCCATGCCGGGGGTCGCGGCATCGACATCGGCCATGGACGGCTCGGGAATCGCCGCCGAGGCCCACTCCGGCGCGTCCGGCACCACGCTGTCCGGGGTCGGCGACAGCACCGGCGGCAGGTCCGGCTGCTCGGCGACGGTGTCCAGCACCGGCTCGACGGCCGGCTGCTGCACCGGAACCGCGTCCACCGGATCGTTCCACGGCAGGTCGACGACCGGCTCGGGCTCGGCGACGGGTTCCGGCTCGGGCTCCGCTGCTGGAGCGGCCTGGACAGGCTCCGGGGCCGGTTCCGGGGCAGGCGCAGGTGCGGGCACCGGCGCAACGGCCGCCGGCGCGGGGGCCGGCTCAGGATCGGGAGCAACCGCCGCCACCGAAGCAGCCTTCGGCGCGGCAGCCACTGCGTTCGCGGAATCAACTGTGGCCTGGCTGATCCCCACCGGCTTTAGCGTTTGCCTCGGGGCGTCCGTCGCGTCGGCGGGCCGGAAGGCCAGCATCCGCAACAGCACCATCTCGAAGCCGCCGCGCGGATCCGGCGCCAGCGGCAGGTCGCGGCGGCCGATCAGGCCCATCTGGTAATAGAACTGCACGTCTTCGGCAGGCAGCGCCTGTGCCAGCGCCAGCACGCGGTCACGGTCGCCGTGGCCGTTGTCGACGCCGTCCGGCAGCGCCTGGGCGATGGCCACGCGGTGCAGCACGTTGAGCATCTCCGAGAGCACGCCGTTCCAGTCAGGCCCTTGCTCGGCCAGATGGCGCACGGCTTCGAGCAAGGCCTTGGCATCGCCTTCGATCAACGCATGCAGCACGTCGTAGACCTGGCCGTGATCCAGGGTGCCGAGCATCGCCCGCACATCGGCGGCCAGCACCTTGCCTTCACCGAACGCGATGGCCTGGTCGGTCAGGCTCATGGCGTCGCGCATCGAGCCGTCCGCCGCGCGGCCCAGCAGCCACAGGGCGTCGTCCTCGAACGGCACGTTTTCGGCGCCGAGCACGTGGGTCAGGTGCTCGACCACCCGCTCCGGGGTCATGTTCTTCAGGGAGAACTGCAGGCAGCGCGACAGAATCGTTGCCGGAAGTTTCTGCGGATCGGTGGTCGCCAGGATGAACTTGACGTAGGGCGGCGGCTCTTCGAGCGTCTTGAGCAACGCGTTGAACGAGTGGCTGGAGAGCATGTGCACTTCGTCGATCAGGTAGACCTTGAAGCGTCCGCGGCTCGGGGCGTACTGCACGTTGTCGAGCAGCTCGCGGGTGTCTTCGACCTTGGTGCGGCTCGCGGCGTCGATCTCGATCAGGTCGACGAAACGGCCTTCGTCGATCTCGCGGCACACCGAACACTCGCCGCAGGGGCTGGAAGTGATGCCTGTCTCACAGTTCAGGCATTTGGCGATGATCCGCGCAATGGTGGTCTTGCCGACCCCGCGGGTGCCGGTGAACAGGTAGGCGTGGTGCAGCCGCTGGCTGTCCAAGGCATTGATCAGAGCCTTGAGCACATGGGTCTGGCCGACCATTTCGCGGAACGAGCGCGGACGCCATTTACGTGCAAGAACCTGATAACTCATCGAAAACCGTCGCGGCAAAGGAAGCAGAAGCGGCTAATGCTAGCGGAGCAAGGGCAAAATTGCATCCGGTGTCCTCGCCTAATCTGGCTAAGCTGCATGCTCAGAGGCGTTTATCGGTTCGGGATCGGGAATTGCCGGAGCGTTTATGCGGTGGGCCTTGGGGACAATGCTGGGGATCAGCCTGAATGTGGCGGCGTCGGACGCGCCGCTGCGCTTCGTCGTCGCCGACAGCTGGGCGATGCCGATGGTGCAGTTCGAACGCGGCCGCCCGACCCAGGGCATCCTGTACGACATGATGCTCAGCCTCGCGACCCAGGTCGGCGTGCCGGCGCAATTTCATGTGCTGCCCCGCACCCGGGTGCAGAACGCCATGGAGCACGGCGAGGTCGACGTGCGCTGCTATGCCGCGCAGTCCTGGCTGCCCAACCAGTCCGGCGACTACCTCTGGAGCGTGCCGCTGCTGTTCCAGCGCGACCTGCTGATCAGCCTTCAGGGCCCGCCCGCCGGCATCGACCCCGCTGACCTTGCGCACCAACCCGTCGGCACGGTGCTGGGTTACGCCTACCCCACCCTGCAACCGCTGTTCGACAGCGGCCGCCTGCAACGCGAAGACGCACGCAACCAGGAACAGGTGCTGGAGAAGCTCATCGCCGGGCGCTACCGCTACGCCGTGAGCAATCAATGGACCCTGGACTGGTTCAACCAACGCCTGCTGCCGGGGCAGCAACTGCAAGGGGTGGCGGTGCTGCAGGAGCAGCATGTCGGCTGCTACGTGAGGAACGATCCGCAGGTGCCGGCGCAGCGGATCCTGCGCACGCTGCTGAGGATGAAAATGTCGGGGGAGATCGATGACATCATCCGGCTCTACACCGGCACGCCCGAAAGCTCCAAATGACCCTATGAAAGCCAGATCAGCGGCCACCGCAAAACCTGTAGGAGCTTGCCTGCAAGCGATGAGGCCGGCACATCCGGCATCACCAGTGCCTGCCCCGCCGCCATCGCCAGCAGGCTGACTCCCGCAGGTATCCCGGGTGTTTGCAGGATCTAGGTACGCCACAAAAACCTGTGGGAGCTGGCTTGCCAGCGATTGGGCCATCACGGCCGACATCCCCGGCGCCTGACCCACCGCCATCGCCAACAGGCTCCCACAGGGGCCTTGTGGCGATCCCGGTCAGTAACCCTGCCGTTCCCGGAACGGCCGGTCCTTGTGGTACTCGACCCATTCGACGGCATCGAACGGCAGGTAAAGCTGCTGCCTGGCGCGGGACACGGCGATGTACACCGCGCAGATCCGGTGGTCGAATTCGTTGGCGTCCCTGAATGGCTCGGTGGTGAGCAGCTCGGGCGTCAGCAGAACCCGGTCGAACTCCATGCCACCCGCCTCCTCCGCCCGCATCAGCAGGCAGCGCTTGCCCGGGACGCCGGCCATCAGGTGAATGCGGTTCAGGTCGGCTACCGTCAGGCCCTTTTCCAGTCTGGCCTCGACCCACAGGAACGACCCGTCGAACCGGTTGGCCTCACGCACCTGCCGCCAGTCGGGCAGATCGCTGAACGCCGGATGCAGCGCGCCTTCGCGCAATCCGCCGCCGTAGCGCTCCGACCTGAACAGCTCGATGGCCGACGTCATGAAGCCCGCCTGCGCCGCCGCGTCCGCAAAGCTGAACGGGCAGTTGGCGTCGAGCAGCTCCAGGGCCCACTTCATGGTGTCCCAGCGGGAGGCCGTCAACACTACGCAGCCTTCAGGCGGCACAAAGCCTTGCGGGTAATGCTCGATGCCGACATCGGCGTCGCGGGCGCCTTCAAAGGGCACCTTGCTCTTTTGCGAGTGCAGCAAGATCAACGGGTTGACCAGGCGCTCGACGCTGCGGCCAGAACGCACGGAGCAGTTGATGTCACTGCGGCGCACTTCACGCTTTCTTTTGACGATGTCGCGGCTGGCGTGCTGGTACTCATCCCCCAAAGTGATCAGCACCTGCCGGCCCCGCTCCAGCATCTGCAGCAGGGAGGCTGGAACGTCCTGGCTTTCGTCGATCAGCACATGCGTGTAACGGTCGGGCACCCGGCAGCCTGCGAGGCTCGCCCGCTTGATCAGCAGCAGCGCCTCGAAGCCGGTCTGGCCGGCCCACGCCGGATCGGCCTGCAGATAGCCCCACAGCCGACTCGAATACTCGAGCAGCACGTTGGCCTCCAGACCGGTCAACGGCGTCCTGAACACGGGGAAATGCCTGCTCGACAGGCTGCGGTCCCGTGAGCCGCAGTAGGTTTCAACCACCTTGAGGCAAAGATCCAGAGTCGCCTGAACGTCACGAGCCTGAAAACCGAGGATGTTCAACGCTTCGCACAGCGCTTGCCGGCCCGGCCCTGCCGAGCGCTTACCCGCCGATCGGGAAACCGGCTCGTGCAACAGGTTGCGCGCAAACCCCTCGAAGGTGGCGCACGCGCTGCCCATCCGCCCCTGGCCAGCCCGCTCGCGCAGGGTCGCCAGCTTTTCGGCGGTGCGCGCCAGCACCAGCGTGGCGCCCGGCCGCAGGCACTCCATCAGGGCGCCCAGCACGTGGCTTTTGCCGATGCCGGCGTAGCCCTGCACGTGCAGGTCTTCGTCCAGGTTGGCGCGGAAGGTTCGAATCAGCTTGTCTTGCGCAGGGCTCAGCCAGCGCTCGCGGTGCCGGGGCGTCACCATCTGCTGGCTGAACGGATTGTTGGCGGTGAAATGGCGGATCTTGAACCCGGTATCCCATTGGCCGTCGGGCAGCAGGTAACGCTTCGCCGCCACCTCGTCGGCCGGCAGGAGGCGCAGTCCCAAGCCTTTGATGACGTTCAGGCCGAAGTACAGCTTGCGCGGGTCGAACAGCCGTTGCGCCTCCGACAGCAAGCCCGCCCCGCCACCGGGCCGCGCCTCGACGGACCAGGCGATCAGCCTGGTCAGCACCGCTTCCGCCGCACTGGCGGTCAGCGCCTGCTGCGCCGCTTGCGCCAGGTTCTGGATGACCAGCACCGCCGCCAGCTCCGGATCCGTCAGGGTGCCGAGCAGGGTGGCGCCGTCCGCCTGCAGCAGCCCTGTGCAGGTGTCATCGGTGACCGGCAAGTACACGGGGCTGGACAGATCAACGTGTTCCGGGTGCATACGCCCTCGTCGCCGGCAGAAAACGGGTCACAGGGTCATTCATCGGCGACCCCGTCGTTGAGGTGAAGCTCGAAACGATAGTCGCCGAGGGTGCCCGACATGTTGCCGGGGCAGCCTCCCGGTGCCTCGTTGGCCTGGATGCGCTTCTGCAGCTCGTGGACGGCCAGGTCGAGCAGGCGGCTCAAGTCCTCGCCGCTGTGCGCAGCGACATGCAGTTGCAGGCTGAACGCACCGGCAGCCGGCTGCGGCGAACCGACCTGCGGCGCCTCGTCGGCTGCGACGCCGGCGTCCGCGTCATGGCCGGCCGCGCCGCTGAGGATCGCGGCATGCTCTTCATCCATCAGGTCCAGCACCTGCGCCAGCTCCAGGGTCTCCTCGGGGTGCGACTGCATCCGCTCCTTGATCTCCAGGCGCCTGAACTGCCAGTCGCGGATCCGTTCTCGGATCAAGTCATCCATTTCGTCCGCTCCACTTTCTCGATGACAGGTGCTGGAGTATGCCACCCCCGTCCTCGACGCAGGCACGGGAACCTGATTGGAAATATTAACGCCACGATGGCGCCACCGCGGGCAGGCCCGCCTGCGCAAAGGATCGAGGCCAAACAGGCAAATCGCAGACACAAAAAAACCGCAGTGGGCGAAACCCATGCAGTTCGGTGTTGACGCGTTCGGTGTTCGTTAAGGTGGCAACCCTACCAGCCACACCCCGGCACACAATGTTCCCGCTGTGGCTGCTGCCTTCCGGCTCTGACCAGGTTCACGGGTAATCGTTGCGGGGGGACCGATAGGGTCACCATAACGACGCTCACCTGTCGGCGAGCCGCGCCATTGTACCTATCTGAGGCGAAGTTACAACCGCTGGTTGCAGAATAAAAACATGAAGAGGTTCAAGCACTTGCTATTGCGCCTGAAGCACTTCGTCCGCCCTGCCGCCCGCCTGCTGGGTCACCAGGTGGATGAAATGCAGCTTGGCGATGACCGCCGCCGGCAGCGCGAAGGGATAGAAATCCGGTTGGCCCATGCTGCGCGACAGTTCGTTGAGCATCCCCGCCAGCTCGATCCAGGCGTTGACGAACGAAAGGAACGCCGGCCCCTCGGGATGCTCCGGGTCATACAGCACGCTGGCCGGGAACGGCGGATAGTCCAGCTCCACCTCCCGCGCACTCATGCCGAAGCCCAGCGCGGTGTCGACGGCGTCCATCATGTGCAGGTAGTGCGCCCAGGTTTCCGCCCAGTCTTCCCAAGGGTGCATGGTGGCGTAGGCGCTGACGTGGCTCTGCTGCCAGTCCGCCGGGGCGCCTTCCCGATAGTGCCGCTCCAATGCTTCGGCGTAGCTGGCCCGCTCGTCGCCGAACAGGTTGCGGAACGCCCCCAGCCAGGGCCCGTCGGCGATCAGCCGATCCCAGTAATAGTGCCCGACCTCATGACGGAAGTGCCCGAGCAGCGTGCGGTAGGGTTCGTGCATCGCCGCCCGCACCTGCTCGCGGTGGGCGTCGTCGGCTTCTTTGATGTCGAGGGTGATCAGGCCGTTGGCATGGCCGGTGACGGGCGCGTTGCCCTCGCGGTCGATGCCGATGAAGTCGAAGGCCAGGCCGGTGTCCTCATCCACGGTCTTGGGGATCACCGGCAGGCCGAGGCTGATCAGTTGCGCCACCAGCCGTCGTTTGGCGATCTCCACCTTGCGCCAGCGCTCGGGGTTCTGCGCATCGGACAAGTCCGGAACGGTGCGGTTGAGCCGGCAGGCAGCGCAAAGGACATCATCGCCGATGGCCGGCAGCAGCCAGTTGCAGGCGGCGGGCGTGTCGAGGTTGGCGCAGCGGCGGAACAGGCCGGCGTCCGGGGCCGCATCCAGCGTCCAGGTGCCCTGCTCCGGCCCCGGCTGCAGCGAGGTCAGCAGCGCCCGGCCCGGCTGGTAGCCGAGCACCGCATTGCAGGCCAGACATTGGCTGTTGCGGAAGAACAGCGACTGGCCGCAACGGCACGGCCAGACTTTGCTGCTGCGCGAAGGTTCGCCCGCGAACGGCGCGATGAGGCGGGAACCGAGCTGCTCGAAAAAGCGATACATGGCGATCTCTCCCTGGGGTTAGCCAAGACTAGATCATTGCGGCGCCTTGACCGTTCCCGCAGGGCATTCGATCAAACAGCGATACCGTGCCCCTTCAGGAACGCCACGAACGCCTCTTCGTCCAGCACCTTGAGCCCCAGCTCATTGGCCTTGGCCAGCTTCGAGCCTGCGCCGGGGCCGGCGACCACGCAGTGGGTCTTGGCCGACACGGAACCGGCCACCTTGGCGCCGAGGCTTTCGAGCTTTTCCTTGGCGATGTCGCGGCTCATCAGCTCCAGCGTGCCGGTCAGCACCCAGGTCTGACCGGCCAGCGGCAGGCCTTCGACGACTTTCTTTTCGCTCTGCCAGTGCATGCCGAAATCGCGCAATTGCCGCTCGGCGGACTCGGCCAACCGGCGGTGCTCCGGCAACGCGAAGAACTCGCGAACCGAATTGGCCTGCTTTTCCGGCAATGCCTGACGCATGTCCAGCCAGTCGGCGTTCATCACCCCTTCGAGCGAACCGAACTTGTCCGCCAGCTTCTGCGCTCCGCCCGGGCCGACCGACGGAATGTGCAGTTTGTCGAGCAAACCGCCCAGCGTGGTGCTGGCGGCGAATTCCGCCCCCAGCTCGCCTTGATCCTGAATCTGCAGGCCATGGCCCAGCAGTTCGCCGATCACCTGACGGTTGTGGTCGTCTTCGAAGAAGCTGTGGATTTCGTGCGCCACCTCCAGGCCGATGTCCGGCAGGTAGGTCAGCACCTGCGGCAAGGCCTGCTGCACGCGCTCAAGGGAACCCAGCGAACGCGCCAGCACCTTGGCCGTCTCCTCGCCGACGTCAGGGATGCCGAGCGCATAGATGAAGCGCGCCAGCCCCGGCTTCTTGCTGTCGTCGATGGCGGCCAGCAGCTTGTTGCTCGACACCTCGGCGAAGCCTTCCAGATCGACGATGTCGTCGAACTTGAGCGCGTAAAGATCGGCCGGCGAATTCACCAGCCCTTCATCCACCAACTGCTCGACGCTCTTGTCGCCCAGCCCTTCGATGTCCATGGCCCGACGGGACACGAAGTGGATGATCGCCTGCTTGAGCTGCGCCCCGCAGGCCAGACGGCCGACGCAGCGGTACACCGCGCCCTCGCTGACGGTTTCGCGGCCCTTGCTGCGCTTGACCAGTTGCGTGCGCTCGACATGGGAGCCGCAGACCGGACAGTTCTCGGGGATCTGCACCGGACGCGCATCGTGGGGCCGGCGCTCGGCGACGACCTGCACCACCTGCGGGATCACGTCGCCGGCGCGGCGGATGATCACGGTGTCGCCGATCATCAGGCCCAGGCGCGCCACTTCGTCCATGTTGTGCAGCGTGGCGTTGGCCACGGTGACGCCGGCGACCTTGACCGGTTTGAGGCGCGCCACCGGCGTGACGGCGCCGGTGCGGCCGACCTGGAATTCCACGTCGAGCAGTTCGGTGAGCTCTTCCATGGCCGGAAACTTGTGTGCGATGGCCCAGCGCGGCTCCCGTGCGCGGAAACCCAGCTCGCGCTGGTCGGCGATGCTGTTGACCTTGAACACCACGCCGTCGATCTCGTAGGCCAGCCCGTTGCGCCGCTCGCCGATGTCGCGGTAGTAGTCCAGGCACTGGTCGATGCCCTTGGCCAGTTTCAGCTCGTGGCTGATCGGCATGCCCCAGGCCTGGAGCTGCTTGAGATTGCCGATGTGGGTGTCGGCGATGTCGTGGGACACCTGGCCGATGCCGTAGCAGCAGAATTCCAGCGGGCGGTTGGCGGTGATCTTCGAGTCGAGCTGACGCAGGCTGCCGGCGGCGGCGTTGCGCGGGTTGGCGAAGGTCTTGCCGCCGCTCTCCAGCTGAGACTCGTTGAGGCGCTCGAAACCGGCCTTGGACATGAACACTTCGCCGCGCACTTCCAGGGTCGCCGGCCAGCCGCTGCCGTGCAGCTTCAGCGGGATGTTGCGCACGGTGCGCACGTTGACGCTGATGTCTTCGCCGGTGGTGCCGTCGCCACGGGTGGCGCCGCGCACCAGCAGGCCGTCCTGGTACAGCAGGCTGACGGCCAGGCCGTCGAGCTTCGGCTCGCAGCTGTACTCCACCGCCGCACCGCCGCCGAACAGGTCGCCGGCCGGCAGGTCCAGGCCTTCGGTCACCCGTCGGTCGAACTCGCGCATGTCGGTCTCTTCGAAGGCGTTGCCGAGGCTGAGCATCGGCACTTCATGGCGCACCTGGGTGAATGCCGTCAGCGCCACGCTGCCGACGCGCTGGGTCGGCGAGTCGCGGGTGACCAGTTCCGGGTGGGCCGCTTCCAGGGCCTTGAGCTCGTGGAACAGCCGGTCGTACTCGGCGTCCGGAATGCTCGGCTCGTCGAGGACGTGGTAACGGTAGTTGTGCTGATCGAGCTCGGCGCGCAGCTCTAGAATGCGGGTTTCGACGGCAGTCATGGGTGTTCTCTCATAAAGCAAAAGAGCAGCCGAAGCTGCTCAATCTGTTTTGCCGATTGCCCGGTGCATCGCAGGGCAACCTTTTGGATCAACGTTTCTGGGTCAGGGCGCGACGTTCGAACTCGACGATGCGCTGACGGTAGTGCTCGATGGTCTGCGCGGTCAGGACGCTGCGCTGGTCGTCTTTGAGCTCGCCGTTCAGTTCCTGGGACAGCTTGCGGGCGGCGGCCACCATCACGTCGAAGGCCTGTTTCGGATGACGCGGGCCCGGCAGGCCGAGGAAGAAGCTCACGGCCGGGGTGCTGAAATGGTCGATGTCGTCCAGATCGAAGATGCCCGGCTTGACCGCGTTGGCCATGGAGAACAGCACTTCGCCGTTGCCGGCCATGCTTTCGTGGCGGTGGAAGATGTCCATCTCGCCGAAGCGCAGGCCGCTTTCCAGGATGTTCTGCAACAGCGCAGGGCCCTTGAAGCCGGCCGGGTCGCGGCAGATCACGCTGATCACCAGCACTTCCTCGGCCTGCGGCTGATCCTTGTCGCCCACCGCCGGCGACGGCTTGGTGTCGGCGATGAAGTCGTCGTCACGGCTGCTGAAGCTCGGGCCGGCGTCCACGTCCAGGTCGAGGTCGCCCTGGGCCGGGCTGTTGCTGCCGCGCTTGCTGCGCTTGGAGCCGGACTCACGCGGCTCGCGCGGCTCACGGGCGGGCATGCTCACCGACGGCAAATCATGCTCGTCCAGCTGCGGTTCCTTGTGGGTTTCCAGCACGCGGGCCGGGCCCAGCAACTCGGCATTGCTGTCCTCGTCCGGCAGGTTGGACAGATTGCGGTCAAGACGGAATTTCAGTTTTCCCTTGCCGCCGCGCATGCGGCGCCAGCCATCGAAAAGAATACCGGCTATCACAATGATGCCGATGACGATCAGCCACTCGCGCAGACCGATTTCCATGTAATCCCGTGCCTCTATGAAAAATGCTGAAAAATAAGGGGTTTACATTGTGCAAACCGCTTTAAAACGTGGCGCCAACTCTATGTTCTGACAGGCGTTTTGCCCACGTATACGAAAAATTGACATTAAACTAGCACGACCAAAGGCAACTTTACACCGTCTGTCACATTGGCTTGCGCGTTTATGTCGATTGGCCAGCAAGTCGGAACCGGTTATGAAGTCCTACAGACCGAAAACACCTTTCCGACAACCCACCGGCTCAGGCATCCACCATCGCCATCGCCTCCTCGACATCCACCGCCACCAACCGCGAGCAACCGGGCTCGTGCATCGTCACCCCCATCAGCTGATCGGCCATTTCCATGGCGATCTTGTTGTGGGTGATATAGATGAACTGCACCGTCTGCGACATCTCTTTGACCAATCGTGCGTAGCGTCCAACGTTAGCGTCATCCAGTGGCGCGTCAACTTCATCGAGCATGCAGAACGGCGCCGGATTCAACTTGAAGATCGCAAAGACCAGTGCCAACGCGGTCAGGGCCTTTTCGCCGCCGGAGAGCAAATGGATGGTGCTGTTCTTCTTTCCTGGCGGCCGCGCCATGATCGTCACCCCTGTATCGAGTAGATCTTCGCCCGTCAGTTCCAAATACGCGCTGCCGCCACCGAAAACTTTCGGGAAAAGGGCCTGCAAACCGCCGTTGATCTGATCAAAGGTATCCTTGAAGCGGTTGCGGGTCTCCTTGTCGATCTTGCGGATGACGTTTTCCAGGGTCTCCAGCGCTTCCACCAGATCGGCGTCCTGGGCATCCAGATAACGTTTACGCTCGGATTGTTGCTGATATTCGTCGATCGCCGCGAGGTTGATCGCACCCAGGCGCTGAATGCGCGCGGCGATGCGTTCCAGTTCCTCTTCGGCGTCCTTCTCGTTGGCTTCGGCGCTCAGGGTATTGAGCACGCCGTGCAGGTCGTAGCCGTCGGCCAGCAGTTGGTCCTGCAGGGCCGTGCGGCGCACGGTCAGGGCTTGCCATTCCATGCGCTGCTGTTCGAGCTGGCCGCGGATCAGGTGCGATTGCTGCTCGGCCTGGGTGCGGCGCTTTTCCGCGTCGCGCAGTTCGCGGTCGGCGTCTTCCAGGGCGATCTGGGCGGTCTTGAGCTCTTCGTCGACGCTCATGCGCTTTTCGAGCAACTCTTCCAGCTTGAGGCGCAGCTCCTCCAGCGGCGCCTCGCCCTCCTCCAGGTTCAGGTTCAGCTGCTCACGCTTTTCCGTGAGGCGCTCGGCCTGCATCTCCAGGCGCTCCAGCGCCTGCCGGGTGGAATCATGCTGGGCGCGCAACGACCCCAGGCGCACCGCCAGTTGATGGGCGTGATCCTTGTGCTGGCGGGCCTCCTGGCGCACCCGGTCGAGCCGCTCGCGCAGGCTGTCGCGCTGGGCCAGCAGCAGTTCGCGCTGCTCGGTGTCCAGGGCCATGGCATCGAGGGCGTCCTGCAGCTGCATCCGCGATTCGCCGATGTGTTCGTGCTCCAGCGCCCGCTGCTCGTCGAGCTCGATCAGCTCTTCGTCCAGGCGGGTGCGGCGCAGGGTCAATTGTTCGATCTTGGCCTTGCCGGCGGATAGCTGAGCCTTGAGCTCGCCTTGCTGACGGGCCTCGTCCTGCAGCAGCCGGCGCAGGTGCTCACGGCCGTTCTCCTGCTGGCGCTGTTGCGCACGCAGGTTCTGCAGGCGGGTTTCCATGGCCTCGACCGTGGCTTCGCGCTCTTCGCGTTCGAGCTGCAGGTTGTCGATTTCCTGCCCCCGCGCCAACACGCCACTTTCGGCCTCGCTGGCACGGCGCACCCGCAGGAAATGCCGACCGACCCAGTAGCCGTCGCGGCTGATCGCGCTTTGCCCGGCGCCCAACTGAGCGCGCAGGGCCAGGGCCTGCTCCAGGCTGTCCACCGGCTTGACCTGGCCCAGCCACGGCGACAGATCGGCCTGCGCCTCGACCTTGTCCAGCAGGCTGCCCGGCATCCGCGCGCCGTCGCCGGCCAGGGTGAGCAGCCGCAGGTCGCCCTGCTCGAACCCGGACAGGTCCAAACCGGCGAAATCATCCACCAGCACCGCTTGCAGGTCGGCGCCAAGCACGGTTTCCACCGCCAGCTCCCAACCGGCTTCCACCTTCAGCCCTTCGGCCAGACGCGGACGCTCGGCCAAGTGGTGCTCGCGCAGCCACTCGGCGGTGCCGGTGCCCGGATCGAGCGCCGCCTGCTGCAAGGCCTCCAGCGACGCCAGACGGCCGTTGAGCCGTTGCAGGTCGCCCTGGGCCTGCTGCTGGGCGGTCAACGCCTGTTGCAGGTCCTGGCGCAGCTGTTCGAGCTTCTCGACCTGCGCCTCTTCGCTGGTCTGCAGATCCTCGAGGGTCGCTTCGGATTCGGCGAGCTGCTCGCTCAATTCCATGATCGCCGCGTCTTCCGGATCGGCCGACAGCAGCGCCCGCTCCTCGCCAAGACGCTTCTGACGGTCGGCCAGACGTTCCAGGCTGGTTTCGAGCTGCTGGATCCGCGCCTGCTGCACCTCGGCCTGACGCCGGGGCTCGGCGGACGCCAGGTTGAAGGTGTCCCACTGCTCCTGCCAGCCGTGCATGGTCAGCTCGGCTTCTTCCAGGGCCGCGGCGGATTCCTCGGCGGCGGCGCTGGTGACTTCCTGCTCGGGGGTGAGCATGTCCAGCTCTTCGGCCAGGGTCAGCAGCAGCGTGCGGTCGTGGCCCAGGTGCGATTCGGTTTCAAGCCTTGCGCGCTCGGCCTCTTTCAGGTCGTCCTGCAACTGGCGCAGGCGCTGCTGGCCGTGCTGGATGCTCTGCTCGACCCGGGCGATGTCGCCGCCGACCGAATAGAAGCGCCCCTGCACCAGATTGAAGCGCTCGGACAGGTCATGGTGACCGTCGCGCAGGCGTTCGATGGCCGCATCGGCGTTGCGCTGCTCGGCGACCAGCGCCTCGAAGCTGACTTCCTGGCTGCCGATCACCGATTCGCGCTGGCCGACCTGATCGTTCAGGTCCTGCCAGCGCAGGGCCGACAGTTGCGCCTTGAGCTGACGCTCTTCGGCCTTGTATTCCTGATACTTCTCGGCGGACTGGGCCTGGCGGTGCAGGCGTTCGAGCTGGCGCTCGAGCTCTTCGCGCAGGTCGGTCAGGCGGGCGAGGTTCTCGTGGGTGCGGCGGATGCGGTTTTCCGTCTCGCGCCGGCGCTCCTTGTACTTGGAGATCCCCGCCGCCTCTTCGATGAAGTTGCGCAGGTCTTCCGGCTTGGCCTCGATCAGCTTGGAGATCATCCCCTGCTCGATGATCGAGTAGCTGCGCGGGCCGAGGCCGGTGCCGAGGAAAATGTCGGTGATGTCCTTGCGGCGGCACTTGGCGCCGTTGAGGTAATAGCTGTTCTGGCTGTCGCGGGTGACTTTGCGGCGGATCGAGATCTCGGCGTAGGCCGCGTACTCGCCGACCAGCGTGCCGTCGGCGTTGTCGAACACCAGTTCGATGCTGGCCTGGCTCACCGGCTTGCGGCTGGTCGAACCGTTGAAGATGACGTCGGTCATCGACTCGCCGCGCAGGTTCTTGGCCGAGCTCTCGCCCATGACCCAGCGCACGGCGTCGATGATGTTCGACTTGCCGCAGCCGTTCGGCCCGACCACCGCCGCCATGTTGCTGGGGAAGTTGACCGTGGTCGGGTCGACGAAGGACTTGAACCCCGCCAGTTTGATGCACTTGAGCCGCAAGGTCAGGCCGCCGTCAGGGCAGACACCACCAGATCGCAGCTGCGCTGGGCGTACGCCGTCAGCACGATGCGGATCTGCGGCAGGTCACGGGCGAGCACCGCGGCCAGCAGGCGTTCGAACAGTTCGAGGAACTCGCTCATCTCGGCCTTGCGCTGCTCCAGCGCCAGGAAGTAGGCGCGGCTCATGGCCGGCTGCAGGTTCTCGACGGTTTCCTGCAGGTACGGGTTGTCGGCGAACGGGTAGGCGGCGCGCATCACGCTGAAGCTGTCGTCGACGAAGGAGCGGATGTCCTGGCGCGCGTAGCTGGCGGCCAGGCGCTGCTGGATCTGCACGAACGGCGCCATGTCGGCCTGCACCTGCCAGCCGTTGGCCACCGAGTTGCCGAGCAGGATGTACAGCTCGCTCATCAGCGTGCACAGGCTGCGCACCTTGTGCGCGGTCAGCTCGGTCACGTGGGCGCCGCGGCGCGGCAGGATCGCGATCAGGTGGCGGCGTTCGAGGATCAGCAAGGCTTCGCGGACCGAACCGCGGCTGACGTTGAGCGCCTGCGTGACCTTCTGTTCCTGGATGCGCTCTCCCGGCTTCATTTCGCCGCGGATGATCCGTTCGGCGAGGTGGTGAGCGATTTGCTCGGCGAGGCTGTCCGGCGCCTTGAACGTCATGGTTGTCCTTCAAACTCTTCGATCTGCACAAGCGGCGCAGTGTAGCGCAATTGAGGGGGTGTGGCGGAGTGCCCACTCGGCGGTTTTTGGCACGAATCCCGCAAAAAAGCGGGTATCCCGGCAAGGGTCAATACTGAAGAGACACGTTGCCGATCGACAAAAGCAGTTTTCCTGACCTTTAAGTCAGAAAACCATTGACCGAAAAGTCAGACCTGCTAAATTCGGTTCCCATCGGTCAACAACAATAATGAGTCTGCGAGGCCATCCGTGATCCAGTTTTTACTCAACCAGGAACTCCGAAGCGAGCACGCCCTGGACCCGAACCTGACGGTGCTCAACTACCTGCGCGAACACGTGGGCAAGACCGGCACCAAAGAAGGCTGCGCCAGCGGCGACTGCGGCGCGTGCACCGTGGTGGTCGGCGAACTGCAGACGGATGACGATGGCCGCGAACGCATCCGCTACCGCAGCCTCAACTCGTGCCTGACGTTCGTTTCGTCCCTGCACGGCAAGCAGTTGATCAGCGTCGAAGACCTCAAGCACAAGGGCGAACTGCACAGCGTGCAGAAGGCCATGGTCGAGTGCCACGGTTCGCAGTGCGGCTTCTGCACCCCCGGTTTCGTGATGTCGCTGTTCGCCCTGCAAAAGAACAGCGACGCGCCGGACACCCACAAGGCCCACGAAGCGCTGGCCGGCAACCTCTGCCGCTGCACCGGCTACCGGCCGATCCTGGCCGCCGCCGAGCAGTCGTGCTGCGGCAAGCAGGCGGACCAGTTCGACGCCCGCGAAGCCGAGACCATCGCCCGCCTCAAGGCCATCGCCCCCACCGACATCGGCGAACTCAACAGCGGCGACAAGCGTTGCCTGGTGCCGCTGACCGTCGCCGACCTGGCCGACCTCTACGACGCTTATCCACAGGCCCGCCTGCTGGCCGGCGGCACTGACCTGGCGCTGGAGGTCACCCAGTTCCACCGGCCGCTGCCGGTGATGATCTACGTGGGCAATGTCGCCGAAATGAAGCGCATCGAGCGCTTCGACGACCGCCTGGAGATCGGCGCGGCCGCCGCCCTCTCCGACTGCTACGACGCCCTGAACGCCGAATACCCGGACTTCGGCGAACTGCTGCACCGCTTCGCCTCCCTGCAGATCCGCAACCAGGGCACCCTGGGCGGCAACATCGGCAACGCCTCGCCGATCGGCGACTCCCCGCCCCTGCTGATCGCCCTCGGCGCGCAGATCGTGCTGTGCAAGGGCGACACCCGGCGCACCCTGGCCCTGGAGGATTACTTCATCGATTACCGGGTGACCGCCCGCCAGGAAAGCGAGTTCATCGAGAAGATCATCGTGCCCCGCGCCAGCGCCGAGCAGCTTTTCCGTGCGTACAAGGTGTCCAAGCGCCTGGACGATGACATCTCCGCCGTCTGCGCCGCGTTCAACCTGCGCATCGACAACGGCGTGATCGCCGACGCCCGCGTCGCCTTCGGCGGCATGGCCGCGATCCCCAAACGCGCCGCCCACTGCGAAGCCGTCCTTTTGGGCCAGCCGTTCGGCAACGCCGTGATCGAACGCGCCTGCGCCGCCCTGGCCGATGACTTCACGCCGCTCTCGGACTTCCGCGCCAGCAAGGAATACCGCCTGCTCAGCGCGCAGAACCTGCTGCGCAAGTACTTCATCGAACTGCAAACACCGCACATCGAGACCCGGGTGACCGCTTATGTCTAACCATCACGCCGCAGAGAAGTCCCAGGCCGAGCTGGCGCAACTGTTCGCCCAGGACCTGACCACCGGTGTCGGCCGCAGCGTCAAGCACGACAGCGCCGCCAAGCATGTGTCCGGTGAAGCGCAGTACATCGACGACCGCCTGGAATTCCCCAACCAGCTGCACGTCTACGCGCGGCTGTCGGACCGCGCCCACGCGAAGATCCTGCGCATCGACACCAGCCCCTGCTACGCCTTCGAAGGCGTGCGCATCGCCATCACCCACGAGGACGTGCCGGGCCTGAAGGACATCGGCCCGCTGCTGCCGGGCGACCCGCTGCTGGCCATCGATGACGTGCAGTTCGTCGGTCAGCCGGTGCTGGCCGTGGCCGCCCGGGACCTTGAGACCGCTCGCAAGGCCGCCATGGCGGCGATCGTCGAATACGAAGACCTGGAGCCGGTGCTGGACGTGGTCGAAGCCCTGCGCAAACGCCATTTCGTCCTGGACAGCCACACCCACCAACGCGGCGACTCGGCCAACGCGCTGGCCACCGCCGAACACCGCATCCAGGGCACCTTGCACATCGGCGGCCAGGAGCATTTCTACCTGGAGACGCAGATTTCCTCGGTGATGCCCACCGAAGACGGCGGCATGATCGTCTACTGCTCCACGCAGAACCCGACCGAAGTGCAGAAGCTGGTGGCCGAAGTGCTGGACGTGTCGATGAACAAGGTGGTGGTCGACATGCGCCGCATGGGCGGCGGCTTCGGCGGCAAGGAAACCCAGGCCGCCAGCCCCGCGTGCCTGTGCGCGGTGGTCGCGCACCTCACCGGCCAGCCGACCAAGATGCGCCTGCCGCGGGTCGAGGACATGCTGATGACCGGCAAGCGCCACCCCTTCTACGTCGAGTACGACGTCGGCTTCGACAGCACCGGGCGCCTGCACGGCATCGCCATGGAACTGGCCGGCAACTGCGGCTGCTCACCGGATCTGTCGGCGTCCATCGTCGACCGGGCGATGTTCCACTCCGACAACTCGTACTACCTGGGCGACGCAACCATCAACGGTCACCGCTGCAAGACCAACACCGCCTCGAACACCGCCTACCGCGGCTTCGGCGGCCCGCAGGGGATGGTCGCCATCGAAGAGGTGATGGACGCCATCGCCCGCCACCTGAACCTCGATCCGCTGGCGGTGCGCAAAGCCAACTACTACGGCAAGACCGAGCGCAACGTCACCCACTACTACCAGACGGTCGAGCACAACATGCTCGAGGAAATGACCGCCGAGCTGGAAGAGAGCAGCCAGTACGCCGAGCGCCGCGAAGCGATCCGCCGCTACAACGCCAACAGCCCGATCCTGAAGAAAGGCCTGGCGCTGACCCCGGTGAAGTTCGGCATTTCCTTCACCGCCAGTTTTCTCAACCAGGCCGGGGCCTTGGTGCACGTCTACACCGACGGCAGCATCCACCTGAACCACGGCGGCACGGAAATGGGCCAGGGCCTGAACACCAAAGTCGCCCAGGTGGTGGCCGAAGTGTTCCAGGTCGAGATCGACCGGGTGCAGATCACCGCGACCAACACCGACAAGGTGCCGAACACCTCGCCGACCGCCGCCTCCAGCGGCGCCGACCTCAACGGCAAGGCCGCGCAGAACGCTGCCGAGACCATCAAGAAACGCCTGATCGAATTCGCCGCCCGCCAGTACAAGGTCAGCGAAGAGGACGTGGTGTTCCACAACGGCCATGTGCGCATCCGCGATCACATCCTGACCTTCGAGGCGCTGATCCAGCAGGCGTATTTCAATCAGGTGTCGCTGTCGAGCACCGGGTTCTACAAGACCCCGAAGATCTACTACGACCGCAGCCAGGCCCGCGGCCGGCCGTTCTACTACTTCGCCTTCGGCGCGGCGTGCTGCGAGGTGATCGTCGACACCCTGACCGGCGAGTACAAGATGCTGCGCACCGACATCCTCCACGACGTCGGCGCCTCGCTGAACCCGGCCATCGACATCGGCCAGGTCGAGGGCGGCTTCGTCCAGGGCATGGGTTGGCTGACCACCGAAGAGCTGGTGTGGAACAACAAGGGCAAGCTGATGACCAACGGCCCGGCCAGCTACAAGATCCCGGCCGTGGCGGACATGCCAGTGGACCTGCGGGTGAAGCTGGTGGAGAACCGCAAGAACCCGGAAGACACCGTGTTCCATTCCAAGGCCGTGGGCGAGCCGCCGTTCATGCTCGGCATCGCGGCCTGGTGCGCGATCAAGGATGCCGTGGCGAGCCTCGGCGACTACAGGCACCAGCCCAAGATCGACGCCCCGGCGACGCCGGAGCGGGTGCTGTGGGGCTGCGAGCAGATGCGCCGGCTGAAGGTCGCGAAAGCGGTCGAGGCCGAAACCGAGCTGGCTCCGCTCTGAGACCGAGGCGCGCCGATCGCTGGCAAGCCAGCTCCCACAGGATCCGGGTGGAATCCGGTTTCTGTGGACACCACAAAACACTGTGGGAGCCAGCTCCGACAGGTCCGGATAGATTCCGGACTCTGTGAGCACCACCAAACACTGTGGAGCCAGCTCCGACAGGTCCGGATAGATTCCGGATTCTGTGAGCACCACCAAACACTGTGGAGCCAGCTCCGACAGGTCCGAATAGATTTCGGATTCTGTGAGCACCACCAAACACTGTGGGAGCTGGCTTGCCAGCGATAAGGCCCGAACAGACAACGACGATGTCGAGGTGAACATGTACAACTGGATCGACGCCCTCGCCGACCTGCAGAACCAGGGCGAGCCCTGCGTGCTGGTGACCATCATCGAAGAGCTCGGCTCGACGCCGCGCAACGCCGGCTCGAAAATGGTCGTCAGCGCCCGTCAGGCGTTCGACACCATCGGCGGCGGGCACCTGGAATACAAGGCCATGCAGATCGCCCGCGACATGCTCGCCAGCGGCCGGCAGGACACCCACCTGGAGCGCTTCAGCCTCGGCGCCAGCCTCGGCCAGTGCTGCGGCGGCGCCACCGTGCTGCTGTTCGAGCCGATGGGCCAGGTGCAGGCGCAGGTCGCCGTGTTCGGCGCCGGCCATGTCGGCCGGGCGCTGGTGCCGCTGCTCGCCGGCCTGCCGTGCCGGGTGCGCTGGATCGATTCGCGGGAAGAGGAATTCCCCGGACAGATCCCCCACGGCGTGCGCAAGATCGTCGCCGAAGAGCCTGTGGATGAAATCGACGACCTGCCCGCCGGCAGCTACTGCATCGTCATGACCCACAACCATCAGCTGGACCTGGAGCTCACCGCCGCGATCCTCAAGCGCAACGACTTCGCCTACTTCGGCCTGATCGGCTCCAAGACCAAGCGCGCCAAGTTCGAACACCGCCTGCGTGACCGCGGCTTCGACGCCGGCGTCGTGCAACGCATGCGCTGCCCGATGGGCATCGGCGAAGTCAAAGGCAAGCTGCCTGCGGAAATCGCCATCTCCATCGCCGGCGAGATCATCGCCACCTACAACGCCAACTTCGGCCAGCACACCGCCGGCGCCGAACCGATCGCCAAGCTGCTGCCGGTTTCCCGCCGCAGCCAGGCCGCCCACCTTAAAGCCTCAAATTGAGAACCGTCATGCCTTTGACCCGCAAAGCCTACCGCGCCGCCATCCTGCACAGCATCGCCGACCCCGCCGAGGTCGGCATCGAAGCCTCCTACGAATACTTCGAGGACGGCCTGCTGGTGGTCGACGACGGCAAGATCAGCGCCCTGGGCCACGCCAGCGAACTGCTGCCGACCCTGGCGGCGGACATCGAGATCACCCACTACCAGGACGCGCTGATCACCCCGGGCTTCATCGACACCCACATCCACCTGCCGCAGACCGGCATGGTCGGCGCCTACGGCGAGCAACTGCTGGACTGGCTGAACACCTACACCTTCCCATGCGAAAGCCAGTTCGGCGACAAGGCCCACGCCGACGAGGTGGCCGACATCTTCATCAAGGAACTGCTGCGTAACGGCACCACCACCGCGCTGGTGTTCGGCAGCGTGCACCCGCAGTCGGTGAACTCATTCTTCGAGGCCGCCGAGAAGCTGGACCTGCGCATGATCGCCGGCAAGGTGATGATGGATCGCAACGCGCCGGACTACCTGACCGACACCGCCGAATCCAGCTACCTGGACAGCAAGGCGCTGATCGAGCGCTGGCACGGCAAGGGCCGCCTGCACTACGCGGTCACCCCGCGCTTCGCCCCCACCAGCACTCCGGAACAGCTCACCCTCGCCGGCCAGTTGCTCACCGAATACCCGGATCTGTACATGCAGACCCACATCAGCGAAAACCTCAAGGAAATCGAGTGGGTCAAGGCACTGTTCCCGGAGCGCAAGGGCTACCTGGACGTCTACGACCACTACCGGCTGCTCGGCGAGCGCTCGGTGTTCGCCCACGGCGTGCACCTGTGCGACGAGGAATGCGCGCGGCTGGCGGAGACCGGCTCGGCGATTTCGTTCTGCCCGACCTCGAACTTCTTCCTCGGCAGCGGCCTGTTCAACCTGCCGATGGCCGAGAAGCACAAGCTCAACGTCGGCCTGGGCACGGACGTGGGCGGCGGCACCAGTTTCTCGCTGCTGCAGACCCTGAACGAAGCCTACAAGGTGATGCAGCTGCAAGGCGCCCGCCTGAGCCCGTTCAAGTCGCTGTACCTGGCCACCCTCGGCGGTGCCCGGGCGCTGCGCCTGGAAGACAAGATCGGCAACCTGCAGCCGGGCACCGACGCCGACTTCCTGGTGCTGGACTACAACGCCACGCCGCTGCTGGGCTATCGCCTGAAGCAGGCGAACAACATCGCCGAGACGCTGTTCGTGCTGATGACGCTGGGGGATGACCGCACTGTGGCGCAGACCTACGCCGCCGGTGCGCTGGTGCATCAGCGCTGAGTCGTTGAGGCATGAAAAATCCCCCGGGCCTTTTCGGTCCGGGGGATTTTTGTTGCCGGTCAGGGCCTCATCGCTGGCAAGCCAGCTCCCACAGGATTGTGCATGCAGCCATCGCCAGCAGGCTGGCTCCCACAGGGCTTGTGCGTGCCGCCATCGCCAGCAGGCTGGACCCCACAGGAGTTGGGGTGTTTGCAGAATCTGTCGCCACTGCATGACACCGTGGGAGCCAGCCTGCTGGCGATGGCGTCAGTCAGGGCACCGCAGCGGGCTGAGGATGCTTGCGGCTCAGAGCTTGGCCGCAGGACGCCCCGGCTTCTTGGTCTGCAACAGGTGCGAGAACACCGCGTGCAGGTCGTCCGACGCGCTTTCCTCATCGAGGTTGAGCTTGCTGTCGATGTGATCCATGTGGTGCATCATCAGGTTCACCGCCAGCTCGCCGTCGCGCTTTTCGATGGCGTCGATCAGTTGGGTGTGTTCGTCGTAGGAACAGTGGGAACGGTTGCCGCTTTCGTACTGGGCGATGATCAGCGAGGTCTGCGAGACCAGGCTGCGCTGGAAGCTGATCAACGGCGCGTTCTTCGCCGCTTCGGCCAGTTTCAGGTGGAACTCGCCCGACAGCCGGATGCCGGCGCCGCGGTCGCCGCGGGAGAAGCTGTCGCGTTCGTCGTTGACCATCTGGCGCAATTCGGCGATCTGCTCGGCGGTCGCGTGCTGCACGGCGAGCTCGGTGATCGCCCGCTCCACCAGGCGACGGGCCAGGAACACTTGCCGCGCCTCTTCGACGCTCGGGCTGGCCACCACCGCGCCACGGTTCGGCCGCAACAGCACCACGCCTTCATGGGCCAGGCGCGACAGCGCGCGGCGGATGATGGTGCGGCTGACCCCGAAGATTTCCCCCAGCGCTTCTTCGCTCAACTTGGTGCCGGGCGCCAGGCGCTGTTCGAGGATGGCCTCGAAGATATGCGCATAGACGATGTCGTCCTGGGTTCCGCTGCGGCCGGCTTTGCCTGCTCGCGGTTGTTTCTTGAGGGGTTGCAACTGATCGTTCATGGGCACTCGGGTCGGGAGAACGGCGGCGGATTAGCGGAAACTGTAATACGGCGCAGTGGGTCGCTGGCAAGTATCGCGTAAAAAACAGCGCGATTGTACACAATGGAAGGTGGCAACACGACTGTACGGCTGTTTGCGGCTTCGGCTGTATCGCAACGCTTCGTTACGTTTGAGTTTAGGCTTGTTCGCAGAATCCGCCGCCCGCCCCTGTCCCCGTCCCCCGTGGGCGCCAGCCTGCCGGCGATGGCGGGCCTCTTCATCAGTACAAGGAACACCGCCGTCATGAACGACGTCACCCACGCCCGGCTGCGCCCGCTGGCCGACACCTCCCCTTCGGCCATCGTCGCCGGGTTCATCGCGATGATGACCGGCTACACCAGCTCGCTGGTGCTGATGTTCCAGGCCGGGCAAGCGGCGGGCCTGACCAGCGGGCAGATCTCCTCGTGGATCTGGGCGATTTCCATCGGCATGGCGGTGTGCTCCATCGGCCTGTCCCTGCGCTACCGCACACCGATCACCATCGCCTGGTCCACGCCGGGCGCGGCGCTGCTGATCACAAGCCTGGGCGGCGTCAGCTACGGCGAGGCCATCGGCGCCTACATCACCTGCGCCGCGCTGGTGACGGTCTGCGGCCTGACCGGCAGCTTCGAGCGGCTGGTGAAAAAGATCCCGGCATCGCTGGCGGCGGCGCTGCTGGCGGGGATCCTGTTCAAGATCGGCAGCGAAATCTTCGTCGCCGCGCAGCACCGCACCGGGCTGGTGCTGGGGATGTTCTTCACCTATCTGGCGGTCAAGCGCCTGTCGCCGCGCTATGCGGTGCTGGCCGCGCTGCTGGTGGGCACCGCGCTGTCGGGAGTCCTGGGCCTGCTCGATTTCAGCGGTTTCCGCCTGGAAGTGGCGACGCCGGTCTGGACCACCCCGCACTTCTCCCTCGCCGCCACCATCAGCATCGGCATCCCGCTGTTCGTGGTGGCCATGACCTCGCAGAACATGCCCGGCGTCGCCGTGCTGCGCGCCGACGGCTACAACGTGCCGGCCTCGCCGCTCATCACCGCCACCGGGGTGGCGTCGCTGCTGCTGGCGCCGTTCGGCTCCCACGGCATCAACCTGGCGGCCATCAGCGCAGCGATCTGCACCGGCCCCCACGCCCATGAAGACCGCAACAAGCGCTACACCGCCGCGGTGTGGTGCGGGGTGTTCTACGGCATCGCCGGGGTGTTCGGCGCCACGCTGGCGGCGCTGTTCGCCGCGCTGCCCAAGGAACTGGTGCTGTCGATCGCCGCGCTGGCGCTGTTCGGCTCGATCATCAACGGCCTGAGCATCGCCATGAGCGAGGTCAAGGAACGGGAAGCGGCGCTGATCACCTTCATGGTCACGGCATCGGGGCTGACGCTGTTTTCCATCGGTTCGGCCTTCTGGGGCATCGTCGCCGGCGTGCTGACCCTGCTGATCCTCAACGGCCGCAAGGCGTGAGCGCGAAAGAACGGGCATAAAAAAACGGCGACCCTCAGGTCGCCGTCTTTCATGGAATCAAGCCTGATTGATCGGCTTTTCCGGGTACCACACGTCCAGCAGCGGGCTGACTTCGACGCTGGTCAGTTCCGAGCGGGCCTTCAGCCAGGCTTCAACCTTGGCGCGCTGCTCTTCGCTGACCGAACCGCGCTTGATCGAGCAGATCAGACCGTAGTCGTCGCCGCCGACGTAGCCCAGACCGTTGGCTTCCATGCCTTCCTTGAGGAAAGCGTCGAGGAACGCATCAATGGCCTCTTCGGACAGGTCTTCTTTGAACTCCAGGTTCAGCTCGCATCCCAGCTCTTGAAATTCATCGACGCACAGTTTTTTGCGCAGACGCCGGGAACGGTTAGTCGCCATTGGAACAATCCTCTTGAGTAAATACCGGCGGCACTTTAGCAGTTTAAGGCGCCGATTGCCCGACTCTCTGGCGCGAGCACACGGCCACCTGTAAAAAAAATCATGAAATGGCCCGCCTGCGAAAGGCACAAGCTGTTACACCTTGGGGCATAATGCCGACACTTTCATGACCATCGGGGGCCTTTTCATCCATGCCTCCTTCTTTTTTCCCCTCGGCTGTAGGGTTTTTTTTCACATGATCAAATCGTTGCGTCCCCTGCTGTTGGCCAGCCTTCTCCTGCCCTTGGCCCTGCCCGTTTCCGCCGCCGCCATCAACACGTCCCTGACCCCCAACGTCGAAAAGGCCCTCAAGGCCAGCAAGCTGCCGCCCAGCGCGCTGTCGCTGGTGATGGTGCCGCTGGAAGGCCCCGGCACCCCGACCGTGTACAACGCCGACGTTTCGGTCAACCCGGCCTCGACCATGAAACTGGTGACCACCTACGCGGCCCTGGAAATGCTCGGCCCCAACCACCAGTGGAAAACCGAGTTCTACACCGACGGCGACCTGAGCGGCGGCATCCTCAACGGCAACCTCTACCTCAAGGGCGGCGGCGATCCGAAGCTGAACATGGAGAAGCTCTGGCTGCTGATGCGCGACCTGCGCGCCAACGGCGTGACCCAGATCACCGGCGACCTGGTGCTGGACCGCAACTTCTTCGTCCAGCCGCAGTTACCGGAATTCAACGACGACGGCAACGACGAGAACAAACCGTTCCTGGTCAAGCCGGACGCCCTGCTGGTCAACCTCAAGGCCCTGCGCTTCGTGGCCCGCAATGACGACGGCCGGGTGCTGGTGTCCGTGGAGCCGCCGATCGCCAGCATCCGCATCGACAACCAGGTCAAGGCGCTCAATTCCAAGCAATGCACCGGCGGCGTGCGCTACAACCCGGTGCCTCAGGCCGACGGCAGCGTGACCGTGACCGTCGGCGGCCAGTTGGGCGAAGGCTGCAGCTCGCAGACCTACCTGTCGCTGCTCGACCACGCCACCTACACCGCCGGCGCCGTGCGGGCGATCTGGAAGGAACTGGGCGGCAGCATCCAGGGCAAGGACCGCCAGGGTGCGACGCCGGGCAACGCCAAGGTGCTGGCCCGTGCCTTCTCGCCGGACCTGGCGGAAGTCATCCGCGACATCAACAAGTACAGCAACAACACCATGGCCCAGCAGTTGTTCCTGAGCCTGGGCCAGCGCTTTCGCAACGAGGCCGACGGCGACGACGCCAAGGCGGCCCAGCGCGTGGTGCGCCAGTGGCTGGCGAAGAAAGGCATCACCGCGCCGCACCTGGTGATGGAGAACGGCTCCGGCCTGTCCCGCGCCGAGCGCGTCAGCGCCCGTGAGATGGCCAGCATGCTGCAGGCCGCGTGGCACAGCCCGTATGCCGCCGAGTACATCAGCTCGATGCCGATCGTCGGCACCGACGGCACCATGCGCAAGCGCCTGAAGAACACCGCGATGCGCGGCGAGGCCCACATCAAGACCGGCACTCTGAACACCGTGCGGGCGATCGCCGGCTTCAGCCGCGACAACAACGGCAACACCTGGGCGGTGGTGGCGATCCTCAACGACAAGGCCCCGTTCGGCGCCTCGTCGGTGCTCGACCAGGTGCTGCTGGACCTGTACCGCCAGCCGAAGGCGCCGCAGACCGCGTCGGTTCTTTAAGCGTTTTCTCTGTGGGGGCGCCTGCCGGGCGGCGCCTTGGCTGACGCCATCGCCAGCGGGCTGGCTCCCACCGGGACATCGGCGACGCCAGAATCCGTGGTCGCCGCACAGCCGTGTGCCAGCGGTGGACGGGTGACGCCATCGCGAGCAGGCTCGCGCCTATCAGGGATCGGTGCTCAGTTCGTCTGCCGCTCGACCCGGTCGCGGCCGCCCTGCTTCGCCGCATACACCCCGGAGTCTGCCCGCAGCAGCAAGGCGTCGGCGCCCTCTCCCGGACGCCAGCTGGCGATGCCGAAACTGGCGGTCACCGTGCCGACCACGTCCACCGGCGCACTGCGCAGGCCCTGCCACAGCTCCACCGCCAGCATGTAGGCGTGGTCGCCGTCGATGTCCGGGCACAGCACCATGAACTCCTCGCCGCCCAGACGGCAGAACACGTCGGTGCGCCGCAGGCGATGGCCGATGCGCTCGCACACGGCCTGCAGGACCCTGTCGCCCACCGCATGCCCGTACTGGTCGTTGATCCGCTTGAAATGGTCGATGTCGAGCATGATCACCGACAGCTCCCCGCCGCCCCGCTCGACCCGGGCCATCTCAGTGGTCAGCCGCTCCTGGAAGTAGCGCCGGTTGTGGATGCCGGTCAGGGCGTCGGTCACCGACAGGGCGCGCAGTTCCTCTTCCACCCGCTTGAGGTCGGAAATGTCGGAAATGTAGCCGTGCCACAGCACCCCGCCGCCCGGCAGCTCTTCCGGGGTCGCTTCGCCGCGCACCCAGCGCAGGCCGCGCTCGGGCAATTGCACGCGGTATTCCTCGCGCCACGGGCTGAGGTTGTCGGCCGAGGCGCGGATCGATGAGCGCACGCGCGTGGTGTCCTGGGGGTGGATGCGGGTGAAGATCGCCTCGGCGTTGAGCAGCAGCACGTCCGGCTCCAGTTCGTAGATCTCGCGGATCCCGTCGCTGGCGTAGATCACGCTGAAGCGGCCGTCGAACTCCATCTTGAACTGATAGATGCCGCCGGGAACGTGGGCGCTGAGCTTCTTGAGCAGCACGTCCCGCGCCGCCAGGGCTTCGTGCACGCGCTTGCGTTCGGTGATGTCGATGCAGATCGCCAGATGCCCGACCCACAGCCCCTGCTCGTCGAGCACCGGCGTGGCCAGCATGTTCACCGGGATGTGGCTGCCGTCCTTGCGCACCAGCGTCCACTCCCGGGCCTCGTGGCCGCCGACCTCGCCGCCCTCCACCAGCATCGCCTGGCAGGCCGGGATGGTCTTGCCGTAGCGGGCGCTCAACTCCGCGGCCCGTGCGCTCAGTTCCCGGGGAAAGTGCAGGTTCTCCAGGGTCATGTGGCCGATGACTTCGCTGCTGCGGTAGCCGAGCATCTGTTCGGCGCCGGGGTTGAAGGTGTTGATCACCCCGCGCAGGTCGGTGGCGATGATCGCCACCTGGGTCGCCGCGTTGAGCACGCCGCGCAACTGGCCGTGGGTGCCGCGCAGTTCCCGCTCGCTGGCGTGCAGTTCCTGAGTCCGCTGCTCAACCATGCGCAGGGCGCGCTGACGCTGGCTGACCAGCACGTACAGCAAGGCGCTCAACAGCACGCTGAGCAAAATCCCCAGGACGATCTGGCTGCTCACCGAGGAATGGTTGGCCTGCATGAAGGCGGCGCTGGGCTGGATGTCCACCTGGTAGTCGTGGTCGGCCAAGCGCAGCAACTGGGTGGACGACAGATCGCTGTCCCCCGGTTTGTTGGAGGATTCGTACAGCACCTCATGCTGGTCGTCGGTGGACAGGTCGAGGATGCGCACCGTCAGGAAGTCATGGTCTTCGGCCGGCAAGCCGTCCGCCAGCAACTGGCGCATGCTGATCACCGCCATCACGTACCCCTGCGGCTGGCGATCCGCCGCCCCCGCGCGGATGACCGGCGCCAGCAGCAGCACGCCCCGGGCATAGGCCGGCTCGATGCCCACCAGGTGCAGCGGCTGCGACACCGCCATGCGCCCGCTGCGGTCGGCGCGCTCCAGGGTGGTGCGGCGCAGCGGCTGGGCCAGCAGGTCGTAGCCCAGCGGCGTGGGCAGGCGGCTTTGGGTCTGCGTGTAGAGCACCGGCACATAGACGTCGCGATCCCCGGCCACCTGCAATTGACCGTCGGCGTTAAGCTCACGGAACGTGAACGTCGGCAGGCCCTCGTCGCGCACCGCTTGCTCCAGCGCCGGACGTTGCGCACGGCTCACCCGGGGCGCGTAGGAATAGGCTTGGGTGCGCAGCAGAAGCGGCTTGGCATAGCCGTCGAATTCGGCGCGGGACACGGAATCGGAATTGGTGAAGAACCGGCGCAGGCCGTCCAGGCGCTGCTCCTGGTCCTGAAAGCGTTCTTCGATGCGGCTGTAGCGTTCGCTGGCCAGCAACTGAAAGCGCTGGCGCAACTGGTTGTGGAACTGATTGACGGTGGCCCAGGCCAGCAACCCCGTGAGAATCGCACCGGCGAGCAGAACCAGCAGCGCGACCAGCCAGGCCGAGACTTCTTCGCTGATGAAACCCAGGATCTTTGGGCGCACGGGGTGCAACGACATAGAGGCCACTCACTACGCCAGTGTTTCCTTGGAAACCCTCATTGGCCGTGAGTTGAGTTATAGCTATTAGCCACTAATTTGGCTAGCACTGATCGGATCCAGGAGCCTTTAAAAATCAAGGCTCTGTGGATCCAATCAGGCCGGGCGTCAACGGGCCGTGATTTTCCAGGCGCGGTGGATTTTGCCGTTACGGGCGAAATCCGGATCGATGGTGCTGGCGGTGATCTCCTCGACCGCATACCGCTCGGCCAGGTTGTCCTCCAGCTGGAACTTGCGGAAGTTGTTGGAGAAGTACAGCACGCCCCCCGGCGCCAGGCGGGCCATGGCCAGGTCGATCAGTTGCACCTGGTCGCGCTGCACGTCGAACACCCCTTCCATGCGCTTGGAGTTGGAGAAGGTCGGCGGGTCGATGAAGATCAGGTCGTACTCGTCACGGCTGTTCTCCAGCCACGCCATCACGTCGCCCTGCTCCAGGCGGTTCTTGTCGGAGAACCCGTTGAGCGACAGGTTGCGCCGCGCCCAGTCGAGGTAGGTCTTGGACAGGTCGACGCTGGTGGTGCTGCGCGCCCCGCCCTTGGCCGCGTGCACGCTGGCGGTCGCGGTGTAGCAGAACAGGTTGAGGAACCGCTTGCCGGCGGCCTCCTTCTGGATGCGCATGCGGATCGGACGGTGGTCGAGGAACAGCCCGGTGTCGAGGTAGTCGGTGAGGTTGACCAGCAGCTTCACGCCGCCCTCGGTCACTTCATTGAACTTGCCCTGGGCGCTCTGGCGTTCGTACTGCTTGGTGCCGCTCTGACGCTCGCGGCGCTTGACCACCACGCGGCTCTTGTCGATGTTCAGCGCCTGGGGAATGGCCGCCAGGGCGTCGAACATGCGCACCGAGGCCTTTTCCGGATCGACCGATTTCGGCGCGGCGTATTCCTGGACGTGCACCCAGTCCTGGTACAGGTCGATGGCCATGGCGTATTCCGGCATGTCCGCATCGTAGACCCGGTAGCAATCGATGCCCTCGCGCTTGACCCACTTGCCCAGCGCCTTGAGGTTCTTCTGCAGGCGGTTGGCGAACATCTGCCCGCCTTCGCTCAGGCGCGGCTGCTCGACCGCCGGGGCCGGCGCCGGCTTGATCGGGTTGCCGTTCTTGTTGAACTGGCGTTCCTGCGGCGCGTCCGGCAGTTGGTCGTAGGCCGCCTGCTCGCGCTCGGCCTGGCGCTGCTCCGGGGTGCGGCGCTCGCCGGTGACGAACTGGTCAGGGCGCACCTTGATCAGCAGCAGCTTGCACGGCAGCGCACCGTTCCAGAAGGAATATTGCTTGTGGCTGCGGATGCCCATGCGCTTGCCCAGGTCCGGCGCGCCGGTGAACACCGCCGCCTCCCAGTTCAGGCAGGCCTGGCGCAGACGCTCGCCAAGGTTCTGGTAGAGGTACAGCAGGCTGGCTTCGTCGCCCAGACGCTCGCCGTACGGCGGGTTGCAGATCACCAGGCCTTTCTGGTTCTGATCCGGGCGCGGCTCGAAGGTCGCCACTTCGCCCTGGTAGATCTTGATCCACTCGCTCAGGCCGGCGCGCTCGACGTTGTTGCGGCCCGGCTGGATCAGCCGCGGATCGGCCTCGTAGCCGCGGATCCACAGCGGCGGCTTGGCCAGGCCGGCGGCGGCGCGTTCCTGGGCTTCGTCATGGAGCTTGCGCCACAGCGCCGGCACATGGCCCAGCCAGTGGGTGAAGCCCCAGTGCTCGCGGCGCAGGTTGGGCGCCATGTCCGCGGCGATCATCCCGGCCTCGACCAGGAACGTGCCGACGCCGCACATCGGGTCGGCCAGCGCGCCGCCCTCGGCGGCGATGCGCGGCCAGCCGGCGCGGATCAGCACCGCGGCCGCCAGGTTTTCCTTGAGCGGCGCCGCGCCCTGCTGCAGACGGTAGCCGCGCTGGTGCAGGCTGTGGCCGGAAAGGTCGAGGGACAGGATCGCTTCGCCGCGGTCCAGGCGCAGGTGGATGCGCAGGTCCGGGTTCAGCTTGTCGATGGAAGGACGGTCGCCCTGCGGCGTGCGCAGCTTGTCGACGATGGCGTCCTTGACTTTCAGGGCGCCGAAATGGGTGTTGTCGATGCCCGAGCCGTGGCCGCTGAACTCGACGGCCAGGGTGCCGTCGCTGAGCATGTGATCCTGCCAGTCGATGTCGTGCACGCCGTCGTACAGGTCGTCGGCGTTCTTCATCGAAAAGCGTTTGAGCACCAGCAGCACGCGGTTGGCCAGGCGCGACCAGAGGCACAGGCGGTAGGCGGTTTCCATGGTGGCCATGCCACGCACCGCGGAGGTGTGTTCGCGGGCCTCTTCAAGGCCAAGCCCGACGGCTTCCTCGATGAGCAGGCCTTCAAGGCCTTTTGGGCAGGTGAGGAAGAGTTCGAAACGATCGGACATGGTATTTCCAGAGCCTTTGGCTGTGTGGGCCGGCAACGCATCGCCGACCCGGTTTTCAATCAGGCGCTTTTCTGCAAGAGCGCCCGCGTGGCACGAAGGTGTGCCGTTCCATCCCCCGCTGCTCGGGTCAAAAGAGCTTAGATGCCGGGACAGATAAAAAAGTTGATGCAACAAAATGACTCAAAGCAACCCTTCGTCGAATAGTACCTGACTGCAAGCGTGGGTCATTCTCACTAATGGATTAACCCCATCATCCGACGCAGCGCCGATCATACCGGGGTTTAGCCAATAAACATTGGAAAAATACGCTGTTACTTATCGCCATAGCACGCTTTTCGTTACGTCCTTATGACAAAACGGTCATTCCCTCGATGTGACTCATTGGTTAGAACTGACTCCAGGTTGACGTCGCAACGGCGTCAACACCTTGGCTCGCCACGCCGGCAGCGAGCCGCCAACGGCAGAGTTTTTCTGCCTGACCCCGATGGGGGTCGACGCGACACAAACAGTCAACAAGTGAGGGAAACACCCTATGAGAAGACTTAAGCGTGATCCGTTGGAAAGAGCATTTTTGCGCGGATATCAATATGGCGTTGGTGGCAAATCCCGTGAGCTTTGCCCATTTACTCTACCGTCGGTACGCCAAGCCTGGATCAACGGCTGGCGGGAAGGACGCGGCGACAACTGGGACGGTATGACCGGCACTGCGGGAATCCACAGACTCAACGAACTTCACGCCGTCGGCTGACACAGGGCACTAATTCCGACACGACAATCTGAATTCGCAACGATTTAACCACGCACGTCCTTCCCGGACGGCGGGCTACGGCCCAGGGGCTCCTTCGAGGAGCCCTTTTTTATGCCTGACCGTATCCCGGCAGCGCTCCCGCCGATGCCATCGCCAGCAGGCTGGCTCCTACAGAATCCGGCGGTCGCCAAAAATCCCTGTGGGAGCCAGCCCGCCGGCGATGGCGTCCTAGGCTTCAGCGCAGGGCGGCGATCGCGTCCACGGACTCGCGGATCAGCGCCGGGCCTTTGTAGATGAAGCCGGAATAGATCTGCACCAGGCTCGCGCCCGCGGTGATCTTCTCCGCCGCGTGCTTGCCTTCAGTGATGCCGCCGGCCGCAATGATCGGCAGACGCCCGCCCAGCTCGGCAGCCAGCACCTTGACGGTGTGGGTGCTCTTGTCGCGGACCGGGGCGCCGGAGAGGCCGCCCGCCTCGTCGCCGTGCTCCATGCCTTCGACGCCCGCGCGGCTCAGGGTGGTGTTGGTGGCGATCACCGCGTCCATCCCGGTCTCGATCAGCGCCTGCGCCACCTGGGCGGTTTCCTCATCGCTCATGTCCGGCGCGATCTTGATCGCCAGCGGCACATGCTTGCCGTGCTGCAGGGCCAGTTCGGCGCGGCGCGTCGCCAGATCCGCCAGCAATTGCTTGAGCGAATCGCCGAACTGCAGGCTGCGCAGGCCCGGGGTGTTCGGCGAACTGACGTTGACCGTGACGTAACTGGCGTGGGCGTAGACCTTCTCCAGGCAGATCAGGTAGTCGTCCACCGCGCGCTCGACCGGGGTGTCGAAGTTCTTGCCGATGTTGATCCCCAGCACGCCCTTGTACTTGGCCGCCGCGACCCGCGCCAGCAGGTTGTCCACGCCGAGGTTGTTGAAGCCCATGCGGTTGATGATCGCCTCGGCCTCCGGCAGGCGGAACAGCCGGGGCTTGGGGTTGCCCGGCTGCGCGCGCGGGGTGACGGTGCCGATCTCGACGAAGCCGAAGCCCAGCTGCGAGAAACCGTCGATGGCCGCGCCGTTCTTGTCCAGGCCGGCCGCCAGGCCCACCGGGTTGGGGAAGTCCAGGCCCATGACATTCACCGGCACCTGCGCCGGGGCCTTGCACAGCAAGCCGTTGAGGCCCAAACGCCCGCCCGCGCCGATCAGGTCCAGCGACAGATCGTGGGAGGTTTCCGGGGAAAGTTTGAACAACAGCTGACGGGCCAGGGTGTACATGGTCGGCGATGACTCGGGCGGCGAAAAGAGGCGGCGATTATAGCCGGGCATCCGCCTGGCGCGCGAGGCGCACGCGCAAATCGGCCCGCGCTGGCATATGCCTTGCACCCACCATTCCATCCGCCCGCGAGCCAACGTCGGCCGGCGGGCAAAGACAAGGGCGTCGTCACCCGGCAGTGCGCGGACAAGGCCGGGGGCGACGTTTTTTTTGAAGCCGCTTTGGCAGGTGCTTGCGATGAATGAACCCTCCGCCGGGCCCTTGGCCTGGGTCAACGGCAGCGACGCTCCGGAAAAGAACGCGATCGACCTCGGCTTCATGGCCCTGAGCGACTGCGCCTCGGTGGTGGTCGCCGCCACCCAGGGCTTCGCCCAGCCCTATGGCCTGACCCTGAACCTCAAGCGCCAGAGCTCCTGGGCCAACCTGCGCGACAGGCTGGTCAGCGGCGAACTGGACGCCGCCCACAGCCTGTACGGCCTGATCTATGCCGTGCACCTGGGCATCGGCGGCGTGGCGCCCACCGACATGGCGGTACTGATGGGCCTGAACCAGAACGGCCAGAGCCTGAACCTGTCCCACGGTCTGCAACGCCTGGGGGTGACCGCTCCTGAAGCGCTGGTGGCCCATGTGCACCAATCCCGGGCAAAACTGACCTTCGCCCAGACCTTCCCCACCGGCACCCACGCCCTGTGGCTCTATTACTGGCTGGCGAGCCAGGGCATTCACCCGTTGCGGGACGTCGACAGCGTGGTGGTGCCGCCGCCGCAGATGGTCGCCCACCTGCAGGCCGGGCGCATCGACGGCTTCTGTGCCGGCGAGCCTTGGGCCGCCGCAGCCGTGCAGCAGGACCTCGGCTTCACGATGGCGACCACCCAGGCCCTGTGGCCCGATCACCCCGAGAAAGTGCTGGGCTGCACCCAAGCGTTCGTCGAGCAATACCCCAACACCGCCCGGGCCCTGGTGATGGCCGTGTTGGAAGCCAGCCGCTTCATCGAGGCCAGTACGGAAAACCGGCGCAGCACCGCGCAACTCCTGAGCGCGCCGCCCTACCTGGACGCGCCGGCCTCGTGCATCGAGCCGCGCTTTCTCGGCGACTACGCCGACGGCCTCGGCCACCGCTGGCAGGATCCGCATGCATTGAGTTTCCACCGCGAAGGCGCCGTCAACCTGCCGTACCTCTCCGACGGCATGTGGTTCATGACCCAGTTCCGTCGCTGGGGTCTGCTGCGCGACGACCCGGACTACCTCGGCGTCGCCCGTCAGGTGCAGCAACTGGCGCTGTACCGCGACGCCGCCGCTGCCGTGGGCGTACCGGCAGGCTTCGCCGACATGCGCAGCAGCCAACTGATCGACGGCAAGGTCTGGGACGGCAGCGACCCGGCCGGCTATGCCCGCAGCTTCCGGCTGCACGCCCTCTGCGACAGCGCGCCGTCGCTGGCCCGCCGCTGACAGGAGACCGCGAACATGCTGCGCATTCTGCTGATCAACGACACCGCAAAAAAAGTCGGACGCCTGAAGGCCGCGCTGACCGAAGCCGGCTTCGACGTCATCGACGAATCCGGCCTGACCATCGACCTGCCCGCACGCGTCGAAACGGTGCGCCCCGACGTGATCCTGATCGATACCGAGTCACCGGGCCGCGATGTGATGGAGCAAGTGGTGCTGGTCACCCGGGACCGGCCCCGGCCGATCGTGATGTTCACCGACGAGCACGACCCCGGCGTGATGCGCCAGGCAATCAAGTCCGGGGTCAGTGCCTACATCGTCGAAGGCATTCACGCACAGCGCCTGCAGCCGATTCTCGATGTGGCCATGGCCCGCTTCGAAAGCGACCAGGCCCTGCGCGCCCAATTGCTGGCCCGCGACCAACAGTTGGCCGAGCGCAAGCGCATCGAACTGGCCAAAGGACTGCTGATGAAAATGAAGGACTGCAATGAGGAAGACGCCTACACCCTGATGCGCCGCCAGGCCATGAGCCGCCAGCAGAAACTGATCCAGGTGGCGGAGCAGATCATTGCCATGAGCGAGCTGCTGGGCTGAAACCACCCTGCGAGCCGCTACGGGTTGCCTGCGGTTGGCACAAATCTGGCTAAGCACTCCACACAGGTAACCAACGGCGGTTGCCCCACCCTACGACAAAGACGTCGCTCATCTGCCTCGCCCCTGCGGCGATCCGGATAGCGGCGTCTTTGCGTTTTGGCCCCACTGACCGGGGCCGGTGGTGCGGCCGTGGCGGCGCGCCACCGGCTGGCATGACCCCTTCTCGGGACGACGGCTCCCGAGCCATTCACAGCTGAGGTGCGCGATGAATTCAAGCTTCTGGAAATCCGGCCATGCCCCGACCCTGTTCGCGGCCTTCCTCTATTTCGACCTGAGCTTCATGGTCTGGTACCTGCTCGGCCCGCTGGCGGTGCAGATCGCCGCCGACCTGCACCTGACCACTCAGCAGCGCGGCCTCATGGTGGCGACGCCGATCCTGGCCGGCGCGGTGCTGCGCTTTCTGATGGGCATGCTCGCCGACCGGTTGTCGCCCAAGACCGCCGGGCTGATCGGCCAGGTGATCGTGATCGGCGCATTGTTCGGTGCCTGGAAACTGGGCATCCACAGCTACGAACAGGCGTTGCTGCTGGGCCTGTTCCTCGGCATGGCCGGCGCCTCCTTCGCCGTGGCCCTGCCGCTGGCCTCGCAGTGGTATCCGCCGCAGCACCAGGGCAAGGCGATGGGCATCGCCGGGGCCGGCAACTCCGGCACGGTGTTCGCCGCGCTGATCGCCCCGGTGCTGGCCGCCTCGTTCGGCTGGAACAACGTGTTCGGCTTCGCCCTGATCCCGCTGCTGCTGACGCTCGCGGTGTTCGCCTGGCTGGCGAAGAACGCGCCGGAACGCCCGAAGGCCAAGGCCATGGCCGACTACTTCAAGGCGCTGGGCGATCGCGACAGCTGGTGGTTCATGTTTTTCTACAGCGTCACCTTCGGCGGCTTCATCGGCCTGGCCAGCGCCCTGCCCGGCTACTTCAACGATCAATACGGCCTGAACCCGGTGACCGCCGGCTACTACACCGCCGCCTGCGTGTTCGGCGGCAGCCTGATGCGGCCCTTGGGCGGTGCGCTGGCCGACCGCTTCGGCGGCATCCGCACCTTGCTGGCGATGTACACCGTGGCAGCGATCTGCATCGCGGTGGTCGGCTTCAACCTGCCGAACTCCTACGCGGCGCTGGCGCTGTTCGTCTGCACCATGCTGGGCCTGGGCGCGGGCAACGGCGCGGTGTTCCAACTGGTGCCGCAGCGCTTTCGCCGGGAGATCGGTGTGATGACCGGGCTGATCGGCATGGCCGGCGGCATCGGCGGCTTCGCCCTGGCGGCGGGCATGGGCGCCATCAAGCAGAGCACCGGCAGTTATCAACTGGCGCTGTGGCTGTTCGCGAGCCTGGGCGTACTGGCCTGGTTCGGCCTGCACGGCGTCAAGCGCCGCTGGAGAACCACATGGGGTTCGGCCGCCGTGACCGCCGCGCGGGTCTGAGCCGACCATGGCGCTGCAACTGAGTTTCGCCGAAGCCACCGCCACCGGCCCGCGCCCGGAGAACCAGGACGCCTTGCGCCTGGTCACCCCGGCCCCGGCGCTGGCGGCGAGCAAAGGCTTTCTGTTCGCCATCGCCGACGGCGTCAGCCAGTGCGCCGACGGCGGCCTGGCCGCCCGTTCGACCTTGCAGGCGTTGGCGCTGGACTACTACGCCACCCCGGAGACCTGGAGCGCGGCCCAGGCCCTGGACCGCCTGCTGCTGGCGCAGAACCGCTGGCTGCAGGCCAACGGCGGCGGTCAGCCGCTGCTCACCACCGTCAGCGCGCTGGTCATGCGCGGCCAGCGTTTCACCCTCGCCCACGTCGGCGATTGCCGGGTGTACCGCTGGCACGCCGACACCTTGCAACGGGTCACCGAGGACCACGTCTGGGAGCAACCGGGCATGCAGCACGTGCTCAAGCGCGCCCTGGGCCTGGATCAGCATCTGGTGCTGGATTTTCTCGACGGCGAACTGCGTGCCGGCGAGTGCTTCGTGCTGCTCAGCGACGGCGTGTGGTCCACGCTAGGCGACACGGCGATTGCGGCGACATTGCGCGACCAGCCGGACCTGGCCGTGGCCGCCCGCACGCTGGTCGCCGCCGCCCACCTGGCCGGCAGCCAGGACAACGCCAGCGCCTTGCTGGTGCGGGTGGACGCACTGGGCGAAGCGAACATCGGCGATGCGCTGATCCATCTGCAGCAGTGGCCGCTGCCGCCGCCGCTGAAACCCGGACAGGCCTTCGAAGGCTGGCAGGTGCAAGGCCTCATCGGCCACAGCCAGCAATCGATGCTGTACCGCGTGCTCGACCCACAGGGTCAGGCTTGGCTGCTCAAGACCCTGCCGACACACTTGACGGACGATTCCCACGCAGGCCAAGCCCTGCTGTCCGAGGAATGGTTCCTGAAACGGGTCGCCGGGCGGCACTTTCCCGAAGTCCATGCGGCAACCCAGCGTCAGCATCTGTACTACGTGATGCGCGAATACGCCGGGACGACCCTCGCCCGGCTGTTCGAACAGCACGGACCGTTGCCGCTGGCGCAATGGCGCGAGTTGGCCGAACGCCTGCTGCGTGCGGTGGGCCTGCTGCACCGGCGGCAGATCCTGCACCGCGACATCAAGCCGGAGAACCTGCTGCTGGGTGACGACGGCGAGCTGCGCCTGCTGGATTTCGGCCTTGCCCACTGCCCGGGGCTGTCGCGGGACAGCACCGACACGCTGCCGGGCACGCCCAGCTACATCGCCCCCGAGGCCTTTCGCGGAGAAGCGCCCGCACCGTCGCAAGATCTCTATGCGGTGGGCGTGACCCTGTACTTTCTGCTCACCGGGCATTACCCCTTCGGCGAGGTCGAAGCGTTCCAGCGCCCGCGCTTCGGGGTGCCGGTCAGCGCCGCCCGCTACCGGCCGGACGTGCCGGAATGGCTGGCGCAGTGCCTTGCGCGCGGGGTGGAGGCCGATCCCGCGCAACGCTACGAGACCGCCGAAGAATGGTTGCTGGTGCTGGAGCACGGCGAACGCCGCAGCCTGAGCGTCCGGCCCCGGCCTTTGCTGGAGCGGGAACCGCTGAAGGTCTGGCGGACGTTGGCGCTGGTGGGGTTGCTGGGCAACCTGGCGCTGCTGTTCCTGTTGTTCCATGGCTGACACCGGGGCGCTTCTTTCGCGGACGTGCGCCCCATTTGCGGGCAACCCGCTTCGATTCAGTGCGAAACCACGGGCCTCCCGCCACCCCGATCACGGCCCACCCCTTGAAAACCGCCGGATGCAGCCAGTTGGCACAACCGCTGCATTACCGTTTGCAACACACATAAAGCGCAGCCTTCAACGACGAAGGCCGCGCTTCCCGAGCGAACGGGATCAGGACAAAGGCGTCCTCGTCAGGCCACTGACGGGACGCCTTTTTTGTTTGCGCCACATTTGCCGAGCACGGCCCGACTGCCCACAAGAGGCAAGCCCCACGCTCCCGGAGAACCTGATGAAAAAACTCAAACTGGTGATGATCGGCAATGGCATGGCCGGGGTCCGCACCCTGGAGGAACTGCTCAAGCTGAGCGACGAGCTCTACGACATCACGGTCTTCGGCGCCGAACCGCACACCAACTACAACCGCATCCTGTTGTCGCCGGTGCTGGCCGGCGAGCAGACCTTCGAAGAGATCGTGCTGAACGACCTGGACTGGTACCTGGAAAACGGCATCCAACTGCTCCTCAACCGCAAGGTGGTGGAAATCGACCGGGTCAAGCGCCGGGTGATCGCCGAAGACGGCACCGAAGCCGAATACGACCGCCTGCTGATCGCCACCGGCTCCACGCCGTTCATCCTGCCGATTCCCGGCAACACCTTGCAGGGCGTGATCGGCTACCGCGACATCGCCGACACCCAGGCGATGATCGACACTGCCAAGACCCACAAGCACGCCGTGGTCATCGGCGGCGGCCTGCTGGGGCTGGAGGCCGCCAACGGCCTGATGCTGCGCGGCATGCACGTCACCGTGGTGCACCTGGGCGAGTGGCTGCTGGAACGGCAACTGGACAAGACCAGCGGCCAGCTCCTGCAGACCGCCCTGGAGGCTCGCGGCCTGCACTTTCGCCTGTGCGAGCAGACCCAGGCCCTGCACGACGCCGGCAACGGCCGGGTCGGCTCCGTGCAGTTCAAGAACGGCGACATCATCCCCGCCGACCTGGTGGTGATGGCCGCCGGCATCCGCCCCAACACCGAACTGGCGGAAAAGGCCGGCATCCCGTGCAACCGCGGCATCCTGGTCAACGACACCCTGCAGACCTACGATCCGCGCATCTATGCCATCGGCGAGTGCGCCAGCCACCGCGGCATCGCCTACGGCCTGGTCGCGCCGCTGTTCGAACAGGCCAAGGTGTGCGCCAACCACCTGGCGCAACTGGGTTTTGCCCGCTATCAGGGTTCGGTCACGTCCACCAAACTGAAGGTCACCGGCATCGACCTGTTTTCCGCCGGCAACTTCATGGGCGGCGAAGGCACCGAGACCATCACCCTCTCCGACCCGATCGGCGGGGTGTACAAGAAACTGGTGATCAAGGATGACGTGCTGGTCGGGGCCTGTCTGTACGGCGATACGGCAGATGGCGGTTGGTATTTCCGGCAGATTCGTGAGAACCATGCCATCGGCGAGATCCGCGACCACCTGATGTTCGGCGAAAACGCCCTCGGCGACGTAGGACACCAAGGCCAGGACAAAGCCATGAGCATGGCCGACAACGCCGAAGTCTGCGGCTGCAACGGCGTGTGCAAAGGCACCATCGTCAAGGCGATCCAGGAGCACGGGCTGTTCAGCGTCGATGAGGTGAAGAAGCACACCAAGGCCGCCAGTTCCTGTGGCTCCTGCGCCGGCCTAGTGGAGCAGATCCTGATCAACACCGTCGGCGGCGCGGCGGACGTCAAGCCGAAAAGCGAAAAGGCCATCTGCGGCTGCAGCGACCTCAACCACGGCCAGATCCGCCAGGCCATCCGCCAGGAGCACCTGCTGACCATCGCCGGCACCATGAGCTACCTCAACTGGCGCACCCCCAACGGCTGCGCCACCTGCCGCCCGGCCCTCAACTATTACCTGATCTCCACCTGGCCCGGCGAAGCCAAGGACGATCCGCAGTCGCGCCTGATCAACGAGCGGGCCCACGCCAACATCCAGAAGGACGGCACCTACTCGGTGGTGCCGCGGATGTGGGGCGGCGTGACCAACCCGTCGGAACTGCGCCGGATCGCCGACGTGGCCGACAAGTACAACGTGCCGATGGTCAAGGTCACCGGCGGCCAGCGCATCGACCTGCTGGGGATCAGGAAACAGGATCTGCCGGGGGTGTGGAAAGACCTCGACATGCCGTCCGGCCACGCCTACGGCAAGTCCATCCGCACCGTGAAGACCTGCGTCGGCAGCGAGTTCTGCCGCTTCGGCACCCAGAACTCGACGCAACTGGGCATCGACCTCGAACACGACCTGTTCAACATGTGGTCGCCGCACAAGGTGAAGCTGGCGGTCTCCGGCTGCCCGCGCAACTGTTCGGAAGCGGGGATCAAGGACGTCGGCATCATCGGCGTCGATTCCGGCTGGGAGATGTACATCGGCGGCAACGGCGGAATCAAGACCGAAGTCGCCGAGTTCTTCGTCAAGCTCAAGACCGCCGAGGAAGTGCGCGAATACAACGGCGCGTTCCTGCAGCTGTACCGGGAAGAGGCCTTCTACCTCGAACGCACCGTGCATTACCTGCAACGGGTCGGCATGGAGCACATCAAGAAGGCCGTGCTGGAGGATCCGGAACGCCGCAGGGCGTTGAACGAACGCCTGCAGTTCTCCCTGTCGTTCGAACAGGATCCGTGGAAGGAACGCCTGGCGCAGCCGCAGCTGAAGAAAGAATTCGACGTGATCCCCGTGAAAAACCTGGAGGTGCCGGCATGAACTGGCTCGATATCTGTGCCCTGGAAGAGATCAACGCCCTCGGTTCGCGGATCATCGCCGGGCCCAAAGGCGACATCGCGATCTTCCGCACCAGCGACGATGACGTGTTCGCCCTCGACGACCGCTGCCCGCACAAGGGCGGGCCGCTGTCCCAAGGGTTGATCTACGGCAAGCGCGTGGCCTGCCCGCTGCACAACTGGCAGATCGACCTTGAGTCCGGCGAGGCCCTGGCCCCGGACGTCGGCTGCGCCCACCACCATCCGGCCCGGGTCGAGAACGGCCGGGTGCTGCTGGCCCTGCGGGACGCCGTCTGATGGACCGCCAGACGACCGCCTCGACCTGCTGCTACTGCGGGGTCGGCTGCGGCGTGCTGATCGAGCATGACGGCGAGCGGATCCTCGGCGTCAGCGGCGATCCGGCGCATCCGGCCAACTTCGGCAAGCTGTGCAGCAAGGGCTCGACCCTGCACCTGACCGGCGACCTCGCGGCACGGGCGCTGCACCCGGAACTGCGCCTGGGCAAAGGCCTGGCGCGCAGCCGCTGCGACTGGGACACCGCGCTGGAACACGCCGCCAACGTGTTCGCCGACACCGTCGCCGAACACGGCCCCGACAGCGTGGCGTTCTACATCTCCGGGCAATTGCTCACCGAGGACTACTACGCCTTCAACAAACTGGCGCGAGCGCTGGTCGGCACCAACAACATCGACAGCAACTCGCGGCTGTGCATGTCGTCGGCGGTGGTGGGCTACAAGCGCAGCCTCGGCGCCGACGCGCCGCCGTGCAGCTACGAGGATCTGGAGCTGAGCGATTGCGTGATGATCGTCGGCAGCAACATGGCCTACGCCCACCCGGTGCTGTTTCGTCGCCTGGAAGACGCCAAATCCCGCCGCCCGCAGATGAAAGTCATCGTCATCGACCCCCGGCGCACCGACACCTGCGACCTGGCGGACCTGCATCTGGCGATCCTGCCGGGTACCGACGTCGCCTTGTTCCATGGGATTTTGCACCTGCTGGTGTGGGAAGACTGGATCGACCGGGACTTCATCCAGGCCCACACCGACGGCCTCGCCGAACTGAAAAACCTGGTGCGCGACTACACCCCGGCGATGGTGTCGCAACTGTGCGGCATCAGCGTCGAGCAATTGCAGCAATGTGCTCAATGGATCGGCACGTCGCCCAGCTTCCTGTCGCTGTGGTGCATGGGTCTGAACCAATCCACCGCCGGCAGCGCCAAGAACAGCGCATTGATCAACCTGCACCTGGCCACCGGGCAGATCGGCCGTCCCGGTGCAGGCCCTTTCTCCCTGACCGGTCAGCCGAATGCCATGGGCGGGCGGGAAACCGGCAGCCTGTCCAACCTGCTGCCCGGCCACCGGGACGCGGCCAATGCGCAACACCGCGCCCAGGTCGCCGAATACTGGGGGGTGGAGCGCCTGCCGGACGCCCCCGGCCTGAGCGCCGTCGAACTGTTCGAGCAGGTGCGCAGCGGCAAGATCAAGGCGCTGTGGATCGCCTGCACCAACCCCGCACAGTCGATGCCCGACCAGAAAGCTGTCCGGGCGGCGCTGGAGGCGTGTCCGTTCGTGGTGTTGCAGGAAGCCTTTCGCACCACGGAAACCGCCGCCTTTGCCGACTTGCTGCTGCCGGCGGCCAGTTGGGGTGAGAAGGAAGGCTCGGTGACCAACTCCGAGCGGCGGATTTCCCACGTGCGCAAAGCCATTTCCGCACCCGGCGAAGCGCGTCCGGACTGGGCGATCACCGTGGATTTCGCACAACGCCTGGAGAAACGTCTGCGCCCCCGGCAACCGAGCCTGTTTGCCTTCGAGCAGCCGGCCCAGCTGTTCGACGAATACAAACAACTGACCCGTGGCCGCGACCTGGATCTGTCCGGCATCAGCCACGCGTTGATCGACCGGATCGGCCCGCAGCAATGGCCCTTCCCCACCGACGCCCGCCAGGGCACACCCCGACTGTACGAAGACGGCATTTTTCCTACCGCCAGCGGCCGGGCGCAGTTCGTGGCCGACCCGTACCGCGCCGCCAAGGAACAGCGCGACGCACGCTTCCCCCTGACCCTGATCACCGGGCGCCTGCGTGACCAATGGCACGGCATGAGCCGCACCGGCACCGCTGCGCAGCTGTTCGGCCATGTCGGCGAGGCCGTTCTGAGCCTGCACCCGGACGAACTGCGTCGGCACCGCCTGCAACCGGGGAGCCTGGTCAACCTGAAAAGCCGCCGGGGTGCGGTGATCGTCGCCGTCGAGAGCGACGACAGCGTGCGGCCCGGCCAGGCCTTTCTGCCGATGCACTGGGGCGACCGTTTCCTCAAGGGCGGCGTTAACAGCCTGACCCTGCCCGCCTTCGATCCCCTGTCCAAGCAGCCGGAACTCAAGCACAGCGGCGTACGCCTGGAACCGGTGGAACTGCCGTGGCAACTGTTCGCACTCATCGAAGGCGATGTACAGCGACATTTCGATGCGCTGCGCTCCCTTTGTGAGGCATTTTCCTACGCAAGTTTCAGCTTGATCGGACGCGAACGTCCGGCATTGCTGATCCGTGCCGCCAGTTCCGGCGCACCGGATCCACGCTTGCTGCGTGAAATCGACGTGTGCCTGGCCCTGATCGAGGGCCCCGTGCTGGCCTATGACGACCCGCGCCGCGCCATCGGCAAACGGGTGCGCATCGAACACGGCCGGATCACCGCGATCCGCCTGGCCGGCGAGACGCTCGCTCAGCATTGGCTACAGGGGCTGTGGTTGGAGGGCCGCACGGACGAACAGCTGCGCCGTTGGCTGCTGGCGCCGATGAGCGCGCCGCCGGGCAGCGCCCCGGCGCACGCCACGCAAGACAAGACCCTGTGCAACTGCAAGAACGTCAGCCACAGCGCGGTCTGCGCCGGCATCGATCAAGGGCTGGATCTGCCGGGGTTGAAAAAAGAGCTGGGCTGCGGCACGCAATGCGGCTCCTGCGTCCCTGAAATCAAGCGCCTGCTGGCTTCCCGCAGCCAGCCGGTCGCGGTCATCTGATGAGGAAAACACCATGAACGCAAAAGTCTGGCTGGTGGGTGCCGGCCCCGGCGACCCGGAACTGCTGACCCTCAAGGCCGTCCGCGCCCTGCGTGAAGCGGCCGTTGTGCTGATCGACGACCTGGTCAATCCGGCGGTGCTGGAGCATTGCCCCGCCGCGCGGGTCATCGCCGTGGGCAAGCGCGGCGGTTGCCGTTCCACGCCCCAGGCCTTCATCCACCGGCTGATGCTGCGCTACGCCCGCCAAGGCAAATGCACGGTGCGGCTCAAGGGCGGCGATCCGTGCATATTCGGGCGCGGCGGCGAGGAGGCGCAGTGGCTGCGTGAGCGCGGCGTCGAGGTGGAACTGGTCAATGGCATCACCGCCGGGCTGGCCGGGGCGACGCGCTGCGACATACCGCTGACGCTGCGCGGCGTGGCGCGGGGCGTGACGTTGGTCACGGCGCACACCCAGGACGACAGCCGACTGAACTGGCAGGCTCTGGCGCAGGGCGGGACGACCCTGGTGATCTACATGGGGGTGGCCAAACTCGGCGAGATTCGGGAACAGCTGCTGGCAGGCGGTATGGCGGCGGATACGCCGGTGGCCATGATCGAGAACGCCTCCTTGGCGCAGCAGCGGGAATGCCGCAGCGATCTGGCGGCCATGGAGGAAGCGGCCCGGGCGTTCGGGCTGAAAAGCCCTGCGATCCTGGTGATTGGCGCGGTGGCCGGCCATTCGGCCCAACTCGTGTGGGAACGCGGTTCGCCGGCAGCGGCGGCGCATCAGTCGGCCTGAGGCGCCCCGCCTCAGCAAATCGCAGGCAAAGAAAAGCCCGGCCTGAGCCGGGCTTTTCTCAAAGCGGCGAGCTAATTACTTAGCTTGGGCTTCAACCTGAGCTTCTACGCGACGGTTAACGGCGCGGCCAGCTTCGGTTTTGTTGTCAGCCACTGGGCGGGATTCGCCGTAGCCAACGGACTGAACGCGGTTAGCGCCAACGCCGTACTGGTTAACCAGAACTTGCTTAACGGCGTTTGCACGACGCTCGGACAGTTTTTGGTTGTAAGCGTCTGGACCTACGGAGTCAGTGTGACCTTCAACGGTGGTGGTGGTCGAAGGGTACTGCTTCATGAAGTCAGCCAGGTTCTTGATGTCGCCGTAGCTGTTTGGCTTAACAACCGACTTGTCGAAGTCGAACTTCACGTCCAGCTCAACACGTACGACTTCAGCAACTGCTGGGCAGCCATCAGCGTCAACGGTTACGTTGGCTGGGGTGTCCGGGCACTTGTCGACGTTGTCGCAAACGCCGTCGTTGTCGCTGTCGGAGCAGACTTCAGCAGGAGCTGGAACCGGAGCGGCTGCTGGCTTGGAGCCGCCACCGAAGTTCACGCCGATACCGATGCTTGGAGCCCACTCGGTGTCGCCTTTGTCGATGTTGTACTGAGCTTCAACGCCGGCACGGGCGTAGAAGTTGTCAGTGAAGTACAGCTTGGCGCCGCCGCCAACGTTGGCGAAGGTGGAGCGGTCACGACCGCCGGTGCCGTTCTGACCGATGCTCTGGTCGGAGAAGCCAGCCGATACGTACGGACGCAGCATGTCGCCCGGGTTGTTGAAGTGGTACAGAGCGTCCAGGGCGGTGTTTGCGCCCTTGATGTTACGACCGTCGTCGGAACGCACGTTGTGCACTTCGTCGTAGGCCAGACGCAGCTCAACGTCGTCGGTCAGGAAGTAACCAACGGAACCGCCGAACAGGTTGCCGTTGTTCTTGTAGTCACGAGCGCTGTCGAATTGCTCTTTCTTTGCGAAGCCTTCGATTTCAACTGCGCCTTGGCCTTGTGCCAGAGCGCCGAACGAAGTGGCGGCAATCAAAGAACCAATGGCCAAGCCCAAGGTGTTTTTCAGTTTCATCCGTTAAATCCCCATCTGGTGATTGTGAAGCAGTCCCGCAAACCGGGGGACAACTCGGCGGCAAGTCTATCAGAACTTGCCTACACGTAAGAGATATTTGCGCCGAACTAAGTTTCAGCAATGCCTGCAAATTTCTCACGCAATTTATCAAGAGCGCGCTTGTACCGCATTTTGGTCGCGCTCAGGCCCATGTGCATGATGTCTGCGATCTCCTGAAACTCCAGCTCTGCGACAAATCGTAGCACCAGGATTTCACGGTCGATCGGGTTCACATACACCAGCCAGCGATCCAGTCCACCCTTCTCCTCGGGTTTCGGCGCCTTCTCTTCCGACGCTTCTTCGAGGGGGTCAAGACTCAGTGCGTCCATCAAGCGACGCTTTCGCCGTTCCTTGCGATACTGCGTGATGCATTCGTTGTAGGTGATGCTGTATAGCCATGTCTTGAACTTCGACTTGCCCTCGAAATTCTTCAGGCCGTACAGCACCTTGAGCATCACTTCCTGACAGACATCGTCTGCGTCGCGATCGTTCCCGAGATACCGCGCACAAACGTTAAATAATGTCCGCTGGTAACGCCGCATCAGTTCTTCATACGCGCGCGTCACGTGAAACAGCTCGGTGTGCGAGCGCGCGACCAACTCCTCGTCAGAGAGCTCGCGGGGGTCGTAGCGCGTGGATAGCGTTTGGGCTTTATTCAAAACAGGTCGGGCCGACAGTCAGGTCAATGTCCACCGCCGCCAGCGACGGCTGGCATTTTGCGGCGGCATACATTAGCAGGGTTTGCCGGGTTAGCGGCTACTCACATGCTGCTCCAAAAGGATCCGATTGGAGAGAGAGACTAGCTCACCCTCATCGGTCAGCAATGTGGTTTTAACCGTGCCGATCTCCTCGATCTGCCCTTCGACCTCGCCAACACGCACTTGTTGCCCTACCTGATACAACTCACGCACATAGATGCCCGCCAGGATCTGACCGGCGATTTCCCGGCTTCCCAGGCCCATGGCCAGCGCAACCGCCAGACCAACGGTAATCAATACGATGACGATCACATGGTTCAGCAGGTCGGTCTTGACCTCAAGCTGGCTGATCGCGACCGAGATGCTGATGATGATCACCAGCCCCTGTGCGATGCGCCCAAGTCCTGAAGCGTAGTCCAGACCGACGCCTTCCGCCGCCCCGCGCACCAATCCGTTGGCCAGTTGGGCCAAGAGGACGCCGACGAGCAGCACCAGCGCTGCACCGAACACCTTCGGCACATACAGCGCCAGCATGTCCAGCGTAGCCGAAACCCGCTCAAGGCCAAGGGATTCTGCCGCAGAAACCAGGAAAATCAGCAGGACGAACCAATACACGATCTTGCCGATCAGGGTAGAGATCGGCACTTGCAGCCCCGCGCGGGACATCAGCTTGGTCAGGCCGGTGCCGGCCATCAGGCGATCCAGGCCCAGTTTGGCCAGCAATTTGGACAGCAAGGTGTCCAGCAGCTTGGCCACTACGAAACCGAGCAGCAGCACGACCAGCGCGCCGAACAGGTTCGGGATGAAGTTGGCGACTTTTGTCCACAACGCAGTCATTGCAGTGACGAGGCTCTGGGTCCAGAGGTCAAGTTCCATATTCAATCAGCCTTATCAGCGGTGCGGGCGGTGGGTTTACGAAGACGGGAGACCGGCGCGACATGGGCCGAGCCGTTGTTCAGGGCGATCATCAGCGCGGGCAGCCAGCGGCCCAGCAGGCTGAACAGGTCGCCGGCGCCGACCTGGCGGTTGGCGGTTTTGAGCACGCGGCCAAGGCAGGCGTCGTCGTCACGGCTGGACGGCGAGGCGTTGAGCATGTCGCGCAAAGACTGTTCAAACGGATCGTGCATACGCACCTCTCGTGATGTCTGTGAAAGACGCGGGCAAATTTGGTCGGGTCACATGCGCCATGTTCACACCCAGCGCAAACGGCGGAACAGCCACCACTGCCCGAGCGCCACGGCGACCACGGTCAGGCAGGCGATCAGGAAGCCGTAGGGGCTGGTGGAGAACGGAATCCCGCCGACGTTGATCCCCAACAGGCCGGTGAGGAAACTCATCGGCAGGAAGATCCCGGTGATGATGCCGAAGCGGTACATGGTGCGGTTCATCCGCACGCTCAGGCGCCGGTCTTCGGCCTCCAGCACAAGCCCCACGCGCTCTCGGGTCAATTCGAGCTCTTCGAGATAGCGGGTCAGGCTGTTGTTCAGTTCGTTCCAGTAATCGCCGTCGTCATCGACGAACCATGGCAGCCTTATCCGGGACAACTGTCCGAAAATATCCCGCTGCGGGGCCAGAAAACGCTTCAGTCCCGCCGCGCGTCGACGGATGTGCAGATTGGCGCCATGCTCGGGGGTATACCGTTCGTCGGCATCCAGCTTTTCTTCCTCGTCATCGACCATTTCCGAGAGGCAGGTGACCAGATCCTGCACCTTGTTGGTGAGGTACTGCGCCAGGTAGAGGATGAGCTCGGAAGACGTTTTCGGCCCCTTGCCTTCCGCCAACTGCGCCAGCAGTTCATCGGTGGCGCGCAACGGACGCAGGCGCAGGGAGATCACCCGCTGGGCCGACGCGAAGATGCGCACCGACACCATGTCCTCGGGTTCGGCCCCCGGGTTGAGGTTGACCCCGCGCAGGAACAGCAGCAATTCGGAATCCGCCAGCGGCAGCAGGCGGGGCCGGGTGTTCTCTTCCAGCAGCAGGTCGCAGGCGAATTCGTTGAGTCCGCTGGACTTGCGCAGCCAGGTCTGGGTCTGCGGATGGCTGCGGTCCCAGTGCAGCCATAGGCTTTCATGGGCCTGCAGCTGCAGGTCGTCCAGGTCCGTCCGGGCTATCGAACGCGCACCGCCCTTGCCGTCCAGCACCAGGGCATGCACCAGCCCCCACTGCGCGTTGTCTTCCTCGAACATCCTCACCCCTGTGCGTACGGCGACTTATTCCGGCATCTTCAGCGGGCTCGGCGAGATGATCACGCCGTTGTTGTCCGCATAGATGTACTGGCCCGGATGGAACGTGACGCCGGCGAAGGTCACCGCAACGTTGAGGTCGCCGATGCCGCGCTTGTCGGTCTTCATCGGGTGGCTGGCGAGCGCCTGGACACCCAGGTCGGTCTGGGCGATGACGTCGACGTCACGGATGCAGCCGTAGATCACCAGCCCTTCCCAACCGTTCTTCGACGCCTTCTCGGCCAGCATGTCGCCCAGCAGCGCGCGGCGCAGGGAACCGCCGCCATCGACCACCAGCACCTTGCCGTTGCCCTTGAGCTCGACCTGCTCCTTGACCAGCGAGTTGTCTTCGAAGCACTTGATGGTCACGATTTCGCCGCCGAACGAATCGCGGCCGCCGAAATTGCTGAACATCGGCTCCAGCACTTGCACCAGCTCCGGGTAGGCGTCGCACAGGTCAGGGGTGAGGTAATGGATCATCGAAAAACTCCTGTAAAGAGGAAAACGATCAGGGATGCCGCATGCTGTTGAAACGAGTTCCGGTGGCCGCCGTTTACCTTGGCTTGCGCCATGGTCGCCGACCGAACCTGAACAAACGCTGAAACGTAATAGCTAAACAGTCACCATTTGTGACCAGAACCACGCAATGCGTCATATCTTAGCCGCAAGCGGCCCTGAACGAAATGCCCTTGTCAGAGCCTTGCGCTCATACCGCCGCAGCCAGATCCGGTTTCTCGCCCAGCAACGGCGTCTGCTGATCCGCCAGCCAACGCGCCACCAACGGCCACACGTCGGCCTGCGCGGCTTTGCTCACCAGCATCTCGACATGGCCGAAATTCTCGCTGAAGCCCTGCTCGCGCCCCAGATTGATGAATTGCTTGGTTTCGGAACCGATCTGCTCGTACAGCTTGCGGCAGGCCCACGCCGGATCTTGATGGTCCCCCGCCGCGCTCACCGCCAACACCGGCACCTTCACGTCGGCAAGGCCGGCCCACCAGTCCTTGTCCTTGTCGCCGAAACGCCCGAACAGGCCGTACCAGCGCATGCTTTCCAGGGCCAGGCCGATCGGCTCGTCCTCCGGGCCGCGCTTGAGCCGCGAGCCGGACAGCTGGGCAAAGCGCTTGAGGATGAAACGCCCGCTCCACTCCACCGGCGGAATCTTCAGCGGCCAATAGGTGCGGCTGACCTGGGTGCCGAAGAACGCCGCCGACGCCACCGCCGGTTCGCCGAGGTACTCGCCGCCCAGCGCCGCCGCCAAGGTGATGCCGCCCAGGGAATGGCCGATCCAGTGCGGGACCTGCCCGCTCTGCTCACGCACGAACGCAGCGATGGCCGGCAGGTCGTAGCGGGCGTAGTCGGCGACGCGGTTACGGCGGTACTCCTCGTTGCGCCGGGACAGGCCATGGCCGCGCATCTCCGGGATCCACACGTCGAAGCCCAGGCGCGTCAGGTGGGCGCCCAGCCCCAGGCCCTTGGGGGAGAACCAGAACCGCCGGTTGGAAAAGCTGCCGTGCAGCAGGATCACCGGCACGCCGCGCGCGGCCGGTTCGTCGGCCATGCCCAGGCGGGTGACGGCCAGTTCGACGGTCGAGTCCGGGCTGTTGCCCGGTTTCAGCCGATAGATGTCTTCGCTCAGATCGCCGCGCCGCTCGGCGCTGATCAGGGCGACGGGAAACAGGTTGCTGCTGCTTTGCATAATGCTCTTGCACAAAAAAGGGCGGCATCCGAAGGCGCTCGCCCTGTTTCAATCACTGTAAGACCGCCCCCCGGAGGGAGCGGTCCGTTCACATCGTTATCAAGCCTGGCCTTCGGCGAGGAAGAACCAGGTTTCCAGCACGGTGTCCGGGTTCAGCGACACGCTTTCGATGCCCTGCTCCATCAGCCACTTGGCCAGGTCCGGGTGGTCCGACGGGCCCTGACCGCAGATGCCGATGTACTTGCCGGCCTTGTTGCATGCGGCAATGGCGTTGGCCAGCAGCTTCTTGACCGCCGGGTTACGCTCGTCGAACAGGTGGGCGATGATGCCCGAGTCCCGGTCCAGGCCCAGGGTGAGCTGGGTCAGGTCGTTGGAACCGATCGAGAAGCCGTCGAAGAATTCGAGGAACTCTTCGGCCAGGATGGCGTTGGACGGCAGCTCGCACATCATGATCACGCGCAGGCCGTTGTCGCCGCGGGCCAGACCGTTTTCGGCCAACAGCTCGACGACTTGAGAGGCTTCGCCCAGGGTGCGCACGAACGGCACCATGATCTCGACGTTGGTCAGGCCCATCTCGTTGCGCACACGCTTGAGCGCACGGCACTCGAGCTCGAAGCAGTCGCGGAACGATTCGCTGATGTAGCGCGAGGCGCCGCGGAAGCCCAGCATCGGGTTCTCTTCTTCCGGCTCGTACAGCTTGCCGCCGATCAGGTTGGCGTATTCGTTGGACTTGAAGTCCGACAGACGCACGATGACCTTCTTCGGGTAGAACGCCGCGGCCAGGGTGCTGATGCCCTCGACCAGTTTCTCGACGTAGAAGCCGACCGGGTCGCTGTAGCCGGCGATGCGCTTGTCGACGCTTTCCTTGATGTCCTGCGGCAGGCCGTCGTAGTTCAGCAGCGCCTTGGGGTGCACGCCGATCATGCGGTTGATGATGAACTCCAGGCGGGCCAGGCCCACGCCGGCGTTCGGCAGCTGCGCGAAGTCGAAGGCGCGGTCCGGGTTGCCGACGTTCATCATGATCTTGAACGGCAGCTCCGGCATGGCGTCCACGGAGTTCTTCTTGACGTCGAAGCCCAGCTCGCCTTCGAAGATGTAGCCGGTGTCGCCTTCGGCGCAGGACACGGTCACGCCCTGGCCGTCCTTGAGCAGCTGGGTGGCGTTGCCGCAGCCCACCACCGCCGGAATGCCCAGCTCACGGGCGATGATCGCCGCGTGGCAGGTACGGCCGCCACGGTTGGTGACGATGGCGCTGGCGCGCTTCATGACCGGTTCCCAGTCCGGGTCGGTCATGTCGGAGACCAGCACGTCGCCGACCTGAACCTTGTCCATCTCGGACACGTCCTTGATGATCCGCACCTTGCCGGCGCCGATGCGCTGGCCGATGGCGCGGCCTTCCACCAGCACGGTGCCGGTTTCCTTGAGCAGGTAACGTTCCATGACGTTGGCCTGGGTGCGGCTCTTCACGGTTTCCGGACGGGCCTGCACGATGTACAGCTTGCCGTCGTCACCGTCCTTGGCCCACTCGATGTCCATCGGGCAGCCGTAGTGCTTCTCGATGATCATCGCCTGCTTGGCCAGTTCGCTGACTTCGGCGTCGGTCAGGCAGAAACGCGCGCGGTCGGCCTTGTCGACATCGACGGTCTTGACCGAACGACCGGCCTTGGCCTCGTCGCCGTAGATCATCTTGATCGCCTTGCTGCCCAGGTTGCGGCGCAGGATCGCCGGACGGCCGGCCGAGAGCGTGCCCTTGTGGACGTAGAACTCGTCCGGGTTCACCGCGCCCTGCACGACGGTTTCGCCCAGGCCGTAGGCGCCGGTGATGAACACCACGTCACGGAAACCGGATTCGGTGTCGAGGGTGAACATCACGCCGGCGGTGCCGGTCTCCGAACGCACCATGCGCTGCACGCCGGCCGACAGGGCGACCAGTTTGTGGTCGAAGCCCTGGTGCACGCGGTAGGAGATCGCACGGTCGTTGAACAGCGAAGCGAACACCTCTTTGGCGGCGCGGATCACGTTGTCCACGCCACGGATGTTCAGGAAGGTTTCCTGCTGGCCGGCGAAGGAAGCGTCCGGCAGGTCTTCGGCGGTGGCGGAGGAACGCACGGCCACGGCCACGTCAGGGTTGCCGGCCGACAACGCGGCGAACGCGGTGCGGATTTCGGCGTTCAGCTTTTCGGGGAATTCGGCTTCCATGATCCATTGGCGGATCTGGGCGCCGGTCTTGGCCAGCGCATTGACGTCGTCGACGTCGAGCGCGTCGAGGGCTTCGTGGATCCGGTCGTTCAGACCGCTCAGTTCCAGGAAATCGCGATAGGCCTGGGCGGTGGTGGCGAAGCCGCCGGGAACGGAAACGCCGGCGCCTGCCAGGTTGCTGATCATCTCGCCCAGGGATGCGTTCTTGCCCCCCACATGCTCAACATCGTGTTTGCCGAGCTTATCGAGGGAAACTACGTACTCTACCAAGGTGATCTCTCCACTAACTGTGTTGGAAAAGCTCAGAAACCGGCGGCTCGGGGGAGCGTCGGCCGGCTGTATGGCCTGGACCTGGAAAATAAGTGAGAATGCGGGCCGATGGCGGCCGGCAAACCGCGCCTATCATATCCAAGAATCAAGCGTCCTGTGTGGCGAATGACGCAGGACACTCACTTAAGGTCCAGGGTGCACATGAAACGATCCGCTTTCTTCATCTCCGATGGCACCGGCATCACCGCCGAAACCCTGGGTCAAAGCCTTCTGGCGCAGTTCGAGAACATTACCTTCAGCAAACTCACGCGGCCCTACATCGACACCGTCGAAAAGGCGCGGGCCATGGTACAGCAAATCAACAAGGCCGCCGAAGCGGACGGCCTGCGGCCGATCATCTTCGACACCATCGTCAACCAGGACATCCGTGAGATCCTGGCCACGTCCAATGGTTTCATGATCGACATCTTCTCGACCTTCCTGGCGCCGCTCGAACAGGAACTGACCGAGCATTCCTCCTACACCGTCGGCAAGTCCCACTCCATCGGCCACAACTCCAACTACATGGAGCGCATCGAGGCGGTGAACTTCGCCCTGGACAACGACGACGGCGCCCGCACGCATTATTACGACAAGGCGGACCTGATCCTAGTGGGCGTGTCGCGCTGCGGCAAGACGCCGACGTGTCTGTACATGGCCATGCAGTTCGGCATCCGCGCCGCCAACTATCCGCTGACCGAAGACGACATGGAGCGCCTGCAGTTGCCGGCCGCCCTGCGCGCCCACCAGCACAAGCTGTTCGGCCTGACCATCGACCCGGACCGCCTCACCGCGATCCGCAACGAACGCAAGCCCAACAGCCGCTATTCGAGCTACGCCCAGTGCGAGTTCGAAGTGCGCGAAGTGGAGAACCTGTTCCGCCGCGAGAACATCCCGCACATCAACTCCACGCATTTCTCGGTGGAAGAGATCTCGGCCAAGATCCTGGTGGAGAAAGGCGTCGAGCGGCGCTTCAAGTAGTACTGCGGCGCCCGCACCGGCGCCATCGCGAGCAGGCTCGCTCCCACAGTTTCTGTGCCACGCACGACATGTGGGAGCGAGCCCGCTCGCGATTGAACGATGACGCAGTCGCTCAGATGACGAACAGATCGACAAACCGGTTCACCGCCGTCCCCTCCAGCCGCGCCTGATCCCTGCACAACGCCACAATCTCCCCGCACCGCTGCCCGCCAAAACGCGTCGCCAGGTTGGCCCTGAACTTGTCCTCCAGCAGGGGAATCCCCTCGGCCCGGCGCCGGCGGTGGCCGATCGGGTACTCCACCCGTACATTGTCGGTGTGGGTGCCGTCCTTGAAGAACACTTGCACCGCATTGGCGATGGAACGCTTGTCCGCCTCCAGGTACTCGCGGGTGAAGCGCGGATCCTCGACGATGATCATCTTGTCTCGCAGCTCATCGATGATCGGATGCGCCGCGTGGAAGCCGTCCTCGTAGTGCTCGGCCACCAGGTCGCCGAACGCCAGCGGCACGGCGGTCATGTATTGCAGGCAATGGTCGCGGTCGGCGGCATTGGCCAAAGGGCCGGCCTTGGAAATGATGCGGATCGCCGATTCGTGGGTGGTGATGACGATCCGGTCGATCTCGCGCAGACGGTCGCGCACCTGCGGATGCAGGGCCACGGCGGCTTCGCAGGCGGTCTGCGCATGGAACTCGGCGGGGAAGCTGACCTTGAACAGCACGTTCTCCATCACATAACTGCCGAACGGCCGTGAGAGGCTGAAGGAGCGCCGGTCTTCAGGCTTGAGCGCCAGATCGCTGTTGGTGTGGCTGAACGACACGTCGTAGAAGCCCCACTGCCGGGCGCTCAGCACGCCGGGGATGCCCATCTCGCCGCGCATCGCGATGTCGGCCAGCCTGACGCCCCGGCTCGACGCGTCCCCCGCCGCCCAAGACTTGCGCGAGCCGGCGTTCGGCGCATGGCGGTACGTGCGCAGCGCCTGGCCGTCGGCGAAGGCATGGGACAGCGCCGACAGCAATTGCTCGCGGTTGGCGCCCATCAGTTTGGCGCTGACGGCGGTGGAGGCGACTTTCACCAGGATGACGTGATCGAGCCCTACGCGGTTGAACGAGTTTTCCAGGGCGATCACGCCCTGGATCTCATGGGCCATGATCATCGCTTCGAGCACCGCACGCATGTCCAGCGGCGCCTCGCCCCGGGCCACGCGCTGCTGCGACAGGTGATCGGCCACCGCCAAAATCGCGCCGAGGTTGTCGGACGGATGCCCCCACTCGGCGGCCAACCAGGTGTCGTTGTAGTCCAGCCAGCGCACGGCGCAGCCGATGTCCCACGCGGCCTTCACCGGATCGAGCCGGTACGGCGTGCCCGGCACCCGCGCACCGAACGGCACGACGGTGCCCTCCACGAGCGGGCCCAGATGCTTGGTGCACTCCGGAAAGCGCAAGGCCAGCAGGCCACAGCCCAGGGTGTCCATCAGGCAGTGGCGGGCTGTGTCGAGGGCTTCGGCGGATTCGGTCTTGAAGGTGAGGACGTAGTCGGCGATGTCCTGCAGGACACGGTCGTAGTCGGGGCGGTTGTTCTGGTCGACGTTGGCGCTCATGGTCGATTCACTCCGTGAAGTGGTTCGTTGAGGGGACCTCGGTTCAGGGCTAACGCGTTCTTATTGTGGAAATGCGACTGTATCGATTTTGCTGTGGCGTCTGGGCTGACGCTATCGCCAGCAGGCTGGCTCCCACAGGGTTCCTGTTGAACACAGAATCTGCGGTCGCCGCAAAACAAGGTGGGAGCCAGCCTGCTGGCGATGACGCCAGCGAAAGCACCGCGCGACAGGCTCCCACACCGTGTTCCGGTCAGGTCAGAAAGCGTCGCCGGGCACCCGGACGAAACCTTCCATCAGCACCCGCGCGCTGCGGCTCATGATGGCTTTCTTCACGACCCACTCGCCGTTCTCCAGGCTCGCCTCGGCGCCGACCCGCAGCGTCCCGGACGGATGGCCGAAGCGCACGGAATTGCGCTCGGTGCCGCCGGCCGCCAGGTTCACCAGCGTCCCGGAGATCGCCGCCGCCGTGCCGATGGCCACCGCCGCCGTGCCCATCATCGCGTGGTGCAGCTTGCCCATGGACAGGGCGCGCACCAGCAGGTCGACATCCTCGGCGGCCACCGCCTTGCCGCTGGACGCCAGGTAATCCGCAGGCCGCGCGACGAACGCCACCTTCGGCGTGTGCTGGCGCTGGGCCGCCTCTTCCAGACGGGAAATCAGGCCCATGCGCAGCGCGCCGTGTGCGCGGATGGTCTCGAACATCGCCAGCGCCTTCGGGTCGCCGTTGATCGCGCCTTGCAGCTCGGTGCCCTTGTAGCCGATGTCCTCGGCGTTGACGAAGATCGTCGGAATGCCGGCGTTGATCATCGTCGCCTTGAAGGTGCCGACGCCGGGCACTTCCAGGTCGTCGACCAGGTTGCCGGTGGGGAACATCGAACCGCCGCCGCCCTCTTCTTCCGCCGCCGGATCCATGAATTCCAGCTGCACTTCGGCCGCCGGAAAGGTCACGCCGTCGAGCTCGAAGTCACCGGTCTCCTGGACTTCGCCGTTGGTGATCGGCACGTGGGCGATGATGGTCTTGCCGATGTTGGCCTGCCACACCCGCACCACCGCCACGCCGTTGCGGGGAATGCGGTCGGGGTCGACCAGGCCGTTGCTGACGGCGAACGAACCGACCGCCGCCGAGAGGTTGCCGCAGTTGCCGCTCCAGTCCACGAACGGCTTGTCGATGGCGACCTGGCCGAACAGGTAGTCGACGTCGTGGTCGGCCTTGATGCTCTTGGACAGGATCACGGTCTTGCTGGTGCTGGACGTGGCGCCGCCCATGCCGTCGATCTGTTTCTCGTAAGGGTCGGGGCTGCCGATCACCCGCAGCAGCAACGCATCGCGGGCCGGGCCCGGCACCTGCGCCGCTTCGGGCAGGTCCTGCAGGCTGAAGAACACGCCCTTGCTGGTGCCGCCGCGCATGTAGGTGGCGGGGATCTTGATCTGTGGTGCGTGAGCCATGGTGCTCCTTAATCGCCGGCGCGGACCTTGAGGCCTGCGCCGGCACAGCGTGGATTAGACGGCGGCCGCCGACTCTTCGAGGAAGTCCTGGGCAAAGCGCTGCAGCACGCCGCCGGCCTCGTAGATCGACACTTCTTCGGCGGTGTCGAGGCGGCAGGTCACCGGCACCTCGACGCGTTCGCCGTTCTTGCGGTGGATCACCAGCGTCAGGTCGGCGCGCGGCGTGCGGTCGCCGATCACGTCGTAGGTCTCGCTGCCGTCGATGCCCAGGGTCTTGCGGTCGGTGCCCGGCTTGAACTCCAGCGGCAGCACGCCCATGCCCACGAGGTTGGTGCGGTGGATGCGCTCGAAGCCTTCGGCGACGATCGCCTCGACCCCGGCCAGCCGCACGCCCTTGGCCGCCCAGTCACGGGACGAACCCTGGCCGTAGTCGGCGCCGGCGATGATGATCAGCGGCTGCTTGCGGTCCATGTAGGTCTCGATGGCTTCCCACATGCGCATCACCTTGCCTTCCGGCTCCACCCGGGCCAGCGAGCCCTGCTTGACCTTGCCGTTCTCCTGCACCATTTCGTTGAACAGTTTCGGATTGGCGAAGGTCGCGCGCTGGGCGGTGAGGTGGTCGCCGCGGTGGGTCGCGTAGGAGTTGAAGTCTTCCTCCGGCAGGCCCATTTTCGCCAGGTATTCGCCGGCGGCGCTGTCGAGCATGATCGCGTTGGACGGCGACAGGTGGTCGGTGGTGATGTTGTCCGGCAGCACCGCCAGCGGGCGCATGCCCTTGAGCGGACGGGCCCCGGCCAGCGCGCCTTCCCAGTACGGCGGACGGCGGATGTAGGTGCTCATCTCGCGCCAGTCGTACAGCGGCGCGACCTTGGGGCCGGTGTCTTCGTGGATCGCGAACATCGGGATGTAGACCTGGCGGAACTGCTCAGGCTTCACCGCCGCCTTGACCACCGCTTCGATCTCTTCGTCGCTCGGCCAGATGTCCTTCAGGCGGATTTCCTTGCCGTCGGCCACGCCCAGCACGTCTTTCTCGATGTCGAAACGGATGGTGCCGGCGATGGCGTAGGCGACCACCAGCGGCGGCGAAGCAAGGAACGCCTGCTTGGCGTACGGGTGGATCCGCCCGTCGAAGTTGCGGTTGCCCGAGAGCACGGCGGTGGCGTACAGGTCACGGTCGATGATTTCCCGCTGGATCACCGGATCCAGCGCGCCGGACATGCCGTTGCAGGTGGTGCAGGCGAACGCCACGACGCCGAAGCCGAGCTGCTCCAGCTCCTTGCCCAGCCCCGCTTCGTCCAGGTACAGCGCCACGGTCTTGGAGCCCGGCGCCAGCGACGACTTGACCCACGGCTTGCGGGTCAGCCCCAGCTTGTTGGCGTTGCGCGCCAGCAGGCCGGCGGCGATCACGTTGCGCGGGTTGCTGGTGTTGGTGCAACTGGTGATGGCGGCGATGATCACCGCGCCGTCGGGCATTTGCCCCGGCACGTCGTCCCACTGTCCGGAGATGCCCTTGGCGGCCAGATCCGCCACCGCCACGCGGGCGTGGGGGTTGCTCGGGCCGGCCATGTTGCGCACCACCGAGGACAGGTCGAAGCTCAGGCTGCGCTCGTACTGCGCGCCTGTGAGGCTGTCGGCCCACAGGCCGGTGGTGCGGGCGTAGTTCTCGACCAACTGCACCTGCTCGTCGTCGCGGCCGGTGAGCTTGAGGTAGTCGATGGTCTGCCGGTCGATGTAGAACATCGCCGCCGTGGCGCCGTATTCCGGGGCCATGTTGGAGATGGTCGCGCGGTCGCCCAGGGTCAGGGCCGAGGCGCCCTCGCCGAAGAACTCCAGCCACGCGCCGACGACCTTCTGCTTGCGCAGGTATTCGGTCAGCGCCAGCACCATGTCGGTGGCGGTGATGCCCGGCTGCAGCTTGCCGGTCAGTTCGACGCCGACGCTTTCCGGCAGGCGCATCCACGAGGCGCGGCCGAGCATCACGCTTTCGGCCTCAAGGCCGCCGACGCCGATGGCGATCACGCCCAGCGCATCGACGTGCGGGGTGTGGCTGTCGGTGCCCACGCAGGTGTCGGGGAACGCCACGCGCTTTCCGTTTTCATCGGGGCGCACCTGAATCACCGGGGACATTTTCTCCAGGTTGATCTGGTGCATGATGCCGTTGCCCGGCGGGATCACGTCGACGTTCTTGAACGCTTTCTTGGTCCAGTTGATGAAATGGAAACGGTCCTCGTTGCGACGGTCCTCGATGGCGCGGTTCTTCTCGAACGCCTGCGCATCGAACCCGCCCGCCTCCACCGCCAGCGAGTGGTCGACGATCAGTTGGGTCGGCACCACCGGGTTGACCTGCGCCGGGTCGCCGCCCTGCCGGGCGATCGCGTCGCGCAGGCCGGCCAGGTCCACCAGCGCGGTCTGGCCGAGGATGTCGTGGCACACCACCCGGGCCGGGAACCACGGGAAGTCGAGGTCGCGCTTACGCTCGATCAGTTGCTTGAGCGAATCGGTGAGCGTGGCCGGGTCGCAGCGGCGCACCAGGTTTTCCGCCAGCACCCGCGAGGTGTACGGCAGGGTGTCGAAGCTGCCGGGCTGGATCGCCTCGACCGCGGCGCGGGCATCGAAGTAGTCCAGGGCGGTGCCGGGGAGCGGTTTACGAAATTGTGTGTTCATCGGTCAGGACTCGGGGCACGGTAGTTTCAAAGGGCGAGGCCTGGCATCAACCTCGAAATTCACACGAACCCTGTGGGAGCTGGCTTGCCAGCGATTGCGGCGGGTCAGCCGCCATCGATGCTGGATATGACTCCGTCATCGCTGGCAAGCCAGCTCCCACAAGGACTTCGGTGAACGTCGGTATCGGTGCCTGGCCTCCACCATTCAGCGACGTTCGATTGGCACGAACTTGCGCTGCTCGACGCCGGTGTACTCGGCGCTCGGACGGATGATGCGGTTGTTGGCCCGCTGCTCGAACACGTGCGCCGCCCAGCCGGTCAGGCGCGAGCAGACGAAAATCGGGGTGAACAGCTTGGTCGGGATGCCCATGAAGTGATACGCCGATGCATGGTAGAAGTCGGCGTTGGGGAACAGCTTCTTCTGCTCCCACATGGTCTTGTCGATGGCCTCGGAGACCGGGAACAGCACCTTGTCGCCCACTTCGTCGGCGAGCTTCTTCGACCAGCCCTTGATCACCTCGTTGCGCGGGTCGCTGTCCTTATAGATCGCGTGGCCGAAGCCCATGATCTTGTCCTTGCGCTCGAGCATGCCGAGGGTGCCTTTGATCGCCTCTTCCGGCGACGAGAAACGCTCGATCATTTCCATCGCCGCTTCGTTGGCGCCGCCGTGCAGCGGGCCGCGCAGGGAGCCGATGGCCGCCGTCACGCAGGAATACAGGTCCGACAGGGTCGAGGCGCACACGCGGGCGGTGAAGGTCGAGGCGTTGAACTCGTGCTCGGCGTAGAGGATCAGCGAGACGTTCATCACCTTGACGTGCAGCTCGCTCGGCTTCTTGCCGTGCAGCAGGTGCAGGAAGTGGCCGCCGATGGACGGCTCGTCGCTGACGCAATCGATGCGTTTGCCGTCGTGGCTGTAGCGGTACCAGTAGCACATGATCGCCGGGAACGCGGCCAGCAGGCGGTCGGTCTTGTCGCGCTGCTCGGAAAAGTCCTTCTCCGGCTCGATGTTGCCCAGGAACGAGCAACCGGTGCGCATCACGTCCATCGGGTGGGCGTCGGCGGGAATGCGCTCCAACACTTCCTTGAGCGCCTGCGGCAGGTCGCGCAGCTTGCTCAGCTTGCCTTGGTAGGCGGCGAGCTGGGCCTGGGTCGGCAGTTCTCCGTAGAGCAGCAGGTACGCCACCTCTTCGAATTGCGCATCCGCCGCCAGTTCGCGCACGTCGTAGCCGCGGTAGGTCAGGCCGGCACCGGCCTGGCCCACGGTGGACAGGGCGGTCTGCCCGGCGACCTGGCCCCGGAGCCCGGCGCCGCTGAGTACTTTTGCTTCGGCCATTGCTGTCTCCAATCTTCTTGAATTTGTTTGGGAAACTTGCGGGAGCGGGCCTGCCCGCCCCACAGGATCTGGTTCAGCCTTTCTTCTGCGCGAACAGCGCATCGAGCTTCTGCTCGAAGGTGTGGTAGTCGATGCGGTCATAGAGCTCCATGCGCGTCTGCATGGTGTCGATGACGTTCTGCTGGGTGCCGTCGCGGCGGATCGCCGTGTAGACGTTTTCGGCCGCCTTGTTCATGGCGCGGAACGCCGACAGCGGGTACAGCACCAACGACACGTCGGCGCCGGCCAGTTGCTCGGTGGTGTAGAGCGGCGTCGAGCCGAATTCGGTGATGTTGGCCAGGATCGGCGCCTTCACGCGGCTGGCGAACAGTTTGTACATCTCAAGTTCGGTGATGGCTTCCGGGAAGATCATGTCGGCGCCGGCCTCGATGCACGCCGCAGCGCGGTCCAGGGCGGACTCCAGGCCTTCGACGGCCAAGGCGTCGGTGCGGGCCATGATCACGAAGCTGTCGTCGGTGCGGGCATCGACGGCGGCCTTGATGCGGTCGACCATCTCCTGCTGGGTGACGATCTCTTTGTTCGGACGGTGGCCGCAGCGCTTGGCGCCGACCTGGTCTTCGATGTGGATGGCGGCGGCGCCGAACTTGATCATCGACTTGACGGTGCGCGCGACGTTGAACGCCGAGGCGCCGAAGCCGGTGTCCACGTCCACCAGCAGCGGCAGGTCGCAGACGTCGGTGATGCGGCGCACGTCGGTCAGCACGTCATCCAGGCCGGTGATGCCCAGGTCCGGCACGCCGAGGGAGCCGGCGGCCACCCCGCCGCCGGACAGGTAGATCGCCTTGAAGCCGGCGCGCTTGGCCAGCAGCGCATGGTTGGCGTTGATCGCGCCGACCACTTGCAGCGGATGCTCGCTGGCGACCGCGTCGCGAAAACGCTGGCCTGGAGTGTTCTGGTTGGAACTCATGACTCACCTCGTTCAGTGGCTGTCGGGTTGGCGCCGTCCTGGTAGTGACGGGCGATGTTGCGTTTGGAGGCGCCGATGTGGCGGCGCATCAGAAGTTCGGCCAGTTCGCCGTCACGGTCGGCGATGGCGTCGAGGATCCGGTGGTGTTCGGCAAAGGCCTGGCGCGGACGGTTGGGCGTGGTGGAGAACTGGATGCGGTACATGCGCACCAATTGGTAGAGCTCGCCGCAGAGCATCTGGGTCAGGGTGCGGTTGCCGCTGCCCTGGATGATCCGGTAATGGAAGTCGAAATCGCCTTCCTGCTGGTAGTAGCCGAGCCCGGCCTGGAACGCCGCGTCGCGCTCGTGGGTCTCCAGCACCTGGCGCAGCTCGTCGATTTCTTCGCTGCTCATGCGTTCGGCCGCCAGGCGGCAGGCCATGCCTTCGAGGGATTCGCGGATCTCGTAGAGCTCCAGCAGTTCGGCGTGGCTCAGCGACACCACCCGCGCCCCGACGTGCGGCACCCGCACCAGCAGGCGCTGGCCTTCCAGGCGATGAATGGCCTCGCGCAGCGGGCCGCGGCTGATGCCGTAGGTGCGCGCCAGCTCAGGTTCGGAGATCTTGCTGCCCGGGGCGATCTCCCCCTTGACGATGGCGGCCTGGATGCGCCGGAAGACGTTTTCCGAGAGCGTTTCCGAATCGTCGCCGCTGGCGACCGGAGGATCGAGTTGATCCAGCATATTGTCGACACCTTGAATTCCAATGCGGCAAAAACTAGCCAATTAGCCCGCATCAGTCAAAGGATAAATAGATATTGTCGACAATCGTCTAATAACCCGCGATTCCAACCCCATGGGTTATAGACCGCCCCCGGCGCTGGCGCCATAAATGCGTCGTGCTAGAATGCCGCCCGCATTTGCGGGTCATTTGCACGGCTTGTCATAAAAAGCTGATAGGCACACGAAGGCACACGGGCAGACAGGACCTCCTGATGCCGTGGCCCTGAACCGAGAACGGAACGCTGCTCGCCAGGATTTATGAGACTCAAGCCCTTCCCCACATTCTTCGCGCTGTTCTGCTTGCCCGCCCTTGCCGCCGCCGGGGAGAAGACCGTGTACGGCCTCAACGAGTACGCGGCGCTGGACGGCATCAACCTGGAAGTCGCGGCCAAGCTCGACACCGGCGCCAAGACCGCCTCGCTGAGCGCCCGCGACATCAAGCGCTTCAAGCGCAACGGTGAGTCGTGGGTGCGCTTCTACCTGGCCATCGACAAGGCGCATTCGCACCCGATCGAGCGGCCGCTGGCCCGGGTCAGCAAGATCAAGCGCCGCGCCGGCGACTACGACCCCGAAGAGGGCAAGCAGTACACCGCCCGCCCGGTGATCGAGCTCGACATCTGCATGGGCGCGGCGATGCGCAGCATCGAAGTGAACCTGACCGACCGCAGTGCGTTCCAATACCCGCTTCTGATCGGCTCCGAAGCGCTCAAGCGCTTCGATGCGCTGGTCGACCCCAGTCTTAAATACGCTGCCGGCAAGCCTGCCTGCGCCATCGCCGCTCATACCGCCGAGTAATTTCAATGCGTTCTCTTACCTTCCACCTGAAAATCCTGATCGCCGTCCTCGTGCTGCTGGGCGTCTCGGTCACGGCCTATCAGATTTTCGTGCTCGGCATCCCGGTCACCGAAGACGCCACCGACGACCTGTGGAACATCGACGCCAAGGTCGAGTTCGTCGCCAGCACCAAGGACCCGGTCAAGATCCAGATGTTCGTGCCGCCCCTGAGCCGCGACTACGTCAGCCTCAACGAGAGCTTCATCTCCAACAACTACGGGGTGGCGGTCAACCGCATCGACGGCAACCGCAAGGTCACCTGGTCGGCGCGCCGGGCCAAGGGCAACCAGACCCTCTACTACCGCCTGGTGCTGACCAAGCGCTACACCGCCGAGAAATCCAAGGTCAAAGGCCCGACCTTCCGCGACAGCATGGCCATCGAAGGCCCCGAAAAGATCGCCGCCGAAGCCCTGCTCGCGCCGATCCGCCAGCACTCGGCCGACGTCGAGACCTTCATCGGCGAGGCGATCAAGCGGGTCAACAACGTCAACGACGACAACGTGAAACTGCTGCTGGCGGGCGATCCGTCCACCGCGCACAAGGCCAAGATCGTCGAGCTGCTGCTGTCCATCGCCCACGTGCCGGTGGAAAAGGTGCACACCATCCGCCTGGTGGCCGACCAGCCGCAGATGCCTGAACTGTGGCTGCGCAGCTTCAACGGCACCGACTGGCTGTACTTCAACCCGGAAACCGGCGAACAGGGCCTGCCGACCGACCGTCTGCTGTGGTGGATCGGCGACGAAAACCTGATCACCGTCGACGGCGGCAAGAAGGCCAACGTGACCTTCAGCCTGAACAACAGCGAAATGAACGCCATCCGCCTGGCCAAGCTGACCGACGAGAACACCGACGCCAACTTCCTCGAATACTCGCTGTACGGCCTGCCGCTGCAGACCCAGCAGACCTTCATGATCATGGTGATGATCCCGATCGGCGTGCTGGTGATCCTCATCCTGCGCAACCTGATCGGCCTGCAGACCCTGGGCACGTTCACCCCGGTGCTGATCGCCCTGGCCTTTCGCGAGACGCAACTGGGCTTCGGCATCTTGCTGTTCACCGTGATCACGGCGCTGGGCCTTTCGCTGCGCTCGTACCTGGAACACCTGAAGCTGCAGATGCTGCCGCGCCTGTCGGTGGTGCTGACCTTCGTGGTCGTGCTGATCGCCGCCATCAGCCTGTTCAGCCACAAGCTGGGGCTTGAGCGCGGGCTGTCGGTGGCGCTGTTCCCGATGGTGATCCTGACCATGACCATCGAACGCCTGTCGATCACCTGGGAAGAGCGCGGCGCCAGCCATGCGATGAAAGTGGCCATCGGCACGCTGTTCGCCGCGTCCCTGGCGCACCTGATCATGACCGTGCCGGAGCTGGTGTACTTCGTGTTCACCTTCCCGGCGGTGCTGCTGATCCTGGTGGGCTTCATGCTGGCCATGGGTCGCTACCGCGGCTACCGCCTGACCGAACTGGTGCGCTTCAAGGCTTTCCTGAAGAAGGCTGACGTCTGATGTTCGGTTTCTGGAAGACCTGGAAGGCCCTGGAAGCCCGCGGCATCATGGGCATCAACCGGCGCAACGCGGACTACGTGCTCAAGTACAACAAGCGCAGCCTGTACCCGATCGTCGACGACAAGATCATCACCAAGGAGCGCGCGCTCCAGGCCGGCATCCATGTGCCGGAACTGTATGGCGTGATCTCCACCGAGAAGGAAATCGACAAGCTCGGCGAGATCATCGGCGGGCGCAACGATTTCGTGATCAAGCCGGCCCAGGGCGCCGGCGGCGACGGCATCATCGTGGTCGCCGACCGCTTCGAGGGCCGCTACCGCACGGTGTCGGGCAAGATCATCAGCCACGAGGAGATCGAGCACCACATCTCAAGCATCCTCACCGGCCTGTATTCCCTGGGCGGGCACCGCGACCGGGCGCTGATCGAGTACCGGGTGACCCCGGACCAGATCTTCCGCAGCATCAGCTACGAAGGCGTGCCGGACATCCGCATCATCGTGCTGATGGGCTACCCGGTGATGGCCATGCTGCGCCTGCCGACCCGCCAGTCCAACGGCAAGGCCAACCTGCACCAGGGCGCCATCGGCGTCGGCGTCGACCTGGCCACCGGCCTGACCCTGCGCGGCACCTGGCTGAACAACTTCATCAGCAAGCACCCGGACACCACCAACGCGGTGGACGGCGTGCAGCTGCCCTACTGGGACGGCTTCATGAAGCTGGCCGCCGGCTGCTACGAACTGTGCGGCCTGGGCTACATCGGCGTGGACATGGTGCTGGACCAGGACAAGGGCCCGCTGATCCTCGAACTCAACGCCCGGCCGGGGCTGAACATCCAGATCGCCAACGACTGCGGGCTGACGTCGCGCACCCATGCGGTCGAGGCGCACCTGGAGCAGCTCAAGGCCCGGGGCATCACCGAGACGGCGGCGGAGCGCGTGGCGTTCACCCAGGAAATGTTCGGGCACATCCCGACGATCGAGGGCTGATCCGGCGCCGCGTCGCGACCTTCGAGCAGGCTCGCTCCCACAGGGCTCATGTGCATTGGCGCGCCCTGTGGAACGGCCCCCGATCTGCCAATCCCCGACATCCCCTCTAGGAGCGAACCCCTGAGGGGACTACAATCCCCACCCCGCCTCGATGGCCGATTTGCCCCGCCCATGCCGACTTGTTCCGTACACCCGCTGCCCTACCGCGCCGATCCCGCCGACTACTTCGCGGCTGTCCGTCACGCCCCCGGCGCCGTGCTGCTCGACAGCGGCCGCCCGAGCGCCGACCGCGGCCGCTTCGACCTGCTCAGCGCCTGGCCGCTGGAGCAACTGGCGGTGTTGCCGGACGAAAGCGGCGAGCGCTTCTTGCAACGCCTGCGCAGCCAACTGGCGCGCCTGGGCGACGCCGCACTGCCCGACGGCAGCGAACTGCCGTTCGCCGGCGGCCTGATCGGCTACCTGAGCTACGACTTCGGCCGGCACCTGGAGAACCTGCCGAGCCAGGCCCTGGATGACCTGCAATTGCCCGACGCACGCTTCGGCCTGTACGACTGGGCCCTGATCAGCGATCACCTGGCGGCCACCAGTCAGCTGGTGTTCCATCCGTCAGTGAACGACAACGAAAGGCAGCGCCTGATCGAGCTGTTCAGCCGGCCCGCGAACGCGGCAGACGCGCCTTTTGGCCTGAAGTCGCCGATGGCGGCCGACCTCTCGGCCGATGACTACCGTCAGGCCTTCGAGCGCATCCAACAGTACATTCAGGCCGGCGACTGCTATCAGGTCAACTTCGCCCAGCGCTTCCGCGCCCCGTGCGAAGGCGATCCATGGCTGGCGTACAAGGCGTTGCGCGCAGCCTGCCCGACGCCGTTTTCCGGCTTCCAGCGCCTGCCCGACGGCGGCGCGGTGCTGAGCCTGTCGCCGGAGCGTTTCGTCAAGGTCAGCCGGCGCCAGGTGGAGACCCGGCCGATCAAGGGCACCCGCCCCCGCGGCGCAACGGCGGCCGAAGATGCCGCCAACGCCGCCGAACTGCTGGCCAGCCCCAAGGATCGCGCGGAAAACCTGATGATCGTCGACCTGCTGCGCAACGACCTGGGCCGCACCTGCCGCACCGGGTCGGTGCGGGTGCCGGAGCTGTTCAGCCTGGAAAGCTATCCGAACGTGCATCACCTGGTCAGCAGCGTGACCGGCGAACTGGCGGACGGCCGCGACGCGCTGGACCTGATCGCCGGCAGCTTCCCCGGCGGTTCGATCACCGGCGCGCCGAAGATCCGCTCGATGCAGATCATCGACGAACTGGAGCCGACCCGGCGCGGCCTGTACTGCGGCTCGTTGCTGTATCTGGACGTGCGCGGCGAGATGGACAGCTCCATCGCCATCCGCAGCCTGTTGGTCAAGGACGGGCAGGTGTGCTGCTGGGGCGGGGGTGGGATCGTCGCCGACTCGGACTGGCAGGCGGAATACCAGGAATCGATCACCAAGGTGAAGGTCCTGCTCGAGACCTTGCAGAACCTCTGAGCGGTGTGGCGAGGGCCCTGGGGCCCTCGCCACAACAAGCCTTACAGGCTCAAGTCCCGGTTCGACGCCTTGAGGAACTCCTGCTTCAGTTCGGCAAAGCTGTGCACCGCCGGGAACTGCGGGAACTCACGGATCACGTTGTCCGGCGCGTGGAACAGGATCCCGGCGTCCGCCTCGCCCAGCATGCTGGTGTCGTTGTAGGAATCGCCGGCGGCGATCACCCGGTAATACAAACTCTTGAAGGACAGGACCGACTGACGCTTGGGATCTTTCTGACGCAGTTGGTAGCCGGTCACCCGCCCGCTGTCATCGGTGACCAGACGGTGGCAGAGCAAGGTCGGAAAGCCCAGCTGACGCATCAGCGGCTGGGAAAACTCATAGAAGGTGTCCGACAGGATCACCACCTGGAAGCGCTCGCGCAGCCAGTCGACGAATTCCGCCGCGCCGTCCAGCGGCTTGAGGGTGGCGATCACTTCCTGGATGTCCGAAAGCTTGAGGCCGTGCTCGTCGAGGATCCGCAGGCGCTGTTTCATCAGCACGTCGTAGTCGGGAATGTCCCGGGTGGTGGCCTTGAGCGATTCGATTCCGGTTTTTTCGGCGAAGGCGATCCAGATTTCCGGCACCAGCACCCCTTCAAGATCAAGACAGGCAATTTCCACAACGACACTCCGTTTTTTAATGTTTATCGGGCCGAGCGAGCCCGAACTCTAGCCGCTCGCCCCCGGCCGCGCAACGCAGAGGGCGCCCCGGCGGGCCGCGCTTTTTGTTACCATCGGCGCCACATAGAGCGCCCAGCGCCACCGACCTGTAGGAAGCCGCCCTGATGAGTGCAACGTTCGACATCGTGGAACTCGCCACGACCTATGCCAGCAAATCCCCGCAGGACATCCTGAAGCTCGCCTTCGCCGAGTTCGGCGACGACCTGTGGATATCCTTCAGCGGCGCCGAGGACGTGGTGCTGGTGGACATGGCCTGGAAGCTGAACAAGAACGTCAAGGTGTTCAGCCTCGACACCGGCCGCCTGCACCCGGAAACCTACCGCTTCATCGATCAGGTGCGCGACTTCTACAAGATCGACATCGACATCGTCTCGCCGGACCACACGAAACTGGAACCGTTCGTGAAGGAAAAGGGCCTGTTCAGCTTCTACAAGGACGGCCATGGCGAATGCTGCGGCATCCGCAAGATCGAGCCGCTGCGGCGCAAGCTGTCCGACGTCAAGGCCTGGGCCACCGGCCAGCGCCGCGACCAGAGCCCCGGCACCCGCAGCGCGGTGGCGGTCATGGAGATCGACTCGGCGTTCTCCACACCGGAGCGCACCCTGTACAAGTTCAACCCGCTGGCGCAGATGACCAGCGAAGAGATCTGGGGCTACATCCGCATGCTGGAACTGCCTTACAACAGCCTGCACGAGCGCGGCTTCATCAGCATCGGCTGCGAGCCCTGCACCCGCCCCGTGCTGCCGAACCAGCACGAGCGCGAAGGCCGCTGGTGGTGGGAGGAAGCGACCCAGAAGGAATGCGGGCTGCACGCGGGGAACATCATCAGCAAGGCGTAACGCCCTTCGCCAGCAGGCTGGCGATAACGCTACGTCACGCAACATAGATGTCGGCAGTGCCGGCCTCATCGCTTGCAGGCAAGCTCCTACACAGATTTCACCCGTCTCAAAAATGTGTACACATGAATGTCACCATCCGTGCCATTTATGTGTGCACTTTTCGTTTCCGCGCCCTGAAAAGTTACACCCGACGCTCCCCCGCCCTACTCTCATTCCTCCTCGAAATCCGCGGCGAAAAATAAATACCTGTTCAACCGGTCAATTTATATCGCCTCCAATTCAGACACTTATCGGATATCGATAACTTTTCGAAATGAGCGACGCTTTCCATAGATCGCCGACTGGCACGCATCTGGCTTAAGTGCATGCATGTTTTGTATACAAAACTATTCAAGACATACACACACTTTCGATCCGCACGCCTGAAGCGCCCTATCCCGTACAGGCTGCAGACGCCCCATCACCAGTGATGCCTCACTGGCCGCGACGAAGATTTGTCGAGCCCCAACGCTCATGCACAGTCATCGCGGCCCGGACATCAGGAGCCTGCCGGAATGCGTACAAGTCTCTCCAACAACATCGCGCTGAATCTGCCCGCCGCTTCCCCCGACCGAACCGTGACCGGCGACGATGCCGCTGAACCGCTGCAACTGAGCCCGCGCCTGCACAACCGCGACCTCGCGCCGACCAAGGCCGAAGGCCGGCGCTGGGGCCGCTACAGCATCTTCGCCCTGTGGACCAACGATGTGCACAACATCGCCAACTACTCGTTCGCCATCGGCCTGTACGCCATGGGCCTGGGCGGCTGGCAGATCCTGCTGTCGCTGGGCATCGGCGCGACGCTGGTGTACTTCTTCATGAACCTGTCCGGCTATATGGGGCAGAAGACCGGCGTGCCGTTCCCGGTCATCAGCCGGATCAGCTTCGGCATCCACGGAGCGCAGATTCCGGCCCTGATCCGGGCGGTGATCGCCATCGCCTGGTTCGGCATCCAGACCTACCTCGCCTCGGTGGTGTTCCGCGTGCTGCTCACGGCGATCCATCCGGGCTTCGCCGACTACGACCACAACTCGATCCTCGGCCTGTCGAGCCTGGGCTGGGTGTGTTTCGTGGCGATCTGGCTGGTGCAACTGACGATCCTGGCCTACGGCATGGAAATGGTGCGGCGCTACGAAGCCTTCGCCGGCCCGGTCATCCTGCTGACCGTCGCCTGCCTCGCCGCGTGGATGTACACCCAGGCCGACGCGACCATCGCCTGGTCGATCCGCGAACCGCTGACCGGCGCCGAGATGTGGCGCAACATCTTCGCCGGCGGCGCGCTGTGGCTGGCGATCTACGGCACGCTGATCCTCAACTTCTGTGACTTCGCCCGTTCCTCGCCGTGCCGCAAGACCATCAAGATCGGCAATTTCTGGGGGCTGCCGGTGAACATCCTGGTGTTCGCCGGCATCACCGTGCTGCTGTGCGGCGCGCAGTTCCAGATCAACGGGAAGATCATCGAAAGCCCGACCGAAATCATCGCCTCGATCCCGAACACCTTCTTTCTGGTGCTCGGCTGCCTGGCGTTCCTGATCGTCACCGTAGCGGTGAACATCATGGCCAACTTCGTCGCCCCGGCCTTCGTGCTCAGCAACCTGGCACCGAAATACCTGACCTTCCGCCGCGCCGGCCTGATCAGCGCCACCCTCGCCGTGCTGATCCTGCCGTGGAACCTCTACAACAGCCCGTTGGTGATCGTGTATTTCCTGTCGGGCCTGGGCGCCCTGCTCGGTCCGCTGTACGGGGTGATCATGGTCGACTACTGGCTGATCCGCAAAGGCCGGATCCACGTGCCGCAGCTCTACAGCGAACACCCTGCCGGCGCCTATTACTACAGCCGCGGGGTCAATCTGCGCGCCGTGGCGGCGTTCATTCCTGCGGCGCTGATCGCCATCGTCCTGGCGCTGGTGCCGGGCTTCCACAGCGTTTCGCCGTTCTCCTGGCTGACCGGCGCCGGCATCGCCGCACTGCTCTACCTGATCATCGCCCAGCGCCAGTCGCACTACGCCGACGTCAGCGGCGAGGCCATCGCCGTCGACAACGTCAGCCACTGAACCTTCCGGCGGCCCGCCGACGGGCCGCAGCACCCACCGCAATAAGGACTTTCCATGCGCATTCTCGTGGTCAACGTCAACACCACCGAATCCATCACCCAGGCCATCGCCCGTTCCGCCCAGGCGGTCGCGGCCCCCGGCACCGAAATCGTCGGCCTGACCCCGTACTTCGGCGCCGACTCGGTCGAAGGCAATTTCGAAAGCTACCTGGCCGCCCTCGCCGTGATGGACCGGGTGATGGCCTACGACCAACCGTTCGACGCCGTGATCCAGGCCGGCTACGGCGAGCACGGCCGCGAAGGCCTGCAGGAGCTGCTCAACGTGCCGGTGGTGGACATCACCGACGCCGCCGCCAGCACCGCGATGTACCTGGGCCACGCCTATTCGGTGGTCACCACCCTGGACCGCACCGTGCCGCTGATCGAAGACCGGCTCAAGCTGTCGGGCCTGTGGGACCGTTGCGCCTCGGTGCGAGCCAGCGGCCTGGCGGTGCTGGAGCTGGAGCACGAGCCGCAGCGCGCAGTGGAGGCCATTGTCCGCCAGTCCGAGCTGGCGGTGACCCAGGACAAGGCCGAAGTCATCTGCCTGGGCTGCGGCGGCATGGCCGGGCTCGACGAACAGATCCGCCAGCGCACCGGCGTGCCGGTGGTGGACGGCGTGACCGCCGCGGTGACAGTCGCCGAATCGCTGGTGCGGCTGGGGCTGTCGACGTCCAAGGTGCGCACCTATGCGACGCCGCGGCCGAAGACCATCATCGGCTGGGGCGGGCGGTTCGGCCGCTAGGCCGCGTCATCGTTCATCGCCGGCAGGCGGGCTCCCGCATTCGAATCGCCTCTCACCCTGTGGGAACCAGCAGCTGGCGATGGCGGTGGGTCAGGCACTGGTGATGCTGGATGTGCCGGCCTCATCGCTTGCAGGCAAGCTCCTACAGGTTTTGTGATGGGCAGAAATCTTGCGGGCCGTCGGGAACCACTGTGGGAGCCAGCCTGCTGGCGATCGGCCGCGCCTCGCCTCCGAACCAGACTCAGACCGCACTGAACCGCTGCGCCAGCCCCTGCCCGGCGAACTGCTCGATGATGAAATCGACGAACGCCCGGGTCTTGCCCGGCAGCAGCCTGTGCTCGGCGTAATAGATGGAGATGTTGCCGTCGTCGACGTACCAGTCCGGCAGTACCCGCCGCAACGTGCCGGCCTCAAGGTAAGGCACGGCGAACGGCATGCTCACCAAGGCGATTCCCAACCCCTGCACCGCCGTGGCGCAGGCCGCTTCGGAATCGCTCATGGTCATGCATGCCTTGAGGGTCAACGGGCTGTGCTGACGGTTGCGGTGGGTCAGTTGCCAGGAGCGCACCCGGCCGGTCTGCGGCGAGCGGATCAGGATCCCGTCGTGGTCCGTCAGATCCTCCGGCCCTTGGATCATGGCGCGCCTGTCCAGATAGTCCTCCGCCGCCACCAGCACCCGGTGCGCCGGGGTCAACCGGCGGACGACCACACCTTGCGGCAGCTCGAAGCCGCCGCCGATCGCCGCATCGAACCCCTGTCCGATCAGATCGACCTGGCGGTTATCGAAATGCCAGTCCGGACTGATCGCCGGAAACCGCCGCAGGAACTCCCCCAGCAACGGCACGATGTACAGCCGCCCGAACACCGTGCCCATGCTGACCTTCAGCGTGCCGGCCGGCTGCCCGCCGGCGCTGGCCAGGTTGGCGACGGCGTTCTGGATGGTGGTGAGGCTGGCGCTGACTTCACTCAGGAACAGCTGCCCCGCCTCGGTCAGCGTCAGACTGCGGGTGCTGCGCTGGAACAGCCGTACCCCCAGGCGCGCTTCCAGTTTCGCCACACTCTTGCCGACCGCCGCCGGCGTCAGGCTCAGGCGCCGGGCAGCCTCGGCGAAGCTGCCGACCTCGGCGCTGCGGACAAAGCATTCGATACTGCTGAAGGTTTCCATGGGCATCACTATAAACTTTTGGTTTACACAGACTATAGCAACCATGGTCTACCCTGCTCTGGGCCCGAAGCCGATACTCGGCTCCAACAACAAGGCATCCCGCCTTGAATTTTCCGGAGATCGAACATGACCACTCAAACCCTCAGCGGCAAAGTCGCTCTGATTCAAGGCGGATCCCGTGGCATCGGCGCCGCCATCGTCAAACGCCTGGCCGCCGAAGGCGCCGCCGTGGCCTTCACCTACGTCAGCTCCGCCGCCAAGGCCGAGGAACTGCAGAACAGCATCACCGCCACCGGCGGCAAAGCCCTGGCGATCAAGGCCGACAGCGCCGACGCCGATGCCATCCGCCACGCGGTGAGCGCCACCGTCGAAACCTTTGGCCGCCTCGACATCCTGGTCAACAACGCCGGCGTCCTCGCGGTCGCCCCGCTGGAAGACTTCAAACTGGAAGACTTCGACCAGACCCTGGCCATCAACGTGCGCAGCGTGTTCATCGCCACCCAGGAAGCGGCCCGGCACATGGGCGAAGGCGCCCGCGTCATCAACATCGGCAGCACCAACGCCGACCGCATGCCCTTCGCCGGCGGCGGTGTGTACGCCATGAGCAAATCCGCGCTGGTGGGCCTGACCAAAGGCCTGGCACGGGATCTTGGCCCCCGCGGCATCACCGTCAACAACGTGCAGCCGGGCCCGGTCGACACCGACATGAACCCGGCCCACGGCGACTTCGCAGACAGCCTGATCCCGCTGATGGCCGTCGGCCGTTACGGCACCGCCGATGAGATCGCCAGTTTCGTCGCCTACCTCGCAGGCCCCGAAGCCGGTTACATCACCGGGGCCAGCCTGACCATCGACGGCGGTTTCGGCGCCTGATCCGCCCTCTTCCGCCCAGAACGAAAAACGCCGCCCCTCCTGGCCAGGAGGGGCGGCGTTTTTTCGTGCCCGGGCTTTACGGGCCGGTCAGGCCCAGTCCAGCGCCGGCAAACCGCAGGCGCCCGGAGTGAACGCTTTCAACGAACGGAGAATCCCGTCGGCATGGGCGTACTTCTCATCGGCCATGGCCGCGTCGGGAATCGCGATGGCCGTCATGCCGGCCGCCTTCGCCGCCGTCACGCCGAACGGCGAGTCCTCGAACACCAGGCAATCCTCGGGCGCCACGCCCAGGCGTCGGGCGGCGGTGAGGAAAATGTCCGGCGCAGGTTTGGCCGCACCGACTTCCGGGTCGTCGGCGGTGACGATGAAATCGAACAGCGCGAACCAGTCACGGTGCAGGGTGGTTTTCTGGCCGAACGACTGGCGCGAGGAACTGGTGCCCACCGCGATCGGCACATCGTGCGCCTTGAGGTGGCGGATCAGCTCCTCGGCGCCGGGCATGGCCTGGGCGGTCGGGAAACGCTCGCGCATCAGCGGCTCGCGGATGACCAGGAATTCCTCGGCGGTGATCGGCAGGTCAAGCGCCTCGACCACATACCGCGCCAGATCCTCCGCCCCGCGGCCGATGATGTTCTGCTTGACGCTCCAGTCGAAGGTCCGCCCGTACCGCCCGGCGATGATGGACGTGACCTCGGTGTAGATGCCCTCGGTGTCCAGCAGCAAACCGTCCATATCGAAAATCACGGCCTTGACCGGGCCGAACGCCTTCATCGGTGCATTCATCACAGGATCCGTTATCAAAGACATCCCAGGCGGCTCGAACGGGCCGCTGCTCGGATCTGATTAAAGGGTTCAGCAGCATAACGAGAGCCGCGCGGATTGGGCAACGGGCAAACTCGCCGCCGGTCTGCGGGCACCCGGAACATTTAAGGAATTGCCCTACAAGCATTGCCTCCTTTCCCGGCTTATTTACTTTTCGATCCCCAGCAAAGTTCCGCGCCTATCCATTGATCTGCGCGAGTGACTGCCCATGCTTCCATCCGACCGCCTCCTGGCCTTGAACAACAGCATCGGCCTGCTGGTGGTCGCCGCCCTGAACCCCGACCGTCCCGACTTCGAATCGCTGATCGCCGAGTTCCGCCTGTGCCTCAACGACTACGACAGCTGGGCCGAGCAGTTCTGGGACGGCACCGCGCTGGATGTCGGGCAGGTGTTCAAGGTCGGCAACGACGTGCGCCTCAGCGCGCCGGTCAGCCCCACCCAACCCGTCAGCTCCTCGGTGGTCATGTGCCCGGCCACCGGGCCGCTGACCCTGGTCCATCTGTTCGAAGCCGCACGCTTCGTGCCGATCGGCGACACGCCGGTCATGCTGGAACCGGTGCTGGCCGAAAAGGGCGGAGTCCTGACATACGGCGAGCCGCTGCACCGCACCATCGGTCCGAGCGGCATTCTGGAAGTCGACGACTGCGAACGGGGCCAGCGTTATCGCATCACCTTCTTTCCCGATGTTTCCTCCGACCATGTCAAGGCGCTGCATGCCTCCTATCAGGACGTCGTCAACGGCCTGGAAGCCTGGCTGCGTGAGGAATGGACGGGGTTCCAGCCCTTGTGGACGGAGTTTTCCGACGCCGGCTTCCGTGAACGCTACGGCCAGCTGCAACGGGCGGACTGGCGTGGCTTCGAGCGCGCGCTGCAAAGCGTCTGGGACGACATCAAGCAGGTGTTCGGCCTGCTCGCCGACCTGCAGGCCAACAGCGAAAAACTGCTGCAGTACCTGACCGAGGTCGAACTGGAGGCTTTGCTGAAGGCTTCCTCCGAGGCCATCGCCAACGGTTTGCTGGTGCTCGGCGATGAGCCTTTGCTGTTCATCCATCTCGCCGCCTTCACCAGTTGGCTGAAGATGCTGCCGCCGCAGTGCCTGGCCGAAGTGGTGGCGGAGGTTCGGGCCGAACTGCTGGTCGGTTTCCTGCTGACGAGCATCTCCGGCGGCGTGGGCCTGCCCTTGCGGTTGAGCGACAAGGTGCTGGACAAGGTCAAGTCGCCCCGGGCCCGGCAATGGCTGGCGGCTGCGGCCTTGCGGCTGTCCGAACAGGCGGCGGCTCCCGGTCTGGCCCGGCACGCGAACGCACTGAAACCTTTGATGGTCAACGCGCGACCGGCGCCGCTGAAGCCGACGCCTGCCGTTCCACTGGAAATCCGCACGGCCGGCCCGCTGGTCTTGAGGGTGCCCAATCCGGCCGCGGTGGCCCGTGGCAAATCCCGGGACATGACGCTGCTGGAGCGGCACGAACCCCACCACGACGCCCCGGACCAGGCAAAGAACCCCAATGGCGACAGCGCCGACTGCGCCGCCCGCACCTGCACCAACGGCTGCCCGGTGTCGATGGTCACCGGCGAAGAACTGCTTACCCTCACCGACGGTACCCTCGACGGCCTGCTGCCGTTTGCGTTCACCCGGCTCTACCGCAACAGCGCCGCCGAGATCGACCTGGGCCTCGGGTTCGGCTGGAGTCATTCGCTGGCCCACCGGCTGGAGCCCGACGGCGACGGGGTCGTCTGGATCGACGACGAAAACCGACGCACCCGCTTTCCCCTGCCGGACCGCAAGCGCCCGGCGATCCACAACAGCCTGTCGCGGGCGGCGATCTACCTCGGCGAAGACCCGGAGGAACTGATCGTCGCGCCAGCGGGCGAAACGGTGCGGTTCCACCACTTCCGGGACGGGTGCCTGACCGCCATCAGCGATGCCTACGGCAACCGGCTGAGCGTGCAGCGCGACACGTCAGGTCGGATCCGGCGCCTCGACAACGGCGCCGGACGCTCCCTGCTGCTGCGCTACGAGCGCCGGCACGTGACGGCCCTCGAATACCAGGTGTTCCGCGACGACGCCTGGCACACCGGACAGACCCTCGCCAGCTACCGCTACGACGCCCGCCACCGCCTCACCGAAGCCACCAACGCCGCCGGCGAAAGCGAACGCTACGACTACGACGACGCCCACGTCATCCTCCAGCGTCAGTTGGCCGGCGGCGCCAGCTTCTATTGGGCCTGGGAGCGCGTCGGCAAGGCGGCGCGCTGCGTGCGCCACTGGGCCTCGTTCGCGCAAATGGACACCCGCTACGTCTGGGACGACGCAGGCCAGGTGACGGTGCGCTACGCCGATGGCCGCGAGGAAGCCTACGTCCACGACGAACGCGCGCGGCTGGTGCGCCAGGTCGCGGCGGACGGCGGCGAACGACTCATGACCTACGACGGGGCCGGCCGCCTGACCGCCGAGCAGGATGCGCTGGGTGCCGTCACCGAGTATCGCTACGACGACGCCGGACGGTTGGTGGCGCTGATTCCGCCCCAGGATGCCCCGACCTCCTACGAGTACCGCGACGGTTTCCTGCACAGGCGACGCCGGGGCGAGGCGGTCTGGACTTACCGGCGCAACGCCCAGGGCGACGTTACCGAGGCAGTCGATCCTGACGGCCAGGTCACCCACTGCCATTACGACCCGCAAGGCCGCCTGCTGTCGGTTCGCTATCCGGACAATGGCCGCCACACCTTCACCTGGAACGACCTCGGCCAATTGCTGGAGGAGGCCCTGCCCGACGGCGGCGTGCGGCAGTACGCCTACGATGCCCTGGGGCGGCAGGTCAGCGCCCGGAACGAGCATGGCGCCGTCACCCGCCGACAATGGGATCCGGTGGGCAGGTTGGTGCAGGTCACGCACCCCGGCGGCGCAAGCCGCGACTACAGCTACAGCGCCTACGGCCAGGTCACCGCCGAACGCGACGAACTGGGCCGCATCACCCGCTACGAGTATGACGACGACCTGCACCGGGTCAGCCGCCGGATCAATCCCGACGGCACACGGGTGCAGTACCGGTACGACCATGCGCAACTGCTGCTGACGGAGATCGAGAACGAGTCCGGCGAAACGTATTCGCTGGACTACACGCCCACCGGGCTGATCCGCCAGGAGACCGGCTTCGACGGCCGACGCACCGGTTACGCCTACGACCGCAACGGTCATCTGCTGGAGAAGACCGAGTTCGGCGACGACGGCTCAACGCTCGTCACCCTCTACCGGCGGGATACGGCCGGGCGCCTTCTGCGCAAGACGCTGCCCGACGGGGTGGAGATCAGCTACCGCTACGACCTGCTCGGCCGGCTGGTCGGGGTGGACGACAGCCAGGATCATCCGCTGGCGTTCGAATACGACACCCAGGATCGCCTGACCGTCGAGCACCAGGGCTGGGGCACGCTGCGCTACGCCTACGACGCCTGCGGCCGGCTCACGCGCATGCGCCTGCCGGACAACAGCAAGCTCGATTACCGCCATGCCAAAGGCGGCGCGCTGGAGGGGATCGACCTCAACGGGGCTCCCCTGACCCGCCATGTCTATCGCTCAGGTCGCGAACAGCAGCGCCAGCAAGGCCTGCTCCTGAGCGAATACGTCTACGACGAACAGGGCCGGCTGAAGGCCCATGCCATCGGCCAACAGCACCATCCGCTGTACCGGCGCGACTACGCCTACAGCGCCAACGGCAACCTCGACCACATCGCCGACACGCGCCACGGCCAACGCAGCTACCAGTACGACGCCCTCGACCGGCTGATCCGCGTGCGCCACTCCCGGGACGAGGCGCCGGAGCGCTACGCCCACGATCCGGCCGGCAACCTGCTGATGCAGAACCGGCCCGGCCCCGCGAGCATCAAGGGCAACCGCCTGCTCAGCGACGGCGACCGGCTCTACGACTACGATGCGTTCGGCAACCTGATCCGCGAGCGTCACGGCCAGGGACTGCCGCTCGTCACGCTGTACCGCTACGACAGCCAACACCGCCTGATCGGCCTCACCCGTCCCGACGGCCAAACCGCCAGCTACCGCTACGACGCCTTCGGCCGGCGCATCGCCAAGACCGTCGACGGCCAGACCACCGAGTTCTTCTGGCAGGGCGACACCCTCGTCGCCGAAAGCGGCCCGGCGCACCACCGCAGCTACGTCTATGAGCCCGGCAGCTTCCGCCCGCTGGCGCTGCTCGACGGCCCCGGCCCGAAAAGGGCCTGCCCGTTCTACTACCAACTCGACCACCTCGGCACCCCGCAGGAACTCACCGACTACAGCGGCGAAATCGTCTGGTCGGCGAAATACGACGCCTACGGCAAAACCACCCGCCTGAGCCAAAGCCCCGACGAACGCCTCGACCAACCGCTGCGCTTCCAAGGGCAGTACTTCGACGCGGAAAGCGGACTGCACTACAACCGACACCGCTACTACGACCCGGAAACAGGCCGCTACCTGACGCCGGATCCGGTGAAGCTGGCGGGCGGGTTGAACCAATACCGGTACGTGCCGAATCCGACGGGGTGGGTTGATCCATTGGGGTTGAGCTCCAACTGCCCGACGCCAAATGGGCCGGGTTGTGCGGTGCCGGATGGGGTGGGTGACTCTAGAGTAGATGAAGGCATCCCTGAGACTCCGGCTCCCAAACAAGAAAACTACTATCTTTATCGTGGAGATGAGCGAGAACCATGGGAAATTTTCGAAGCCGGATTTGAACCATGGGGTACAAGTACAGACTTGTATTTACATGCACTGGACAATAAAAGCCCTCCCAGCTGGTTCGTAAGCAGCTCAAAATCAAAAAAACAAGCAAAAAAATTTGCAACTGGCCATGGGGCCGATGAGGGATACGTTTACGTTCTAAAGAACATCCAGGGGATAGATGTAAATAAAGAGCTAGGAATTATGTCTCCGCATAGACGAGAGCGAGAAGTAGCCTTCCCCGGCGGCATAGACAATAGAGACATTGTGGGAGCTACGCCCGTCTATGAGGACGGCAGCTACAAAGGTTTCTCAATTCCAAACCCACACAGGAGAAAGCCATGAAAGAAATTGAAATTCACATTATCAAAAATAACAAAAAGGAAACCGCACAGATAAAATTTGATCGAAGAAGCAGAACTCTAATATTTACAATGTCTGATGGCTCATCAAAGACCTGCACCGGAGACGATCTATACGTATGCTTCGGAACCATTAGAGCATACTTCCCAGACATCATCTTCCTATGCAAAGGAGCCAGAATAAATGTCCACCCTTCCCGAATGACATCACAGATGTCATCAGGACTAGTAGCCTACGAGCTGAAAATAGGACTTCCAACTGAAGAGGATGACATAGTTAGAATTTTTGACTACGAAGAAAAAGACTTAACAAACGACATAAAAATACAGCAGGAGCACTATTTACTTTGGATAAAGTCACTTAGCCCTAACGGCTAGATAAGCCGTTCACACATCCTGCCTTTACACTGGTAGCCGCTAGGAGCGGTAAAGCGTCAGTACTGAGGCTAAAGGCATAGCAAAAATTGATAGCCCCTTTGAAGGTGCCATATGAGAAAAGATGAAACTTAGAGATCCTTTCCTTAACGAAATATTCGAACCCAGCCTAATGTGGTTCATTGGTGTCTTTGACATCTACGACAGAGAAGAAACACTTGGCCAAGAGCTGGAAATTTACAACCCAAATGACGAATCAGACAGAGAGATACTAATAACAAAATACAGCCTAAACATGAGCTACCTGTCTTACAGACACAAATTTATGCTAATTCACAACCTACGGAAAAAACTTGACATTAAGGATTACAACTTCAGAACAGTCTTTGAAATTAATGAAGATGAAGCTGCCTCCTGGCCACGCGAAGAATGGTATGGACTAGAGTCAGCTCGCGCTTTTTTCAGGAAATTTACAACCTTGCCCAAATTGTTTGGGCATCAGATTTAGAGAAAGCGGCTGCAGAGGATCGCACCACTTGGTAATAGGCTTTAGAGATCCACCTTAGCGAAAGGCGTGACAATAAACTTATTTGCTTGACATCAACACCCTCTCAAAAAAAAATAAACAAATGATCAGCAGAACAGAAATCACCATCATCTCAGACAACAAAAAGCAAAGCGCCGAATTAATCTGCAACGATGAAAACATCTCGATAACATTAAAACAAAAACAACAAAAAGAAAAAACCTATAAAGGCAGCGATTTCTACAAATGCTTTGGGAAACTACGCAGCGACAACAAACATATTCAGTTCCTTTGCAAAGGTTCAAAAATCAATGTCCACCCATCAAGCATGTCCTCACAGATGTCTCTTGGCTTAAACGCATATGAACTGTCATTAGGTAAAGAGCCAAGCTTGGACAATCTAGTTTTCATATTTGATTACGAAGATAAAGACCTCACAAACGAACCCATAGTGCAGCGCGAGTTTTACTACAAGTGGCTAACTAATGAACAACCATAAAACACCATGCAAAAAATCAACATAGCTTTAAAAGTTGCAGGCATCACTGAGAAAGCCATATTCAAAATATGTCGAAGAGAATCTCTCACTTTCATTAGAAGCAATGGATCTAGAAAAAAGTACGTTGGAGACGATCTTTTTCTATGCTTAGCGGAAGCTCGACGCGATCATCCTGACATTGAGTTTCTGTGCAAAGGAGCAAAACTTAACGTCTTTCCGTCGCGAATGAGTTCTCAAATGAGCGGAGGGGTTATCGCGTATGAGTTAACATTTGGAACAGTGGCAACCTTTGAGGACACTGTGAACATATTCGACTTCGATGACAAAAACATTTGTCGCAACCTATCAGAGCAACAAGAGCACTACAAGAATTGGCTCATCTCTCTTGGACACGACCCCAAAAACCAACTCCTACAAACCTATTAACAAACACTGAACCACGCTATTCCATTATCAAAACACACCCATCCAGACAGACCCCATTCTAGCTTATGGAAACACTTTCACTCTTGACCCACTCCAATTTCAACTTACATAAAAACGCCCCTCCAAACACCTACAGAACATCCAACTTAATGAAGACAAAATTCCCTGCTCTCCTTCAACTACTTGGAGGATACTTTCATGAAGATTGGAAGCATGATCACAAAACCGAGGACGAAGCGATCCAACAGTTTCTCAAACACTCAACCAAAGAAACTAAGCAGAAAGTTAGTAAAGAGTTACTGACAATCCTTCGCCTTTTTAGAATCGAAGGGGAACTGGAAGATTTTTTTGTTTAACCATACAGGATGCGCTTACTACTATCCCTATGCATGGCCTTCAGCTAAGGGTTGGCTGGAGCACATCTTGAGCAAGTTTCAGGAACCATCAAGCCATGAGCATAAAGTTCTCTGAGCTATACGATTTTTTTGGTGCATACTTCCACCAAGACTGGCTAGAGGAGCACGATACCGCGGAAAAGGTCATAGATGCGTTCATAGCAGACTCCAACAACGAAACGATAGCTCTGGTAATAGGTGATTTGCAGAGCCTCCTAGAGTGGGACGACGATGAAAAATCCCTTAGAAACTACCTATTAAGAGAACTAAGTTGCTACTACTGCTACTGGAACGAATGGGAATCCGGTAAAGATTGGCTAAATCACCTAGAAAAAAAACTCAACATCTACAATAAAATAAACCGCCAACCATAAAAAACACAGTGCTTTAATGGCTTTCATTAAAATGCCCTAAAGCACCTCCCAAAACTTGCATTACAAAAATAACTTTCACTGATCATCTTCATACTCGTCATAGTCAACATCCACCGCATCATCCTCCTCCCAAAGCGGCACCAACACATCATCCATCAATGACCCCGGATCCTCATTCCCCGGGTCATTGATGAGCGGCAGTTCCTCAGGCTCCTGCCCTTCACGGTCATCTCGGTCGGTATCCACGGCACACCTCACCCTGTTCAGTCACGCATGAAATTCGAAGGCCTCTGCAACCCCATGTTCCTCCCGCGGCCCTGCAGAAGCAAAAAACCCGGCATCTCGCCGGGTTTTCGCTGACGCGGCACAGGGTCACCGGTGCCGGTTTTTGTGTTTGTGCTTATGGCCACCGCCTGAGTGGGATTTGCCGCCGTCGTCACCCAGGCTGCTGCCCACGGCGCCACCTGCTGCGCCGCCCAGGCCGGCGCCGATGGCGGATCCGGTCGAGCCTCCGAGGCTGTTGCCGATCACCGAACCGCCGGCCGAGCCCAAGCCGCCGCCGATGGCCGCTTCGGTACGATTGCCTTTGCGTGCACCGACAGCGCTACCGGCTGCTCCACCGACGCCGGCACCTACCGCCGCTCCGGTGCTGCCGCCGAGCTGGCCGCCGACCACGTTGCCCAGCACACCGCCCAGACCGCCCCCCACCGCTGCCGAGCCGTCGCCCGCCGCCATGGCGCCCTGAGCCACCAACAACCCCAAAACCAGTGCGGATAATGTCAAGCGCATACACACCTCACAGTTCCCGAAACGGGACGGTTCGCCCGATAGTGATCGAATGACGGGCCGTATGACGTTGGAGGCATGTTCGGGCAAAACGTTCAGGCACAAAAAAGCCCGGCATCGAGCCGGGCCTTTTGATCTGCAGTCGCGATCAGTGACGCTTGTGCTTGGACAGGTTGCTGCCCACTGCGCCACCGGCGGCACCGCCGAGGCCGGCGCCGATGGTCGCGCCGTTCTTGCCGCCGAGGCTGTTGCCGATCACTGAACCGCCAGCGGCGCCGATGCCGCCGCCGATGGCCGCCTTGGTGCGGCTGCCCTTGCCTGCCGCCATGGCGCTGCCGGCAGCGCCCGCAACGCCGGCGCCGATCGCGGCACCTGTGCTGCCGCCCATTTTCTGGCCGACCACATTACCCAGCGCGCCACCCAGGCCGCCACCCAGTGCGGCGGTGCCGTCGCCGGCCATTGCACCTTGAGCGACCAGAAGCCCCAGAACCAGAGCAGGCAGTGTTAAACGCATGACGAAAACCTCAACAATTAGGGATGACGAAAGGGCGGAGATTGAATGCCGACGCGGCGTTAAAGTCCAGACAAAATCCGACGACAAGGCGGACTTCGCGCCGATTGGACAACCATTCTGGAAAAGGTTTTACGCCGGACAAAAAAAAGCCCGCTGGGGAGACGGGCTGGAGACTTGCTTTCTAACGGATGGCTTCACCCTACGTCGGCAGCTGTGAAAAGTTTGTGAAAACTGTCAGGCGTATCGCCATACCCTGTAGGACATTTAAACAATCAACCTCAGTCAAAAAACCCCGCTCATCGACGGGGTTTCGCTACGGCGGTTTACTTCCTGGAACGTGTCGTCACCTTGGGCAAAAACTTCGTTTTCGGCCCCTTGGGTGCAATCGACTTGATCTTGCCGGTCTGCACCGGATCTTCGCCAAAGCCAGCCTGATACTCGGTCTGGCCGCAACGCACGCAATTGTTGAACGGAAACTCGGCACCATCGTCTTCGATATACGGATCAGTCATCTCATCGCCCCTTATCAAAAACGGGGTCGATACCGGCAAGCCTTTTGCCTGAAAAATAACGACCCCAAGGCTTTTGAGACTAGCCGGTCATTACTGGACTCGTGGTTCAGATTGCCTGGAGCCGACGAATGGCCTACACCGGTTAAACAGCGCCTGGGCGCCCCCTGAGAAAAATCACCGCACCTGGAATCAGCGCAATTTCACCGCGGTTCCGGTGGCGAACACCACGACCATCCCGCCCTTGCCGGCCGGCATGCTGATTTCGAAGTCCAGTCCGATCACCGCATCGGCCTGCAACGCGCGCGCCCTTTCCTTGATTTCATCCGTCGCCTGGATCCGCGCTTCTTTCAAGGCCCTCTCCAGTGTCTGCGAGCGTCCGCCAAAAAAATCGCGCATGCCTGCGAACATGTCCCGGATCACGTTGACGCCCTGCACCGATTCGGCGCTGACGATATCGAGATAGGTCACGACTTGCCGCCCCTCGATCGTTTGAGTGGTCGTGATGATCATGTAGGCGATCCTTGCGTCAGTACGAAAGCGGTGATTGTAGGCGAGCGCGCCATCACAATGGAAACAGGCAAAAAAATGGGCGACCCAGGGTCGCCCATCACTCACGGCCTGTCGCCCTCAGCGAGGGGAAGACATAGCGCCCCAGCCTTCGACCTTGTCCAGGATCTCGCTCAGGCACACGGAAATGGACTTCTCGCTGGCATCCAGCATCAACGCCGGCGCCTCAGGCGCTTCATAGGTCGCGCTGACGCCTGTGAAGTCAGGGATCAGCCCTGCCCTGGCCTTACGGTACAGCCCCTTCGGGTCGAGGCCTTCGCAGACGCTCAACGGGGTATTCAGATAGATTTCCAGGAATCGCTCGTTGCCGATGATCTCTCGGGCCTGTTCCCTCTGCAGCCGGCAGGGAGAAATGCAGGCAACGATGGCGATCAATCCTGCCTCGTTCATCAAACGCGCCACTTCTGCGATGCGACGAATGTTTTCCGACCGATCCTCGGTGGAAAAGCCCAACCCCTTGCACAATCCATGGCGGACGTTGTCGCCATCCAGCACAAACGCCGGCCTGCCGCTGTCGACCAACAGTTTTTCCAGGGCAAAGGCCAATGTCGACTTGCCTGCACCACTCAAGCCCGTGAACCAAAGGGTCAGCGGTCGCTGCGAGAAAAGTCGCTCACGATCGGCCGGTGTCACACGGGTCGGATGCAGCACTAGATTTTCGATGGCATCCGTTGTTGTTCTATTCATACCGTTTCCTCATCTCGAGAAGAGTCTGAGCCCGTCTACAAGATAGCCTCACTCAGCGGAACGACTGATGGTCGAACCGATCCAGCGCACGCCCAGGGAACCGCTCAGGTAAGGCAGTCTGTCCGCCTCGATGCTGAGCAGCAGTTTCGTGTTCAGGTAAATCTCAAGTCCACGGGCATTGGCCACCACGTTCAGGTCTCCGCTGAGCGGAAGCCCCGGCACCGCGATGTCCGGCTCCGGCGCCCATTGCGTTCCATCTTGGGTCCACAGCACCAGACGCGCTTCGGTGGCGCTCGAAGGCTGAATCAGCAGAGCGTTCATATCGGTGTCGTCACCGGTGCCCTTATAGGTGACCACCGCCACATGCGCATCCGAAGAAGACTGATCCATCGAATAACTGAAGGACATCCGACGTTCGGCAGCGTCTGCGACCTCACGTTGTTTCAGCAAGCACAACTGACCGGGCTTCGCCTCTCTTTCGCCCGACTCGAGAGCGTTCGGAGCACCGAACACAAGTTCCCAATCCTTCCAGGCATCCTGAATCTTGCGGTGACGATGGAAACTGTCCAGGCGCTCTTGCGAATGGCGGGTGTACAGGTCTTTTTCGAGCAGTTCGGAGACCGACGAAAAGACGTGACCGTGGTGCGCGAAGTCTTTGACGTTCAGCAACCTGACTTCGTTGACCGCGCCGTAGGGCCCCAGGGAGAGGTAGTCCAGCGGTTTGAGCGTGCTGCGCTCCAGCACCCATAGGCCGCTCATGGAACTGCGGCGCGATTCGCGCCCCGTCATCTGGCTTTCGCCCACGAGCATCACATCGGAAGACACCGCCAGCCCCCGGGCGTAGATCGGGCTGCCCGCCTGCCAGATGACCTCATTGGAATCCAGATCGACCAAGGAGCCGATGGAACTGTGGCAGGCGATCTTCTGGCCTTCGTCCGACACCCATATGTTGTGCAGCCCCGTTCGCTGCTCCACGGGATCAAGGCTGACCACTTCCAGTTCGGGATAGGTCAGAACGGCCAGCACCGAACCGTTATGGTGCCCGTGGGCAATCACATAGAGACGTCCGTCTTTTTCGAAGACGGAATTGAGGTGATCGCCAGTGATTTCCTTGAGCGACAACCGATCCCAACGGACGCTGGTCAGTCGCTTCTCCTGGAAGTGCCCGGGCTTGTTCAGGTCGATGACCGAGATGGCGTTCCTGCCGGTATTGGTGCAGACGACCCGGCCATCGGAAGCGCAAAGAATCTGGTGGGGTTGTGACAGGAACGGCTGGGTGGAGTGGGCGCCGTGGGAAAGATAGCCGACTTCGGAGTTCGCATACCCCTGAATGTCGGTCAGCGTGAGATTATCCAGCCCCGAGTGGGACAACACGAGATCCTTGCCGCCCGGAAACCATGACACACCATAGTATTCAGGGCGTTCGTTCTCGATCGGAGTGACTTTTCTGGTGTGCAGATCCACCAGAAGCAAGTATCCCGTTGTAGCGACAACTGCAAATAAAGATTCCAACGCATCGGACCTCAGCGTGACTACTCAACTCGACTCCGATACATCCTTGTCACGTGCAGAGCCACCGGTCGGCAAGTTTAACTACCCAATTCAATTAATCAATCGATCTCGACGATTGAGCGTGCCCATTGCGTCACGGTTTCGATACAAATGCGCCGGGATGCATATTGAGGCGCCTAAACGCAAAAACCCCTGGTTCCTTTCGAAACCAGGGGTTTTGTCTACATCGAATTTGGCGGTGAAGGAGAGATTCGAACTCTCGATACAGTTTCCTGTATACACACTTTCCAGGCGTGCTCCTTAAGCCACTCGGACACTTCACCGTATCTCGTCATTCGCGTTGCGTCTGTCGAGGCGCGCTAATGTAGTCGAAAGCTTTTCCGATGGCAAAGGTTTTTTTCAGAATTTTCATGCGGTTAAGGCATTTACCCTTTTCTGCGGGTTCCGGCCCATGGCAAACCGGCCATTCTCCGGTCGGCGCCAGGCCATCTTCGGCACCGGGAATGCCTTCCATAGGGATCGGCAAACGGAATGCGGTGACCGGCGGGTCAGTCACAGTGCTTTACCTGACCTGCATCGCTGGGTAACGTCTGCCTCAACTTTCTTATAAGGAATAGCGTCATGAGCGACCTGGTTGCCTATCACCTCGAAGACGGCATCGCGACCCTGACCCTGAGCAACGGCAAGGTCAATGCCATTTCCCCGGACGTGATCGCCGCGTTCAACGCAGCGCTGGACCGGGCCGTGACCGATCGCGCCGTGGTGATCATCACCGGTCAGCCGGGCATCCTGTCGGGCGGCTATGACCTCAAGGTAATGACGGCCGGCCCTAAAGAGGCGGTGTCGCTGGTGACCGCCGGTTCGACCCTGGCCCGTCGCCTGCTGTCGCACCCGTTCCCGGTGATCGTGGCCTGCCCGGGCCATGCGGTCGCCAAAGGGGCGTTCATTCTGTTGTCCGCCGACTACCGCATCGGCGTCGACGGCCCGTTCAGCATCGGTTTGAACGAAGTGCAGATCGGCATGACCATGCACCACGCCGGCATCGAGCTGGCCCGTGACCGCCTGCGCCGCTCGGCTTTCCACCGTTCGGTGATCAACGGTGAGATGTTCGATCCGCAATCCGCCGTGGACGCCGGCTTCCTGGATAAGGTGGTGTCGGCCGAAGAACTGCAGGGCGCCGCCCTCGCCGCTGCACGTCAGTTGAAGAAGATCAACATGACCGCGCACAAGAACACCAAGCTCAAGGTGCGCAAGGCCCTGCTGGAAACCCTGGACAACGCGATCATTCAGGATCAGGAGCATCTGGGATAACCCCCTGCCCCTGCCATCGCGCAGCAAACCGAGAGCCCGGCCGTCGTGTCGGGCTTTTTCTTACGCGGGCATTTGAATCCTCCGACAACGCTCTAGGTCGCATCTGACCACCGAGTCGGAAACATGCGCTTAAACATCGCCCATCTCCGGACACTTGAGCGGCAATTGCCGAAAACAGTGCACATCCGTACACTGCGCCACCTTTTTGTCCCGGTGGGCGTGAAAATGCTGTTTGCGTTACGTATGTTGTTGATGGGGCTGCACTTTATTCTTGCCGGTGTGCTGGGTGTGATCCTCGGCCTGTGCCGTCCGTTCAATCCGGACAACAGCCGTCTGTGTGCCCGCCTCTATGCGCTGCCGGCCATGTGCATCCTGCGGCTGAAAATCAAGGCCGAGGTCAGCGGGTTGATGAACAAGCCTGCCAGTTGCGTGATCATCGCCAACCATCAGTCCAACTACGACCTGTTCGTGTTCGGCAACGTGGTGCCTTACCGCACCGTGTGCATCGGCAAGAAGAGCCTGAAGTGGGTGCCGCTGTTCGGCCAGCTGTTCTGGCTGGCCGGCAACGTGTTGATCGACCGTGGGAACGCACACAAGGCGCGCAAGTCGATGCTGACCACCACCCATACCCTGCAGCATGAGGACACCTCGATCTGGGTGTTTCCGGAAGGCACCCGCAACCTGGGCAAGGAACTGCTGCCGTTCAAGAAAGGCGCGTTCCAGATGGCGATCGCCGCCGGCGTGCCGATCGTTCCGGTGTGCGTCAGCAACTACATCAACCATATGCGCCTGAACCGCTGGCGCAGCGGCAACGTGCTCATCCGTTCGTTGCCGGCGATTCCTACAGCAGGACTGACGATGGACGACATGCCTCGGCTCATGGCCCAGTGCCAGGAGCAGATGCGCGAATGCATCGATGCCATGGATCGGCAGCTGCAGGCCGCCTGAAGATGAAACCCGCCCCGTGCGGGTTTTCTTTTGCCGGTGAACGATGCAGATTGCACGCACTCTGAAGCAGCCACACGGCTAAGCTGAAGCCTGAAACCCCTGTCATCTGCCAAGAAGAAGTGAATCACCACCATGGGTCGAGTTGTCGCTGCTGCGGTTTACAGTGCCGGTAAGAAAGTCACCAACATCACCCTCGACGAAGGCGCGGCCTGGGCCGCGAAAACCGGGCACTTCGTTTGGATCGGCCTGGAAGAGCCGAACGCCCAGGAGCTGGCCAACCTGCAACGCCAGTTCAACCTGCACGAACTGGCCATCGAAGACGCCCTGGAAAAGCACAGCCGGCCGAAGCTGGAAACCTTCGGCGACGCGCTGTTCATCGTCACCTACTCGCCGGTGCGCCAGCACGGCATCCTGCAATTCATCGAAACCCATATCTTCGCCGGCAAGGGCTACATCATCACCGCCCGCAACGGCCACTCGGCGTCCTACGCCCACGTCCGCCAACGTTGTGAGGCGCGTCCGCTGCTGCTTGAGCACGGGGAAGATTTCGTACTGTATGCAATCCTGGATTTCGTGATCGAGAACTATCAGCCGGTGGGCGAAGCGATCCATGCCGAAATCGACGAGCTGGAGCGCAACGTGCTGTGCAGCGCCTTGAACGAACATGACATCCAGAAGCTTCACGGCCTGCGCCGGGACGTCCTGCGCCTGCGGCGTTATGCGGCGCCCATGGTGGAGATCGGCGAGGAACTGCAGAAGCTGAGCTTCCCGTTCATCGACAAGAACATGCGCCCCTACTTCCGGGATGTGCAGATCCACGTGACGCGGCAGATGGAGGATCTGACGACCCTGGCGGACATCGCCAGCCAGACCATCGAGATCGGTGTGTTGCTGGAGGCGTCACGCCAGAGCGTGGTGCAGCGCAAGTTCGCCGCGTGGGCGGCGATCCTGGCGTTCCCCACGGCGGTGGCCGGGATCTACGGGATGAACTTCCAGAACATGCCTGAGCTGAGTTGGCACTACGGCTATTTCGGCGTGCTGGGGTTCATCACCGTGGGCTGCGTGGGGCTGTGGGCGAGCTTCAAGAAGTCGGGGTGGCTGTAGGGGAACCCAGGGCTGGGGCCGCTTCGCGGCCCGGTGGACGCAAACTCCCTCGCTACAGGCGCGGGTCAGGCGGTTGCCGGTTTGTGTGCCACGAAACGCATCATCCACTCCGCCACCGTGGTGCCATGGTGCTGATGCTCAAGGCTGGCCACGCCTTTGCTGTAGACCTGTTCGCCCAGGGCTTCCTGGCGCAGGTCCAGCAGCGCACGCGAATAGTCGTGAATGAATTCCGGATGGCCCTGGAAGCACAGCACCTGATCGTTGATGTGGTACGCCGCGAACGGGCAGAAATCGCTGGAGGCGATCACCGTGGCGTTCTCCGGCAGTGCAGTGACCTGGTCCTGGTGGCTGATCAAAAGCGTCAGCTCTTCACGCACCGGGTTCATCCACGGGGCCTTGGCGGCCATCTTGTAGTTGTGGATGCCGACGCCCCAGCCTTGGGTGGCGCGCTCGCTCTTGCCGCCCAGCAGCAGCGCCAGCAACTGATGGCCGAAGCACACGCCCAGCAGCTTGTCGCCGCGCTCGTAGCGGGTCAGCAGGTATTGCTTGAGGGTCTGGATCCACGGGTCGGTGCCGAACGAATCGGCTTTGCTGCCGGTGACCAGGTAAGCATCGAAGGTCAGGTCATCGCTCGGATAATCGCCCTGCATCACGTTGTAGACGGTGAACTCAGCGGCGATCGGCTGCTGCGAGAACAGGCGCTGGAACATCTGCCCGTAACCCTGATACTGATCGACCAGTTCCGGACGCAGGATGTCGGTTTCCAGAATGCAGATGCGTAGCGACATAAAAAATTCCTGACACGTGATGGGAATAATGCACACCCCAGAGCCTGCCTTGAAACCACCCGGCAAGGCAAGCCCCGAAATGCGCCCGATCCCCGTCAGGACACCGTCAGAACAGTTCCCCCTTCGCCGCCTTTTCGAGCAGCAGGGCCGGTGGCGCGAAACGCTCGCCGTACTGTTCGGCCAGGTATTGCGCGCGGGCGACGAAGTCCTGCACGCCGTACTGGTTGATGAACTGCAAGGCACCGCCCGTCCACGCCGCGAAACCGATGCCGAAGACCGAGCCGACGTTGGCGTCGGCCGTGGACATCAACACGCCCTCCTCCACGCAACGGACGGTTTCCAGGGCCTGCACGAACAGCAGGCGATCACGTACGTCCTTCGGCGGAATCTGCCCGTCTGGCCTTTCGAAACGGGTCTTGAGCTCGGGCCAGAGGTGTTTCTGGCCGCCGGCCGGATAGTCATAGAAACCGCCTCCCGCGGCCTTGCCCGGCCGCTTGAATTCGTTGAGCAGCAAGTCAATCACGGCGAACGCCGGGTGCTCAATCAGCGGTTTCCCTTCCGCTTGCAGGTCTTTGGCCGTTTGCAGACGGATATGGCTCATCAGGCTGAGGGAAACTTCGTCGGAGATCGCCAGCGGCCCCACCGGCATCCCGGCCTTGCGCGCTTCGGTCTCGATCATCGGCGCGCTGACGCCTTCGCCGAGCATGGCGATGCCTTCGTTGGTGAACGTGCCGAACACCCGCGAGGTGAAGAAGCCACGGCTGTCGTTGACGACAATCGGGGTCTTCTTGATCTGCAGGACGAAGTCGAAACCACGGGCCAGGGTCTCGTCGCGGGTTTGCGCGCCCTTGATGATCTCCACCAGCGGCATCTTGTCCACAGGGCTGAAGAAATGCAGCCCGATGAACTTGCCCGGATCCGGCACCGCCGTCGCCAGGCCGGTGATCGGCAGGGTCGAGGTGTTGGACGCGATCACCGCGTCGGCGCCGACCACCTGTTGCGCGGCCGCCGATACCTTGGCCTTGAGCTCCCGATCCTCGAACACCGCCTCGATGATCAGGTCGCAGCCGGCAAGGTCAGCATCGCTTTCGGTGGGACGGATCCGCGCCAGCACCGTATCGCGCTGCTCGGCGCTCATGTGGCCACGGGCGACTTTCTTGTCCAGCAACGCCGCCGAATGGGCCTTGCCCTTCTCGGCGGCGGCCAGGTTCACGTCCTTGAGCACCACCTCGATGCCAGCCGCCGCGCTGACGTAGGCGATCCCCGCCCCCATCATCCCGGCCCCGAGCACGCCCACCCGGCGTGTCACGTAAGGCGCATGACCCTGCGGCCGCGAGCCGCCGGCATTGATTTCGTTGAGCTGGAACCAGAACGTGCCGATCAGGTTCTTCGCGACCTGGCCGGTGGTCAGTTCGGTGAAGTAGCGGGTCTCGATCAGGTGCGCCGTGTCGAAATCCACCTGCGCGCCTTCCACCGCCGCGCAGAGGATCTTCTCCGGGGCAGGCAAGGTGCCTTGGGTTTTCGCGCGCAGGATCGACGGGGCGATGGCCAGCATCTGCGCGACCTTCGGGTTCGACGGCGTGCCGCCGGGGATCTGGTAGCCCTTCACGTCCCAACGCTGCACCGCGTTCGGGTTGGCCAGGATCCAGGCCCGGGACTTGGCCAGCAGTTCGTCGCGGTCGGCCGCCAGTTCGTCGACCAGGCCGGCCTGCAAGGCTTGCTGCGGGCGGACTTTCTTGCCTTCAAGCAGATATGGCAGCGCCTTTTCCAGGCCGAGCATGCGCACCATGCGCACCACCCCGCCGCCGCCCGGCAACAGGCCCAAGGTCACTTCGGGCAGACCGAGCTGCACCGACGCGTCGTCCAGCGCCACCCGGTGATGGCAGGCCAGGCAGATTTCCCAGCCGCCCCCCAGCGCCGCGCCGTTGATGGCGGCGACCACCGGTTTGCCGAGGGTCTCCAGGGTGCGCAACTGGCCCTTGAGGGTCAGCACCATGTCGTAGAAGGCCCGGGCTTCGGGCTTGCCGACTTTGATCAGCTCGTTGAGGTCGCCGCCGGCGAAGAAGGTCTTCTTGGCGGAGGTGACGATGACGCCGGCGATCGTGTCCTTTTCCGCCGCCAGGCGGGCGACGCAATCGGCCATGGCCTCGCGGTACACCGCGTTCATGGTGTTGGCGCTCTGGCCCGGCATGTCGATGGTCAGGGTGACGATGTTGTCCTGGCCCAGTTCGTAACGGATGGCTTGGTTCATGGGGGGTGGATTCCTTGAAGTCCGGGCTCAGAGGCGTTCGATGATGGTGGCGATGCCCATGCCGCCGCCGACGCACAGCGTCGCCAGGCCATAGCGCAGGCGCCGGGCTTCCAGTTCATCGAGCAGGGTGCCGAGGATCGCGCAGCCGGTGGCGCCCAACGGATGGCCCATGGCGATGGAGCCGCCGTTGACGTTGACCTTGTCCGGGTCGACGGCCATGTCCTTGATGAACTTCAGCACCACGGAAGCGAAGGCTTCGTTGACTTCGAACAGGTCGATGTCCTCGACCCGCAGCCCGGCCTTGGCCAGCGCCTTGCGGGTGGCCGGCGCGGGGCCGGTGAGCATGATGGTCGGGTCGGTGCTGGTGACCGCCGTGGCGACGATCCGCGCCCGGGGCGTGAGGCCCAGCGCCTTGCCGCGGGCTTCGGAGCCGATCAGCATCAGCGCCGCGCCATCGACGATGCCGGAGCTGTTGCCCGGCGTGTGCACATGGTTGATCCGCTCGACATGGCTGTAGACCCGCAGCGCCGTCGCGTCGAAGCCCATCTGGCCGATCATTTCGAAGCTCGGCTTGAGCTTGCCCAGGCCTTCGAGGGTGGACTCGGCGCGGATGAATTCATCGTGATCCAGCAGGACGATGCCGTTCTGGTCCTGCACCGGCACCAGGGATTTGCTGAACGATCCGTCGGCCCGCGCCCGCGCGGCCTTTTGCTGCGAATGCAAAGCGTAGGCGTCGACGTCCTGGCGGCTGAACCCCTCAAGGGTGGCGATCAGGTCGGCGCCCACGCCCTGCGGCGTGAAATGGCTGTGCAGGTTGGTCTGCGGATCCAGTGCCCAGGCACCGCCGTCGCTGCCCATCGGCACCCGCGACATGGATTCGACGCCGCCGACCACCACCAACTCTTCGAACCCCGAGCGCACCTTCATGGCCCCGAGGTTCACCGCCTCCAGGCCCGAGGCGCAGAAGCGGTTGATCTGCACGCCCGCCACACTGATGTCCCAGTCGGCCACCTGCACGGCGGTCTTGGCGATGTCCGAGCCTTGATCGCCGATGGGCGTGACGCAACCGAGCACCACGTCATCGACCTGGCTGGTGTCCAGCGCCGTGCGCTGCTGCAGTGCGGTGAGCAGCCCGGCCACCAGGTTCACCGGCTTGACGCTGTGCAGCGATCCATCGGCCTTGCCCTTGCCGCGGGGCGTGCGTAACGCGTCGAAAATCAAAGCTTGGGTCATGACGTCTCGAACCTGTGCGGTGAGTGAATTTCGTGCGCTCACTGTTGGCTCGCGCCGCCCCGGATTCAATGACCGCAGCGCTCAATGGCGTTGACGCGCACGCTCAGACGGACGGTCATCCCCGGCCAGGTTAACCGGTTCAGGCCACCGAGCTGTCTAGCAAAAGGGCGGCAAAGAAGCTGGCAATGGGCCTCATGCCGTTTTTATCGCGACTGGCAGCAATTCCATACGAAATGGATCTAAGCCAAGCGTGACGCGGGCCCTAATGTGAACAAGTACGTCGTTGTCGTCGGGTTTTGCCGAGGCACCCGTTCGTTACAGGAAGTGCAACGCTTGCCGTCATGGAGATCAGGCAAGCCTCAGGAAATAACAAAAAAGGCGGTCAAGCCATGTTCAAACAACCGAAAGTTCGTCAAGCGGGGCTCATTCTTTTTGCCACGACGCTGTTGTTGATTCTGCCCAACCTGACCAAGGTGCTCGGCTGACTCAAGCGGCAGGTTTCGCTCATCGCCACTTATCCTGTGACTGGCCCGCTATCCGGGCCAGCGTGGCTGTGCCACTCTTTGCGCACTTCCACGACATGGACGGCGATCATTTGAAAGCGCTCACACTGTTCGGGGCCCTGCTGCTGAGCACACCCCTCTACGCCGCACAGCTGAACCTGGAGCTGGGCGCGAACGGCCGCACCTGGCAGACCGAGGAACTGCTCAAGCATCCTCAGGTGCAGACCCTCACGATCAAGAACGATGTTTCCTACAAGCGCGACATGACCTACCGCGCCGTGCCGGTGGCTGCTCTGTTGACGGGCATCCAGCCGGGCGACCACCTGCAAGCGGTGGCGCTGGACGGCTTCGCCGCGGAACTGGCCGCCGCGCCGTTGCTCCAGACCCAAGGCGCACGGGCCTGGCTGGCCATCGAGGATCCGGCGCAGCCGTGGCCGCCACTGTCGGAAGGCAAGCCCAGCGCCGGGCCGTTCTATCTGGTTTGGACCGACCCCGAGGCCGGCCACATCAGCCCCGAGCAGTGGCCGTTCGAAGTCGCCAGCATCAAGCGCATGGCGCCGGTGGCCGAGCGCTTCCCCGCCCTGCTGCCGGATCCCGCGCTGAAGGCCGATGACCCGGTGAACAAGGGCTTCGCGCTGTTCCAGAAGAACTGCCTGGCCTGCCACCGCCTTAACGGTGCCGGGGATGCGCAGTTCGGGCCGGACCTGAACATTCCGTACAACCCGACCGAGTACTTCGGTGCGGACTTCCTCAAGCGCTACATTCGCGACCCGCAGAGCCTGCGCCAATGGCCGCAGGCGAAGATGCCGGGTTTCTCCGCCCAGGTGCTGCCGGACGCGGAGCTGCAGAACCTGGTGGGCTACCTCAAGCACATGGCCGGACGCAAAGTTAAGCCCTGAGACCACACCATCCCTGTAGGAGCGAGCCTGCTCGCGAAGCGATCCGTCAGCCACTGCAAAGGTGGCCGATCCGCCTTCGCGAGCAGGCTCGCTCCTACAGGGGCCTCATCACTGTTGCTGGACGGAGATCACCGGCGTCGGCGCCACCACCACCTTGGCGTGCATCTGTTCGTGCCCGCCGCCCCGGCGCATGCCGCGCACCGGGCAGGCGTCGAGGTAGTCCAGGCCCACCGCCAGCTTCAGGTGACGCTCCGGACGGGCCAGCCGGTTGGTCACGTCGAAGCTGTACCAGGCGTCATCCAGCCAGGCCTCGGCCCAGGCGTGGCTGGCCAGGTGCTCGCAGTCCTCGCTGTACAGGTAACCCGACACATAACGCGCCGGCACCCCCAGGCTGCGCGCGCAGGCGAGAAACGCGTGGGTGTGGTCCTGACAGACGCCGGTCCGTGCCGCGAACGCCTCGGCGGCGCAGGTGTCGACTTCGGTCGAGCCCGGCAGGTAGGCCATGTGCTGGTTCAGGCCGTGCATCAGGTCGATCAGCGCGGTGCGGTCGCGGCGCTGCTTGCAGGCTTGGCCGGCGAATGCGCGCAACGCTTCGTCGGCCTCGGTCAGGCGGGTGAAGCGCAGGAACGGCAGCGCCGACTGGCTCTCGTGTTCCGCCTCGCGCCGTTCGTCGATGTCCACTACCCCCCGGGCGCCGATGACGATCGCTTCGTGGGGTTCGTCGAGGGTCAGCACATGCAGGATGTTGCCGAACGGGTCGAGCTGCGCGCGCACCGGGCGCGGCAGGTTCAGTTGCCAGTTCAGCACTTGCTGGCGCTCGCTGTCGTGCGGGGTCAGGCGCAGGTACTGAATGCTCGCCCGCACCTGATCGTCGTAGTGATAGGTGGTCTCGTGGCTGACGGAAAGTCTCATGCGGCCTCCAGGTAGGAACTGTGAATGGCGTTGCCCAACTGGCGCACCAGCGGGATGAATTCGGTGAGCCAGGCGTGCAGGCCCTCCTCGAGGATTTCGTGGATGCCGGTGTAGCGCAGGCGCGCGTCCATTTCCGCCGCCAGCCGTTGCGCAGGCCGGCCGTTGGCCCCCGGCAACTGGGCGAGGATCTGGTCGATCTCCTCGGTGCAGGCCCGCAGCGAACGCGGCACGTCGGCGCGCAACAGCAAAAGCTCGGCGACATGCCGGGCGCCGGGCGCATCGCGGTAGATTTCGGTGTAGGCCTCGAACGACGACAAGGCCCGCAGCAGCGCGCTCCACTGGTAATAGGCGTGCGCGGTGCCGTCGCTGACCGCTTCGGCCTGGTCGCCGGCCATCTCGTAGCGGGCGTCGAGCAGGCGCAGGGTGTTGTCCGCCCGTTCGATGAACGTGCCCAGGCGGATGAAGCGGAACGCGTCGTTGCGCATGATGGTGCCGTAGGAGGCGCCGCGGAACAGGTGCGAGCGCTCCTTGATCCATTCGCAGAACCGGCTCATGCCGTAGCGGCTCAGGCCCTGGTCGGCGATCCCGCGGATCTCAAGCCACGTGGCGTTGATGTTTTCCCACATGTCGGCGGTGATCCGCCCGCGCACCGCATGGGCGCTGGCCCGGGCCGCGCCGAGGCAGCTGTAGATGCTGGCCGGGTTGGCCGCATCGAGGGCGAAGAAGTGCAGCAGCCGCTCGGCGTGCAGCTCGCCGTGGCGCTCCAGGTAGTCGTCCAGGGTGCCGGTGATCATCAGCGGCATGGCGAGTTCGTGCAGGCCGTCGCCGCGGCCGTCCTGCGGCATCAGCGACAGCGAATAGCTGACGTCGAGCATCCGCGCGAGGTTTTCCGCACGCTCCAGGTAACGCGACATCCAGTACAGATCCGAGGCAGTTCTACTTAACATGGCAGGTTTCCTTCAATCCTCGACCACCCAGGTGTCCTTGGTGCCGCCGCCCTGGGAGGAATTCACCACCAGGGAGCCTTCACGCAAGGCGACACGGGTCAGGCCACCGGGCACCACCCGGGTTTCCCGGCCGGACAGCACGAACGGGCGCAGGTCGATGTGGCGCGGCGCGATGCCGTTCTCGACAAAGGTCGGACAAGTCGACAGCGACAGCGTCGGCTGCGCGATGTATGCATGCGGCCTGGCCTTGATCCGCTCGCGGAACGCGTCGATCTCCGCGCCCGTCGCCGCCGGCCCCACCAGCATGCCGTAGCCGCCGGAGCCCTGGGTCTCCTTGACCACCAGATCCGGCAGATGGGCCAGCACGTGGGACAGTTCCGACGGATTGCGGCATTGCCACGTCGGCACGTTCTTGAGGATCGGCTCCTCGTCGAGGTAGAAGCGGATCATTTCAGTGACGTACGGATACACCGACTTGTCGTCGGCCACGCCGGTGCCGATCGCATTGGCGAGCACCACGTTGCCGGAGCGGTACGACGACAGCAGCCCCGGCACGCCCAGCATCGAGTCCGGGCGGAACGCCAGCGGGTCGAGGAAGGCGTCGTCGAGACGGCGGTAGATCACGTCCACGGCCTTCGGGCCGTCGGTGGTGCGCATGTAGACCTTGTCGTCGCGCACGAAAAGATCCGCGCCCTCCACCAGCTCGACGCCCATTTCCCGGGCGAGGAACGCATGCTCGAAAAACGCGCTGTTGAACCGCCCCGGCGTCAGTACCACTACGCTCGGGTCGTCCAGGGGGCTGGAGCTCTTGAGCGTGTCGAGCAGCAGGTTCGGGTAATGGTCGATGGGGGCGATGCGCTGCGCGGCGAACAGTTCGGGGAACAGGCGCATCATCATCTTGCGGTCTTCGAGCATGTAGCTCACGCCGCTGGGGGTGCGCAGGTTGTCCTCCAGCACGTAGTAGGTGCCGTCGCCGTCGCGCACCAGGTCGACGCCGGAGATGTGCGAATAGATGTCGCGGTGCAGATCCAGCCCCTGCATCGCCAACTGGTACTGTTCGTTGGCCAGCACCTGCTCGGCGGGAATGATCCCGGCCTTGATGATGCGCTGGCCGTGGTAGAGGTCGGCGAGGAACAGGTTCAGCGCCTTGACCCGCTGGATGCAGCCGCGCTCGACGGTCCGCCATTCGCTGGCGGGGATGCTGCGCGGAATGGTGTCGAAGGGGATCAGGCGCTCGGTGCCCTGCTCGTCCCCGTAGAGGGTGAAGGTGATGCCGGCACGGTGGAACAGCAGATCGGCCTCGCGTCGCCGCTGGGCCAGCAGTTCGTCGGGCGTCTCGGCCAGCCAGCGGGCGAATTCCCGGTAATGCGGGCGGACCTGGCCGCCGGCATCGTACATCTCGTCAAAACTGGTGCGGTTCATGCCGTACTCCTTGTCGCTCCGGACATCCGAACCTTCGCAAGGCCCGTGCCATCGGCAGAAACGCTTTGATTTCAATCGGTTGGATAATCGCGCCGCGAACACCGCACCATTGCTGTGCGACAAACGCCCCTACCCGATCGCCCCCGCTCCATGGCGACGCAACGCCGTCGCCTATCACCAGCATAGTCAGAGTTGATTTCACTGCCCGGCAGCGGCTGCGGATAATCCGCGCATCCGCTGCACGAGTTCCCCCGCCAAGTGTGCAGCCCAACCGATCGATGGCCGCGACCGCAGCCCGCCCAGCCGTAACCCTGACCGGTTCCCTCTCCTTCCGGTCTTCCCTTTGAGCCACCTTCGACGGTGGCTTTTTTTTGCCTCGGATTCTTGTTTCAGGGTTTTGCCACGGCGTTTCCGGGCCCCGGAAACGACAACGGCCGACCCGAAGGTCAGCCGTTGCCCGACGCTGTTGCGAAAGATCAGTGCAGGCGCCGCCGGTTGCGCAGCTCGTGCTTCACACCCCAGCCTTCGATGACGCCGCCCAACGGCTCCACCACGGCGGAGAAACGCTGCTCGAAATCGCCGATGCCACCGTAGGTCGCGTGCATGACCTTGCTCAGTTCCAGGTACCACGCGCCGTCGTCGCGCACGCTGACCTGGGCATTGAAGGATTCACCGCGAAAATGACCTGCCGCCCTGCGCGCCCGCTCCTCGTTCGGGAAAATGGCGTAGAACTCGATGGGATGGATCCTGGAGAAATCGAAACCGCCTTCTTTCATGCGGCGCAGCACGTTGCTGCTGATGTCTTCTTGATAGGCTGTGCTCATGAAACGTCCCCCTCTGACAGATGGATAGACTTTCCGTATTCCCTGCACTCAAGCGTTGCGGCAACCGGGTTGCCCACGGGAAACAAGCATGGAGCTGACAAGACCAGACCTTAGCGATCCGTTCGCTGATCTCGCCTGCAGATTAGCCCCATGACAGACCCGCTGCCAAGGCCTGGCGGTCAGCTGTCAGAAAGATTCAGACTAGGGTGATGCTGCGGATTTCGATGCTGTGCTGAGCCTTGAGGCTCTTGACGCCGGCATCGGCGGTGCGCCCCTCCAGATCGTTCAGATCCAGCTCGGCGGCCACGGGAAGGAATCGTTCCTTGATGAGACGGGCGGCGTGCTCGTGGCTCGGGCACTCCTCGCACTCGAAGACTTCGTCGACGGTTTCGCCATGATCATCCACGAAAGTGACTTTCCACTTTGACATCGGAGCCTCCTCGGTCAAGCCCGCAAATGGGCCTACACCTATCTCGACTTTTAGCCGATTTGATCGTTCCCGAGGATTGTCGCCGACGCAGATGAAAAACCTTTCATGCGGGGGCCGGTAGGCGGCGCCTTGGCGGGCGCCATCGCCAGCAGGCTGGCTCCTACAGGTTCGGAGGGCGGTCTGGCATGCGCAAGCGGCGGTGCGGCCCGCCGCTTGCGCACAGGCTCAGTCGTTGGCCGGCTTGTTCACCGCCTGCAGCACGTATTGCGGCAGGGCGAAGGCGCCGATGTGGATTTCCGGGTTGTAGTAGCGGGTGACGATGCCGCTGCCGATGAAGCGCTGCTGCAGGGTCTCGCGGCTCAGCTTGCGGTAGGCCGGGTCGGTCGAACCCCAGGCGAAGGTCATCGAGCCGCCGATGTAGGTCGGCACGGCCGCCTGATAGAAGTGCCAGTCCGGGAACAGGCTGCGCAGGCGGCCGGCGGTGGTCTTCACTTCGTCGATCTGCATGAACGGCGTGCCGTTCTGGGTCACGAGGATGCCGCCCTCGTTCAGGCAACGGTGGCAGGCCTGGTAGAAGTTTTCCGAGAACAGCACCTCGCCCGGGCCGATCGGGTCGGTGGAGTCGGAAATGATCACGTCGAACTTCTCGGTGGTGGTGGCGACGAAACGCATGCCGTCGTCGATCACCAGGTTCAGGCGCGGGTCATCGTAGGCGCCCTTGGAGTGGTTCGGCAAAAATTCCTTGCACATGTCAACCACGGTGCCGTCGATCTCGACCATGGTGATGTGCTCGACGCTGGCGTGCTTGGTCACTTCGCGCAGCATGCCGCCGTCGCCGCCGCCGATGATCAGCACGCGCTTGGCGGTGCCGTGGGCGAGGATCGGCACGTGGGTGAGCATCTCGTGGTAGATGAACTCATCCGCCTCGGTGGTCTGGATCACGCCGTCCAGCGCCATCACCCGGCCCATGCGCGGGTTCTGGAAGATCACCAGGTGCTGATGTTCGGTGCGCACTTCGTGCAGCATTTTTTCCATGCGAAAACGCTGGCCGTAGCCTTCGTAGAGGGTTTCCAGGTACTCGCTGGTCTTGGTGGTGCTCATGGGACGTGCTCCGGTGAATGCTGGGGCGACGGTCGCAGTGACGACTGCCCGGGAAAGGCGCGCATTCTACGTTGCGCAAGATGACAGGTCGAACCCCGGTTCATCGGCCGGGCGCGATCCTTGCGCGAGAGACGGCATCGATCCGGCCGGGAGGCGCCCCGGCTGGCGATGGCGTCCGCCCAGGCACCTGAGGGCCGGATCAGTCAAACGCTCCCGCAGGTTCGGGTCAAAGCCGCACATTGCCCCTGGGGCCCGCGATCGCCCAGATGATCAGGCCCAGCACCGGCAGGAGGATGATCAGCAGCACCCAGAGGATCTTCATCCCGGTCTCGGCGCCGCTTTTCAGCACATTGATGATCGCCCAGATGTCCAGGGCAAGGATGATCAGCCCGACCAGGCCGTTGAACGTGGAACCCATGGCGTCGCTCCGAAGTGGTGGCATGCACCCTTAGGATAGACGGCGCCGGCCGGGGTTCCTTTTTATTGCCTCAGACGTGCACCGCGACCTTCAGGGCCTCCAGCGCCGGCGCGGCGGCGATGCCGGTTTCGGCGCACAGTTCCAGCACCCGCGGCACGTCGTTGCCGTACACCAGCACCACTTGCAGCTCGTCATCGAGCAGCTGGCTGAAGTTCATCAGCGTGTAGCCGCCGTTTTCCTTGTTCAGGCTGCTCATCTGGATCTGGATGCGGTTGAGCGCGGTCAGGGCTTCGGTCTTGGCCAGTTGCTTGGGCTTGAGGTTGAATTCCACGCCGGGGCCGAACGACGCGACGATCTGCGCGAACAGGTCCGCATAGGTGTCGGCCTGGAACAGCACGGTGTCCGGCAGGCTGCCGACCACCACCCACTCGCCCAGGGGGATCGGGAAGGTGTCGTCGTAGTTGATGTCGGTGTTGGCGGCCAGGAAGGCGTCAGCATCGGCGTAGGCCTGCGCCGCTTCATCGGCGACCTTCAGGATTTCGTCCTCGGCCATGCAGCCGGAGCTGATTTTGCTGATGAGTTCGGCGAGTGCGGCTTTCATGGGGGGCGGATCCTGTGGCGAAGGTTTTTCGAGGGCGCGCAGGATAGCGCATTCTCGCCTGCGCCACAGGCCCGGTTCCGACCTGAGGCCGGTTTCAGCCCAGAAGCTTTTCCAGCAGCGCCGTGGTGTCGGCCGCGCCCATGGTGCGGGCCGCGTCGAGGGCGGTGACGCCGTTGGCGTCCTTGGCTTTCGGGTCGGCGCCCTTGCCGATCAGGTACTCGACGATTTCCACCCGGTTGAACATGGCCGCCATCATCAGCGCCGTACGGCCGTCGAACGAGGCGCCGTCGATGTCGGCGCCGCCGTCGACCAAGGCCTTGACCACCGCCAGGTCACCCTTGAACGCCGCGCCGGCGATCGGGCTCTGACCGTTGCCGTTACGTTGCTCCGGGTCGGCCTTGTGCTTGAGCAGCACCTGCACCGCGTCCAGGTGCCCGTAATAGCTGGCCAGCATCAGCAGCGTGTCGCCCTTGCCGTTGCGCAGGTTCACCGGCAGCCCCGCGCCGATCAGCCGGTCGAGCATCACCGCGTCGCCCTCGCGGGCCTTGTTGAACACCTGCTCGGTGAAGGCGGCGGCCTCTTCCGGGGTCATCTGGCGGTTTTGGTCGGACATGGGAAACTCCACTTTCGGTCGATCGGAATGGCGACAGTTTCCCGAGCCGAACGATAGCTGTCACCCTCTTTTTTCCAAGCCAGCCAATAGCCAAACTCAATAACGGTATTTCCCGGCGCCGATGTCGGCCAATACCTGCCCGCTGACCTGCACATACGTCTGGCTGCCGGGCAGCCACGCGTACACCGGATCGTCCCCCGTCAGGCCCGGGTCGAAGCCCTCGCTCTTGAGGCGGGTCTTCTGGTACTTGAACGTGCCGGTGGTTTCCATCTTCACCTTCACCCGCAAGAACAGCGGCACCGCATAGGCCGGCATGCGCTGGCGGGCGAAGGCCAGCAGTTCGGCGAAATCCAGGGTGGCCAGCGATTCGGCCGGGGTGATCGCCGCCATGCCGGCACGGCCGTTGGTGTTGGGGATCTCCACGCCGTAGGCCACCGCCTCGGAAATGTTCGGGTGCTGCAGCAGCAGGTTCTCCACCTCGGTGGTCGAGACGTTCTCGCCCTTCCAGCGGTAGGTGTCGCCGAGCCGGTCGACGAACTGCGCATGGCCGAAACCGATGTTGCGCAGCAGGTCGCCGGTGTTGAAGAAGCGGTCGCCGCGGGCGAACACATCCTGCAGCACCACCTTGGCGGTCTTCTGCGGGTCGGTGTAGCCGTCCAGCGGCGCCTTGTCGTCGATCCGCGCCAGCAGCAGGCCCTGCTCGCCCTTGCCGACCTTGCGCATGAAGCCGTCGCCGCCGCGCACCGGCTGGCCGCTGTCGTGATCGTAGGCGACCAGCTCCCAGGCCATCAGCGAGAACCCGATGGTGTTGTCGAAATTGAGGATGTTGCTGAAGCCGATGTTGCCGTCGCTCGCCGCGTACAGTTCGCAGATGTGCTCCACCGCGAACCGAGTCTTGAACTCGGCCCAGGCACCTGGGCGCAGACCGTTGCCGATCATCTTGCGCACCTCGTGGCGGCCGTCGTCGGCGCTGGCCGGCTGGTCCACCAGATAGCGGCACAGCTCGCCGACGTAGCCGATGGTGGTCGCCCGGTAGCGGCGCACGTCCCCCCAGAACTGGCTGGCGCTGAACTTGCGGCGGATGGCGAAGCCCGAGGCGCCGTTGACCGCCGACCCCCAGCACACGCACAGGCCGGTGGCGTGGTACAGCGGCAAGGTGCAGTAGACGACGTCGTCGGGGCCCATGTTCAGGGCGATCATGCCGAAGCTGGCCGAGCTGCGCATCCAGCGGCCGTGCTTGAACACCCCGGCCTTGGGCAGGCCGGTGGTGCCGGAGGTGTAGATATAGAAGCACGGGTCGTCGAAATGGATGTCGCGGCTGCTGGCCGGGTTGTCGCTGCAGGCATCGGCGCTGGCGCTGATGAGGTTGACGTAGCCGTCGGGCGCGATGCCCGGATGGCGGGAGGTGTCCTGGTCGGCCACGAACCAGGTGCGCGGCGCAGGGATCGACACCTGTTCGCGCACCGCCGCATAGGCCGGCAACAGTTCCGCGCCGACGACGATCGCCACCGGCGCCACCAGGTTCACGCTGTGGATCAGCGTGTCGCGGGTCTGGGAGGTGTTGAGCAGCGCGCTGACGGCGCCCACCTTGGCCAGCGCCAGAATGGTCACCAGCAGCTCCGGACGGTTCTCGATGAACACCGCCACCACGTCGCCCTTGCCGATGCCCTGCCCGATCAGGTAGTGGGCGATGCGGTTGGCCCAGCGGTTGGTCTGGGCATAACTGAGCACGACGTCGCCGCACAGCAGCGCGGGGCCGTCGGGGTTGCGCAGGGCCGCTTGCTCGAACGTCCAGCCCAAGCCACACGTCTGGGTCGGATCCTTGACGTTGGCCGCCTTCATGCCCTTCACCACCCGCGGGAGGGCTTTGGCGATGGCCGGCAGTTTGCGGAGCATCATGCTCCAGGTGATCGTGTCGCTTGGCGCGTGACTCATGGCAGCTCCCGTTCGGCCTTGGCGTGCAGGCCGGCTTTTTTATTGTCGGGCAATCCTGTGCGGCGACCGGCGCTTGGGCAGCGAGGGCCGAGACCGAAAATACGTCAGCGCTTCTCGGGCTGTACACGCGGTTTTTGCAATGTTTTGTATCCGTCGTCCGCCCCGGCCGGGACGCGATCACGGTGGCGGCGCAAAGGTTCCTTCCCATCGGTCGCGATCCCGCAAAATGCAGGATGCACGATGGCCATTCATGCAGATTGCACGACAACCGAATCACAGAGATTTTTTAAGTTATTGATTTATAAGTAATTTTACAAAAAAGAAATGCTGGCACAATCGCTGCAACCCTCTGTGCATGCTTGCCATTCATGTGCATACGGAGCTGAACGACATGAGCCTGATCCAAGAAAAATTCTCCTCCCTGTTCTCCCAGTACAACGTCACCACCCAGGCACGCCCCGACGGCGGCATCCTGCTGACGCTGCGCGATGGTGAAGGCAAAGTGTTCAAACGGGCGCTCACGTATCAGCAACTGCACAACGGCGACCAACTGTCGTGGGCGATCAGCGCGATCCGCCGCGACCTGGCCGAACAGGCCAGCGAACTTCCGCAGATCTCCATGCTGCAGAGCCAGCAGCGCTTTGCCCTGCCGACGTATCACTCGCTGTAACCCGACCGCAAAAGCAAACAGGCCGTGAAGGTTCGCTTCACGGCCTGTTTGCTTTTGCGCGGACTAACTAAAGGTCAGAACGCTTCCGGTTCGATGCCGGTGAAGCTGTCGACGGTCACGTGCCCTTCCAGTTCGCCGCCGTCGCGGGCCAGGCCGCAGGTCTTGAGGCCGGCGGCCTGGGCGGCATCGAGTTCCTGGACGATGTCCGACAGGAACAGGATCTGCTCCGGCCGGGCGCCAATGGCCTGTTGAATGTTGCGGTAGGACTGTTCTTCACGCTTGGGCCCCGACGTGGTGTCGAAGTAGCCGTCGAACAGCGGCGTCAGATCCCCCGCCTCCGAGCAGCCGAAGATCAGTTTCTGCGCCTGGATCGAGCCGGAGGAATAAACGAACAGTTGATGGCCCGCCTGATGCCAGCGCTTGAGCGCCTCGACGGCATCCGGATAGACATGGCCCTTCAGTTGCCCGGCCTGATAGCCCTGCTCCCAGACCATGCCCTGCAACGCCTTGAGCGGCGTGGCCTTGCGGTCTTCGGCGATCCAGCCCAGCAGGATCGCGATGGCGCGCTCGACATCGGCCTGCGGCTCGCCGCTGTCACGGCGCACGGCGTCGAGCTGTTCGGCGACGTCCGCCCGTGCGGCGTTGCGCCGGACGAAATCCGGCAAATGTTCGGCCGCATACGGGAACAGCACGTCGAACACGAAGCTCACCGCGCTGGTGGTGCCTTCGATGTCGGTGAGGATGACTTTGATCGACATCGGCTCAGTCCTCCAGGCGCGGGAAGCGGCCGGCGATGTCTTCGCCGGTGAAGTTGGCGACCCAGCCTTCGGGGTTGTTGAACAGGCGGATCGCGACGAAATGCGGGTGCTCGCCCATGTCGAACCAGTGTTTGGTGCCGGCGGGCACCGAGATCAGGTCGTTCTTTTCGCACAGCACCGCGTACACGTAGTCGTCGATGTGCAGGGTGAACAAGCCTCGGCCGGCGACGAAGAAACGCACTTCGTCCTCGCCGTGGCGGTGCTCGTCAAGGAACTTGGCGCGCAGTTCGGCCTTCTGCGGGTGGTCGCTGTTGAGGCTGACCACATCGACGGTGATGTAACCGCGTTCGGTCATCAGTTTGTCGATCTGCTCGCGGTAGGCGCCGATGACTTCGTCCTGGCTGGCGCCGGGCTCGATCTTCGTGGCGGCCTGCCAGCGGTCGAAGCGCACGCCCTGCTCGGCCAGAGTCGCGGCGATGTCTTCGAAATGGGTCAGCACCTTGTTCGGAATCTCAGGGCTGGAAACGTGGTAGACGGACAGGCTGCTCATGGGGCAATTCCTCGGTTTCGGCCACGCCGTCCGGCTTGTGGACACCGGTGGGCGCAGCGCTGCATCAGGCGGTCGGCGACGTCGGCGTCTGCCGTTAACGGTTCAATACGCTGCGGGTCTTGAGCTCGCATTCAAACAGGAATTCGAAGGCCTCGATCTGGCGCAGCGCGTCGCTCATCTGCGCGCCCCAGGTGTAGAGGCCGTGGCCGCGGATCAGATACCCGACGCAGTCGGGGTGGGCGTCCAGCCAAGGCTGCACCTTGGCGGCCAGGCGTGCAATGTCCTGGTCGTTATCGAAGATCGGCACCCGCACCCGGGACTCGTGGGTCGAAACGCCGCTGAAGGCCTTCTGCAGTTCGTAGTCTTCGAAATCGATGAAGTCGCCCGGCGTCAGGCGCGACAGCACCGTGGCGTTGACCGAATGGGTGTGCAGCACCGCGCCGACTTCGGGGCGCCAGGTGTAGAGCTGGGTGTGCAGCAAGGTTTCGGCGGACGGTTTCTTGCCCGGCTCCAGGCTATTGCCGGAAAGGTCGGTGGCGAGCACGTCGTCCTGGCCCAGTTGACCCTTGTGCTTGCCGGACACGGTCAGCAACGCCTCGCTCGGCGACAGGCGCACCGAGTAGTTGCTGCTGGTGGCCGGCGACCAGCCGCGGCCATAAAGGAAGCGCCCGGCGTCGATGATCTGCTGGGCGAGCTGTTCACGGGTAAGGCTCATGGCCTGTCCTCTTGCATGCGAGTGGCAATGATAACGGCAGCGGCGAACGCTGCGAGGCTTGCGATACTAAAGGTCAATGTCGCGCCGAGGGCGTTCCAGCTGTACCCGGCGTACAGCGCGCCGAGCGCGCCGCCGGTGCCGGCCAGCGCCGCGTACAGCGCCTGGCCCTGGCCTTGCTGGCGGGCGCCGAAGCTACGTTGCACGAATTGGATGGCAGCGGCGTGAAAGCTGCCGAACGTGGCCGCGTGCAGCACCTGGGCGAACAGCAGCGCCCCGAGGAATTCGGCGAACGAACCCAAGAGCAGCCAGCGCAGCGCCGCCAGCAGGAAACTGGCCATCAGCACCCGACGCAGGGAGAAGCGCGCCAGGATCCGGCTCATGGCCATGAACATCAGCACCTCGGCGACCACGCCCAGCGCCCACAGCATGCCGATCACGCCGCGGCTGTAGCCCAGGCGTTCCAGGTGCAGGGTCAGGAACGTGTAGTACGGCCCGTGGCTCATCTGCATCAGCGCCACGCACGCGTAGAACGCCAGCACGCCGGGGCGGCGCAATTGCTTGAGAAAGCCCTCCCCCGTCGGCCGGTCGCCCTGGGCGGGCTGCGCGTTCGGCACCCACAGGCTGCTGAGGACGATGCCCGCCATGATCAGCACCAGCGCCGCCGGATAGATGTCCAGGCTCAGCCATTCGAACAGCCGGCCCAGCGCGACCACGGTGATGATGAAGCCGATGGAGCCCCACAGGCGGATCTGGCTGTAGCGGGAGGTCTGGCCTTGCAGGTGCGCCAGGGTGATGACCTCGAACTGCGGCAGCACCGCGTGCCAGAAGAACGCGTGCAGCGCCATGACCATCGCCAGCCACGCGTAGCTCTTGCTGACGAAGATCAGCGAGAACGTCAGCAGCGTGCACACCGCGCCGAAGCGCACGATGGCCAGGCGCCTGCCGGTGTGGTCGCCCAGCCAGCCCCAGAGGTTCGGCGCCACGCAACGCATCAGCATCGGGATCGCCACCAGCTCGCCGATGCGTGCGGCGCTGAACCCCAGATGATCGAAGTACAGCGCCAGGAACGGCGCCGTCGAGCCGAGCAAGGCGAAATAGAACAGATAGAAACTGGACAGCCGCCAGTACGGGAGCGCCGCCATGCCGTCAGGCCACGGCGGCTGTCAGGCGGCCCATCAGAGCTGGCCCAGCACCGGGGTGCTCACCTTCACGTCGGCGTTCTGCCCGCGGTGGCGCAGCAGGTGGTCCATCAGCACGATGGCCATCATCGCCTCGGCGATCGGCGTGGCTCGGATGCCGACGCACGGGTCGTGGCGGCCCTTGGTGATCACGTCCACCGGGTTGCCGTGGATGTCGATGGAGCGGCCCGGCGTGGTGATGCTGGACGTCGGCTTGAGCGCCAGGTGCGCCACGATCGGCTGGCCGGAGGAGATGCCGCCCAGGATGCCGCCGGCGTTGTTGCTCAGGAAGCCTTCCGGGGTCAGCTCGTCGCGGTGCTCGGTGCCGCGCTGGGCCACGCAGGCGAACCCGGCGCCGATCTCCACACCCTTCACCGCGTTGATGCTCATCAGCGCGTGGGCCAGTTCGGCGTCGAGGCGGTCGAAGATCGGCTCGCCCAGGCCCGGCATCACGCCTTCGGCCACGACGGTGATCTTGGCGCCGACCGAATCCTGGTCGCGACGCAGCTGGTCCATGTAGGCCTCCAGCTCAGGCACCTTGTCCGGATCCGGGCTGAAGAAGGCGTTCTGCTCCACCGAGTCCCAGGTCTTGAACGGGATTTCGATCGGGCCGAGCTGGCTCATGTAGCCGCGCACGACGATGCCCTGGCTGGCCAGGTACTTCTTGGCGATGGCGCCAGCGGCCACGCGCATCGCGGTTTCCCGCGCCGAGCTGCGGCCGCCGCCGCGGTAGTCGCGCTCGCCGTACTTGTGGTGGTAGGTGTAGTCGGCGTGGGCCGGGCGGAACAGGTCCTTGATCGCCGAGTAGTCCTTGGACTTCTGGTCGGTGTTGCGGATCAGCAGGCCGATGGCGCAACCGGTGGTGCGGCCCTCGAACACGCCGGACAGGATCTCGACCTCGTCGGCCTCCTGGCGCTGGGTGGTGTGGCGGCTGGTGCCCGGCTTGCGCCGGTCGAGGTCGCGCTGCAGGTCGTCCAGGGAGATCTCCAGGCCCGGCGGGCAGCCGTCGACAATGGCGACCAACGCCGGTCCATGGCTCTCGCCTGCGGTGGTGACAGTGAACAGCTTGCCGTAGGTATTGCCGGACATGCAGGACGCTCCGTGAAATCGAACCCAAATTCGTGATGCGCGCCAGTATACGCAGGCTAACCGACTAGTTCATCCTCGAACCTTACGGGTGATGCCGAGTCCAACCGGCACCTTTGCAAATGATGGCGTGATGATGCTGCGAGTTTTGATCTTGAGCCTGACCCTTCTGACCGGCTTTGCCCAGGCGACCGTCCTGCAACGCCCGGTCACTTTGACCACCGACAGCGGCGAACTTTTCGGCTCGCTGTTGCTGCCAAAGTCCGACAAGCCTGTGCCTGTCGTCTTGATCCTTTCTGGCTCGGGGCCTACGGACCGTGACGGAAACAACCCCGACGGCGGGCGCAACGACAGCCTCAAGCGGCTGGCGTGGGTGCTGGCCAAGCACAATGTCGCCAGCGTCCGGTTCGACAAGCGCGGCGTGGCCGCGAGCCTGGCGGCCACGCCGGACGAGCGCAACCTGACCGTGGAGGCCTACGTTTCAGATGCCGTGGCCTGGGGCCGCCAGCTCAAGGCTGACCCGCGCTTCGGCCCGTTGATCCTGCTCGGCCACAGTGAAGGCGCGCTGATCGCCAGCCTCGCTGCGCCGAAAGTCGATGCGGCGGCGGTGATTTCCCTGTCCGGCAGCGCCCGCCCCATCGATCAGGTGCTGCGCCAGCAACTGGCCCGCAGCCTGCCGCCGGCCTTGATGCTGCGCAGCAACGAACTGCTCGACAGCCTCAAGGCCGGTCACACCGACGACCGCGTGCCGGCGCCGTTGCAGGTGATTTTCCGGCCGAGCGTGCAGCCCTACCTGATTTCCCTGTTCCGCCAGGATCCGGCGGCGGCCTTCGCGGCGCTGAAGATGCCGGCGCTGATCGTCCAGGGCAGCCACGACATCCAGGTGCAGGTCGATGACGCCCGTCTGCTCAAGGCCGCCAAACCGGATGCGCAACTGGCGCTGATCGAAGGCATGAACCATGTGCTGCGCATCGTTCCCAACGACGTGAAGCGGCAATTGGCCTCCTACAAGGACCCGAATCTGCCGCTGGCGGCCGAGCTCGGCGCGCGGCTGCTCGAATTCATTGACGGGCTTCGCACCTGATTAAGCGGCGTTTGCCCTCCAGTCCTCGGAAAAACGGCCGATAAGCGTTTGTCGCCCGCGTATCGGCTGGCGGCAAGCAGCGCTTGGACAGGATCTCGCCGTTATGACTGAAACCCAGACTTCACCCGACACCACCGCTGAAAAAGACGCACCGCCAGCGGTCGAGCTGCCATGGGCGGATGTCCACGTCGAGCACCACAAGATGCTCCGCCTGGCCCCCCAGCAGACCGACCGTAACACCGGCGCAAGGCCGCTGCGCTTTGTCGAGTTCGGTTACGCCGAACGCCACGGCAAGGACAAGAGCCTGATGCGCATGGCCATCAAGCTGCCCGGCCAGCGCGTGCGCAAGGAACAGAACCATCTGGACGTGTGGGTCGACCACACGGCCAAACGCGTGCATTTCGGCCCGGACACCGGCCTGCAGATCGAGCCGGTGAACCGCGGCATCGGCCGCTTCATGGCCGCCCAGGGCATTACGTGGGCGAAAAAGCGCTGGCCCGGCTACACCGTCGACGGCACCGACCTGAACAACAAGGACGCGCTGAACGAAGACACCCGCCTGCGCCGCGACCATTTCCTGCGCGGACACGGCTTTGAGGTGGCCTACGCCGACGCCCAGCACCTCAAGGGCAGCGTCAAGGACGTCGAGGTCGGCGACCTGCGCGGCGACTGGAACACGGAAAAGCTGCAGATCGTCGAGATTCTGGAGGCCGCGCAGATGCTGCAGCAGGCCGAGCAGAACCTGGCCGAGCAGGAAGTCAAACTGAAGAAACAGGAAGAAAAGGTCAGCAAGTTCAAGCGCGAAGACGCCGGGCTGCGCTTCACCATCACGTGCCTGGTGGCGTTCGCGGTGTTCCAGGCCGGCCTGCTGATCTGGATCGCCACCCACCGCTGACAGGTGTCGTGGCGAGGGCACTCACGCCCCCGCCACACGCTGCGCCGTCAGGTCAGACGCGCGAAGCGAACAGCGCCTGATGGGCGCGGCACTGTTCGGCGGTGAGCATGAACACACCGTGCCCGCCGCGCTCGAACTCCAGCCAGGCGAAATCGACTTCCGGGTACAGCGCCTCGACGTGCACCTGGCTGTTGCCCACCTCGACGATCAGCAAGCCTTTCTCGGTCAGATGGTCCGCCGCCTCGGCGAGCATCCGCCGCACCAGATTCAGGCCGTCGTCACCGCAGGCCAGGCCCAGTTCCGGTTCGTGCTGGTACTCGTCCGGCATGTCAGCGAAATCTTCCGCGTCGACGTAGGGCGGATTCGACACGATCAGGTCGAAGCGTTGCCCCGGCAGACCGTCGAAGCCGTCGCCCTGCACCGTGTACACGCGCTCTTCGACGCCATGGCGCTCGATGTTCCGGTTCGCCACCTCCAACGCCTCGAACGACAGATCCGCCAGCACCACTTCGGCGTCCTGGAACTCGTAGGCGCAGGCGATGCCGATGCAGCCGGAACCGGTGCACAGGTCGAGGATCCGCGCAGGCGCGTTGCCGATCCATGGTGCGAAGCGGTTTTCGATCAGCTCGCCGATCGGCGAACGCGGGATCAGCACCCGGGAATCGACGATGAACGACAGCCCGCAGAACCAGGCCTCGCCCAGCAGGTAGGCGGTCGGGATGCGCTCGACGATGCGGCGCTTGAGCAGATGCTGAAGATGGACCAGCTCATCGTCTTCAAGTGCGCAGTCGAGGTAGCTGTCGGCGATTTCCCACGGCAGGTGCAGCGCACCCAACACCAGTTGCCGGGCTTCGTCCCAGGCGTTGTCGGTGCCATGGCCGAAAAACAGATCCTCCCCATGGAAGCGGCTGACGGCCCAACGGATATGGTCACGCAGGGTACGAAGTCGGGAAGTGATCACGGGGCAGAACTCCAGAAAAAACGACTGGCGATTCTACCAGCCAAAACGCGCCACGACGACGCAGGAAAAACTCTGGCTCATCGGTAGGACTTTTCTATTTTTCACGCCAGCTATTGAACAGAACGTGTCACTTGACAAGGCTGCAGCCCAGTAACGACGGTGCCTACGATGGTAGCGATTCACAGAACCGCTCAGCCAGAGGACAATGTCGCAAAAGCCCCCTCCCAAGGAGCCCCAGAATGTCCGTTCCAAAAACGATGTTTCAACTCAGCGGCCGCGGTTACGCAGCGGCCACGTTGAGCCATGCCACCGTGGTCATCATCGATGCCCAGAAGGAATACCTCAGCGGCCCGCTGGCCCTGAGCGGCATGGACGCGGCTGTCGCGAACATCAAGCAACTGGTCGCCGCCGCCCGTGCGGCCGGTCGTCCGATCGTGCATGTGCGCCACCTCGGCACCGTCGGCGGCCTGTTCGACCCGCAGGGCGAACGCGGCGAGTTCATCCCCGGCCTGGAACCCCAGGGCGATGAGACCATCATCGGCAAACTGCTGCCGAGCGCCTTCCACGGCACCGAACTCTACGATCGCCTGCAGACCCTCGGTTCGCTGGATCTGATCGTCTGCGGCTTCATGAGCCACTCCAGCGTCAGCACCACCGTGCGCGCGGCGAAGAACCTGGGCTTCCGCTGCACCCTGGTCGAAGACGCCTGCGCCACCCGCGACCTGCCGTTCAAGGGCCGCGTGCTCAGCGCCGAACAGGTGCAGGAGGCGGAAATGGCGATCATGGCCGACAACTTCGCCACCCTCGCGCTGACCCAGGACCTGATCTGAAAACCCCTTCGGTGAGCGGCCCGCCGCGCCGCTCATCCGCAAAAGCCTCGCATTCGCTTCAATTACCCTAGCCTCAGGAACAACCCGGTCAACTCCCGGTCGAAGGGCCGATACCATTGAGGAAGGTCGGAATGAAGTTATCCGATGGATTTGACGCACGCCGCTTGCGGCCCAAGGGCCAACGCAACTGGCGTTTTCGGTTCGGCGCTGCGTTCGCCGCCATCCTGGCGACGTTCGGGGTGCTGCTGGCGATGGCCGGGGCCGCCAGCCTGCTGGGGCGCCCGCCGGCGCTCGGCGACCTGAACGCCACGCCCGCCGCTTCGGCGATCGTCCTGGCGCTCGGTCTGCTGTTCCTGTACTTCGGCGTGGCCCTGTGGCGCCGCTGCCGACGCCGTGCCCGGCAATCGCGGGAACTGAACATGTCCCCGCACCTGATGAAAAAACACGACTGACCCCACGGCCCGGCTTTTTGCCGGGCCGTTTTGCGTCGACTTGGGTAAACTGGCCGCCCTTCGCGGAGGCTGACATGCAAGACGACGATTTTTCCCTGTTCAAAAGTGCGATCCAAGGCGTCAAGCCGATCAAGCACGACCGCGCCGACACCGGCAAACCCAAGGCCGACCGTGCACAGATCGCCAAGCTGCGCCAGTCCGCGACCGTGCGCACCGATGCCACCACCGTCGACGGTCTGTCGGATCAGTTCGTGATCGACGTCGGCCCGGAAGACGAGCTGATGTGGGCCCGCGACGGCGTCCAGGAAAGCCAGGTGCGCAAGCTCAAGGCCGGCCAGATCCCGTTCGAGGGCAGCCTCGACCTGCATGGCATGACTGTCGAAAAGGCCCGGGAGACCCTGTGGGCGTTCCTGGCCGAAGCCACGAAGCTCGAGATCCGCTGCGTGCGCGTCACCCACGGCAAGGCCGTGCGGCTGGACGGCAAGCGGCCGATGATCAAGAGCCACGTCAACACCTGGCTGCGCCAGCATCCGCAGGTGCTCGGCTTCACCTCGTGCCAGCCCCGGCACGGCGGCGCAGGCTCGGTGTACGTGATGCTCAAACGCACCATGATGGAAGGCCGCGACGAATAGCGTCGTCCGGCCGATGCGGCGGGAGCGGTGCAAGCCGCCGCCCCGTCCATTTCGAAACAGACGATTGCCAAGGAAGTGCGGCGAACGCCCTTTCATCCATTGCTGCGCAACTCTTGGCTCTTCTGCACGCCAAACACGTCTGCGCAAACTTCATTATCTGTAGGACACTCAGTCTTTTACCTTTCCTGTCTGCGCACCAGTCAATACTTTGACCATCAATGTATTGATCTGTCGGTGGCATTAAACGCAAACACCTCTCTCGCCAAACCCACTTCTTATATATAGCCAATCGCGATATATGTTTCGCACCTACACATTGCCAAAGGCACATCCACGGGTGCCCTCTATCCACCTGGCCTGCGCGAAAGGCCCTTCCGCTCCATTCCACAAATAGCCAATAGTTAAAGAGACACACTTTTTTAGTTAACTTCGAAATATAAAACCGCAGCAACTAACCTTAAACAAAAAGACCATGGCAAACATTGACAGAGTGGAATTGTCCTACAAAAATTGCCGAGCGCGTTTCCAAGGCCGGATGCGCGCAACAGGGAGAAGTTCAACTACCGAACTTCAAGGCAAATAAAAAAAGGAAATTAAAATGTCACAAGCACTCAAGGAACAAGCGTCGGAAAAATATCAAGGACAGGTCAAGACCTTCACCATCTTCAAACAGAACGGCATTTCCCTCACGCTGGATCTGCCCGGCACCCTGCAGTTCAACCAGAACAGCCAGGAAATCTACCCTCCCCTCTCAGGCTCTGTTCTATCTGTCGCCCCGGTTCTGGTGAATGAAACGGGCTTCGACATTGTTTCGGCGACGTTCAGCGTCGTTCTCAACGACGTATTGGATGCAACCAACGTCATCGCAAACGTCCGGTGGTGGAACATGGACCTTCTGGAGGGTCAACAGACCATGGAGTTCGTGTGCGGACCGGTCAGTAACGGGAACAAGGTCACCAGTACGCCTTCCACGATCGGGTACTCGCGCATCCGTTGGGCGACCATGGCGAACAACGGCCACGGCACCGCTTCGTTCTCCAACAGCGTGAGCATGGTGTCGCTCACCTTCGGCCCAATCAAATTGGATCCGAGCAAGACGTCTCCCGGGCCTATCGTCCAGATCGGCTGACCGACCTGCGGCCGCAGGGCCTGACGTTCCGGTTCCTGCGGCTGCACACGGCATTCCAAACCTTTCACCCGCGCACCGCCAGCCGCCTTCACCCAGAAAGAGCACCTTCGGTCGGTCAAGGCTTCCGCCCCCTACGCAGGGTGGCCTGAACGTCGGACACCGCCCGGCGCAGCCAATCGAATTGGGGATTCACGCCCGTCGGCCATACAAACGCCCACCCACTTACGCTACCATGTGCCGCATGGCGGGTATGAACCCTGCGTTTATCGCCACTCAGCCCGGTCACGTCCAGACGTAGCCTTTGACCTGAGCCCTGGTCGAGGAGACCCGGACGGCCCGACAGTGGCTTGAGCGGCACACAATCGGTACGGACAGAAACAGTACCCCACTGAAACCCTTATGGAATCAGCCTCTGTGACACTGGAACAGAACTACACCGCGATCCTCGGCCAACTGGGCGAAGACGTGTCCCGCGAGGGCCTGCTCGACACCCCAAAACGTGCAGCCAAGGCCATGCAGTACCTCTGCCGCGGTTACCAACAGACGCTCGAAGAGGTCACCAACGGTGCCCTGTTCAGCTCCGACAACAGCGAAATGGTGCTGGTCAAGGACATCGAGCTGTACTCGTTGTGCGAACACCACCTGCTGCCGTTCATCGGCAAGGCCCACGTCGCCTACATCCCGAGCGGCAAGGTGCTGGGCCTGTCCAAGGTGGCGCGGATCGTCGACATGTACGCCCGCCGCCTGCAGATCCAGGAGAACCTCAGCCGCCAGATCGCCGACGCGGTGCAGCAAGTCACTGGCGCCCTGGGCGTGGCGGTGGTGATCGAGGCCAAGCACATGTGCATGATGATGCGCGGTGTGGAGAAGCAGAATTCGTCGATGATCACCTCGGTGATGCTGGGTGAGTTCCGCGAGAACGCGGCGACCCGCAGCGAGTTCCTCAGCCTGATCAAGTGATCCGCGATTCAGGAAAACCGGCGTTGATCGCCGGTTTTTTTTCGTGCGCGAAAAATCGGGTAAGCTGCGCGCCTTCTCCAATGTCCCTGTGAGGCTTGTAACGTGTTCGTCAAAGCGCTTCGTGTCGGCCTCGGCCAACTGATCATCTTCATCGACTTCCTGACCCGCCCAAGCAAGAAACAGCGCCCCGCCGCCGCCCAGGCCCAGGTGGATGCCGCCGCCAAAGAGCTGACCCTGTACCAGTTCCACGCCTGCCCGTTCTGCGTGAAGACCCGCCGCACCCTGCGCCGCCTGAACGTGCCGGTGGCCCTGCGCGATGCGAAGAACGACGAGCAGCACCGCCAGGCCCTGCTGGAACAGGGCGGCAAGATCAAGGTGCCGTGCCTGCGCATCGAAGAGAACGGCCAGACCACCTGGATGTATGAGTCCAAGGTGATCATCGAATATCTGGACAAGCGGTTTGCCGCAGCCTGACCGCGGTTTGGCCATCGCCAGCAGGCTGGCGATGAGGCCTGCCGGATCGCCACATGTTCCAGAAAAAACAAACCGGCCCCTGAGCCGGTTTGTTCGTTTTCAGGCCGCCTCGTCCGCCTGCGCCCGCCGAACCACCGCCGCCAATCGCTTGATCCCTTCATCCAGCCGCTGCGGATCGATGTGGCTGAAGTTCAGCCGCAAATGACCGAGGTTGCGCTCTGGCTCCGGAAAGAACGGTTCCCCCGGCATGAACGCCACGTCATCGGCCAGCGCAGCGTCGAGCAAGGTGCGGGTGTCCAGCGGTCGCTTGAGGGTCAGCCAGAAAAACAGCCCGCCCTGGGGCGCGTTCCAGTCCGCCAGGTCTGAAAAGTGCCTCTCCAGCGCCGACTGGAACGCGTCGCGGCGCTCACGGTAGAAATCGCGCAACCGGGCCAGGTGCGCCCGGTAGTGCTCGCTGCCGATCCATTGCAGGGCTTGCCACTGGCCGATGCGGTTGGTGTGCAGGTCCGCCGACTGCTTGAGCTTGAGCAGGTGGGGAAACAGGTCGGGACTCGCGATCAGGTAACCGACGCGCAAGCCCGGCAGCAGCGTCTTGGACACCGTGCCGGTGTAGATCCAGCTGGATTTCTTCAAGCGTCCGGCGATCGGCCGGGCGCTGCCGCCGTCAAAGGTCAGCTCGCGGTAGGGCTCGTCCTCGATCAGCGTGACGCCGAATTCGTCCAGCAGCGCAGCGACGGCTTCGCGCTTGGCTTCGCTGTAACGCACGGCCGACGGGTTCTGGAAGGTCGGGATCAAGTAGACGAACGCCGGACGATGCCGTTCAAGGCGCTGACGCAGTTGCCCAAGATCCGGGCCGTCCGCCTCCAGCGGAACGGTCAGGCAGTCAGCGCCGAACAGCTGGAAAATCTGCAGCGCCGCCAGGTAGGTCGGTGCTTCGAGCAGGATTGGCGTGCCCTTGTCGATGTACAGCTTGGCCGCCAGATCGAGGGTCTGCTGCGAGCCGCTGACCACCAGCACCTGGCTCGCCGCGCACGGCAGGCCCAGCGCCCTCGCCTCGGCCGCGAGCCTTTCGCGCAAGGCCGGTTCGCCTTCGCTCATGCCGTATTGGCCGAGGGTCACCGGCATGTCGCTCCATTCGACGTTCGGCAGCATGGCTTCGGCCGGCAGGCCACCGGCGAACGACATCACTTCCGGCCGTTGGGCGGCGGCGAGGATTTCACGGATCAGAGAACTTTTGAGGCGCGAGACACGTTCGGAAAAAGCCATGGAATCACCGCTGGCGAGGGTTGAGGGAGTTGAGTCAAACTGCTTGACCGAAACTACGACAGTCCGAGCGAGTACGTCAACATGATTGACCTTAAAAGCCCCGTCAGCCAGCAACAGGCCATGGAAGCGTTTTTCTTCGGCTATCAGGCGTTCACCGCCAAGGCTGACGAAATGCTTGAACGGCGGGGTCTGTCCCGGGTGCATCAGCGCATCGTGTTTTTCATCGCCCGCTACCCCAACCTGAGCGTCAAGGAGCTGCTGGCCTTGCTCGGCGTCAGCAAGCAGGCGCTGAACATGCCGCTGCGGCAGTTGCAGGAAATGCACCTGGTGGACAGCGTGGCGTCGCAGACCGACAAGCGTAAGCGCCTGCTGGAACTCACGGCCGAAGGCGCGAAGTTCGAACAGGCGCTGCGGCGCGAGCAAGTGAAACTGCTGGAGCGGGTGTTCGGCGAAGCCGGAGAGGCAGCGGTGAACGGCTGGCTGGCGGTGAACCTGGCATTGGGGAACAGTCAGGCTCATCCCGACTGATCCGACCGGCCCCATCGCTGGCCAGTCGAATCCTCGCACCCCAGCGCCCACAGTTTTATGGTGTACCTGCATCTTGCACACGGCTGGGATACCTGTGGGAGCCGGCCTGCCGGCGATGACGGTGGGCCAGACAACAAAGATGTCGGCAGCGCCCGCAGGCTCGGCAATGGCGATATAGCCCTATCGCCAGATCTTTCGTCGACAAAGCCAAAAACATTATTTGCTTTATTTGTATACAAAAGCATAATCCACTGCGTGCGAGTTCCTGACCTAACGGTCAACAAATTCGCGTAAGCCTCAAAGGGCCGCTGCCACCCCTCCTGGGTCCGGCCCTGGAAATAACAATAAAACTCTTGAGGAGTACCGCTGTGGAAAGCCGCAAATCCGAAGCATCGACGCTGGATCTCTCGCCGCCGTTACGCAACGGCCTGTTGGAGCGCATCTTCAAACTCAGCTTGCACGGCACCACGGTGAAGACCGAGCTGATTGCCGGTCTGACAACCTTCATCACCATGGCCTACATCATTTTCGTCAACCCGAACATCATGGCCGACGCCGGCATCGACCACGGTGCGGCGTTCGTCGCCACCTGCATCGCGGCGGCGCTGGGCTGCCTGCTGATGGGCCTGTACGCCAACTGGCCGGTGGGCCTGGCGCCGGGGATGGGCCTCAATGCGTTCTTCACCTACACCGTGGTCGGCACCATGGGCTACAACTGGGAGACCGCGCTCGGTGCGGTGTTCGTCTCCGGCGTGCTGTTCATGATCCTGACCTTCTCGCGCATCCGCGAATGGCTGCTCAACAGCATTCCGGTCAGCCTGCGCTTTGCGATGGGCGCCGGCGTCGGCCTGTTCCTGGGGCTGATCGGCCTGAAGACCGCCGGCATCGTGGTCGACAGCCCGGCCACCCTGATCAAGCTCGGCTCCCTGCGCGAGCCGGGCCCGCTGCTCGCCGCCCTGTGCTTCCTGATGATCGCGATCCTCAGCTACCACAAGGTGTTCGGCGCGATCCTCATCAGCATCATCACCGTGACCCTCGCCGGCTGGGGCCTGGGCCTGGTGCACTACGAAGGGATCCTGTCGGCCCCGCCGAGCCTGGCCCCGACCTGGATGGCCATGAACGTGGCCGGCGTGTTCAACGTCAGCATGATCAGCGTCGTGCTCGCTTTCCTGTTCGTGCACATGTTCGACACCGCCGGCACCCTGATGGGCGTTGCCCAGCGGGCCAACCTGGTGGGGGCTGACGGGCGCATCGAAAACCTGTCCCGCGCCATGAAAGCCGACAGCGCCTCCAGCGTGTTCGGTGCCGTAGTCGGCGTACCGCCGGTCACCAGTTACGTGGAAAGCGCCGCCGGCGTGGCCGCTGGCGGTCGGACCGGTCTTACCGCCGTCACCGTGGGTGTGCTATTTATTGCCGCCATGTTCTTCGCCCCGCTGGCCGGCATGATTCCCGCCTACGCCACCGCCGGCGCGCTGATCTATGTCGCGATGCTGATGATGGGCGGCATGGCCCACATCGAATGGGACGAGGCGACCGACAGCATTCCGGCGATCGTCACCGCGATCATGATGCCGCTGACCTTCTCGGTGGCCGACGGCATCGCGCTGGGCTTCATCACCTACGTGGCGCTGAAGGCCGGCACCGGCAAGTACAAGGAAATTTCCGTCAGTCTGTGGGTGCTCTGCGCGATCTTCATCGCCAAGTTCATCTTCTTGTAAGCGTCACGCGGATCTGGCTACGAACCGGCCTCACCCCTTCGGGTGAGGCTTTTGCGCAAATGGAGGAAAGTGATGAGTCTGGAAACCTGGTTGCTGTTCAGCGGCGCTGCATTGGTGGTGATCCTCATTCCCGGGCCGCTGTCGCTGCTCATGATCAGCAACAGCCTGAACTATGGGCTGCGCCGCTCTTACCCGGCGTTTCTCGGTGGCGTGATCGCCTCGATCTGCCTGCTCAGCGCCTCGGCGCTGGGGCTCGGCGCGTTGCTGCTGGCCTCGGAGCAACTGTTCAGCGCCTTGAAGATCGTCGGTGCGCTGTACCTGTTCTACCTCGCATGGCAGAGCTGGCAGCAATCGCGCCTGCCGTCGGTCGGCGCCGAAGTGCCCCAGGCCGCGCCGGTTCCGCGCTTTCGCACGCTGTTCGGGCGCGCTTTCGTGCTGGGCGCCAGCAACCCCAAGGACATCCTGTTCTTCGCCGCCTTCCTGCCGCAGTTCCTCAGCGCCCAGCAGCCGTTCCTGCCGCAGCTGCTGATCATGATCGCGACCTGGGTGGTGCTCGACCTGTGCTGCAAGCTGGCCTACGGCCTCGGGGCCCACGGCGCGGCGCGTTACCTGCGCAGCGGCAAGGGCCAGAGCTGGTTCAACCGGGTCAGCGCCGGGCTGTTCAGCGGCGCAGGGGCGGCGTCTCTGCTTAGCCGGTAAAAGCATCGCTGGCAAGCCAGCTCCCACAGGCTCGGGGTGTTCAGATTTATTGCGCACGACCTGGACACTGTGGGAGCTGGCTTGCCAGCGATGGCATCAGCACAGGCACAACTTTTCTGCAGGCAAAAAAAAGCCCGCAGTGTGAGCGGGCGAAAGACCAAAGAAGCTATATGCGCAGTCGCTTCCCGGCGGGGGCAGTTGCTTGGGGGTCAGCTGCCCCGATAGGTGGAATAGCTGTACGGCGAGATCAGCAGCGGCACGTGGTAATGGTCTTGCTCGGCAGAGATGCCGAAGCGCAGCACCACCACGTCCAGAAACGCCGGCTCCGGCAGCTGGACGCCACGGGCGCGGTAGTAGTCGCCGGCATGGAACTGCACCTGATAGACCCCGGTGCGGTAGTCATCGCCCTGCAGCAGCGGCGCATCGACCCGGCCGTCGCTGTTGGTGAGCGCACTGGCGACCAATTCCAGGTGCGAACCCTCAACGCGGTACAGCTCGACCTTGATCGAGCTGCCCGGGCAACCGTGTGCAGCGTCCAAAACGTGTGTCGTCAAACGTCCCATTGATTCTGCGCGCCTGCCTGCCGGAAGCAGTCAGGCCTCGCGCCTCCCGAAGTCAGTTGAAAGGAGGCCGCACCGATTCGGAGCCCGAAAAGCTGCGGCGAGCGACTGATTAAGACACTTCTAAGAAAAATTGTACACAATAAAAACGACATTTTTCCGTCCACCCCCGCCATCCGCCGATTTGCCGCCGATTCGCCGGCAATCCCTGCTTTCATTGAACCCCTGATCCATTAGCTGACCGGTCAGGCAGATTTCTTGCAGGCTCACGCCTTTATCAGGAAAAGATGACGGCCGGCGAAAAATGCGAAAATTCAGGCTTACAAACTGAGAATAAAGTTGTATACAATCAGCCCATCGCTGTGACGCCAGCCTGCCACCTCACGCCAGGGCGCCACACCACCTGTCAACGAATAAGAAGGAAGACTGCAGTGAGCGCTGACTATCCACGCGACCTGATCGGTTACGGCAGTAACCCTCCTCACCCACACTGGCCGGGCAATGCCCGGATCGCCCTGTCCTTCGTGCTCAACTACGAAGAAGGCGGCGAGCGCAACGTCCTGCACGGCGACAAGGAATCCGAAGCCTTCCTTTCCGAGATGGTCGCGGCGCAGCCTCTGCAGGGCGTGCGCAACATGAGCATGGAATCCCTTTACGAGTATGGCAGCCGCGCCGGCGTGTGGCGGATCCTGAAACTGTTCAAGGCATTCGACATTCCCCTGACCGTGTTCGCCGTCGCCATGGCCGCCCAGCGCCACCCGGACGTGATCCGCGCGATGGCCCAGGCCGGCCACGAGATCTGCAGCCACGGCTACCGCTGGATCGACTACCAGTACATGGACGAGGCCCAGGAGCGCGAGCACATGCTCGAAGCGATCCGCATCCTCACCGAAATTACCGGCGAACGCCCGCTGGGCTGGTACACCGGCCGCACCGGCCCGAACACCCGCCGGCTGGTGATGGAAGAAGGCGGTTTCCTCTACGACAGCGACACCTACGACGACGACCTGCCCTACTGGGAACCGAACAACCCGACCGGCAAGCCGCACCTGGTGATCCCATACACCCTCGACACCAACGACATGCGCTTCACCCAGGTGCAGGGCTTCAACAAGGGCGACGACTTCTTCGAATACCTCAAGGACGCGTTCGACGTGCTCTACGCCGAAGGCGCCGAGGCGCCGAAGATGCTCTCGATCGGCCTGCACTGCCGCCTGGTGGGCCGTCCGGCGCGCCTGGCCTCACTCAAGCGCTTCCTCGAATACGCCAAGAGCCATGAGCAGGTGTGGTTCAGCCGCCGCGTCGACATCGCACGCCACTGGCACGCGACCCACCCGTACCAAGGGGCCGCCAAATGAGTACCTTCCAGACCGTCAAGCCGTCGGCCCTGGGCCGCGACGCCTTCGTCAAGGCCTTCGCCGACATCTACGAACATTCGCCATGGGTGGCCGAAAAGGCCTTCGACCTGGGCCAGGACGCTTCGCTCGACGAGATCGAGACCCTGCACCAGCGCATGAGCGATATCCTGTTGAGCGCCGATCACGCAAGCCAGCTTGCCCTGATCAACGCCCACCCGGACCTGGCCGGCAAAGCCGCCGTCCAGGGCCAACTGACCGAAGCCAGCACCAACGAACAAGCCGGCGCCGGTATCCACCAATGCACGGCCGAAGAGTTCCAGCGCTTCACCGAGCTGAACGACGCCTACAAGGCCAAGTTCAAGTTTCCCTTCATCATGGCGGTAAAGGGGAGCAACCGGCATCAGATCCTCGCGGCGTTCGAAACGCGCATCCACAACCCGGTGGACACCGAGTTCAAGTGCGCGCTGGCGGAGATCAACAAGATCGCCCTGTTCCGTTTACTGACTCTTTGAGCGAGCCTGGCCCGAGAAACCTCTAGAACGCTTGTGTTTCCCAGGGCCCCGCAAGCATCCCCAGCCACATATTTAAAGGCAGACAAGAAGAATGAAAGCTTACGCCGTACCTTTCGAGAAGTTCGTCAACCTGGCTGATGCCCGCCTGGGCACCAAGATCATCTCGGTCACCGATGACTGGTTCGCAGACGCCAACCGTCTGTTCCAACCGACCCCGGCCGTCTGGAAGGAGGGCGTGTTCGATGACAACGGCAAGTGGATGGACGGCTGGGAATCCCGCCGCAAGCGCTTCGAAGGCTACGACAGCGCAGTGATCCGCCTGGGCGTGCCGGGCTCGATCAAGGGCGTGGACATCGACACCTCATTCTTCACCGGCAACTTCCCGCCGTCGGCCTCCCTGGAAGCCTGCTTCCTGGCCTCCGGCGAGCCGGACGAGAACACCCAGTGGACCGAAGTGCTGTCGGCCGTCGAGCTGCAAGGCAACAGCCACCACTACCATGAAATCAGCAACGACCAGGCGTTCAGCCACCTGCGCTTCAACATCTACCCGGACGGCGGCGTGGCCCGTCTGCGCGTGTACGGCATTCCGTTCCGTGACTGGTCCGCCGTCGGCGACAACGAGCAAGTGGACCTGGCCGCCGCCCTCAACGGCGGTCGCGCCCTCGCCTGCTCCGACGAACACTTCGGCCGCATGAGCAACATCCTCAACCCGGGCCGCGGCATCAACATGGGCGACGGCTGGGAAACCGCACGCCGCCGCACGCCAGGCAACGACTGGGTCATCGTCGCCCTGGGCCATCCGGGCGAGATCGAGAAGATCGTCGTCGACACCCTGCACTTCAAGGGCAACTACCCCGACAGCTGCTCGATCCAGGGCGCCTTCGTGAAGGGCGGCACCGACAGCCAGATCGAGACCCAGTCGCTGTTCTGGCGTGAACTGTTGCCGAGCCAGAAGCTGGAGATGCACGCCGAACACACCTTCGTCGAGCAGATCAAGGCACTGGGCCCGATCACCCACATCCGCCTGAACGTGTTCCCGGACGGTGGCGTGAGCCGTCTGCGCCTGTTCGGCAAGGTCGCTAAACAAGGCTGAACCCCATCGCTGGCAAGCCAGCTCCCACAGGTCTTGTGAACGCCACAGCTCACTGTGGGAGCGGGCTTGCCCCGGGCGGCGTTCCGACGATGGCGACAGTTCTAACAACACAGAATCTTGGATAAGAAGAACAGCATGCGCACACTGACGATTGAACCGCTGACCAAAGAAGCCTTCGCCCCTTTCGGTGACGTCATCGAAACCGACGGCAGCGATCACTTCATGATCAACAACGGTTCGACCATGCGCTTTCACAAACTGGCCACGGTCGAGACCGCCACGCCAGAGGACAACGCGATCATCAGCATCTTCCGCGCCGACGCGCTGGACATGCCGCTGACCGTGAGCATGCTGGAACGCCATCCGCTGGGCAGCCAGGCTTTCATTCCGCTGCTCGGCAACCCCTTTCTGATCGTGGTCGCGCCACTTGGCGATGCACCTGTATCAGGCTTGGTCCGCGCCTTCGTCACCAACGGCAGGCAGGGCATCAATTACCATCGCGGCGTCTGGCACCACCCGGTGCTGACGATCGAAAAGCGGGATGACTTCCTGGTGGTTGATCGCAGTGGCTCAGGCAACAACTGCGATGAGCATTTCTTCAAAGAGGATGAGCGTCTGATCCTCGCCCCCCACCAATAAGAGAAGGTCCGATCACGCGACGACAAGCGTGACGGGCGAGAGGTAACGACTGTGGAAGCACATCTGTTGGAATGGCTGAACCTGAGCGTGCGCTGGGTTCACATGATCACCGGCGTGGCCTGGATCGGCGCGTCGTTCTACTTCGTCTGGCTGGAGAACAACCTCAACCGCGTCAACCCGAAAACCGGTCTTGCGGGCGATCTGTGGGCGATCCACGGCGGCGGCATCTATCACCTGGAAAAGTACAAGCTGGCCCCGCCGTCGATGCCGGAGAACCTGCACTGGTTCAAGTGGGAAGCCTACTTCACCTGGATGTCGGGGATCGCGCTGCTGTGCGTGGTGTTCTACTCCAACCCCGTGCTCTACCTCGTGGCGCCCGGCAGCGGCCTGAGCGGCCCTGAAGGCGTGGCCATCGGCGTCGGCGCGCTGATCGCAGGCTGGTTCATCTACGACTTCCTGTGCGATTCGCCGCTGGGCAAGAAACCCGCCCTGCTCGGCTTCATCCTGTTCGTGCTGATCATCGGCGCGGCCTACGGCTTCAGCAAAGTGTTCAGCGGCCGCGGCGCGTACCTGCACGTCGGCGCGATCATCGGCACCATCATGGTCGGCAACGTGTTCCGCATCATCATGCCGGCCCAGCGCGCCCTGGTGGCCGCGATCGCCGAGAACCGCACGCCGGATCCGGCCCTGCCGGCCAAAGGCCTGCTGCGCTCGCGCCACAACAACTACTTCACCCTGCCGGTGCTGTTCATCATGATCAGCAACCACTTCCCGAGCACCTACGGCAGCCAGTACAACTGGCTGATCCTGGCCGGGATCGCGGTGCTGGCGGTGCTGGTGCGCCACTACTTCAACACCCGCCACGACAGCCACAAGTTCGCCTGGACCTTGCCGGTGGCAGCGGTGGGCATGATCAGCCTGGCCTACGTGACCGGCCCCGCCACCGCCCCGACCGCCCCGGACGTGGCCAAGGCTCCGGCGAAGATCGAGTACCAGCCCCTGCCGGAAACGGCGTTGGGCGGCGGCGCCAAACCGGCCGAGGCCGCGCAGCCGGCCGCACCCGCAGCCCCTGCCGCCGCACCGGCCCAGGCGTCCAGCGCAGGCCCTGCGTTCGACAAGGTGCACAGCGTGATCCAGGAACGTTGCGCGGTCTGCCACTCGGCCAAGCCGACCAGCCCGCTGTTCAGCGCAGCCCCTGCCGGCGTGATGTTCGACACCCCCGAGCAGATCCGCCAGAACGCGGCGCGGATCCAGGCCCAGGCCATCACCACGCAGATCATGCCGCTGGGCAACATCACCCAGATGACCCAGCAGGAACGTGACCTGATCGGTGCATGGATCGCCCAGGGAGCGCAGACCAACTAAGCAGTAAAAGCATCGCGAGCAGGCTCGCTCCTACACAGGTCATACAAAACCTGTAGGAGCGAGCCTGCTCGCGATTGACCGCAACGCGGTCAGCCTGATGCAAATGACAGCGGTGCGCACCACCACCGCTGTTCAATCACAAGAATAAAAAGATCCGAGGTGTTGCATGTCCGAGCTGTCCAAAGCGCGCATCCCCGACGCACCCGCCATTCAGCGTTTGCCCCTTTTGCAACTGATCCTGGTCGGTCTGCAACATGTTCTGCTGATGTACGGCGGCGCCATCGCGGTTCCGCTGATCATCGGACAGGCCGCAGGCCTGAGTCGCGAGGAAATCGCCTTCCTGATCAACGCCGACCTGCTGGTCGCCGGCATCGCCACCATCGTCCAGTCCCTGGGCATCGGCCCGATGGGCATCCGCATGCCGGTGATGATGGGCGCCAGCTTCGCCGCCGTCGGCAGCATGGTCGCCATGGCCGGCATGCCCGGCATCGGCCTGCAGGGGATCTTCGGCGCGACCATCGCCGCCGGGTTCTTCGGCATGCTCATCGCGCCGTTCATGTCCAAGGTCGTGCGCTTCTTCCCGCCGCTGGTGACCGGCACGGTCATCACCTCGATCGGCCTTTCGCTGTTCCCCGTGGCCGTGAACTGGGCCGGCGGCGGTGCCGCCGCCGCGCAGTTCGGCTCCCCCGTCTACCTGGCCATCGCCGCCCTGGTGCTGGCCACCATTTTGCTGATCCACCGCTTCATGCGCGGCTTCTGGGTCAACATCTCCGTGCTGATCGGCATGTGCCTGGGGTATGTGCTCTGCGGCGCCCTCGGCATGGTCGACCTGAGCGGCATGGCCAATGCGCCCTGGGTGCAGTTCGTCACCCCGCTGCATTTCGGTCTGCCGAAGTTCGAGCTGGCGCCGATCCTGTCCATGTGCCTGGTGGTGGTGATCATCTTCGTCGAGTCCACCGGCATGTTCCTGGCGCTGGGCAAGATCACCGGCGAAGACGTCTGCCCGCGCCGGCTGCGGCGCGGCCTGATGTGCGACGCCGCCGCCTCGTTCTTCGCCGGTTTCTTCAACACGTTCACCCATTCCTCGTTCGCCCAGAACATCGGCCTGGTGCAGATGACCGGCGTGCGCTGCCGCTCGGTGACCATCGTCGCCGGCGGCCTGCTGATCGTGCTGAGCCTGTTGCCCAAGGCAGCGTTCCTGGTGGCGTCGATTCCGCCGGCGGTGCTGGGCGGCGCGGCCATCGCGATGTTCGGCATGGTGGCGGCCACCGGGATCAAGATCCTGCAGGAGGCCGACATCGGCGACCGGCGCAACCAACTGCTGGTGGCGGTGAGCATCGGCATGGGCCTGATCCCGGTGGTGCGTCCGGAGTTCTTCGCCCACCTGCCGGTGTGGATGAGCCCGATCACCCACAGCGGCATCGCCATGGCCACCCTCAGCGCCCTGGTGCTGAACCTGCTGTTCAACATCCTCGGCGGCGCCGAACGCGCAACGATCAACGACTGCCACGCTCACCCGCATTGACGGCAACACGAAGCTCCCTTGTGGGAGCGAGCCTGCTCGCGATAGCGGTGTGTCATTCAACAGTGACGGCGACTGACACGCCCTCTTCGCGAGCAGGCTCGCGCCTACAGGGGATGGGCAACCCTGCGCCTGAAAAACAATAACAAGAGGGAGCACCAGATGATTCGCACGCAATCCGGATTGCTGTTGAGCGGTGGCCTGATGGCCGCCACCCAGGCCATGGCCGGCGACCTGCTGCTGTGGCAGACCAACAGCCTGAGCTACCTGTACGGCAAGAACTTCGCGATCAACCCGTCGATCCAGCAGACGGTGACGTTCGAGCACGCCGACAAATGGAAGTACGGCGACAACTTCCTGTTCGTCGACAAGATCTTCTACAACGGCCAGGAAGACCGCAACAAAGGCCCTCACGCGTTCTACGGCGAATTCAGCCCGCGCCTGTCGTTCGGCAAGATCTTCGACAAGCGGATCGAATTCGGCCCGGTCAAGGACGTGCTGCTGGCGATGACCTACGAATACGGCGAAGGCGACAGCGAGGCCTACCTGATCGGCCCCGGCTTCGACCTCAAGGTGCCGGGCTTCAACTATTTCACCCTCAACTTCTACCGCCGCCAGACCGAAGGCCCGCGCCCCGGCGACGGCGTCTGGCAGATCACGCCGGGCTGGTCGTACAGCATTCCCGTGGGCAACTCCGACGTGCTGATCGACGGCTACCTCGACTGGGTGGTGGACAACGACGAGAACGCGCGCGGCACCTACCACGCCAACCTGCACATCAACCCGCAGATCAAGTACGACCTGGGCAAGGCCCTCGGCTGGCGCGAAAAGCAACTGTACGTGGGCACCGAGTACAGCTACTGGAAGAACAAGTACGGCGTCGAAAGCAGCCACAGTTTCGACACCAACCAGAACACCGCCAGCCTGCTGGTGAAGGTGCACTTCTGAGATGGCCCGCAACCGCGCCCCTTACCTGTCGTCGGTGCTCTGTTGCGGGGCACTTGAGGCCTGGCCGTCGAGTCAGTATTCTCCGCGGCCTCCTGAATTCGGTCTAAAAAAAAGCCCGAATTTAATTCCTGACCGAAAAGCCAACTTATCCAGGCCGCGGTCAGTGCCGAGGCATTCCGAAAACACGTTCATCCGACTGTTTTTCAGCAGCCGGACGGGCGTTTTTTTGCTTTCCGAAAGCCTTGGCGCAGCTCTTGCTGAACGCACCTGCCACAAGCGGCGGAGCTGACCGGACGGACGATTTTCGCAGTAACGAGAAAAGGCGCCACACCAGAGCGCCGACCTTAGAAAAATAACGTGGAACACCTACTTTGGGAGCAACCGAATGAAACGCACCTGCACCAGCCTGATGCTCGCGGGATCCTTGCTGGCCGGCGGCCAGGCCATGGCCGGCGACCTGCTGCAATGGCAGAACAACAGCCTGACCTACCTGTACGGCAAAGACTTCAAGGTCAACCCGGCCATTCAGCAGACCGTCACCTTCGAGCACGCCGATGCGTGGAAGTACGGGGACAACTTCCTGTTCATCGACAAGATCTTCTACAACGGCAAGCCGGATGGCGGCGTCGGCAACAACACCTACTACGGCGAGTTCAGCCCGCGCCTGTCGCTGGGCAAGATCCTCGACCAGAAGATCGAGTTCGGCCCGGTCAAGGACGTACTGCTGGCGATGACCTACGAGTTCGGTGAAGGCGACGTCGAGTCCTACCTGATCGGCCCGGGCTTCGACCTGGCGATCCCAGGCTTCGACTACTTCCAGCTGAACTTCTACCAGCGCCACACCGAAGGCCCGCGCGCCGGTGACAACGTCTGGCAGATCACCCCGGTCTGGTCCTACACCATTCCGGTCGGCAAGTCGGACGTGCTGATCGACGGCTTCATGGACTGGGTGGTCGACAACGACTCCAATTCCAAGGGCGACTACCACGCCAACCTGCACTTCAACCCGCAGATCAAGTACGACCTGGGCAAGGCGCTGAGCTTCGGCGAGAAGCAGCTGTACGTGGGCGTCGAGTACGACTACTGGAAAGACAAGTACGGGATCGACGACACCCGTGCGTTCACCACCAATCAGAACGTGACCAGCTTCCTGGTGAAGTTCCACTTCTGATTCAGGCCTAAGCGGCGTCCTTGCGGACGCCATCGCGAGCAAGCTCGCTCCCACAGGGCATTGCAGAGACAACAGAATCTGCATTCAACCCGGATCACCTGTGGGAGCCAGCCTGCTGGCGATGAGGCTGGCACAGCTGACAGCTTCACCGCCTGACACACTGTCATCGCTGGCAAGCCAGCTCCCACAGGGTTTGGGTTCAACCCTGCATCCGAGAACGCCTCAGGCCGGCACCACCGCCTCGCCGATCCCCAGGAACCGGCACAGCTCATCGCGCTTGGCCAACGCATCGCGCCGCCCCAGGTCGATCAGCTCGCTGCAGTACCCCGCCTCGAACAACAGATAGCTCAGCACCCCCGCCCCGCTGGTCTTGGTCGCGCCCGGCCCGCGCAGGAACACCCGCAACGCCGCCGGCAGCTCCTGACGGTGCCGCGCCGCGATTTCGTCGATCGGCTGGCTGGGCGAAATCACCAGCACCTCCACCGGCGCCGCGCCCAACGCCCGGGTCGGCGTGCCGTCGGGCAGCAGATGGCTGAACTGGTTCAGGCGCTGGAGCAGTTCGATGTCGCTTTCCAGGCTGTCGATGAACGTGCTGTTGAGCATGTGCCCGCCGATCTGCGCCAGCGTCGGCTGCTGGCCGGTGTAGGTGCGTTCCAGCGGCTGCTGCGGATCGACGCCGCGCGGGTTGCCGCTCACGCCCACCACCAGCACCCGGCTCGCCCCCAGGTGCAGCGCCGGGCTGATCGGCGCCGACTGCCGCACCGCGCCGTCGCCGAAGAACTCGGCGCCGATCTTCACCGGGGCGAACAGCAGCGGGATCGCCGAACTGGCCAGCAGATGATCCACCGACAGTTGGGTCGGCACGCCGATGCGCCGGTGACGCAGCCACGCATCGATGGCGCCGCCGCCCTGATAGAACGTGACGGCCTGGCCGGACTCGTAGCCGAACGCCGTCACCGCTACCGCATGCAGCTGTTTGCGGGCGATGGACTCGGCGATGCCGGGCATGTGCAGCTTGTCGTGCAGCAGCGAGCGCAGCGGCGAACTGTTGAGCAACGCCACCGGCACCCGCCGGCCCAGGCCCAGCAGGCTGTGGAACACGAACCGGGCGGCCTGGCGGATCACCCCCGGCCAGTCGCTGCGCAGCACCCGGTGGCTGCGGAACCCTTGCCAGAACTGGGTGAGACGCTCGACGGCGGCGCGAAAATCCGTGGCGCCGCTGGCCAGGCTGACCGCGTTGATCGCCCCGGCGGACGTGCCGACGATCACCGGGAACGGGTTGTCCGCCCCCGGCGGCAGCAATTCGGCGATGGCTGCCAGCACCCCGACCTGATAGGCCGCCCGAGCCCCGCCGCCGGAAAGAATCAAACCTGTGACCGGTTCAGCTGGGCTCATCGCAACGCTCCGTGGTGCCTTAAGGGAAAGGGAACATCAACCGCGCTTGGCGTACAGCTTCGGCTCGCCCGGCGGACGGCTCTTGAAGCGCCGGTGGGCCCACAGGTATTGCTCGGGGCAATCGCGCAGCACGCCTTCGACCCACTGGTTGATGCGGATGCAGTCGGCCTCTTCGGTCTCGCCGGGGAAATCCTCCAGCGGGGCGTGGATCACCAGCCGGTAGCCGCTGCCGTCGGCCAAGCGTTCCTGGGTGAACGGCACCACCAGCGCCTTGCCCAGCCGGGCGAATTTGGTGGTGGCGGTAACGGTCGCCGCCTGAATGCCGAACAGCGGCACGAAAATGCTTTGCTTGGCGCCGTAGTCCTGGTCCGGCGCATACCAGATCGCCCGGCCCGAACGCAGCAGCTTGAGCATGCCGCGCACGTCGTCGCGTTCCACCGCCAGCGAATCGAGGTTGTGCCGTTCGCGGCCGCGACGCTGGACGAAATCGAACAGCGCGTTCTTGTGCTCGCGGTACATGCCGTCGATGGTGTGCTGCTGGCCGAGCAGCGCCGCGCCGATCTCAAGCGTGGTGAAGTGCGCGGCCATCAGGATCACGCCCTTGCCCTCGCGCTGGGCCTTCTGCAGGTGCTCCAGCCCCTCGACATGGGCCAGCTTGGCCAGGCGCTGGCGCGACCACCACCAGCTCATCGCCATTTCAAAGAAGGCGATGCCGGTGGAGGCGAAGTTCTCCTTGAGCAGGCGCTTGCGCTCGGCGGCGGACTTCTCCGGGAAGCACAGTTCCAGGTTGCGCTTGGCGATGCGCCGCCGGTCGCCGGCCAGGCGATACATCACGGCACCGAGAAACCGACCGATGGCCAGCAAGGCGGGGTACGGCAGCTGCACGATCAGCCACAAGAGCCCCAAGCCGCACCAGAGCGGCCAGAAGCGCGGGGAAAGAAAGGCGGTTCGAAAACGCGGGCGTTCCATTAAAGCTTCCGTCAATGCAGTGGCCGCGCATTCTACATCGTTCGACCCGGCTTGCGGCTGGCCGGCGTTCTCGTTATAAGTCTCGGCACTTTTAGTGACAAGCCGTTGTATCCCGACATGAGCCAAACCGAACCGCTAGACCAGGATCCCGTGTTCCAGTTGAAGGGCAGCATGCTGGCCATCACCGTGCTGGAGCTGTCCCGCAACGACCTCGACAGCCTCGACCGGCAACTGGCGGCCAAAGTGGCCCAGGCCCCGAACTTCTTCAGCAACGCGCCGCTGGTCCTGGCCCTGGACAAACTGCCGCCGGGCGAAGGCGCGGTCGACCTGCCGGGACTGATGCGCGTGTGCCGCCAGCACGGCCTGCGCACCCTGGCGATCCGCGCCAGCCGCATCGAGGACATCGCCGCCGCCATCGCCATCGACATCCCGGTGCTGCCGCCGTCCGGCGCCCGCGAGCGGCCGCTGGAGGCACCTGAGCCCGAGGTGAAGAAACAACCGGAAAAGGCGCCGGAACCGACCGTCAAGCCGACCCGCGTCATCACCTCGCCAGTACGTGGTGGCCAGCAGATCTACGCCCAGGGCGGCGATCTGGTGGTGGTCTCCTCGGTCAGCCCCGGGGCGGAACTTCTGGCCGACGGCAACATCCATGTATACGGCCCGATGCGCGGACGTGCGCTGGCCGGCGTCAAGGGCGACACCAAGGCGAGGATTTTCTGTCAGCAATTGAGCGCTGAACTGATCTCCATCGCAGGCCATTACAAGGTTTCCGAAGATTTGCGCCGCGACCCGCTGTGGGGCGCCGGCGTGCAGGTCAGCCTGTCGGGCGACGTGTTGAACATCATTCGGCTTTAACGGATACTGCCGCATTTTCCAAGCATCTCTGAAACATAGCGAAAACGGCTCAAACGAAGTAGGAAAAAGGCCAAAAGCCGAATTCCAGCCAAGGCTGTCCGACTGCATTAGTTTTCAAGAGATGTTTTTCAGGGGCTGAACAGTCCTTCTTCCTTAGGGGTGAAACACCTTGGCCAAGATTCTCGTGGTTACATCCGGCAAGGGTGGTGTGGGTAAGACCACCACCAGCGCCGCTATCGGTACCGGCCTCGCACTGCGCGGGCACAAAACAGTCATCGTCGACTTCGACGTGGGCCTGCGTAACCTCGACCTGATCATGGGTTGCGAGCGTCGCGTGGTGTACGACTTCGTCAACGTGGTCAACGGCGAAGCCAACCTGCAGCAAGCCCTGATCAAGGACAAGCGCCTGGAGAACCTGTACGTGCTGGCCGCCAGCCAGACCCGTGACAAGGACGCGCTGACCCAGGAAGGCGTGGAAAAGGTCCTGATGGAACTCAAGGACCAATTCGACTTCGTGGTCTGCGACTCCCCGGCGGGCATCGAGAAAGGCGCGCACCTGGCCATGTACTTCGCTGACGAAGCGATCGTCGTGACCAACCCTGAGGTTTCCTCGGTGCGCGACTCCGACCGCATGCTGGGCCTGCTGGCCAGCAAGTCGCGCCGCGCCGAAAAAGGCGAAGAGCCGATCCAGGAACACCTGCTGATCACCCGCTACCACCCGGAGCGTGTCGAGAAGGGCGAAATGCTCGGCGTCGAAGACGTCAAGGAAATCCTCGCCGTCCGCCTGCTGGGCGTCATTCCGGAATCCCAGGCCGTGCTCAAGGCCTCCAACCAGGGCGTCCCGGTCATCCTCGACGACCAGAGCGATGCCGGCCAGGCCTACAGCGACACCGTCGACCGTCTGCTGGGCAAGGAAAAAGAACACCGGTTCCTCAATGTCGAGAAGAAGGGATTCTTCGAGCGTCTGTTTGGAGGTAGGTAATGAACCTTTTTGACTTCTTTCGTGCCAACAAGAAGCCCAGCACCGCCTCGGTAGCGAAAGAGCGTCTACAGATCATCGTGGCGCATGAACGCGGCCAGCGCAGCACCCCCGACTACCTGCCGTCCCTGCAGAAGGAACTGGTGGAAGTGATCCGCAAGTACGTCAACATCGGCAACGACGACGTGCACGTGGCGCTGGAAAGCCAGGGCAGCTGCTCGATCCTGGAACTCAACATCACCCTGCCAGACCGCTGATCCGGCCTGGCGGGAACGACGGCGGCTTCAGGCCCTTCCAGCGATGGAACGGCCTGAAGCCGCCGTCGGCATTTGTCACGAGACTGTTTTAATGCCGCTGTCCAACATCCGCATCATCCATCAGGACGCCGCCATTCTGGTGGTCGACAAGCCCACCCTGCTGCTCTCGGTGCCCGGCCGGGCCGAGGACAACAAGGATTGCCTGATCACCCGCCTGCAGGAAAACGGCTACCCGGAAGCGCGAATCGTCCATCGGCTGGATTGGGAAACGTCCGGCATCATCCTGCTGGCCCGCGACCCCGACACCCACCGCGAACTGTCGCGCCAGTTCCACGACCGGGAAACCGAAAAGGCCTACACCGCCTTGTGCTGGGGCCAACCGGAACTGGACAGCGGCAGCATCGACCTGCCCCTGCGCTACGACCCGCCGACCAAGCCGCGCCACGTCGTGGACCACGAGTTCGGCAAGCACGCCCTGACCTTCTGGCGCGTGCTGGAGCGTTGCGGCGACTGGTGCCGCGTCGAGCTGACGCCGATCACCGGCCGTTCGCACCAGTTGCGCGTGCACATGCTGTCCATCGGGCATCCGCTGCTGGGCGACGGGCTCTATGCCCATCCGCAGGCCCTGGCGGCCTGGCCGCGCCTGTGCCTTCACGCCAGCATGCTCAGCTTCACCCACCCCCAGTCCGGCGAACGCTTGCGCTTCGAGTGCCCGGCGCCGTTCTGAGCACTGCCCAGAGGGGCAGTCGCCTGTATTGAGACAAGGATTTTTGTTCCGGATGAGCGGTATCGATTCCCTGGCAACACCCGTCAAGAAAACCCGTCACCAGCTGCTTTACCTGATCTACGGCAACCAGGATGTGTACCGGCGCGAAGCCAAGTTCAGCATCCTCACCGCCCTGTCCCAGGCCAAGAACGGCAAGCGCCCGGCGATCCGGATCCTCACCGACCGGCCGCAGGACTACGCCGGCTGGCCGGTGGACACCATTCTGCTGGACGAACAGACCCTGACCCGCTGGCAAGGCAGCCACGGCTACCACCACCGGCGCAAGGCCTGTGCGATCGCCGCCGGCCTGCAACTGGCGCAGAAGACCCTGTTCGTCGACACCGACACGCTGTTCACCAGCGACCCCAACCGGCTGTTCCAGCACATCACCCCCGGCCAATCGGTGATGGACCGCTTCGAGTACGACTGGAAAGACGTGCACCAGCGCCAGGACTACCTCAAGCTCGCCCGCGACCTCGTTGCCCACGGCGTGACGCCCGACAACGGCTTCAAGCTCTACAACAGCGGCCTGTGCGGGGTCACCGACAGCGACTCGGCGCTGTTCGAGGAGTCGATCCGCCTGATCGACGAATGGACCGCCGGCGGCTTCGAGATCCACACCATCGAGCAGATCGCCTTGTCGTACGCCATGCGCAAGCGTCCGGTGGTGGAGGCGCGCAAGCACATCTACCACTACTTCGCGGAGAAGCGTTTCTTCCATGCGATGCAGGCGTACTTCTTCTCCCAGCACGGCGAAGCGTTCAGCCAGCGCCTGGTGGACCTGTGCACCGACGTGCCGCGGGCCAAGCCGTTCCCGTCGGCCTGGCAGCGCCTGAAGATCAAATGGAAACTGCGCAACCAGAGCGGCACCCTGCGCAAGGTCGGCCGCGACCTTTTGTACGGCAGCGCCGCGCCGGACCATCCGTACTACACCGCTTGCCGCCATGAGTGGTGGGAATGCGCCTCGCGGGAGATCCTGCGCTGGGACGAAAGCCGCCGGAAAAAGCTGCTGGACCATCCCCGCTGGCCGCAGCAACTGCCGCGTCCGGACAAGCCCGAAGACGAAAAGATCATCATGAGCTACCTGAAGAAACGGGTGTCGGCGGCCCGCTGAGGCACCTCTCCGGCTCCGCGACGCCTTGGCTGACGCCATCGCCGGCAGGCCAGCTCCCCACAGTTATCGCAGATCACCGAAGACCACTGTGGGAGCGGGCTTGCCCGCGAAAGGGCCGGCCCCGGCAACACCCTCCTGCCGGCCGCCCTTCTGTGGGAGCCAGCCTGCTGGCGATGGCGCCGGCCCAGGCACCGCAAGACCGGACCAAGACAGTAGCGCCCGCATGTCCCCAGCCTCGGACCGATGGGTTAAACTCCCGCCCATCGCTGTCTGGAGCCTCCTATGCGCGAAGAGTTGAACCAAGGCCTGATCGACTTCCTCAAGGCCTCACCTACCCCGTTCCACGCCACCGCCAGCCTTGCCCAACGCCTGGAGGCCGCCGGTTATGTGCGCCTCGACGAGCGCGAGCCGTGGCACACCGAAGCCAACGGCCGTTACTACGTCACCCGTAACGACTCCTCGATCATCGCCGTCAAGATGGGCCGCCACTCGCCGCTCCACGACGGTATCCGCCTGGTCGGCGCCCACACCGACAGCCCGTGCCTGCGGGTCAAGCCGCAACCGGAACTGCAGCGCCAGGGCTTCTGGCAACTGGGCGTCGAAGTCTACGGCGGCGCGCTGCTGGCGCCATGGTTCGACCGCGACCTGTCGCTGGCCGGCCGCGTCACCTTCCGCCGCGACGGCAAGGTCGAAAGCCAACTGATCGACTTCAAGGCACCGATCGCGATCATCCCCAACCTTGCGATCCACCTCAACCGCGAAGCCAACCAGGGCTGGGCGATCAACGCACAGACCGAGCTGCCGCCGGTGCTGGCGCAGTTCGCCGGCGACGAGCGCGTGGACTTCCGCGCCGTGCTCACCGACCAGTTGGCCCGCGAGCACGGCCTCAACGCCGATGTGGTGCTCGACTACGAGCTGAGCTTCTACGACACCCAGAGCGCCGCCGTCATCGGCCTGCACGGCGACTTCATCGCCGGCGCCCGCCTGGACAACCTGCTGTCGTGCTACGCCGGCCTGCAGGCCCTGCTCAACGCCGACACCGAAGAGACCTGCGTGCTGGTGTGCAACGACCACGAAGAGGTCGGCTCCTGCTCGGCCTGCGGCGCCGACGGCCCGATGCTGGAGCAGACCCTGCGCCGCCTGCTGCCCGAAGGCGACGAGTTCGTGCGCACCATCCAGAAATCCCTGCTGGTCTCGGCCGACAACGCCCACGGCGTGCACCCCAACTACGCCGAGAAGCACGACGGCAACCACGGTCCGAAACTCAACGCCGGCCCGGTGATCAAGGTCAACAACAACCAGCGCTACGCCACCAACAGCGAAACCGCCGGGTTCTTCCGCCACCTGTGCATGGCCGAAGAAGTGCCGGTGCAAAGCTTCGTGGTGCGCAGCGACATGGGCTGCGGCTCGACCATCGGCCCGATCACCGCCAGCCACCTGGGCGTGCGCACCGTCGACATCGGCCTGCCGACGTTCGCCATGCACTCGATCCGCGAACTGTGCGGCAGCCATGACCTGGCGCACCTGGTCAAGGTGCTGAGCGCGTTCTACGCCAGCCGCGAACTGCCGTAACCCTGCGAGAACATCGCCGGCAGACGGGCTCCCACATGGGCAATGCGTTCCAGTGTGGGAGCCAGCCTGCTGGCGATGGCTATCGAACAGACGCCGCCCCCGTCCGGAGCGGCCCGGTTCTGACCCGCATCACCCCCACCGGGCAAAATCCCACCTAGACTTGAACCATCCCCTTCGACAAGGCAGTCGCCATGATCTCGATGTCATCGTTCCACGCCATGCTCATTCCGATCCTGTCGGGCATGATCCTGCTCGCCATCGGCTTCAACTTCCGCGACAAGAACGCCGGCGTGTTCGCCATGTGGGTCGGCATGCTGATGATCCTGGCCACCGTGGTCTACAAGATCCTGGCCAAACTCAACGAATGAGCCGTGCTGCGCTCGCATTGGCTCCGGCGGGCTCGTACACTCGCCCGATCCGCCCCTTGCGAGGTTGACTGCCCCGTGTTCGCCCGTCTCTTCACCCTGCCCTGCCTGTTTCTCGTCTGCCTGATTTCCCTGATGCCGCTGGCGCCGGCCGAGGCGGTCGGCCTGCCGGGCATCCTCAACGGCGCGAACAAGGCCCAGCCCGAAGCCCAGGAACCGCTGGGCCAGTCGCTGGACGAGGTCATCAAGTCGCTGGAGAACGATCAGCAGCGCGCCCGCCTGCTGGCGGATCTGAAGAAACTGCGCGACGCCACCCAAAAGGCCCAGGCCACCCCGGAAGAAGGCGTGCTGGGCCTGATCGGCGGCACCCTGGCCAACTTCGAAAAGCAGTTTTCCGGCGCCGACAGCCCGCTCAGCCGCTGGCTCGCCGAATTCGACCAGGCCCAGGACGAACTGGCCGCCCTGATGGTGCCCGCCAGCGAGTGGGTGCCGATCGTCTTCGCCTTCGCCGTGATCCTCGCGGTCTGGAGCCTGCTCGCCGCCGCGCTGATCTGGCTCGGGCACCGGGTGCGCCTGCGCTTCGGCCTCACCGAGGAACTGCCGCAACACCCCAAGGCCCTCGACATGCTGCGCTTCGCCCTGCGCAAGCTCGGGCCATGGATGATCGCGCTGGTGATGACCGTCTACATGAGTTACGCCCTGCCGTCGTCGCTGGGCAAGAGCCTGGCGATGGTGCTGGCCTATGCCTTGGTGGTGGGCACCTGTTTCTCGGCGATCTGCGTGATCGCCTTTTCCCTGCTCGACGGGCCGCACCGCCACCGCGCGCTGTACATCCTGCGGCACCAGGCGTTCCGCCCGCTGTGGCTGATCGGCAGCTTCGCCGCGTTCGGCGAGGCCCTGAACGATCCGCGCCTGATCGCCAGCCTCGGCGTGCACCTGGCGCACACCGCCGCCACGGTCGCCAACGTACTCGCCGCCCTGTTCACCGCGCTGTTCATCCTGCGCTTCCGGCGGCCCATCGCCCATCTGATCCGCAACCAGCCGCTGTCCCGCCGCCTGACCCGCCGCGCCCTCAGCGACACCATCGAGATCCTGGGCACGTTCTGGTACGTCCCGGCGCTGGTGCTGGTCGGCATTTCGCTGTTCGCCACGTTCATTTCCGCCGGCGACACCAGCACCGCGTTGCGCCAGTCGCTGATCTGCACCGTGCTGCTGGTGCTGTGCATGGTCATCAACGGTCTGGTGCGTCGCCATGCGCTCAAGCCGCAGCGCGGGCCGAAGCGCCACGCGTTCTATTCCGAACGCCTCAAAGCCTTTTTCTACACCCTCGCCCACCTGGCGGTATGGCTGGCGTTCATCGAGTTGGGCCTGCGGGTGTGGGGCAAGTCGCTGATCGGCTTCACCGAAGGCGAAGGCCACGACGTCAGCGTCAAGCTGTTCAGCCTGATCGGCACCCTGATCTTCGCCTGGCTGATCTGGATCCTCAGCGACACCGCCGTGCACCACGCCCTCACCCGCTCGCGCAAGGGCCTGGCCAACACCCGGGCGCAGACGATGATGCCGCTGATCCGCAACGTGCTGTTCGTGGCGATCTTCATCGTGGCCCTGATCGTCGCCCTGGCCAACATGGGCATGAACGTCACGCCGCTGCTGGCCGGTGCGGGCGTGATCGGCCTGGCCATCGGCTTCGGTGCGCAGTCGCTGGTGGCGGACCTGATCACCGGGCTGTTCATCATCATCGAAGATTCGCTGGCCATCGACGACTACGTGGACGTCGGCGGCCACCTGGGCACCGTCGAAGGGCTGACCATCCGCACCGTGCGCCTGCGGGACATCGACGGCATCGTGCACACCATCCCGTTCAGCGAAATCAAGAGCATCAAGAACTACTCCCGTGAGTTCGGCTACGCGATCTTCCGGGTCGCGGTGCCGTACAACATGGACATCGACGAGGCGATGAAGCTGATGCGCGAGGTCGGCCAGAAGATGCGCACCGATCCCCTGCAGCGCCGCAACATCTGGTCGCCGCTGGAGTTTCAGGGAGTGGAGAGTTTCGAGTCCGGCAACGCGATCCTGCGGGCGCGCTTCAAGACCGCGCCGATCAAGCAGTGGGAGGTTTCGCGGGCGTTCAACCTGTCGCTCAAGCGCCACCTGGACGAAGCCGGGCTGGACCTGGCGACGCCGCGCATGAGCGTGCAGGTGGTGACGGCCGGCGGTGGAGAGCCGAAACCGGAGTGACCGTCATCGCAAGCAGGCTCACTCCCCGCACTCCCCCCGAATCCCTGTGTGAGCCAGCCTGCTGTCGATGACGTCGGCAGGCGCACCGATCCAGTCACGGCCAGCCAACAGCTCAGAACACATCGACGCCGACATGGATCGCGTCATGCCGCCAGAACTCCAGGTCGCAGTCGATCAGCCGCTCGTGCTGATCGTAGTTGACCCGGGCGATCCGCAAGCCCGGACTGCCCACCGACACCCGCAGCGCCGCCGCGGCATCCACCGACAGCGAGGTCGGCACGATCTCGAACCGCACCCGGCCGTAGTGCAGGTCGTAGTTGCGCGCGTACAGCTCGGTGATCGACTGGTTCAGGTCGCAGTCCAGGATGCCCGGGAAATACTGCGGGTTCAGGTAGTGCTCCACATACAGCACCAGCCGCCCGTCGATGCGCCGCGACCGGCAGATCTGGATCACGCTCGACAGCGCCGGCAACTGCAACCAGGCGCACACCGCCGCCGACGCCGGCTGCAGCCGCGCCGAAATCACCTCGGTCGACGGCACCCGCCCCTGGGCGCTGACCATCGCGTGAAAGTGGCTGCGCTGCATCAGGTTGTACGCCAGGCGCGGCGGTGACACGAACCAGCCACGGCGCTCCTCGCGGTAGATCTGCCCTTGGGCCTCCAGCTGCAGCAACGCCTCGCGCACCGTGATCCGGGTGGTGCCGAACAGCTCGCTGAGCTTGCGCTCGGCCGGCAGCTTGCTGCCGGGCGCCAGCAGGCCGTGGTTCATCTGCTCCTGAAGGATCAGGCAAATGGCTGTCACCGCTTTTGTTGCCTCATCGCGCATCAACGTTACCTATCTGGACTAGACCAGCACTGTTTCGGGGCAGAACCGCGCTGCAAAACCGGCTCATCACTGAACACAAAGCCTAGGCAGCGCAGATGACCGGGAGATGACAAAACCGCCCGACGGTCACGCTCACAGCCTGCAATACATCGGCCAAGTCCCTTGCGGGCCGGGCTTCGGCCATGGTCTACGCTTATCGGGCAGCCTGCGACGGCCCGCAGAAAAAAACGCCGCCGGACGGTCGCCGACATCAAAGTGTCATCCAGCCCCCTTAGATTGGCTCAGGTATTGCTGACCTAGACCAACACACACCGCAATCGCAGCGTTGAACACGACCCAAGGAGCTTCGGAATGAAACAGTTTTTCCTGGCATCACTGTTAGGCTCGACCATTGCAATGTGCACCGCCGCCATGGCGGCCGACGACCTGAAAACCCTGGAAGCCGCTGCGAAAGCGGAAGGCGCCGTCAACAGCGTGGGCATGCCCGACGACTGGGCCAACTGGAAAGGCACCTGGGAAGACCTGGCCAAGAACTACGGCCTCAAGCACGTCGACACCGACATGAGCTCGGCCCAGGAAATCGCCAAGTTCGCCGCCGAGAAAGACAACGCCACCGCCGACATCGGCGACGTCGGCGCGGCCTTCGGCCCGATCGCGGTCAAGCAAGGCGTGGTGCAGCCGTACAAGCCGAGCACCTGGGAGCAGGTGCCTGCCTGGGCCAAGGACAAGGACGGCAACTGGGCGCTGGCCTACACCGGCACCATCGCCTTCATCGTCAACAAGAAGCTGCTGCACGGCTCCGAAGTGCCGACCAAATGGGCCGACCTCAAGGGCGGCAAGTACAAGGTCTCCATCGGTGACGTGAGCACCGCCGCGCAAGCCGCCAACGGCGTGCTGGCCGCCGCGCTGGCCAACGGCGGCGACGAGAAGAACCTGCAGCCGGCGCTGCTGCTGTTCGCCGACATCGCCAAGCAGGGTCGCCTGTCGATGTCCAACCCGACCATCTCCACCATCGAGAAGGGTGAAGTGGAAGTCGGCGTGGTCTGGGACTTCAACGGCCTGAGCTACAAGGCCAAGATGGCCAACCCGGATGACTTCGTGGTGCTGATCCCGTCCGACGGCTCGGTGATCTCCGGCTACACCACCATCATCAACAAGTACGCGAAGAACCCGAACGCGGCCAAGCTGACCCGCGAATACATCTTCAGCGACGCCGGCCAGATCAACCTGGCCCGCGGCAACGCCCGTCCGATCCGCGCCGAGCACCTGACCCTGCCGGAAGACGTGAAGGCCAAGCTGCTGCCGAACGAGCAGTACAAGAAGGTCACCCCGATCAAGGACGCCGATGCGTGGGAGAAGACCTCCAAGGCCCTGCCGCAGAAGTGGAACGAAGAAGTCATCGTCGAGATGAAGTAAGCCGATAGATCCCCACTGGGTCTGGCACAAAACCCTGTGGGAGCGGGCTTGCTCGCTCCCACAGGATCCGTATCGATTTCGAGTTTCCCGTTCTTATTGTTTCGCGGAGTTTCTGCCCCTATGAAGCACAACGTCATCCTTGTCGTGCTCGACGGCCTCAGCCACGAGGTCGCCCGTCACGCCATGGGGCATCTGCAAGCTTATGTCGGCGCAGGACGCGCCGCGCTCCATCAACTGGAGTGCGAGCTTCCGGCCCTGTCCCGACCGCTGTACGAATGCATCCTCACCGGCGTGCCGCCGATCGACAGCGGCATCGTCCACAACAACGTCTCGCGCCTGTCCAACCAGCGCAGCATCTACCACTACGCCAGGGACGCCGGCCTGACCACCGCTGCGGCGGCCTACCACTGGGTCAGCGAGCTGTACAACCGCTCACCGTTCGTGGCGGCGCGCGACCGTCACACCGACGACCCGGCCCTGCCGATCCAGCACGGCCACTTCTACTGGAACGACCACTACCCGGACTCGCACCTGTTCGCCGACGCCGAGCACCTGCGCCTGCGCCACCGCCCGAACTTTCTGCTGATCCATCCGATGAACATCGACGACGCCGGCCACAAGCACGGCCTCGACTCGCCCCAGTACCGCAACAGCGCCCGCAGCGCCGACATCATCCTCGCCGACTACCTGCAAGGCTGGCTCGACGCCGGCTACCAGGTGCTGGTGACCGCCGACCACGGCATGAACAACGACCGCTCGCACAACGGCCTGCTGCCGGAGGAGCGCCGGGTGCCGCTGTTCGTGCTGGGCGACGCCTTCAGCCTGGATCCGGGCGCCCGGCCGAAGCAGACCGACCTGTGCGGCACCGTCTGCGAACTGCTCGGTGTGCCCCACGACAAACCCGTCTGCCGGGAGCTGCTCAAGTGAATCCGATGACCCGCAGCAAATGGCTGGCCGCCCTGTGCCTGGTGCCTTTCGCCCTGTTCTTCATGGTGTTCGAGATCGCACCGCTGGCCTGGGTGATGATCAACAGCCTGCAATCGGAGGAGTCCGGCTGGGGCCTGGCCAACTTCACCAGGATCTTCAGCTCCAAGTTCTACCTGCAGGCGATCCAGTACAGCCTGGAGATCAGTTTCTGGTCGAGCGTGTTCGGCATCCTCATTGCGGTGCTGGGCGCGTACTCGCTGCGCCGGGTCGACAGCAAACTGCGCAACTTCGTCAACGCCTTCGCCAACATGACCAGCAACTTCGCCGGCGTGCCCCTGGCCTTCGCGTTCATCATCCTGCTGGGCTTCAACGGCAGCTTCACGATCATGCTGAAGCAGGCCGGGCTCATCCAGGACTTCAACCTGTACTCCAAGACCGGACTGATCATCCTCTACACCTACTTCCAGATCCCCCTCGGCGTGCTGCTGCTCTATCCGGCCTTCGATGCGCTGCGCGAAGACTGGCGCGAGTCCGCCGCGCTGCTCGGCGCCAGCGGCTGGCAGTTCTGGCGCCACATCGGCCTGCCGGTGCTGACCCCGGCGCTGCTGGGCACCTTCGTGATCCTGCTGGCCAACGCCCTGGGCGCCTATGCCACGGTCTACGCGCTGACCACCGGCAACTTCAACGTGCTGCCGATCCGCATCGCGGCGATGGTCTCCGGCGACATCTCGCTCGACCCGAACCTGGCCAGCGCCCTGGCCGTGGTGCTGGTCGTCCTGATGACCCTGGTGACCGTCGTGCATCAACTGCTGCTCAAGAGGAGCTACCATGTCTCGCGCTGAATCCGGCCCGGCCGGCCTCTACCACCGCGTCGTGGTCTGCCTGCTGTTCGCCATTCTGCTGCTGCCGCTGGCGGGCACGCTGGTCTACTCGATCGCCAGCAGTTGGTCGGCCACCGTGCTGCCCAGCGGCTTCACCTTCAAGTGGTACATCCAGCTGTGGAGCGATCCGCGCTTCCTGCACGCCTTCGGCCAGTCGCTGCTGGTGTGCGTGGGCGCGCTGGCGCTGTCGGTGGTGCTGATCCTGCCGCTGCTGTTCGTGGTGCACTACCACTTCCCCAAGCTCGACGCGCTGATGAACATCCTGATCCTGCTGCCCTTCGCGGTGCCGCCGGTGGTGTCGTCGGTGGGGCTGCTGCAGCTCTACGGCTCCGGGCCGCTGGCGATGGTCGGCACGCCGTGGATCCTGATCGGCTGCTACTTCACCGTGGCGCTGCCGTTCATGTACCGGGCGATCACCAACAACCTGCAGGCGATCAACCTGCGCGACCTGATGGACGCCGCCCAACTGCTCGGCGCCAGCACCTGGCAGGCGGCGTTCCTGGTGGTGCTGCCGAACCTGCGCAAGGGCTTGATGGTGGCGTTGCTGCTGTCGTTCTCGTTCCTGTTCGGCGAGTTCGTGTTCGCCAACATCCTGGTCGGCACCCGCTACGAAACCCTGCAGGTGTACCTGAACAACATGCGCAACAGCAGCGGCCACTTCACCAGTGCGCTGGTGATCTCCTACTTCTTTTTCGTGCTGGTCCTGACCTGGGTCGCCAACATCTTGAACAAGGACAAAAGCCAATGAGCTATGTCAGCGTCCAACATCTGCAGAAGCACTACGCGGGCACCACGGTGTTCAGCGACATCAACTGCGAAATCAACAAGGGCGAGTTCGTCACCCTGCTCGGCCCGTCCGGCTGCGGCAAGTCCACCCTGCTGCGCTGCATCGCCGGCCTGACGCCGGTGGACGGCGGCAAGATCCTGCTCGACGGCGTCGACATCGTGCCGCTGAGCCCGCAGAAGCGCGGGATCGGCATGGTGTTCCAGAGCTACGCGCTGTTCCCCAACATGACCGTGGAGCAGAACGTGGCGTTCGGCCTGCGCATGCAGAAGGTCAACGCCGACGACAGCCACAAGCGCGTGGCCGAAGCGCTGAAGCTGGTGGAGCTCAATGACTTCGCCGGCCGCTATCCCCATCAGTTGTCCGGCGGCCAGTGCCAGCGCGTGGCCCTCGCCCGCTCCCTGGTCACCCGGCCCCGCCTGCTGTTGCTGGACGAACCGCTGTCAGCCCTCGATGCGCGGATCCGCAAGCACCTGCGCGAGCAGATCCGGCAGATCCAGCGCGAACTCGGCCTGACCACGATCTTCGTCACCCACGACCAGGAAGAAGCGCTGACCATGTCCGACCGGATTTTCCTGATGAACCAGGGAAAGATCGTACAGAGCGGCGATGCCGAAACCCTGTACACCGCCCCGGTGGACGTGTTCGCCGCCGGCTTCATCGGCAACTACAACCTGCTGGACGCCGACAGCGCCTCGAAGCTGCTGCAGCGCCCGGTCCACCACCGCATCGCCATCCGCCCGGAAGCCATCGAACTGCGCGTGGACGGCGAGCCCGACGCGCAGATCCGCAGCCACAGCCTGCTGGGCAACGTGATCCGCTACCGGGTCGAGGCCCGGGGCGTGGAACTGGTGGTGGACGTGCTCAACCGTTCGGCGGCGGATCTGCACCCCGACGGCCGCCGCCTCAAGCTTTCCATCGATCCGACGGCCCTGCGTGAGGTAGCCTGATGACTTTGCTGACGTTGAAGAGAGAACCGCACTGATGGCCCTGGCAATTTTTGATCTGGACGAAACCCTGATCCACGGCGACTGCGCCTCCCTCTGGAGCGAGCAGATGGGACGACTGGGCTGGGTCGATCCCGAGTCGTTCATGCGCAGGAACAACGAACTGATGGACGCCTACAGCCATGGCAAGCTGCGCATGGAGGACTACATGGCGTTCAGCCTTGAGCCGCTGATCGGCCGCACCCCGGCGGAGGTGGAACACCTGGTCGAACCGTGGGTGGAAGACTTCATCGAACCGATCATCTTCAGCGATGCGACCAAGGCCATCGCCGCCCACCGCAAGGCTGGCGACCGGATCCTGGTGATCTCGGCCTCGGGCACGCACCTGGTCAAGCCGATCGCCGAACGCCTGGGCATCGACGAAATCCTCGGCATCGAGCTGGAGGTCGCCCATGGCGTGTACAGCGGCCAGACCACCGGCATCCTGACCTACCGCGAAGGCAAGATCACCCGTCTGCTGGAGTGGCTGGACGCCGAAGAAGAGAACCTGGAGGGCGCAAGCTTCTATTCCGACTCGCGCAACGACCTGCCGCTGCTGCTGAAGGTGGACTACCCGCACATCGTGAACCCGGATCCGGTGCTGCGCGAACACGCCGAACAGGCCGGCTGGCCGATCCACCTCTGGACCTGACCGCCTCCTGCGGGAGCGTCGGTCCGCACCGCCGCTCCCACAGAATGTGCGGGCCGTCAGGCCAGGCTTTCGTCGATCAGCAGCACCACCTTCCCCGCCACCGTGTTGCTCGCCAGCTCCGCAAACGCCGCTTCGGCGTCCTTGGCCGCGAACGTCTTCGCCAACTGCGGGCTCAACCGTCCTTCGGCGAAGAGCGGCCAGACATGCTGGTTCAGGTCGGCGAACAGATCGGCCTTGAACCCGTCGTCGCGGCTGCGCAGGGTCGAGCCCAGCAACTGCACGCGCTTGCTCAGCACCTGGGCCAGATCCAGCTTCGCCTCGCGCCCGCCCATCAGGCCGATCAGCACCCAGCGGCCATCCTGCGCCAGCAGCTTGAGGTTCAGCGCCGAGTAATGGCCGCCCACCGGATCCAGGATCACATCGAACGGGCCGAAGTCCCGCAGGCTCTCCAGGTCATCGGTGCGCACCGCGCCGCCCTGGGCCCCCAGCGCTTCACAGTAGGCCAGGCGCTCGGCCGAGCCGACGCTGACCCAGCACGGGTTGCCGAACGCCTTGCACAGCTGGATGGCGGCCGAACCGATGCCGCTGGCGCCGGCATGCAGCAAGACCTTCTCGCCCGGCTTGAGCGCCGCCAGCCGGAACACGTTCAGCCAGACAGTGGCGTAGACCTCGGGCAGCGCGGCGGCTTCGGCCAGCGACAGGCCCTCCGGCACCGCCAGCACGTGCCGCCCGTCGACGACCACTTCTTCGGCCATCCCGCCGCCGGCCAGCAGCGCGCACACCCGGTCGCCGACCTGCCAGGACGACCCCGCGCCGACTTCGCTGATCACCCCCGAACACTCAAGGCCGAGCGCCTGGCTCACCCCCGGCGGCGGCGGATAGAGCCCGGCTTTCTGCAACAGATCGGCGCGGTTGAGCCCCGCCGCCGCCACCCGGATGCGCACTTGCCCCGCATCGCACGAAGGACTCGGCTCATCTACCCATGCCACTTGACCGTCAACGCCTTGCAATGCCTTCACACTGCCTCCATAGTGAGTCTGGACTGAGCCCGAAGCTGTAGCGCCGGGCTTTTTGCATTATGCGACCGGCCCTGGGTCTGAACGAACACTGAACGATTGTGTTCGGGCAGAGCGCAGAGGTACCGGCGACTTCAAAGACGGCCTAATATGCGTTATCAATTGTCCCCGCGTCGAATCAGCATGAAGCATCTGCTCCCCAGCTCCGCCCTCGCCCTCATCATCGGTATCGGTCTGTTGCCGGTCTCGGGCAGCTCATTCGCAGCCAACAGCTGGGACAAGCTGCAGCCCGACCGTGACGAAGTGATCGCCAGCCTGAACGTCGTCGAACTGCTCAAGCGCCACCACTACAGCAAGCCGCCGCTGGACGACGCCCGTTCGGTGATCATCTACGACAGCTACATCAAGCTGCTGGATCCGTCGCGCAGCTACTTCATGGCCAGCGACATCGCCGAATTCGACAAGTGGAAGACCCAGTTCGACGACTTCCTCAAGAGCGGCGACCTCAACGCCGGGTTCACCATCTACAAGCGCTACCTGGACCGCGTGAAGGCGCGCCTGGACTTCGCCCTCGGCGAACTGGGCAAGGGCGTCGACAAGATGGACTTCACCACCAAGGAAACCTTGCTGATCGACCGCAAGGATGCGCCTTGGCTCAAATCCACCGCCGAGCTCGACGACCTGTGGCGCAAGCGCGTCAAGGACGAAGTGCTGCGGATGAAGATCGCCGGCAAAGAGCCCAAGCAGATCCAGGAAACCCTGACCAAGCGCTACAAGAACCAGCTGGCGCGCCTGGACCAGACCCGCCCGGAAGACATCTTCCAGGCGTACATCAACACCTTCGCGATGTCTTACGATCCGCACACCAACTACCTGTCGCCGGACAACGCGGAAAACTTCGACATCAACATGAGCCTGTCCCTGGAGGGCATCGGCGCCGTGCTGCAGAGCGACAACGACCAGGTGAAAGTCGTGCGCCTGGTGCCGGCCGGCCCTGCCGACAAGACCAAGCAGGTCGCCCCGGCGGACAAGATCATCGGCGTCGCCCAGGGCAACAAGGAAATGGTCGACGTGGTCGGCTGGCGCCTGGACGAAGTGGTCAAGCTGATCCGCGGCCCGAAAGGCACCGTGGTGCGCCTGGAAGTGATTCCGGCCAGCAATGCGCCTAACGACCAGACCAGCAAGATCGTGCCGATCACCCGCGAAGCGGTGAAGCTCGAAGACCAGGCCGTGAAGAAGTCCGTGCTCAGCCTGAAACAGGACGGCAAGGACTACAAGCTCGGCGTGATCGAGATCCCGGCCTTCTACCTCGACTTCAAGGCATTCCGCGCCGGCGACCCGGACTACAAGAGCACCACCCGCGACGTCAAGAAACTGCTGACCGAACTGCAGAAAGAGAAAGTCGACGGCGTGGTCATCGACCTGCGCAACAACGGCGGCGGCTCCCTGCAGGAAGCCACCGAGCTGACCAGCCTGTTCATCGACAAGGGCCCGACCGTGCTTGTGCGCAACGCCGACGGCCGTGTCGACGTGCTCGAAGACGAAAACCCGGGCGCCTTCTACAAAGGGCCGATGGCGCTGCTGGTCAACCGCCTGTCCGCGTCGGCCTCGGAGATCTTCGCCGGCGCCATGCAGGACTACCACCGTGCGCTGATCATCGGCGGCCAGACCTTCGGCAAAGGCACCGTGCAGACCATCCAGCCGCTGAACCACGGCGAGCTGAAACTGACCCTGGCCAAGTTCTACCGCGTCTCCGGCCAGAGCACCCAGCACCAGGGCGTACTGCCGGACATCGACTACCCGTCGCTGATCGACACCAAGGAAATCGGCGAAAGCGCCCTGCCGGAAGCCATGCCGTGGGACACCATCCGCGCGGCGATCAAGCCGGCGGTGGATCCGTTCAAGCCGTTCCTGGCGCAGCTCAAGTCCGAGCATGACACCCGCACCGCCAAGGATGCGGAGTTCGTGTTCATCCGCGACAAGCTGGCCCTGGCGCAGAAGCTGCTGGAAGAGAAGACCGTCAGCCTCAACGAAGCCGACCGCCGCGCCCAGCACGCCGACATCGACGCCAAGCAGCTGGCGATGGAAAACATCCGCCGCAAGGCCAAGGGCGAAGAACCGCTCAAGGAACTGAAGAAAGAAGACGACGACGCCCTGGCCGCCGCCGAGCCGGACAAGGTCAAGCCGGAAGACGACGCCTACCTGAGCGAGACCGGGCGGGTGCTGCTGGATTACCTGAAGCTGAGCAACCAGGTCGCCAAGAAGTAAGGTGATGGCAATTTAATGGTGACGATCCCCGGATCGTCATCAAACAGTCATCATTCTGTCGTGCAATAAAGGACTGGGAGCGACTCTTGAACAAGAGCGCTCCCAGTCCTTTTTTTATCGCCCGAGAATGCCATGACCACGACCGAACAGCTGAGTGCCTTGAGCTCGATCCTGACTCAAAGCGGTTTGCACAGCCTGTTCCAGCCGATCATCTGCCTCTCGCAACGGCGCATCCTCGGCTACGAGGCCCTCACCCGGGGCCCGTCCAACAGCCCGCTGCACTCCCCCATCGCCCTGTTCGCCGTGGCCCGCCAGGCCGGCCGCCTGAGCGAACTGGAGATCGCCTGCCGGCAAAGCGCTTGCCGGCGCTTCAACGAACAGCGGCTGCCGGGCAAGCTGTTCCTCAACGTCTCGCCGGAGTCGCTGCTTGAGGCCGCGCATCAACCGGGGCGCACGCTGCAACTGCTTCAGGACTTCGGCATCCCGCCCAGCCAAGTGGTGATCGAACTGACCGAGCAGACGCCGACCGACGACTTCCAGTTGCTGCAAACGGCGCTGCACCACTACCGGGCCATGGGCTTCTCGATTGCGCTGGACGACCTCGGCGCCGGCTATTCGAGCCTGCGGCTCTGGTCCGAGCTGCGTCCGGACTACGTGAAGATCGACCGCCACTTCATCGACGGCATCCATCAGGATGCGCTCAAGCGCGAGTTCGTCGGCTCGATCCTGCAGATCGCCAAGGCCTCCAGGGCCCAGGTGATCGCCGAGGGCATCGAACTGCCGGAAGAGCTCGCCGTGCTCACGGAGATGGGCATCGACCTGGTGCAGGGCTACCTGCTGGGCCGTCCCCAGGAACATCCGCCCCGGGACGCCCGGGCCCTGATGCCCAAGCACGACAGCAGCGCCGTCGCCCTGAACGACGAAGGCAGCGACCTCAGCGCCCTGCTCAACGACCAGCCGGCGGTCAACCGCGACACCCCGACCGCCAACGTGCTGGAAGCCTTCCGCCGCCAGGCCAACCTCAATTCGCTGGCGGTGCTCGACGCCCAGGACCAGCCCTGCGGCATCGTCCACCGGCATTCCTTGTCCGATGCGCTGCTCAAGCCGTTCGCCACCGACCTGTTCGCCCGCAAGCCGATCAGCCGCCTGATGAGCGAAGATTTCCTGGCCGTGGAAATGAACCAGTCGCTGCAGCAGGTCAGCCGCCTGATCACCAGCCGCGCCCGGCAACGCATCGAAGAGGATTTCATCATCACCCTCAACGGCAGCTACCTGGGCCTGGGCCGGGTGATCGACGTGCTCAAGCTGATCACCGAGCTGAAGATCCAGCAGGCCCGCTACGCCAACCCCCTGACCCTGCTGCCCGGCAACGTGCCGATCCAGCAGTGCCTGACCCGCCTGCTGCAGCAGGGCCGCGAGTCGATCATCTGTTACGTCGACATCGACAGCTTCAAGCCCTTCAACGACATCTACGGCTACGGCCGGGGCGACGAAGTGCTGCTGTGCCTGGCCCAATGCCTGAACGAGCGCGTCGACCCCACCCGCGACTTCGTCGGCCACATCGGCGGCGACGACTTCCTGCTGGTGCTGGGACCTGAAGACTGGCGCAAGCGCCTCAACCAGTTGCTCGACGACTTCCAGAGCCAGTGCCGGCGCTTCTACCGCCCCGAACACCTCGACGCCGGCTGCTTCACCGCACCGAACCGTCAGGGGGTGCGCCAGGAATTCCCGCTGCTGTCGCTGTCCATCGGCGTGGTGCACCTGCACCCCGAGGCGTGCGGGCAACTGGACGCCAGCCAGCTCGCGGAAATGGCGTCGCAGGCCAAGCACCACGCCAAGAATGTGCCGGGCTACAGCGTGCACGTCATCGACTGCGGGGCCGTGCCTGACGCAGGGCCGGCGTTGCTGATGGGGCAACGCTGAGACCGTCTCCTGTGGGTGCGGGCAGGCTCGAACGACAGGCGCAAAAAACGGGGCGGGAGGTTGCCCTCACGCCCCGCTCATTCGTTGAGACAGGCCTGTCACTCGGATCGTCCGCGCGCCGCCAGTTCCTTGAGCTTGACCTCCGCCAACGGATGCCCGGCCTTGGCGGCGATCCCCCACCAGCGCTCGGCCTCCGCCGGATCCGGCGCCTTGGACGGCGTGCCGGCCAGGCTGATGGCCCCGACCTGGTAGGCCGCCTTGCCGTCACCGGCCAATGCGGCCAGGCGCAGCAACCGCACGCCCTCTTCACGCGCCCCCAGCCCCACGCCGCGAAACGTCAGGATGTGCCCGTAGAAGCTCTGCGCGCCGACATCGCCCAGATTCGCCATCCGGGCGAACTGCCCTTCGAGCCAATGCCAGCCTCGGGGCTGGCGGACGAACCATGACCAGTGGAACAACCTGCGCGCCAGCCAGTAACCGGCGTGCGCCTTGAACTTGAGAAACACTCAGGCCTCCGCCGATTCGGGGTATTCGTACTCGAACACCCGCACCACTTCGGAGGCGTGCCAGGAAGCGGCGGCAACGCCGTCGGACGGCCCGGAGAAACGCCCCAGCCGCTCGACGCATTCAAAGAAACCGGTGCGCGGCAGGCGGCTGGCGCCCTGGCTGATCACCAGCGAACTGCGCAACGGTTGTTCGGCCTTGGCGTCCAGGGCGGCGAGGTGCTCCAGTGCCGCAGTCAGCGTCTGCATCGCCGGCGTGGGCAGTTGCAGTCGTTCGAGCAAGGCCCGATAGGTCAAAAGGTGGCGCTGCCTGCGCGCCTGATCCAGCTCCCCCAGCAATCCGTCCCAATGTTGACGGCTGATGCGTACGCTCACGATTGTTCCCTCCACCCTGGCACCGTCAGTTCCCAGGCCAGGCTGCGGCGAATCGCGGCGTCGGGCTGACGCTCGCCGTTTTCGATCATGGCCAGGTAAGACGGGCTGATGCCTACCGTGCGGGCGAGCGCCTCGATGGCGATGCCCTTCCCTTCGCGCAAACTGCGTAATTGGTCCAGACCTGGAAGAATCGGGTCCGGGGTGGCCGCGACCGGCGCCGGTGCCGGCCGCGACGGTGTTTCGTTGATGCCTGCTGCTTTCAGTAGAGCCTGATACTGAGCCCATGGCAGAACCGCATACTCGGGCTCGCCTTCGCGTGTAATGATCTGAATATCCATGACTACCCCGTAGGACTACACCACTTAGCGAGTCAGCACTTTTCCCTTGAAGTGTAATCCTAACAGCGGCCAAGGTCGTGGGGGGCATCTATCTGAATGAGCGACCGTCGCCGATCATTTTTTTTTCGGGCCTTGAAGCTGAAGCTGCTCGGGGGTATCGGGCAGGCGCTCGACCACACGAAGCTTCTCCGGAGCCTGTTGGTTGCGCCACCGGCGGAACGCATCGAGTTCGTCACCGAGGGTCTTCATCAGCCAGGCGAGCACAGCGATGTCATCCAGCATGCCGAACACCGGAATGAAGTCAGGGATGGCGTCGACAGGACTGAGGAAGTACATCAGCCCGGCCACCACCGATACGATCGCCTTGGGACTGATCGCCCGGTATTCGCCGCGCCACCACGCCAGGCACAACGCCTGAAGCAGGCGCAGGTCATCCTTGAGCTTGCCCAGCCGGTCGCCTTGGGCGGCACCCTTGCTGGCCACGGCGAACAGCAACGTCGGCAAACGCCCGCGGGCGAGCAGGCGTCCGGCCAGGGGCAGGAATCGGGCGAAGTTCCACGGCGTTTTCATCTGATTTTTCCCGTTGAAATGTTATCCACACAAATTGTGGATAACCTTGTGAACAGAGCTGCATTTCGACGCTGAGAGCCCCGTTTCACAAGGGCTGCGCTCAGATCGGGCGTTTTTTACTCACCTAAAAAACCCCAATATTTCATTGACTTGGCGAGCCAGGACAGTTACCGCCGGTGGCTCAATGTCTGGGACTGCCGGCACCGGCAGGGGTTCGTTCTGTTTACGCTTGCCGCCGTCCAGATGCAACAACGCCCCGCATGAGCGAGGCGTTGTGGGCGAAACCGACGCTGCTTACTTGGCAGCGGCGTCTTCTTTGGCCGGATCCTTGATGGCCAGCAGTTCCAGGTCGAACACCAGCACCGAGTTGGCCGGGATCGCCGGGCTCGGGCTCTGCGCGCCGTAGGCCAGGTCGCTCGGGATGTACAGCTTGTACTTCTCGCCGACGTGCATCAGTTGCAGGCCTTCGACCCAACCCGGGATCACGCCGCTGACCGGCAGGTCGATCGGGCTGCCGCGCTCCACGGAGCTGTCGAACACGGTGCCGTTGGTCAGCTTGCCGGTGTAGTGAACGGTCACCACGTCGGTCGGCTTAGGCTGCGGGCCGTCGGCCTTCTTGACCACTTCGTACTGCAGACCGGATGCGGTGGTGACCACGCCGGCCTTCTTGCCGTTCTCTTCGAGGAATTTCTTGCCGGCGGCCGCCGACTCTTCGCTCATCTTGGCCATGCGCTCTTCGGCACGCTTCTGCAGCGCCGCGAAGGCTTCGACCAGTTCTTCGTCTTTCAGCTTCTGTTCTTTCTTGCCGACGGCGTCTTCGATGCCTTGGGCCACCGCTTTGGAGTCCAGGTCATCCATGCCTTCCTGGGCAAGGCTCTTGCCCATGTTCAGGCCGATGCCGTAGGAAGCTTTTTGCGCCGGGGTTTTCAGCTCCACGCTGGTCTGCGAATCGCAACCTGCGAGTACCAGGCTAACCAGGGCAACCGCCGCCGCCAACCGATGCTGTTTCATGCTATTTCCTTGTTCATGCGCCGAATGGGCAATCGAGTAAAGCCGCGAGCTTATCAGGCCGCCACGACCAATGGCTACCGGCATGAGAGCAGGAAACCTGCGATAAGTTCAGGGATTAAAACGCATTTGATCCAGAGCGGGATGAAGCTTCTGTCATCTTGGCCTGACGATCACTGCCGACGCTTCTCACAATGCTTGTCGTAATGGCCACTTGCCCCACCCTGCCCGGCTCAGGCATAACAACGCAACAATTCGACAAGGATGTACATCTTGCGCCTCTTTTACCGACTGTTGATCCTGATCGCCGTGCTGGCAGCCCTTGCCCTCGCGTTAGTGCTGTACTACGTCGCCAACCCGAAACTGCCCTTCTACACCCCCGTGCAGCAAGTGCATTACCTGAAGCAGTGGACGGAGGAAGAACGCCAGGCCTATTACTTCACGCCCCAAGGCACGCAAGTCAAAGGCCTGCGCTACACGTGGTTCCAGGCGCTGGAACTGCCGTTCTCCCAGCAGCGCTTCGCGTCACCGGAATACCTGGCGCGTTTCGGTTTCCTGGTGGATCCCCAGCAGAAGGCCACGCCGCAGAACCCCGGCAACCTGCCCGTGGGCTTTGCCCGGCACCAGAACCCCGGCAGTTCCGAGCAATACCTCGACATCACCTGCTCCGCCTGCCACACCGGCGAGCTGCGCTTCAACGGCCAGGCCGTGCGCATCGACGGCGGATCCGCCCAACACGTGCTGCCTTCCAGCGTTCCTACATTGCGTGGCGGCAGTTTCGGACAGGCGCTGGTGGCAAGTCTGGCGTCCACCTATTACAACCCGTGGAAATTCGAACGCTTCGCCCGCACCGTGCTGGGCGACGACTACGACAGCCGCCACGGGCAGCTGAGAAAGGATTTCAAGCAATCGCTGGACACCTTCCTCAGCGTCGCCTGGAACGACACCCACCGCGGCCTCTACCCCACCGAAGAAGGCCCGGGCCGTACCGATGCGTTCGGCCGGATCGCCAACGCCACCTTCGGCGATGCCATCACGCCCGACAACTACCGCGTGGCCGACGCTCCCGTCGATTACCCGCAACTGTGGGACATGTGGACGTTCGACTGGGTGCAGTGGAACGGCTCGGCGCAGCAGCCGATGGCACGCAACGTCGGTGAGGCGCTGGGCGTCGGCGCCACGCTGAACTTCTTCGATGCCGACGGCCAGCCGCTGCAAGGCGACGCGCGCTACCCCTCCAGCGTCCGCGTGCGCGACCTGCACACGATCGAACAGACGCTGCAGAAGCTGCAGCCGCCGACCTGGCCCGAAGATCTGCTGGGTGCCGTCGACAAGCCGCTGGCCGCCAAGGGCCGGGCCCTGTTCGCCGAAAACTGCGCAGGCTGCCACGTGCCGCGCCAGACCCAGGAAGGCGGACGCTGGGTGCAGCACCTGCCCATGCTGCCGGTGGAGGTCATCGGCACCGATCCCGGCGCCGCCACCAACATCGCCAACCACCGCTTCGATCTGACCGCCCTGCAATGGGATCCGGCGGAACTGGCCAAGATGGACGTAAAACTGCACCCCGATCCCACCGAGCCGCTGGACTTGAGCCGGCTGTCGGTGGCCAAGGGGTTGGCCTACGTGACGGCCTTCGTGGAAAACCGTGCCTATCGCGAGGCCGGCGTCACCCCGGCCGAAAAACCGCAACTCGACGGTTTCGGCCTGCCTATCGGCGTACGCGAGAAAGTCGCCTACAAGGCCCGCCCGCTGGCCGGCGTCTGGGCCACGCCGCCGTTCCTGCACAACGGCTCGGTGCCCAGCCTCTTTCAACTGCTGTCGCCGCAGGACGAACGCGCCACCACCTTCTACAAAGGCACGTTCGAGTACGACCCGCGGCATCTGGGCTACCGCACCGAGGCCTTTACCAACGGCTTCCTGTTCGACACCCGAATCACCGGCAACCACAACAGCGGCCACGAATTCCGCGCCGGCGAACGGGGCAACGGCGTGATCGGCCGGCTGCTCCAGCCCGAGGAACGCTGGGCCCTGCTGGAATACCTGAAAGTGCTGGGCGGCCCGCTGGAGGCGCAACTGCCATGATCTTCAAGACCGACAAAAAACCGTCCGCGCTGGCGCGCCTCTGGCTGTGGCTGGGGCGGATCCTGGGCAAGACCCTGCTGCTCTTGCTGGCGCTCGGCCTGATTGGCTGGGCCTTGGCCACCGCCTGGTTCGCCTGGCAGCACCGTGGCCCGGTCTCGGCGCTGGAACAGATTCCGCCGGGTGAAGCGGCCATGACCCAGGACGTCATCCAGACCGCCGTGCGCATCGTCGATCAGCACCGGGAAAGCACCCGGTATCTGCGTGATGCCCACGCCAAGGCCCACGGCTGCGTGAAGGCGCAGGTGCAGGTGTTGCCGGATCTGGCCGAGAACCTGCGCCGCGGCGTATTCAGTGAGCCGGGCAAGGTCTGGCAGGCGACGGTGCGCCTGTCCAACGGCAACGCCTACCCGCAGTTCGACAGCATCCGCGACGCCCGGGGCATGGCGATCAAGCTGCACGATGTGCCGGGCAAGCAGTTGCTGGACGACCGCCGGGATCTGCATGAACAGGATTTCGTGATGTTCAGCCACCCGAACTTCTTTGTCAGCGATGTCGCCGAATACCGTCAGAACGTGGCGGCGCAGGCGGACGGCAAGCGGGTCATGGCGTTCTTTCCGGGCTGGGATCCGCGTAACTGGCAGGTCCGTCATTTGTTCATCGCCCTGGCGACGCTGTCTGCGCCGCCGGAAAGCCCGACGCGCACGACGTACTTTTCGGTGTCGCCGTACCGGTTCGGGGACACCAACGCCAAGTTCCGGGTAACGCCGGATCCGGACAACTGCCCCGCCTACACCTTGCCCAAGCAGAACCGGGACCTGCCGAACTTCCTGCGCAGCGCGTTGAACCAGCAGTTGTCGACGGATCGCGTGCCCGCCTGCTTCGCGCTGCAGATCCAGCGCCAGGACGCCCGGGCGTTCATGCCCATCGAGGACACCAGCATCGAATGGCGCGAGCAGGATGCACCGTTCGAGACCGTGGCGCGCATTACCCTGCCGCCCCAGGATTTCGACACCCCGGCGCAGAACCTGCAATGCGACAACCTGTCCTTCAACCCGTGGTTCGGCATCGAGGCCCATCGGCCGATCGGCGGGATCAACCGTTTGCGCAAGGCGGTGTATGAGGCGGTGAGCGACTACCGGCACAGCCGCAACGCCAGCCAATGAAACGCACTGTGGCGAGTTCCCTCGCCACAGTGGATGTGCAAAAAGGTAAATCGCAGACAGCAAAAAGCCCGCACTAGGCGGGCTTTCCGTGTGGTGACCTGGCGTTCAGTGTTCCAGGCTACCGAATATGGCGCAGCGGACGGGACTCGAACCCGCGACCCCCGGCGTGACAGGCCGGTATTCTAACCGACTGAACTACCGCTGCGCGAAACGCTTGAAACGAATGGTGGGTGATGACGGGATCGAACCGCCGACATTCTGCTTGTAAGGCAGACGCTCTCCCAGCTGAGCTAATCACCCTTGCTTCGTTACGGGGCGCATTATGCCACAAGTTTTCGTAAAGTGTTGATTTAATTGAAGTTTTTTTCAAAAAAACCTGAAAACCCGTGAAACGATGCAACCCGAGGAACAACGTACAAACTTGAGACAGAAAAAAACCCGCCTCAGCGGGTTTTCCGTGGTGACCTGGCGTTCAGTGTTCCAGGTTACCGAATATGGCGCAGCGGACGGGACTCGAACCCGCGACCCCCGGCGTGACAGGCCGGTATTCTAACCGACTGAACTACCGCTGCGCTAAACACTTGAAACGAATGGTGGGTGATGACGGGATCGAACCGCCGACATTCTGCTTGTAAGGCAGACGCTCTCCCAGCTGAGCTAATCACCCTTCGCTTCGGTGTGGCGCGCATTCTACGGAGCGACCCAACCTCTGGCAAGCACTTTTTCAATTAATTTTTTCAGGCCTTCCAAAGGCTTAGAGAAGGGTTGGCCTATGGCACGGCGAAGACAATAATGCCCTCCTTTGTATAAAGGAGAGATTCACCCCATGTGGTTCAAGAACCTGCTTATCTATCGCCTGACCCAAGACCTGCCTGTCGATGCCGAGGCGCTGGAAACCGCACTGGCCACCAAACTGGCGCGTCCATGTGCAAGCCAGGAGTTGACCACCTACGGTTTCGTCGCACCGTTCGGCAAGGGCGAGGATGCGCCGCTGGTGCACGTCAGCGGTGATTTCATGCTGGTCGCCGCCCGCAAGGAAGAACGCATCCTGCCGGGCAGCGTCGTGCGCGACGCAGTGAAGGAGAAGGTCGAAGAGATCGAAGCGGCGCAGATGCGCAAGGTCTATAAGAAGGAACGCGACCAGATCAAGGACGAGATCATCCAGGCGTTCCTGCCGCGCGCCTTCATCCGCCGCTCGTCGACCTTCGCCGCCATCGCGCCGAAGCAAGGCCTGATCCTGGTCAATTCCGCCAGCCCGAAACGCGCCGAAGACCTGCTGTCCACCCTGCGTGAAGTGCTGGGCACCCTGCCGGTCCGCCCGCTGACCGTGAAAACCGCACCGACCGCCGTGATGACCCAATGGGTCACCACCCAAGAGGCCGCCCCGGACTTCTTCGTCCTCGACGAATGCGAACTGCGCGACACCCACGAAGACGGCGGCATCGTGCGCTGCAAGCGTCAGGACCTGACCAGCGAAGAGATCCAGCTGCACCTGAGCACCGGCAAGGTGGTCACCCAACTGTCGCTGGCCTGGCAGGACAAGCTGTCGTTCATGCTCGACGACAAGATGACCGTCAAGCGCCTGAAGTTCGAAGACCTGCTGCAGGATCAGGCGGAACAGGACGGCGGCGACGAGGCCCTGGGCCAACTGGACGCCAGCTTCACCCTGATGATGCTGACCTTCGGCGACTTCCTGCCGGCGCTGGTCGAGGCGTTGGGCGGTGAAGAGACGCCGCAGGGCATCTGAGGCCGGACGATGTACAACCTGTAGGAGCGAGCCTGCTCGCGATCGGCGATCGACATTCAACGAAAGGGTTGACTGAACGTCCGCCATCGCGAGCAGGCTCGCTCCTGCAGTCGTTTTGTGGTGCACATAAACAATAAGGATCAGGCCATGCGCGCACTGGCAGCACTGAGTCGTTTCGTCGGCAACACCTTCGCCTACTGGGTACTGGCTTTCGCGGTGCTCGCCTTCCTGCAGCCGGCCTGGTTCCTGGGCCTCAAGGGCGCGATCGTGCCGCTGCTGGGCCTGGTGATGTTCGGCATGGGCCTGACCCTCAAGCTCGACGACTTCGCCGCCGTCGCCCGTCATCCGTGGCGGGTGGCGCTGGGCGTGGTGGCGCATTTCGTGATCATGCCAGGCATGGCGTGGCTGCTGTGCCAGGTGTTCCGCCTGCCGCCGGAAATCGCCGTCGGCGTGATCCTGGTGGGCTGCTGCCCGAGCGGCACGGCCTCCAACGTGATGACCTGGCTGGCCCGCGGCGACCTGGCGCTGTCGGTGGCCATCGCCGCCGTGACCACCCTCCTCGCCCCGCTGCTGACCCCGGCCCTGATCTGGCTGCTGGCGTCGGCCTGGCTGCCGGTGTCGTTCATGGAGCTGTTCTGGTCGATCCTGCAGGTGGTGCTGCTGCCGATTGTGCTGGGCGTGGTTGCCCAACGCCTGCTGGGCAACAAGGTCCGTCATGCGGTGGAGGTGCTGCCGCTGGTGTCGGTGGTGAGCATCGTGGTCATCGTGGCCGCGGTGGTGGCCGCCAGCCAGGCGAAGATCGCCGAATCCGGCCTGCTGATCATGGCGGTGGTGATGCTGCACAACAGCTTCGGTTACCTGCTGGGCTACTTCACCGGGCGCCTGTTCAACCTGCCGCTGGCCCAGCGCAAATCGCTGGCGCTGGAGGTCGGCATGCAGAACTCCGGCCTCGGCGCCGCCCTGGCCAGCGCGCACTTCTCGCCGCTGGCGGCGGTGCCGAGCGCGTTGTTCAGTGTGTGGCACAACATTTCCGGGGCGCTGCTGGCCACCTGGTTCCGGCGGATGGACGAGAAGGACGGGCGCGAGACACTCGTTCAGCAGCCCGACTGAGCGCGAACTTGATCCCCCCGTCGATGCTGGGCACTATAGCGCCCAACGCAGGGACGACCCTGCGGCTCGCACGAGTCATCATTCTGGGGACGACCCCGTCAATCGATGGAGGTCCCGCATGTCCTGGATCATTCTGTTTTTCGCCGGCCTGTTCGAGGTCGGCTGGGCCGTCGGCCTGAAGTACACCGACGGCTTCAGCCGCCCGCTCCCCACCGCCCTCACCGTCGCCGCCATGGCCATCAGCCTGGGCCTGCTCGGCCTTGCGATGAAGGAACTGCCGCTGGGCACGGCCTATGCGATCTGGACCGGGGTCGGCGCCGTGGGCACGGTGATCGCGGGCATCATCCTGTTCGGCGAGTCGATGGCCTTGGTGCGCCTGATCAGCGTTGCGCTGATCGTGGCCGGGCTGATCGGGCTCAAGGCCAGCGCTTAAAGCACTGGCCCCTTCCCGGCGCATGACGGGCGCGGGCGTCACTTCCTGACCGTCCCGCGCAACTCCCCGACCAACGCCTGCAACTGCGCCGGCTGCGCCGCCTCCACGGCCACCGGCGCCCCCGCCACCAGCGTCACCCGCGACCACAAACGGTGGAAGAACCCTTTGTCCGGATCCCGGCTGAAGAAACTCCCCCACAGCCCCTGCAACGCCATCGGGATCACCGGCACCGGCGTCTCTTCGAGAATCCGCGTCAGCCCGCCCTTGAACTCGTTGATTTCGCCGTCCGCCGTCAGCTTGCCTTCCGGGAAGATGCACACCAGCTCACCGTCCTTCAGATACCGGGCGATGCGGGTGAAGGCCTTTTCGTAGATCTGGATGTCTTCCTGGCGGCCGGCGATGGGAATCGCCCCCGCCGTGCGGAAGATGAAGTTCAGCACCGGCAGGTTGTAGATCTTGTAGTACATGACGAAGCGAATCGGCCGACGCACCGCGCCTCCGATCAGCAAGGCATCGACGAACGACACGTGGTTGCACACCAGCAGCGCCGCGCCTTCATCGGGGATCGCTTCAAGGTTGCGGTGCTCGACGCGGTACATGGAGTGGCTGAGCAGCCAGATCATGAAACGCATGCTGAACTCGGGCACGATCTTGAAGATGTAGGCGTTGACGCCGATGTTCAGCAGCGACACCGCCAGAAACAGCTGCGGGATCGACAGTTTCACCAGGCTCAGCAGGACGATGGACACGATGGCCGAAATCACCATGAACAGCGCATTGAGGATGTTGTTGGCGGCGATCACTCGCGCCCGCTCGTTCTCGGCGGTGCGCGACTGGATCAGTGCGTACAGCGGCACGATGTAGAAACCGCCGAAGATGCCGAGGCCGAGGATGTCGATCAGCACGGCCCAGGCGTGGCCGAAGCCGAGCACTTGGGTCCAGCTGTGCCCGCTCGCGCTGTCCGGGATCCCGCCGGAGTGCCACCACAGCAGCAGGCCGAACACGGTCAGCCCGAACGAGCCGAACGGCACCAGGCCGATCTCGACCTTGCGCCCGGAAAGCCGCTCGCACAGCATCGAACCGACGGCGATGCCGACCGAGAACACCGTGAGGATCAGGGTCACCACGGTTTCGTCGCCGTGCATCCACTCCTTGGCGTAGGCCGGGATCTGCGTCAGGTAGATCGCCCCGACGAACCAGAACCACGAGTTGCCGACGATGGAGCGCGACACCGCCGGCGTCTGGCCCAGCCCCAGCTTGAGGGTGGCCCAGGACTGGCTGAAGATGTTCCAGTTCAGGCGCAGCTGCGGGTCGGCGGCCGCCGCCCTGGGGATGCTGCGGCTGGCCAGATAGCCCAGCACGGCGATGCCGACGATCGCGGCCGACACCACCGGCGCATAGTGCGCCGACGACATCATGATCCCGGCGCCGATGGTGCCGGCCAGGATCGCCAGGAACGTGCCCATCTCCACCAGGCCGTTGCCGCCCACCAGCTCGTCCTCGTGCAGGGCCTGGGGCAGGATCGAGTACTTCACCGGCCCGAACAGCGCCGAGTGGGTGCCCATGGCAAACAGCGCCACCAGCATCAGCGACAGGTGATCGAACAGGAAGCCGACCGATCCCACAGCCATGATGGCGATTTCCGCGAGTTTGATCAGACGGATCAGCGAATCCTTGGCGAACTTCTCCCCGAACTGCCCGGCCAGCGCCGAAAACAGGAAAAACGGCAGGATGAACAGCAGCGCGCACAGGTTGACCCAGATCGAGCGGTCGCCTTCGATGGTGAGCCGATAGAGGATCGCCAGGATCAGCGATTGCTTGAACACGTTGTCGTTGAAGGCCCCCAACGACTGGGTGATGAAGAACGGCAGGAAGCGCCGGGTTCGCAGCAGGTTGAACTGTGAGGGGTGACTCATCTTCCGTGTGACCTGTTTTTTTGTAGGGAGTAGGTAGAGAACGGCCTGGATACGGTTATTGGAGTCTCGAACCGCGATCCAGGCCACACCTTACCTAAACTTTGCCGGTCATTTCTTCAAACCTGCAATGCAGGGCGACACGAACAGCTCGCCGCGCCAGGCGCCCTGCAGGGTGCGTTTGCCGACGATCAGCCACATCACCGCCAGCAGCGCCACCAGCAGGCAGCCCGCCACGCTGAAAAAGCCCAGGTGCAGCGTGCCGGCCAGTTTCAGGGTCGCCAGCGAGTACACACCCAGCGGGAAGGTGAAACCCCACCAGCCGAGGTTGAACGGGATGCCGTCGCGCAGGTAACGCACGGTGATCAGCAGCGCCATCAGCATCCACCACAGGCCGAAGCCCCATAGGGTGATGCCGGCCACCAAGCCCAGCCCCGAGGCGACCTCGCCGACGCCCGGCAGGCCGTTGGCGGCGAAGATCGCCGGCGCATCGCCGCCCAACAGCAGCATGCCCAAAGCGCCGGTGCCGATCGGACCGAGGGCGAGCCAGCTCGACGCCGCCATGCTTTCGTGGGGCAGTTTGTGCAAAGCCATGCGCAGCAGCAGGATGGTGAGGATGCTGAACGCCACCGGCAGGGAAAACGCCCACAGCACGTAGCTCGTCGCCAGCACCACCAGTTGCGCGTGGGCGTCGGCCAGATGCGGCGCGAGCAGGCCGCCGCTGGCCGCCGCCACTTCCGCCGCCACCACCGGCAGCAGCCAGACGGCGGTCATCTGATCGATACTGTGTTCCTGGCGGGTGAACATCATGTACGGGATCAGCACACCGCAGGCCAGCGACATCGCCACGTCCAGCCACCACAGCGCCTCGGCCAGGTGGATCACCCCCTCGCCCCAGCGCGGCAGGCCGAACGCCAGGAAACCGTTGATGATCGTCGCCAGCCCCATGGGAATCGTGCCGAAGAACATCGAAACCGTGGAGTGCCCGAAGATCCGCCGTGCCTCGTCGAAGAACAGCACCCAGCGCGCGGCGTAGGCAACGGTAAACAAGGTGAACAACAGGATGTTGAACAGCCACAGCCCTTCGGCCACGGCGTGCAGGCCGGGAACGGACACCGGCAGTTGCGCCAGCGCCAGGGCGAGCACGCCGGTGCCCATGGTGGCGGCGAACCAGTTCGGGGTGAACTGGCGGATCGCCTCACGCGGGTGCTGCAGGTGGCTGAAGGGTTTGATGCCGGGTTTGGCGGTGTTGGGGCAAGTCATCATGAACTCCTGTCCTCTGGTGAGGTTGGAACCATGATAGATCCGGATCGAATATCTATATAACGGGTAATTTCTCTATCTTTTATCTGTTATACAGATAAGCAATCAGACGCTGCCTTCCGTTTCGATCACCAGAATCCGCGCTTCGCCCTGAGGATGGGCGACATGCTCGGTGCCGACCGAGGCGTAGAAAATGTCGCCCGCCTCCAGCAGCACCTGCTGCTCCTGGCCCTGTTCGCGGTAGCGCATCTGCACGCGGCCATCGAGCACCACGAACACTTCCTCGCCATCGTTGACGTGCCATTTGTAGGGCTGATCCGTCCAGTGCAGGCGCGTGGTGATGCCGTTCATGCTGGCGATGTCCAGGGCGCCCCAGGCGCGTTCGGCGGTGAACGCCTTGCTGCGGATGATCTTCATGGGTCGTTCCGTGAGAGAAGTGGCCGGCCAAGGCTAACCGAATCCGCCGCGCTTATGGAACGCCGCACGCCTTCACCGCCTGGGGACGGAAGCTGACCAGCAGCGCGCCCACCGCCAGCACGATCAGCACCGCGCCGTAACCGTCGGTGGTGGCCAGCAGGCCCAGGCTGCGGGTGAAGTGCCCCGCCAACAGCGCCGGCAGGCAGAACGCCAAATAGCTGAGCACATAAAAGGACGACATCAGCCCGGCCCGCTCGTGGGGCAACGCCAGCGGCACCAGGCTGCGCACTGCGCCGAGGAAACCTGCGCCGAATCCGCAGCCGGCCACCAACGTACCGAAGAAGAACAGCGACAGGCTGGCGCTGTGCACCCCCAGCAGCATCAGCACCACACCGCTCGGCAACAGGCTGGCGCCCAGCTGCAGCGCCCGGCCTGCGGGCCGGTTGCGCAGGGTGAAGATCATCAGGGCGCCGGTCACGGTCAACGCGGCCACGGTTGCCCCGCCGATCAGGTTGGAGGTGGAACCGGTCGCCGTGCGCACCAGCGACGGGGCCAAGGAGGCGTAGAAGCCGCCCAGCGCCCAGGTGGCGGTGTTCAGCGGCAGCACCCGCCACAAGGTCGACCGGGCCTGGACCGGCACATGCAGGGTCGGCCGCAACGAAGCCCAGGCCCCGGCCTGCGGGGTGACGCTCTCAGGCAGGCGCCAGACGTACGCGGCCTGCAACACAAACAGCGCCAGCAGCAGCCAGTAGGTCAGCTGCAACGGCGCCGGGGCGAACTCCACCAGCACGCCGCAGCCCATGGCGCCTGCCGCCATGCCCAGCAACGGCGCCACGCTGTTGATCAGCGGCCCCTGCACGCGGTCGGTGTCCAGCAACGTGGCGCTCAACACCGCCGTGGCCATGCCCGTGGCGAAGCCTTGCAAGACCCGCGCACCGATCAGCCAGGCCACGCTGTCGGCATAGATGAACGCCAGCATCGCCAGGGCGTTGAGCACGGCGGCGGCGAAGATCACCGGTTTGCGCCCCAGGTGGTCCGACAGCGAGCCGACGGTCAGCAGCGCCGCCAGCAGGCTCAAGGCGTAAACGCCGAAGATCAGGGTCAGCACCGCCGCCGAGAAGTGCAGGTGATCCTGGTACAGGTGGTACAGCGGCGTCGGCGCCGTGGAAGCGGCGAGAAAACTGAGCAGGGTGATCGCCAGAAACCACAGGCTGGAACGGTTCGAAACAGGGCTGGTCATGGGCACGCTCCTTAAAAGCTAATTTTTTGCTTTTGCGGAGTGTGCGCCCGGTTTTCGCTTAAAGCAAATTCTTTGTGTTAAGGTCGCCGCCATGCCTATCAAAGAAAGCAGCCGCCCCGGCGGCCGAAGCGCCCGGGTGCAGGAATCGATCCACTGCGCCGTGCGCGCGCTCCTCCAGGAACAGGAGCGCTCCACCGTGACCGTCCCGCAGATCGCTGCGCGGGCCGGGGTCACGCCCTCCACCATCTACCGGCGCTGGGGCGACCTGGCGGCCCTGCTGGCCGACGTCGCCCTCGCCCGCCTGCGCCCCGAAAGCGATCCGCTGGACACCGGCAGCCTGCGCGGCGACCTCCGCGCGTGGGCCGAGCAGTATCTGGACGAGATGAGCTCCGAGCCGGGGCGCAACGTCATGCGCGACGTGCAGGCCAGCGCCACGCCGGGGTTCTGCATCGCGATCATCGCCGACCAGTTGCAGACCATCGTCGACCGCTATCCGGACGACTCGCCGCCCTCGGTGGATCACCTGATCAACCTGGTGGTGTCGCCGACGGTGTTCCGCATCCTGTTCGCGGCCCAGCCGCTGGAAGTGGAAGCACTGCACCGGCTGATCGACATCGCGCTGCGCCAGGACTGACACCGCAGAATCTGTGGGAGCCAGCCTGCCGGCGATGACGGCCTGCCTGACACATCGATGCCGGATGGGCCGCCGCCATCGCGAGCAGGCTCGCTCCCACATTGAAATGCGGCGCGCACGTGTCGATGCGCTCACCGCAGAACCGCCCGGTTCCCCGCCTGCGACACCCCGCCGCGCCACGACCTTGGTCGACACTGACTAACCGCGGCACTCGTGCCAGACTGTCTGACCGGGCACAGGTCCGGGCGTGTTCTGTCGGGAGTGCTCATGTCGTTGTCCACCGGGCTGATTGCCATCGTCGCCCTGGCCTATATGGCCATCATGTTCGCCATCGCGTTCTACGGCGACCGCCGCAGCGCGCCGCTGCCGCCGCGGATGCGGGCCTGGGTGTACAGCCTGTCGCTGGCGGTCTATTGCACCAGCTGGACGTTCTTCGGCGCGGTCGGCCAGGCCGCCGAACAGCTGTGGTCGTTCCTGCCGATCTACCTGGGGCCGATCCTGCTGTTGCTGGGCGCCCCGTGGGTGCTGCAAAAAATGGTGATGATCAGCAAACAGGAGAACATCACCTCCATCGCCGACTTCATCGCCGCCCGCTACGGCAAATCCCAATCCCTGGCGGTGGTCGTGGCGCTGATCTGTCTGGTCGGCGTCCTCCCCTACATCGCCCTGCAACTCAAAGGCATCGTGCTGGGCGTCAACCTGCTGATCGGCGCCGGTGCCGACGCCATGGGCACCCGCGCCCAGGACACCGCGCTGATCGTGTCGCTGGTGCTGGCGCTGTTCACCATCGTGTTCGGCACGCGCAACCTCGACGCCACCGAGCACCACCGCGGCATGGTGCTGGCGATCGCGTTCGAGTCGCTGGTCAAGCTGTTCGCGTTCCTGGCGGTGGGCGCGTTCGTCACGTTCGGCCTGTACGACGGCTTCGACGACCTGTTCAACCAGGCCATGCTCGCCCCGCGCCTGGAGGAATACTGGAAGGAAACCATCAACTGGCCGTCGATGGTGGTGCAGACCGGCGTGGCGATGATGGCGATCATCTGCCTGCCCCGGCAGTTCCACGTCACGGTGGTGGAGAACATCGACCCGCAGGACCTGCGCCTGGCCAAATGGGTGTTTCCCGCCTACCTCGCCCTGGCGGCGCTGTTTGTGGTGCCGATCGCCCTGGCCGGTCAGATGATGCTGCCGAACTCGGTCATTCCCGACTCGTTCGTCATCAGCCTTCCGCTGGCCGAGGCGCACCCGGCGCTGGCGCTGCTGGCGTTCATCGGCGGCGCGTCGGCGGCCACCGGCATGGTGATCGTCGCCAGCGTCGCGCTGTCGACCATGGTCTCCAACGACATGCTGCTGCCCTGGCTGCTGCGCCGCAATAACGCCGAGCGGCCGTTCGAAGTGTTCCGCCAATGGATGCTGTCGGTGCGGCGGGTCAGCATCGTGGCGATCCTGCTGCTGGCCTACGTCAGCTACCGCTTGCTCGGCTCCACCGCGAGCCTGGCCACCATCGGCCAGATCGCCTTCGCCGCCGTCACCCAACTGGCCCCGGCCATGCTCGGCGCGCTGTACTGGAAGCAGGCCAACCGCCGCGGCGTGTTCGCCGGCCTCGCCGCCGGCACATTCCTGTGGTTCTACACCTTGATCCTGCCCATCGCCGCCCGCAGCCTGGGCTGGTCGCTGGACAGCTTTCCGGGCCTTGCATGGCTGGCCAGCAACCCGCTGAACCTGCCGATCACCCCGCTCACCCAAGGCGTGGTGCTGTCGCTGGCGGGCAACTTCACCCTGTTCGCCTGGGTCTCGGTGCTGTCCCGCACGCGGGTGTCGGAACACTGGCAGGCCGGACGCTTCATCGGCCAGGAAATCAGCGCACGGCAGAGCGCCCGCTCGATGCTGGCGGTGCAGATCGACGACCTCTTGAAACTGGCGGCGCGGTTCGTCGGCGAAGAGCGGGCGCGGCAGAGCTTCATCCGTTTCGCCTATCGCCAGGGCAAGGGCTTCAACCCGAACCAGAACGCCGACGGCGAATGGATCGCCCACACCGAGCGCCTGCTGGCCGGTGTGCTGGGCGCCTCATCGACCCGGGCGGTGGTGAAGGCGGCCATCGAAGGCCGGGAGATGCAGTTGGAGGACGTCGTGCGTATCGCCGACGAAGCCTCTGAAGTCCTGCAGTTCAACCGTGCGCTGCTGCAAGGCGCCATCGAGAACATCACCCAGGGCATCAGCGTGGTCGACCAGTCCCTGAAACTGGTGGCCTGGAACCGTCGCTACCTTGAACTGTTCAACTACCCGGACGGGCTGATCAGCGTCGGCCGGCCGATCGCCGACATCATCCGCTACAACGCCGAGCGCGGCCTGTGCGGCCCAGGCGAGGCGGAAGTCCACGTCGCCCGGCGCCTGCACTGGATGCGCCAGGGCCGCGCCCACACCTCCGAGCGCCTGTTCCCCAACGGCCGGGTGATCGAACTGATCGGCAACCCGATGCCCGGTGGCGGGTTCGTGATGAGTTTCACCGACATCACCGCGTTCCGCGAAGCCGAACAGTCCCTGACCAAATCCAACGAATGGCTGGAGCAGCGGGTCAGCGAGCGCACCCAGGAGCTGTCGCAGCTCAACGTGGCGCTGACCGAAGCCAAGGGCACCGCCGAGGCGGCCAACCAGTCGAAAACCCGTTTCCTGGCCGCCGTCAGCCACGACCTGATGCAGCCGCTGAACGCCGCACGGCTGTTCTCCGCCGCCCTCTCCCACCAGGACGACGGCCTGAGCCCGGAGGCGCAGAAACTGGTGCAGCACCTGGACAGCTCCTTGCGCTCGGCCGAGGACCTGATCAGCGACCTGCTGGACATTTCCCGCCTGGAGAACGGCAAGATCAATCCGGACCGCAAGCCGTTTGCGGTCAACGAACTGTTCGACACCCTCGGCGCCGAGTTCAAGGCGCTGGCCCAGGAACAAGGCCTGAATTTCCGCGTGCGCGGCAGCCGCCTGCGCATCGACAGCGACAGCAAGCTGCTGCGGCGGATCCTGCAGAACTTCCTCACCAACGCTTTCCGCTACGCCAAGGGCCCGGTGCTGCTGGGCGTGCGCCGCCAGGCGGACGAAGTATGCCTGGAGGTGTGGGACCGCGGGCCGGGCATTCCGCTGGACAAGCAGCAAGTGATCTTCGAGGAATTCAAGCGCCTCGACAGCCACCAGACCCGCGCCGAAAAGGGCCTGGGCCTGGGCCTGGCGATCGCCGACGGCCTGTGCCGGGTGCTCGGCCACACGCTGCGCGTGCGCTCCTGGCCTGGACGCGGCAGCGTGTTCAGCGTCAGCGTGCCGCTGGCCCGCACGCAAGCGGCGCAACCGGGCGTCGTGCCCGAGCTCAACGGCAAGCCGCTCGGCGGCGCGCAGGTGCTGTGCATCGACAACGAGGACAGCATCCTGATCGGCATGAACAGCCTGCTGACCCGCTGGGGCTGCCAGGTGTGGACGGCGCGCAACCGCGATGAGTGCGCAGCGCTGCTGCGCGAGGGCATCCGCCCGCAATTGGCGTTGGTGGATTACCACTTGGATCACGGCGACACCGGCACCGACCTGATGGCGTGGCTGCGCACGAACCTGGGCGAACCGGTGCCCGGCGTGGTGATCAGCGCCGACGGCCATCCGGAGACGGTGGCGCAGGTGCATGCGGCGGGACTGGATTACCTGGCCAAACCGGTGAAGCCGGCGGCGCTGCGGGCGTTGTTGAGTCGGTACCTGCCGCTGTAGCGGTCAGCCGGGTTAGGTGGCGGCAGTACGGACGCCATCGCCAGCAGGCTGGCTCCCACAAGGGACCGCGGGTGGCCGCAGGGTTCCTGCACACCCCTAATCCCTGTGGGAGCTGGCTTGCCAGCGATGGCGGCGGCGAAGGCCTGTGGGCCTACTCCGGCAATTCGACCAGGCCGTCCGCGTCGGTCATGGCGCGTTCCAGCAGGTCCGCCGGCAGGCTCTTGCTTGCCCGGGCGCCGAGCAGCTTGAGCTGTTCGCTGCGGCTGACCAGGTTGCCCCGGCCCTCGGTCAGTTTGTTGCGCGCGGCGCTGTAGGCCTTGTCCAGTTGCTGCAGGCGGTTGCCGACCTCGTCCAGGTCCTGGATGAACAGCACGAACTTGTCGTACAGCCACCCGGCGCGCTCGGCGATTTCCCGGGCGTTCTGGCTCTGGCGCTCCTGCTTCCACAGGCTGTCGATCACCCGCAGGGTGGCCAGCAGCGTGGTCGGGCTGACGATCACGATGTTGCGGTCGAAGGCCTCCTGGAACAGCGTAGGCTCGGCCTGCAACGCAGCGGAGAACGCCGCTTCGATCGGCACGAACAGCAAAACGAAATCGAGGCTGTGCAGGCCCTCCAGACGCTTGTAGTCCTTGCCGGCCAGGCCTTTGACATGGCTGCGCAGGGACAGGACGTGCTGTTTCATGGCGGCCTGGCGCAGGCCCTCATCGTCGGCGGCGACGGACTGCTGATAGGCGGTCAGGCTGACCTTGGAGTCGACCACCACCTGCTTGTCGCCCGGCAGGTAGATGATCACGTCTGGCTGGAACCGTTCACCGTCGGGGCCCTTGAGGTTGACCTGGGTCTGGTACTCGCGGCCCTTCTCCAGCCCCGCGTGCTCCAGCACCCGCTCCAGGATCAGCTCGCCCCAGTTGCCCTGGGTCTTCTGGCCCTTGAGGGCGCGGGTCAGGTTGGTGGCTTCGTCGCTCAGGCGCAGGTTCAACTGCTGCAGCCGCTCCAGTTCCTTGGCCAGCGAGAAACGCTCGCGGGCCTCGGCCTGATAGCTTTCCTCGACGCGCTTCTCAAAGGACTGGATGCGCTCCTTCAAAGGATCGAGCAGCTGGCCCAGGCGCTGCTGGCTGGTTTCGGCGAAGCGCTGCTCGCGCTCATCGAAGATCTTGCCCGCCAGTTCGGCGAACTGCGCCCGCAGCTCGTCGCGGGAACCCTGCAGGTCATTGAGGCGTTGCTGGTGGCTGTCCTGCTGTTCGCGCAGCTCGGCGCCCAGCGAGGCGGCCTGGGCGTCCAGGCGGCGCAGCTCGGCGTCCTTGCCGGCGCGTTCGAGGTTCCAGGCATGGGCGGCGTCACGAGCGTCGTCGCGGTCGATCTGCAACAGTTCGACTTCCCGGCGCAGCGCGGCCAGTTCCACCTGCTTGGCGGTGTTGGCCTGGCCGAGGTCGACGATTTCGTCACGGCAGGCATCGAGCTGCGCGTTGAGGCCGTCCTGGGCCATCTGCGCCATCGCCAACCGTTCCTCGAGCAGCGCGATATCCGCCTGACCGATACTGGCCCGGCGCTGCAGCCGCCAGGCCAGCGCCAGCAGCGGCAGGCCTGCGCCCGCAAGGCCCAGCAGCAGGCTGGTCACGTCCATCGCCATCGTCATTCCCGCCGATCAGATAAAGCCTGAAGGTTAACCAAGGCGTCCGGTCTTGGACAGCTCAGTCTTCGAGCAAGCCAAGCTCGCGCTGCGCGCGGCGATCCCCGGCGCGGGCAGCCTGGCGCAACAGGTCCTGGCCGATGCGACGGTCCCGGGCATTGCCGCACTCGCGGCACATCAACTGGCCGAGCCGGCTCTGCGCGGCCACCACCCCTTCGCGCGCCGGCTGCTTGAGCAAGCGGCCGGCCAGGTGCTTGGCGTTGCGGCTGTCGCTCAGGCGCGGGCTGTCCAGCAGCCATTCGGCCACACGGACGGAAAATCGCTTGGGAGCGGTGACACGGGGAGATGGGGAAGGAACGGCGTCTGATACTGAGCGAAACTTCATAAAGCACTGTGGGACGAATCGGAAGGCGCGCCACTCTACTCTTTTTTTCGCACAGGTAAAGCCGAAAAAATCCCGGCACGCCCGTGCTAGAGCAAGCGCTAGGGACAATCCACAGAAGCTGTGGATAACTCAGTGGACAACCGCCCTCCAACCCCCGCAAAGCCTTGTGGAACGGGGCTCGCAGTCAAACTGACGATTTTTTCACCAGCAAAAAAAAGCGATGTTTTTCATTGACTTAAACTTTCGACGCAGGCAGCCACCGGGGTCAGGATCGTTGTGACAGCGCGGTGACAGTCTGCGCAACTAATGTGCACAAGTACCGGTTGGGCGGTTATATGGATGCGCCGTTTCGGGTCGTTTCGGCAGTCGGGCCTTCGCGACCGCTCTGGCCCGCTCGTTCGCGCGACGCCTTTGCGCGACCGCCGGTCGGAAGGCGGGCGATTTCGGGGCGAGCCTTTCCGGAATGGGCGCTGGCTGACCTGCGCAAGGACTTTTTTGTGTCTTTCGGTTTGCATTGCGCGACCGGTTCGGTTAGCATCCGCGCCGTTAGTACCAAGCTGAAAGTCAATTCCGGTCGAACACATCCTCGCGGTCAGCCTTCTCCCAAAGAAGCCTCCACCGAAAAAACAGGATCGACCCCTCGATGGTTTCCAGGTAAATCCTGCGCCGGCACAGCCTCGAACGAAGGCCAAGCGTGTCGCGACACAGCGTTACTCTGACCGAACCAACCTGCAGATTGATCAGGATCTTCACCCTGGGCCATGGACCTCTGCCCTTGCTGTGTTGCCTGTCCTCCTAAGTACCTACCTGCCAGCCCGAGCGCGCCAAACCTTATAGCGCTTCAAACTGGCTGCCTTGTTCCAGCCGGGTTCTTCGTTCGACCGATGGCGGTCGTCGTTACTGGAACGTTTTAACGTTGCACGGATCTGATCCGTGTCATATGCAGGAACACCCATAACATGTCTCATATCCAGACTCAGGATGCCATTCGCACCCTCACCAACGCTTTTGCACCGATGAACTGCCTGATCCTGGCCGCCCGCAAAGGCTGCTTCAGTTTCACCCTGGTCAACGAACACGGGATCGCCCGCCACAGCGAGCGTCTGTACCCCGATCAATACTCCAGCGCCGAACCGCTGCAGGCCGTGATCGACCGCACCCGCCAGGCACTGACCGCCTGAACGGCCGCAACTCCGCAACGCCGCAAAAGCCAAGGCCCCGCCGATAACGCGGGGCTTTTTATTGCCCGATGTTTCCCGATGGGGCCGAACCGGTTAAGTCCGATCCGGCATAACGGTTATAACGGCCGTTCGGAAATATTGTAAAAACAGGCCTTTACGCCCTGAATATGACACTACACTTCAACTCAAGCGGCATGAACCGCTTCCGGCGGGCCTGATTCGTTCCACAGCTGCCAAGCACCCGGTCAGGCCCGCCGCCACTCCAACGATCCGAGGGCTTTATGGGTATCGCCGCAAGCGAACTGTGCCGTTTCGTGATCCGTCCCACGCTGATCTACCTGGGACGCCACTGCGCCACCGCCGAATCCCTGCTGCTGGGCATCGCCGCCAGCCAGTCCGCCCTCGGCTCCGCCCTGCATGACCGCCGGGGCCACGGGCTCTACCGGATCGCCGAGCACCGTCACCAGGCCCTCTGGGATCATTACCTGGCGCTGGATCCGGAACGCGCCAGCCTGGTGCGCGGCCTGGCCAGCCAGCATGCCTTCCTCAGCGGGCCGCACCTGGAACTGACCGTCAACCTGCGCTATGCCACCGCCATCGCCTGGCTGCTGGTGGAAGAACAGAACCCTACCCTCCCCGACCCGGACGACCTGCTGGGCATGGCGCGCATCTGGCGCCAGACCTTCCAGCCCCAGGGTCGCCTGCGGGATTTCACCTGCGCCTGGCAGGCCTGTGTTTCACCGCTGAATCAAGTCGCTTGCTGACCCGCCGGTTCCGGAAGATCGTCCATCACGACGCCAATCTGGTCGGATTGTCCTACAAAACCGCTCTAACTCAAGGTATACGGGCTCTGGCGCCCGGACGAAAATGTTGGTAATTTTCGCCCCGGTGATCACCAGGAGTTCTAATAATGAAAAAAGTCATGCTCAAAACCACCCTTAGCCTTGCCGTTTCCTTGGCATCCACCCAGCTTTTCGCAAGTGGCTTCGCCATCAACGAACACAGCATCAGCGGGATGGGGACTGGGTACGCCGGGCGATCTTCTTCTGCCGACGACGCAAGCACCGTTTACGGCAACCCTGCCGGCATGTCGCGCATCAAGCGCGAACAGGTCACCGGCGGCGTTGCGTTCCTCGACGCCTCGACCGACATCAGCCACGGCAGCTCCAGCCCGAACAGCGGGAGCAACAAAGGCGACATGGTGCCCTTCACCTCCGTACCTATGGGCTACTACGTCAAGCCGATCGACGAGCATTGGGCCTTCGGCCTCGGCATGTACGTGCCGTTCGGCCTGATCACCGACTACGAAAACGGCTTCGCCGGCCGCTACTTCGGCAGCAAGTCGGAAGTGAAGGTCATCACCCTGCAGCCGACCGTCAGCTACGCCTTCAACGACAAGGTGTCGATCGGTTTCGGCCCGACCATCAACCGCATCGACGGCTCGCTGGAATCCAACCTGTCGATCACCCAGGCTGCGCCGGACGGCAAGGTCAAGATCAAGGGCGACGACACCGCGCTGGGCTACAACATCGGCGTGCTGGTGCAGGCCACCGACAGCACCCGCGTCGGCCTGACCTACCACTCCAAGGTCGACTACAAGCTCGAAGGCGACACCAAGGTCAACTACGGCGTGCTGGGCGCAATCGGCCTGGGCGCCAGCCAGAAGTACGACGCTTCGCTGAAGATCACCACCCCTGAGTCCGCCGACCTCTCGGTCACCCAGGCGATCAACGATCAGTGGAACGTCTACGCCGGCACCACCTGGACCCGCTGGAGCCAGCTGGAGAAGATCACCGTCAAGAACTCCGGCGTGCAGCCGCTGCTGGCCGGCCAGTTCGGCGAAATCACCGAAGAGCAGAACTGGCACGACACCTGGGCCTACGCCATCGGTACTTCGTACCAACTGAACAAGGAATGGGTGCTGCGCACCGGCTTGACCTTCGACCAGTCGCCGACCAACAACGTCGACCGTTCGCCACGCATCCCGACCGGCGACCGGACCATCTTCAGCATCGGCGCCGGCTGGAGCCCGACCGACGACCTGACCATCGACGTCGCGTACTCCTACCTGAAGGAAGAGACCGTCAAGATCAACAACAGCAACGACCGTGGCCAGTCCTACAGCTCCAAGTACGACAACTCGGCCAACGGCTTCGGCATCGGCGCGACCTACCGCTTCTGATGGCCTGCGGCGAGGCTCACCCCTCGCCCACAAAAAAGCCCCGCTGTCCTGTGGACGCGGGGCTTTTTCATGCCTGCGATGTTTGGCCTGCTCGCGCTGGAGGCGGTGGATCCGGCCTCGATCCGCGACCGACCGCCATCGCCAGCAGGCTGGCTTGTATGCTGGTACTTGAAGGGAGGAGGAGGGACTAGGCTGGATTCTGACTGTTGACGCAGTACAGACCCGTGGGAGATTTCGCC
>NZ_NEIZ01000007.1:0-245109 GCF_002113645.1 Pseudomonas sp. B35(2017) | reverse complement strand
CGGGTCGAGGTTGTTCATCAGCATGCGCAGCGGCGCTTCGGTCAGCCAGCTCTTGGCGGTCAGCTGGTTGCCGCGGGGGGCGCGGATTTCGACGTCGCGGAACTTGGTAGGCTTTTTGTCAGTCACGAAAAACACTCCTCAGCATTCAATTCAAACCAACCCTGGCGGTGGGCAAGCGGGCCTGTGCGCTTCACTGCACGACAAGCGAATCAGTGGACGCTGCGGAGAGTTTCCTTCAACTCATACGCATACGTCTTTACTTGTACATACAAGCATATGCAATCAAGCGGCCAACTTGTTGAAGGGACGTTCAAGAAAACCTTCGCGCAGAGCTGGAGAGCGCCTGGATCAAGGGCTGCGGCGTGAATGAAATTTTTCGGGAGTGGGGTTTGCGTGCAGGTCGGAGGCTGTTACGTGAGCGGGGCATTGCGCCACGCTGGGGCGTTCGGTAACAAATGGGTGCGCCGCAGGAAACAGGAACACCGAAACAAAAATGGCGAGGGAGCCGGCTCCCGCTGGAGGCCGAAGGGTTCCCGACCGATTCGGGAAACGCTTCGCGGACCAGCGGGAGCAAGCTCCCTCGCCACCGTTGTTAAAGGATCAACGTGCGGTCAGTTCAATCACGCAGCACGCGGCATTGACACTGACTTCCGCCAGCCCGGCGTTACCGTCCAGCTGCAGGCAATCGTGCCGACCCAGTTGCTCGGTGCGGCCATCGACCTGCACCTGCAAAAGCTCGCTGACGCTGAACACCAGCACCGTGCCCGCCGAGCTGAAGAAGCGTTGCTCGCCGCCCAGCCATTGCAGGCGTGCGCTGTAGCGCTGCGGCGCATAGATCAGGTTGAAGTCGCGGATCGCCCCGCCGAGCAGGGTGCAGGACACCTGGCTCTCGCCGCTGAAGGCGAACGGATCGAGGGGCCGCAGCGGGCGGGTGTCGTCACCGTCGACGCACAGGGTCATGCCGTCGCCCTGCAGCACGGTGATCACCCGCTGGTAGCCGGCGAAGGTGGAGAATCCGCCCGACTCGGCGATGTCGGCGATCGACAGGCGCCAGCCGAAGCCGTCGAGGCCGGCGCCGGCGTCGCGGGTGATTTCCTCGGTGCTGCCGCCGCCGTTCTTCCAGGGCATGCGCGGGTAGCCTTCGGCACGTAAAACCTTGATCTGACTCATTTGTGGAACCGACCTTCCAGACTGTGACGGGAACCGGGATGGATCAGGCGCGCCGCCGTCACCGGCTGACGGCCCGACCAGGTGCGGCGGCGGATCAGCAGGCAGGGTTCGCCCTTCTCGATCTGCAGCAGCTTGCATTCGGACGGCTCGGCCAGGATCGCCTCGACCACGTGCTCGCCTTCGGTCAGCGGCGCGACCTGGTTCAGGTAGGCGTAAGGCGTCTGCTGGGTGAAGTCCTGCTTGAGGTACTCCGGCGCCACCAGCGCGTTGACGAAACGGTCCTCGATCTGCACCGGGATGTCGTTTTCGTAATGCACGATCAGCGAGTGGAACACCTTCTGCCCTTCGCGCATGTCCAGGGCCAGCGCCCGCTCGGAGCCGGCGGCCTCCTCTTCGAGGACGATGACCTGGCACGTGTGGCGGTGGCCGCGGGACGCGATCTCGTCGGCGATGTTGTGCACTTCGAACAGCGCGGACTGACTCTTGGGCTCGGCGACGAACGTGCCGACGCCTTGCATGCGCACCAGCAGGCCGTCGGCGGTCATCTCGCGCAAGGCGCGGTTGATGGTCATGCGGCTGAAGCCCAGCTGGCTGACCAGCTCGCTTTCCGACGGCACGCGGTAGTGCGGCGGCCAGTTACCGCTGTCGATCTGCTGGGTGATCATCTGTTTGACGCGGGCGTACAAGGGCGCCGGACTGTCGCCCATGTTCGCGGCCAACGGAGAGACGGGTGGCGGAGTCGGCACGGTGGATCCCTGTTCGTCTGGTGAAAGTTGCTAGCTTGCCGGAGTTTACCGGGCAGGCAAACGTCTGTATATGTATATACAAATAACACACGATGGGGTGCTGAACCATGTCCGCCTTCTTTGCCGAACGCGCGCTGCTGCCTAGTGGATGGGCCAACAATGTACGTCTTGAGGTCAACGCCGATGGCGTGCTGACCAGTGTCCAGGCCGATTCCACCGCAGACGGCGCCGAACGGCTGGGCGGTCCGCTGCTGCCGGGCATGCCGAACCTGCACTCCCACGCCTTCCAGCGGGCGATGGCCGGCCTGGCGGAAGTGGCCGGCAATCCGAACGACAGTTTCTGGACCTGGCGCGACCTGATGTACCGGCTCGTCGGAAAAATCACGCCGGAGCAACTCGGCGTCATCGCCCGCCAGCTGTACATCGAAATGCTCAAGGCCGGCTACACCTCGGTGGCCGAATTCCATTACGTGCACCACGACACCAGCGGCCGGCCTTACGCCGACCCGGCCGAACTGGCCTTGCGCATCAGCCAGGCCGCCGGCGCCGCCGGCATCGGCCTGACCCTGCTGCCGGTGCTCTACAGCCATTCCGGCTTCGGCGGCCAGGCCCCGAACGACGGCCAGCGCCGCTTCATCAACGGCACCGACGCCTACCTCGACCTGCAGGCGCGCCTGCAACCGGTGCTGGCCCAGCAGAAGGCGCAGTCGCTGGGCCTGTGTTTCCACTCGTTGCGCGCGGTCACCCCGCAGCAGATCAGCGACGTGCTGGCGGCCAGCGACAAACAGTGTCCGGTGCACATCCACATCGCCGAACAGCAGAAGGAAGTCGACGACTGCCTGAGCTGGAGCGGCCGCCGCCCGTTGCAGTGGCTGTACGAGAACGTCGAGGTCGACTCGCGCTGGTGCCTGGTGCATGCGACCCATGCCGATCCGGACGAAGTCACGCTGATGGCCAAGAGCCGCGCCATCGCCGGCCTGTGCCTGACCACCGAAGCCAACCTCGGCGACGGGATCTTCCCGGCGGTGGACTTCCTCGCCCAGGGCGGGCGCATGGGCATCGGTTCCGACAGCCATGTGTCGTTGAGCGTGGTGGAAGAGCTGCGTTGGCTGGAATACGGCCAGCGCCTGCGCGACCAGCGGCGCAACCGCCTGTACGGCGCGGATCAGCCGATGGTCGGCCGCACCCTGTACGACGCGGCGCTGGACGGCGGCGCCCAGGCGCTGGGCCAGCCGATCGGCGCGCTGGAGGTCGGCAAGCGCGCCGACTGGATCACCCTCGACGGCAACGATCCGTATCTGGCGACCGCCCAGGGCGACGGCATCCTCAACCGTTGGCTGTTCGCCGGCGGCGACCGTCAGGTGCGCGACGTCATGGTGAACGGCCAGTGGGTGGTTCGCGGCGGGCGGCATGCCGCAGAAGAGGACAGCGCCCGGGCGTTCACCCAGGTGCTGCGCGAGCTCCTGGGCTGACGCCGATCAAAATTGTGGGAGCCAGCAAGCTGGCTCCCACAACGGTTTTGCGGTGACGGTCAGTTGGAAGTCTTGGCCATCTGCCGGTCCGAGGTGCGCCAGATCAGCCTTGTGGTGTCGTAACCCTGCTGGCGCGCCTTGCTCAGCAACTCTTCGCGCACCACACCGTTGACCGTCGGCGTGCGGGACAGCAGCCACAGGTAACGCCGGCTCGGGTCGCCGACGATGGCGGTCTTGTAGTCATCGCTGACGTACAGCACCCAGTACTGGCCCTTGGCGGTGCCCGGGATCAGCCGCGAGAACCACGTATCGAACTCGACCCACAGCTTGTCGGTCTTGCCCGGCACCTGGGGATAGGCCGTGCCCTTGGCCTCTTCCCACTGCCAGTCTTCCGTCAGGCAGCGGTTGAGCACCGCGAGGTTGCCGTCGGGCTGGAGGGTGTAACGGGCTTCGGACTGCGCGCAGTTGCGCTGGAAGTACATCGGCAGACGCGCCAGCTCGTACCAGGTGCCCTGGTAGCGCTTGAGGTTGACGCTGTGGACTGTCTTGGGCGCCAGCGGATCTTCACCGGTGGTGGCGCAGCCGGCCAATACCAGGCCGGCGAAAAGGACAAGCAATAACCGCTTCATTGTTTTTCTCCCGTGGGCGCGCGGCCCCGGTTCACTTCAGGCCTTGGCCGGAAAACATCAACACTTTGTCACCGGCGTACTGCACGCTGATAAAGCTCTTTTCGTCGCCCCAGGTGCAACTGGACATGCCGAGCGCACCCGCGCAATCGGTGGGTTTGCCGAGCAGGGTCTCCACCTCGGCCTTGGCCATCCCGGTCGAAAGCTTCGAGTAGTTTTCCTGATTGATCTTGCTGCAGGCGGCCAACAGCACGCAAAACGACAGCAAGGCGATAGAACGCAGCGACATGTGTAACTCCTGGAGCGGAAGGGGGATGGCCTGGCGCCAACCAGAAGCTTAGAAGAGAAAACCCCTGTCGGGTTCCCTCCCGGACAGGCTATTTGTTGCCCCGCCCGTCTGCCTTTTGCCGATAAATCAGACACTTTGTAAGGCCATTGGGCCTTTCGTCGCCTTTCGCCAAAACGGCCTAATCTTTGACGCGCAGCAGTCGAAATAAGAGCAGCGCAAAGCCCGAGACTGTGGCAAATTGCCGCCCCTTCTTGACCAGCCCTCCGCGGTAGCTCATTTAATGACCAGAAACATGAAATTCAGCCACAAGATCTTGTTGGCTGCCGCCCTCGTGGTGGCCGTTGCGTTCGCCTGTTTCATTTTGTTCAACGACTATCGCCAGCGCGAAACCCTGCGCAGCAGCACCGAAGCGTCGATGCAGGAACTGGGCAGCCTGACCACCAGCAACATCCAGACCTGGCTGGAGAGCCGCATCCAGCTGCTGCAATCGCTGTCCCAGCAGATCGTCGCCGACGGCAACGCCCCGGCCAGCCTCAAGCGCATCATCGACCTGCCCGCCTACACCGGCAATTTCCAGCTCAGCTACTTCGGCGGCGCCGACGGCGTGATGTTCTCGGTGCCGGCCGGCAACCGCGCACCGGACTACGACCCCCGCGCCCGCGGCTGGTACAAGGCGGCCAACGCCGCCCAGCAGACCATCGTCACCGAACCCTACATCGCCGCCTCGTCGGGCAAGCTGGTGATCACCGTCGCCACCCCGGTGCAGCGCCAGGGCCAGATGATCGGTGTGGCCGGCGCCGACATCGACCTGTCCAGCATCAGCGCGATCATCAACTCGCTGAACTTCGGCGGCCACGGCCACGCGTTCATCGTCAGCCGCGAAGGCAAGATCCTGATCCACCCGGACAGCAAACTGGTGCTCAAGAGCCTGTCCGACGCCTATCCCGACGGCGCGCCGAGCGTCAGCCCCGGCCTGAAGGAAGTCGAGGCCGACGGCAAGACCCAGCTGATCTCGTTCACCCACGTCAACGGCGTGCCGTCGGCCGACTGGTACGTGGCGCTGGTGCTGGACAAGGACACCGCGTTCTCGATGCTCAGCGAATTCCGCACCTCGGCGCTGATCGCCATGGTGATCGCGGTGGTGATCATCATCGCCCTGCTCGGCATGCTGATCCGCGTCCTGATGCAGCCGCTGCTGACCATGGGCCGCGCCATGCACGACATCGCCGAAGGCGAAGGCGACCTGACCAAGCGCCTGACCATCCACGGCCACGACGAGTTCGGCGCCCTGGGCCTGTCGTTCAACCGTTTCGTGGAGCGCATCCACACCTCGATCCGTGAAGTGTCCTCGGCCACCGGCCAAGTCAACGAAGTCGCCCTGCGGGTGGTCGCGGCCTCCAACTCGTCGATGCACAACTCCGACCAGCAGGCCTCGCGCACCAACAGCGTGGCCGCGGCGATCAACCAACTGGGCGCCGCCGCCCAGGAGATCGCCCAGAACGCCGCCCTCGCCTCGCAGCACTCCAGCGAAGCGCGCAGCCAGGCCGAAGACGGCCAGCAAGTGGTGGACAAGACCATCCACGCGATGCAGCAGCTGTCGGCGCAGATCAGCGATTCCTGCGGCAACATCGAGACCCTGAACAGCCACACGGTGAACATCGGCCAGATCCTGGAGGTGATCACCAGCATCTCCCAGCAGACCAACCTGCTGGCCCTCAACGCCGCCATCGAAGCGGCCCGGGCCGGCGAAGCGGGCCGCGGTTTCGCCGTGGTGGCCGACGAAGTGCGCAACCTGGCGCACCGCACCCAGGACTCGGCGCAGCAAGTGCAGAAGATGATCGAAGAGCTGCAGATCGGCGCCCGTCAGGCGGTCACCATCATGACCGACAGCCAGCGCCAGAGCGAAAGCAGCGTCGGCATCGCCAACCAGGCCGGCGAGCGCCTGGGCAGCGTGACCCAGCGCATCGGCGAGATCGACGGCATGAACCAGTCGGTGGCCACCGCCACCGAAGAGCAGACCGCCGTGGTGGAGTCGATCAACGTCGACATCAGCGAGATCAACATGCTGAACCAGGAAGGGGTGGAGAACCTGCAAGCGACGTTGCGCGCGTGCTCGGATCTTGAGCAGCAGGCGGCGCGGCTCAAACATCTGGTGGGCAGCTTCAGGATCTGAGGCGCGGCGACGGCCGTCATCGCTGGCAAGCCAGCTCCCACAGGTTTATCGGGTGTACGCACAATCAGTGTTCATCCCGGAAACCTGTGGGCGGGCTCCGGGCGGCGATCCGACGATGGCGTCAGAGGCGTTGAAGCCGATTCAGAAGCTTGAACCCGGCGTCGAAAGAAACGCCAACTCCTCAGCCGTCGACTCCCGCCCCAACACCGCATTGCGGTGCGGGAACCGCCCGAACCGGGCGATGACCTTCCGGTGCCGTTCGGCATAGTCCAGATTGTCGGCAAACACCGCACGCTCGGCCTGCGGCTGTTCATCCGTCAGCGCCATGAACCTTGAGACGGCCTCGTTCTGCACCGCAAGGTTCTCGCAGTGCTCGAACACCAGGTAGATGAACACCCGCTGGATCGGCTTGAGTCGCCGGTCGAAATCCGCCGCAATGCCCTGGGCGACCAGCTTCTGGGCGCGGGCATCGCCGGAGAACGCTTGGGGCGTGTCGCGATAGATCATGCGCGGCAACTGATCGAGCAGCAGCACCACGGCCAGCCAACCTTCGGGACATTGCGTCCACCCGGTCAAGCCGCCGGCCAGGGCCTGATCGACAAAGACCCCGAAACGCTCTCGCGCTTCGAGGTCTTGGCTGTCGCGTTTGCCGAACCACAACGCGCCCTTTTGCGCCGATGTTGCGCTCGCCGATCCGGCATGGCCGAACCACCAATCGAGCAACGGCTGCCAGGGCGCGTCCATGGGTCAGGCCTTGTGGTAGGCCGTGGCGCGTTCGACTTCTTCCTTCGAGCCGAGGAACACCGCCACGCGCTGGTGCAGGCCTTCAGGCTGAATGTCGAGGATGCGCTGATGGCCGTCGGTGGACGCGCCGCCCGCCTGTTCCACCAGGAACGACATCGGGTTGGCTTCGTACATCAGGCGCAGCTTGCCCGGCTTGGACGGCTCGCGGCTGTCGCGCGGGTACATGAACAGGCCGCCGCGGGTCAGGATGCGGTGCACGTCGGCGACCATCGCTGCCACCCAGCGCATGTTGTAGTTCTTCTTCAGCGGGCCTTCTTCGCCGGCCAGCAGTTCCTCAACGTAGCGCTGCACCGGAGCTTCCCAGTGACGCTGGTTGGACATGTTGATGGCGAATTCCTGAGTGCTTTCAGGGATAGTGATGTTTTCGTGGGTCAGCACGAAGCTGCCCATCTCACGGTCCAGGGTAAAGCCCTTGACGCCGTCGCCCAGGGTCAGCACCAGCATGGTCTGCGGGCCGTAGATCGCGTAGCCGGCAGCCACCTGTTGGGTGCCCGGCTGCAGGAAGGCCTTCTCGTTCAGGCTTTCGTTCTGGCTCAGGTATTCGTTCGGGCAGCGCAGCACCGAGAAGATGGTGCCGACCGGGGCGTTGATGTCGATGTTCGACGAACCGTCCAGCGGGTCGAACACCAGCAGGTAGGCGCCTTTAGGGTACTTGCCCGGGATCTGGTAGGCATTGTCCATCTCTTCGGACGCCATGCCGGCCAGGTGGCCGCCCCACTCGTTGGCTTCGAGCAGGATTTCGTTGGACAGCACGTCCAGCTTCTTCTGCACTTCGCCCTGGACGTTCTCGGTGCCCATGCTGCCCAGCACGCCGCCGAGGGCGCCTTTGGACACGGCGTGGCTGATTTCCTTGCAGGCACGCGCCACCACTTCGATCAGGAAGCGCAGATCGGCAGGGGTATTGTTGCTGCGGGTCTGCTCAATCAAATAGCGACTCAGGGTAACGCGGGACATGGACGGCTCCGGTGGAATGGGGGGCTGAAAAACCCGCGCAGTTTACAGGGAGTCTGGAAACCTAGCGAGCGGTGACGCCCGTAAACGTGCGTCGGGGCAATTCCTGCCATCTGACGGGATTGGCGGGACAGAGTTCAGGCACGAGGTTGAGCGTAGATTGAAAACGGGACGGGCGGCGGCTCGGTTTTCGCGACCGGGCCGAGATTCCTGTCGGCCATACCGCCGTCATCGCGAGCAGGCTCGCTCCCACAAGGGATCTTCGGTGGACACAAATCCAGTGAACACCGCCGCTTCCTGTGGGAGCGGGCTTGCCCGCGATCCGGCGCCCAGCACCGGCCAACCTCAGGACTTGGCCGGCGGCTTGCGCAACAGGCTGAACGCCATCGCCCCCAGGAACAGCACGCTGAGCAGCAGCACCGCCCACAGCCCGAACTTTTTCCAGTTGGTGTCCGCCGTCGCCGCGGTGGTGGCGGTCGATGTCCGGGTCGCGAGCGCCTCGCCCTGCACCGTGGCCTTGCCCAGCGCCGCCAGTTTCGCCGGAGTGAAATCAGGGATCAGCGTGGACAGCGGCAGGTTCGCGGTCTTCACGCCGGCATTGCCCAGCGCCAGGCTGTAGGGGCCTTCGCCCCGGGCCAGGAAGATCACTTGGGTGGCGCGCACCGCGTACTTGAGGCTCGGCGCCTGCTCACCCAGACCGCCGCCGCGCTCGTCGACCGTCAGCCTGAGTTGCTGGACGGTCTGCCCGTACAGCTGCAATTCGTTCTGCACCACGTCCTGGCCGTTCTGGGTCAGGCGGTAGAGCAAACCGCCGGTCAGCGTCTGCCACGGCAGGCTGGTTTCGCGGCGCCCGGCCAGCGTCACCGGCGCCAGGCTGTTGGCCTGTTTGAGTTCGACCTGCACCCGCTCGACGTTCAGCCCCATCGGCAACTGCCAGGTGTACTCGCCGGCCTTGCCGCGGGTGCCGGCCAGCGCCTGCGACCAGACCAACGGCAGCGGCACCTGGCGCGGGTCGCTGCTCTTGAGCTGGGCCGCCGTGAGGGCCGGCGCCGACGCCGGCGAGTCCCACAGCAGGCGCAGGTAACGGGCGTTCTGGCCCGGCAGGGCCACTTCGTGCTGTTCGACCTGCTCGTCGGCAAAGGTCAGCCGCGCCACCTGCCCTTCGCCCCATGGGCGCCAGTGCTGCAGATCGTCGCTGGCCTCGATGGAAAAGCGCTGGAAGCCGTCCCGCTCGCTGCTCCAGTCGAGGATCAGCTGCTGCAGCGGCGCCTTGACCGCGCTGGCGTCGAGCAACCAGCCGCGCAGGGTTTCCTCGCCCGCCTCCAGATGGCTGGACGGCTGCACCTCGACCAGCGTGCCGCTGGTGGTGGACTGGATGCGCACATTGGGCGCGCGTTCCTGGGCGTCGGCGGCGTCGTACAGCGGGAACCACTTCACGTCGTGCAACTGGCCGTCGTCGCGGGTCTGCGCCGATTCACGGGCCAGGGCGTAGGCCTGCGGCTCGCCGGCGGCGTTGAACACCCGCAGATCGCTGAGGTCGGTCTGGCGCGCTTGCAATTGCGCGCTCAACGGCAACTCGAGGCGATACCACGGGCCGTCGCCGGTGACCGCCAACGGGATCTGCACGGCGAAGTCCGCCGGTTTTTCCTGGGCGCCGACCGTCATGGCCACGCCCAGCACCAGCCACCCCAGATTTAGCTTGCGACTCAAGACGACACTCCTCCGGTTTCCGGCGCAGGCTTGTCCGCCGCCGGTGCGGCCTCGGCGCGCTTGGGCGGCAACGGGGCGAAATAGCCCACCACCAGCAGCAACACGCCGACGCCAATGAACGAGACGATCCGGGCCAGTCCGCCACGGTTGCTCAATTCGACGAAAATCAGTTTGGCCACCACCAGCGCGATCAGCGCCGCGCCGATCAGCCACACCTCGCGGCGATGGCGCAGGTGCCCGCCGATCATCAGAGCCAGCGCCATCAGCGTCCAGACGATGGACAGGCCTGCCTGCACCAGCATCGATTCGAGCAGCAGATCCAGCTCGAAAGGGATCCCGGCCCAATGGTGGGCGGCGCGGGTCACCAGCGCCGTGCCGAAGGCGAACAGCGACACCCCGGCGACCGCCTGCGCGGCGAGGCTGGCGTAGTCCTTGCGGATCGCCAGACGCTCGACGGCGCTGCGCGACCAGACGTAGACGCCGAACAGCGCAAACAGCAGGCCCAGCTCCAGCGGGTTGAGCAGCGGCACGTAAGGCAGCGGTTCGGCGTTGCCGTCGCTCACCCCGTTGGCCAGCCAGAACCAGCCGAGCATCAGCGCCGCCAGCGGCGCCGCCGCGTACACGCGGTACTCGCGGGGGAACGCCGCCACCGGCCACGGCCAGTCGCGCGGAGCCGCCATCAGCAGCAAGTACAGGCTCGGCAGGATCGCCCAGCCCAGCCAGCGCCAGGCGTTGTACTGCTCGGACAACAGCAGCAGGCCGTAGCGCAGCTCCAGCGCCAGCACGCCGATCAACAGCCAGCAGCCGAGCACGTGGGCCGTGCTCAGGGCCCGGGCCGGCAGGCTCGGCGCCAGGCGCCGCAGGCTGAAGAAGTGCACGGCGAACACCAACGCCCAGGCCAGCCAGCCGAACTCCGCCGCCGGGTGGTAGCGCGAATGCCAGGCCGCGAGCAGCACCAGACCCGCCGCCGGCGTCAGCAAGGTGCAGACCAGCCCCAGCGCCGGCCATTTCAACCGCACGGCCAGCAGCGTCCACACCCCGACGCTCAACGCCGCCACCGCCAGCAACAGCGTCGCCTGCAGAGGCAACGGCGCAAAGCGCAGCACTTCGCTGACCCAAGCCAATGCCCACCAGGCGGCGCCCCACACCAGCAACACCTCGGACAGACGATGCAGGCTCAAGCGGTCGAACGCCGAGGCGTGATTGCCCAGTTGCAGGCGCCAGGCGCCGACCAGCGCGGCCACGCCCAGCACCAGCGGCGTCCAGAACCCGCCATGGGCCAGCGGCTTGAGGCCCTCGCCGGACAGCGGCCCGAGCCACTGGGGACCGGCCAGCAGGAACGCCGCCCCGCCGATCACCTGCAACAGCAGGCCGAACACGAAACTCACCGGCTGGCGCAGGTACAGGCTCAGCCAGATGATCAGCAGGCCGCTGGCCGCCCACACCGCGCTCGCCGTCTGCCACGGCAGGACGAACAGCACCGCCAGGTTGATCAGCACCAGCCCCGCCAGCAGCACCACCGACAGCCCCTGGAGCAGACGCACGTCACTGCGCACCATGTCGTCCCGGGCCGCCAGCAGCATGCCGGCGATCAGCGCCAGCCCGATCAGCGAGGCGCCGAGCAGCCCGCTCCAGCCGGCGCTGAACACCGCCGCCGAGTCTTCCCCGGCCCCTTGCAGGCGCAGCAGGAACAGCGCGCCGCCCAGCAGCTGCACGGCGAACGCGGTGAACAGGAACGTGCGCGATTGCAGGCGCAGGCCGACGAACAGCGTCGCCAGCCCGGCCAGCGCCCAGCTGATCGCGGTGCCGTGGGCGAAGAAGAACAGCGGCGCCAACAGATAAAGGAACGTCAGGCCCAGGCACGCCAGCACCGGCAAGCCGTAGCGTTCCCACGGCTGCGTCTGTGGCGCCGGGGCTTGGCGCAATTGATGGAAACTGAACAGCAGCGCCAGGCCGAGCATCAACGCCCCCAGCGGCGCGCCGTCGATCAGGCTGGCTTCACCGGCGCGCAGCCCGCTGAGGAACGCCAGCGCCGAACCCAATTGCAGCAACAGCGCAAAGCCCCGCGCCAGCAACCGCTGCTGGCGCAGGCCCAGCCAGAAGATCCCCGCGCCTTCCACCGCCCAGGCGGCGGACGTCCAGCGCGCATCCAGCCCCAGCGGAATCGCCAGGCTGGCGAAGATCACGCCCAGCGCCAGGCAGGTTTCCCCGAGCAGCAGCGCCCGGCCGCCCATCAGTGCACGGGCCAGCAGCAGGTAGATCAGCCCCAGCGCCAGGGCGCTGAACGCGGCGGCGAACTCCAGGTGCTGCACCAGCGCCAGCTGCAGCCCGAAGCCCACCAGGGGCGGGCCGAACAGCATCGTGCCGTCGACGTAGTCGCCCTTGCGCGCCGACCAGTGCAGCAGCGCCGCACGGTCGCCGTCCGCCGGAGCGTCCGGCAGGTCCAGCAATTTGCGCCGGGCGAACAGCAGGCCGATGGCCAGGTACATCAGGAAGAACAGCACCAGGAACGGCTCGGTGCTCCACAGCAGTTCCGGCGTGTATGAACGGGCGCCCCAGGCGAAACCAATGCCGAAGGTGCCGACGAAGCCGATCAGGTTGAGCAGGCGCCAGGCCTTGAACCAGGCGATGGCGAGGATGCCGGCGTTGAGCAGGGCGAAATAGCTGAACAGCGCGACGTGGTTGCCGGCGCCGGTGGAAGTGAGGATCGGCGCGGCGAAACCGCCGAGCGCCGCCACGGCGGCCAGGGCCAGCGCATCCTGGGTGATCGCCAGGATCGCGGAAAACACCGTGACCGCCACCAGCAGGCCCAGTGCCGCGGACGGATCGAGCAACGGGTGCAGGCGCATCGCCGCGAACACCGTCAGGTACAGCACCGCGATCCCGGTGCCTTGCAGCATCAGCGCATAGCCGCTGTTGCGCCGCCGCAGCCACCAGCCCAGCGCCAGCAGGCCCAAGGCCGACGCCGCGACCCCGGCGTAACGCAACTCCACCGGCACCACCACGCCTTCGGTGGCGTAGCGCAACAGGAACGCCAGGCCGAAGAACAGCAGCACCACGCCGACCCGCAGCACGGTGTTGCCGCCGAACAGCCAGTTGCGGGCAGCGCCGATGGCGCGCTCGATCAGGTTCGGCCCACGGGGCTCGGCAGGGGCTGGCGGTTCGGACGGGGCGGCTTCAGCGCGCCAGGCGTCCTGCGCCAGCGTTGGGCTGACGACAGGAACGGGCTCAAGCTCAGGCGGCAGTTCCCAGACCAGTTCGGGCACCGGCCGGGGTTCGGACTGAGGCGCGAATCGAGGCTCAGGTCGGGGCTCAGGTTGAAGTTCTGACGCGGCCTGCGCCGCGGCGACCGGTTGCGCAGCGGCCTCATCGACCGGGGCTTCGCTGAATGGGGGCGCGGTCTGGGCCGGAGCGCCCTCCAGCCGGAACAGCCGCTGCTCCACGGCCTGCAGCGCCGCATTGGCCTGTTCAAGTTGCCGTTGCTGCTGCGCCGCCTGCGCGCCGAGCCGGGCGATGCGGATCGCCTGGCCGATCCCCAGCCCCAGCAGCGCGCCCAGCAGCGCGTCGCTGAACGACTCGTCGGCCAGCCAGCCGAGCACCAGCCCGATCAACATGAACATCCATTGCATGGTCGATATCCCTAAGCGGCCCCGGCACGGGGCGAATGCGGCAGTCCAGTCAGTCTAGGCAGCAATTCACCCCCGCAGGGGAAACCGCAAGACCCGGGACTGCCTTTGAAACGGCGCCCAGTATATCGACCCGGCCCGGCGAACGCCGGGCCTTGCGCACAATTCCCGCGAAAAGCTATTCCAGCGCTTTCCAGATGTCCGTGGCGTATTCGCGGATGGTGCGGTCGGACGAGAACCAGCCCATCCGCGCCGTGTTCAGCACCGCCGAGCGCCACCAGTTGTCGGCGTCGTGCCAGAGCGCCTCGACCCGCCGCTGGGCTTCCCAGTACGCATCGAAGTCGGCGCAGACCAGGAAGCGGTCGTAGTCCACCAGCGAGTCGATCAGCCCGGTGTAGCGCGAGGTGTCGTCCGGCGAGAACACCCCCCCGCGGATCGCCTGCAGCACGTCGTTCAGGCGGTGGGACGCGGCGATGTCCGGCACGGCGCTGAACTCGTGGTTCTGCTTGCGCGCCTCGACCTGCTGGGCGCTCAGGCCGAAGATGAACATGTGCTCGGCGCCGATGCGTTCGCACATCTCCACGTTGGCGCCGTCCAGGGTGCCGATGGTCAGCGCGCCGTTGAGGCCGAACTTCATGTTGCTGGTGCCCGAGGCCTCGAAGCCGGCGGTGGAGATCTGCTCCGACAGGTCCGCCGCCGGGATGATGCTTTCCGCCAGGCTGACGTTGTAGTTGGGCAGGAACACCACTTTCAGCAGGCCACGCACAGTCGGGTCGTTGTTCACCACCCGGGCGATGTCGTTGGTCAGCTTGATGATCAGCTTGGCCTGGTGGTAGCTCGCCGCGGCCTTGCCGGCGAAGATCTTCACCCGCGGCACCCAGTCGACCTCAGGTTCGGCGCGGATCGCCTGGTACAGCGCGACGGTGTGCATCAGGTTGAGCAACTGGCGCTTGTACTCGTGGATCCGCTTGACCTGCACGTCGAACATCGCCGCCGGGTTCACCGCGACCCCCAGCCGTTCGTGAATCAGGTAGGCCAGGGCTTTCTTGCTGTGCAGCCGCTGCTCGGCGAAGGCCTTGCGGAACGCAGCCTTCTCGGCGAACGGCTCAAGGTCGAGCAGGCGCTCCTCGGGGTTGTCCAGCACCTGCGGGCCGAGGGCGTCGACCAGCATCGAGGTCAGCTCCGGGTTGGCCTGGTACAGCCAGCGGCGGAAGGTGATGCCGTTGGTCTTGTTGTTGATCCGTTGCGGATACAGCTTGTGCAGCTCGGCGAACACCGTCTTGCGCATCAGTTGGGTGTGCAGCCCGGACACGCCGTTGACGCTGTGGGAGCCGAGGAACGCCAGGTTGCCCATGCGCACCCGCCGGCCGTTGTCCTCCTCGATCAGCGACACCGCCCGCAGCACGTCGAAGTCGTGGATGCCCTTGGCCCGGATCGAATCGATGTGCTGGGCGTTGATCAGGTAGATGATCTGCATATGCCGGGGCAGCATGCGCTCCATCAGGCCCACCGGCCAGGTCTCCAGCGCTTCGGGCAGCAGCGTGTGGTTGGTGTACGACAGGGTCTCGACCGTGACTTGCCACGCCGCGTCCCACGCCACGTCATAGACGTCCACCAGCAGGCGCATCAGTTCGGCGACGGCGATCGAGGGGTGGGTGTCGTTGAGCTGGATCGACGCGTGATCGCCGAGCGTCAGCACCGAGGTGTGCATGTTGCGGTGACGCCGCAGCAGGTCCTGCAGCGAGGCGGTGACGAAAAAGTATTCCTGGCGCAGGCGCAGTTCCTGCCCCGCTTCGGTGCTGTCGGCCGGGTAAAGCACCCGGGAGATGCTTTCGGCCCGGGCCACTTCGGCCACCGCGCCCAGGTGGTCGCCGGCGTTGAAGCGCTCCAGGTGCAGGTCTTCCATGGCCCGCGCCCGCCACAGGCGCAGGGTGTTGACGCTGGCCCCGCGCCAGCCGACCACCGGGGTGTCGTAGGCGATGGCCCGCACGGTCTCCGACGGCGACCAGACCTGCTTGGCCTTGCCGCTCGCGTCGGTGACCGTGGCCACGCTGCCGCCGAAACCGATGGAGTAGACGACTTCCGGCCGTTCGAACTCCCACGGGTTGCCGAAGTCCAGCCAATGCTCGGTCTGCTCCTGCTGCCAGCCGTCGACGATGGCCTGGCGGAACAGGCCGTGCTCGTAGCGGATGCCGTAGCCGTGGCCGGCGATGCCCAGGGTCGACATGCTCTCCATGAAGCACGCCGCCAGCCGCCCGAGGCCGCCGTTGCCCAGCGCCGCGTCGGGCTCCAGGATACGGATGCGCTCCAGGTCCACGCCCAGTTCCGTCAGCGCCTCGCGGGCCACGTCGAGCAGGCCGAGGTTGCTCAGGCTGTCGTACAGCAGGCGGCCGATGAGGAATTCCAGCGAGAGGTAGTACACCCGCTTCTGGCCCTTGCGGTAGATCTGCCGGGTGTGGTCCATCCAGTGCTCGACCATGTGATCGCGCGCCGCCAGGGCGATGGCTTCGAACCAGTCGTGGTCGAAGGCGTGATCCGGGTCTTTGCCCACCGCATAGGTGAGCTTGGTCAGGACGGCGTCGCGGAATGCGGCCACTTCAGCTTCGCGAACTAGCGGTTCTTGAGTCATCGATAGGACCTCGGGCGAGCGGGGAATGGTCAGAGCCTAGTCGGTCTGACCGACGGCGGCGGCTCTGGTTCGGCTGTTTTTCCGGTGCTGGCAATCGTCGAACGCGCGACGCATCCGATGCAGGGGCCGTGCCGAACCGCTGCGGCAACGGCGCTGCCCGATAAAAAACCGGCGAAAGGTTGTTCAAAAATCCACCGCTCCCGGTATGATCGCGCGCCCTGATGCCTACGCCTGGTAAACACCGATGATGAAGCCCAACCTGATCGCCGCCGCCGAGATCGACCGTCTCGAGACCTGGGCCAAATATTCGGCGCCGATGTGCGGCTCCTGCGTGTCGAGCTGCTGCACGCTGCCGGTCGAGGTCAAGATCAAGGATCTGGTGCGCATCGGCGTGGTCGACGAGTTCGAGCTGGGCGAACCGCCGAAGAACATCGCCAAGCGTCTGCAGAAGGAAGGGCTGGTCGAGCGCTTCAACCAGAAGTCGGGGATCTTCACTCTCCAGCGCATGAGCAACAACGACTGCTATTACCTGGATCGTAAGAGCCGGCTGTGCACCATTTATGACAAGCGCCCGGACACCTGCCGCAACCACCCCAAGATCGGCCCGCGCCCGGGCTACTGCGCGTACAAGCCCAAGGAAGTGGAGCGCGAGCGGCAGTCGCGCAACATCGAGCGGTTCTGATTTCTGTAGCGACTGATCGGCCGCTATCGCCAGCAGGCTGGCTCCCACAGGATTTGCGGTGGCCTGCCATTTCCGCGAACACCGCCGAACCCTGTGGGAGCTGGCTTGCCAGCGATGGGGCCGACACAGACACCGCACAAATTGCGAACAAACAAAAACGCCCCCGGCCTTTCGACCGGGGGCGTTTTCGTTTCAGCTCAGGCTAGATGATCAAGCCTTGGCTTTCTTGGCAGCGCGGGTACGCTCGCCTTCGTCCAGGATCTTCTTGCGAAGACGGATGGACTTCGGCGTGACTTCGCACAGCTCGTCATCCTGGATGAACTCCAGGGCCTGTTCCAGGGTGAAGCGGACCGGCGGAACCAGGGCGATGGTTTCGTCCTTGCCCGAAGCACGCATGTTGTCGAGCTTCTTGCCCTTGGTAGGGTTGACGCCCAGGTCGTTGTCGCGGCTGTTCAGGCCGACGATCTGACCGTTGTAGATCTCCTGGCCGTGCTCGACGAACAGCTTGCCGCGCGCCTGCAGGGTTTCCAGGGAGTAGGTCAGCGCCTTGCCGGTCTCGACCGACACCAGAACGCCGTTCAGGCGGCCGGACATGTGGCCGGACTTCATGGTGTCGTAGCGGTCGAAGATCGAGGTCAGGATGCCTGCACCGTTGGTCAGGGTCAGGAACTGGTTACGGAAACCGATCAGACCGCGAGCCGGGATGTTGTACTCCAGGCGCACACGGCCCTTGCCGTCCGGCGCCATGTTGGTCAGGTCGCCCTTACGCAGGCCCATCTCTTCCATCACCTTGCCCTGGGATTCCTCAGGGATGTCGATGGTCACGTTCTCGAACGGCTCCTGCTTGGTGCCGTTGACTTCGCGGATGATCACTTCAGGACGGCCCACAGCCATCTCGAAGCCTTCGCGGCGCATGGTTTCGATCAGAACCGACAGGTGCAGCTCACCACGGCCGGAGACCTTGAACTTGTCGGCCGAGTCGCCTTCTTCAACGCGCAGGGCAACGTTGTACAGCAGCTCTTTGTCCAGACGCTCCTTGATGTTGCGGGAGGTCACGAACTTGCCTTCTTTACCGCAGAACGGCGAGTCGTTCACCTGGAAGGTCATGGAAACGGTCGGCTCGTCGACGGTCAGCGGCTTCATCGCTTCGACGTTGTTCATGTCGCACAGGGTGTCGGAGATGAACAGCTCGTCGAAACCGCTGATGCAGACGATGTCGCCGGCAGCGGCTTCTTCGACGTCAACGCGGTGCAGGCCGTGGTGACCCATCAGCTTCAGGATGCGGCCGTTGCGCTTCTTGCCTTCGGTGTCGATGGCGACGACCGGGGTGTTCGGCTTGACGCGGCCACGGGCGATGCGGCCCACGCCGATCACGCCCAGGAAGCTGTTGTAGTCCAGAGCGGAGATCTGCATCTGGAACGGACCGTCACGGTCAACGGCCGGAGCCGGAACGTTGTCGACGATCGACTGGTACAGCGGGGTCATGTCTTCGGCCATCTCGGTGTGGTCCAGACCGGCGATGCCGTTCAGGGCCGAGGCGTAGACGACTTTGAAGTCCAGCTGTTCGTCGGTGGCGCCGAGGTTGTCGAACAGGTCGAAGATCTGGTCCAGGACCCAGTCAGGACGCGCGCCCGGACGGTCGACCTTGTTGATCACGACGATCGGCTTCAGACCGGCTTCGAAGGCCTTCTTGGTCACGAAGCGGGTTTGCGGCATAGGGCCGTCCTGGGCGTCGACCAGCAGCAGCACGGAGTCGACCATGGACATCACGCGCTCTACTTCGCCGCCGAAGTCGGCGTGGCCCGGGGTGTCCACGATGTTGATGTGGTAGCCGTTCCAGTTGATGGCGGTGTTCTTCGCCAGAATGGTGATGCCGCGCTCTTTTTCCTGGTCGTTGGAGTCCATCACGCGCTCGTCGTTGAGCTCGTTGCGCTCCAGGGTGCCGGATTGGCGCAGCAGTTTGTCGACCAGGGTGGTTTTACCGTGGTCAACGTGGGCGATGATGGCGATGTTGCGTAGATTTTCGATCACGTGTGTATCTCGATCAGAGGATTCGGTGTGCTGACAAGTCATGGCAGCGATTGACAGTAGTGTCCGGCATGGCCGTTACAGCTTGACGGCGGTGTCGGGGGGCCGGTGACGCAGGCCACAGGCAAACAGCCCCGGGCACTTAGCTCGGTCGATAAACGCGCACATTGGCATGCCCCTCACTGAGCAGATGGTGGGCATGCAGGCGACTCATCACGCCTTTGTCGCAATACAGCAGGTACTGGCGGGTTGGGTCCAGTTCCTTGAAACGAGCGTTCACTGCGTAGAACGGCATCGTCTGTACCTCTACGCCGGGAAGCTCCAGCGGCTCGTCCTCGGCGGCATCCGGGTGACGGATGTCGAGGACGATCTGGCCGGCCAGCGCTTCGCCGACTTCTTCGATCTGCAAGTCCTGGCCCAATTCGTCGATCACTCGATCGATCGGCACCAGCCTGGCGTTCTCGAGCGCACGCTCGAGCACCGCCATGTCGAATTCTTTCTCTTCGTGCTCGACCCGGTAACGCTTGGCGGCGGTCTTCGGGTTGACCGAAATGACCCCGCAGTACTCCGGCATGTGCCGGGCGAAGTCGCCGGTGCCGATGGCGTCGGCCGTGTCGATGATGTCCTGCTTGTGGCTGGCGATCAGCGGACGCAGGATCAGTTTCTCGGTGACGCAGTCGATCACCGACAGGTTCGGCAGGGTCTGGCTCGACACCTGGGAGATCGCCTCGCCGGTGACCAGCGCGTCGATGTGCAGGCGGTCGGCGATGCTCGACGCGGCCCGCACCATCATGCGCTTGAGCACCACGCCCATGTGGCTGTCGTCGACCTTGCCGAGGATCTCGCCCAGCACTTCCTCGAACGGCACACTGACAAATAACACGCGTTGCGAGCTGCCGTACTTCTTCCAGATGAAATGCGCGACTTCCATCACGCCCAATTCGTGGGCACGGCCGCCCAGGTTGAAGAAGCAGAAGTGCCCCATCAGGCCGCGGCGCATGATCTGGTAGGCCGCCACGGTGGAGTCGAAGCCGCCGGACATCAGCACCAGGGTCTGCTCCAGGGCGCCGAGCGGGTAGCCGCCGATGCCGTTGTGCTGGCCGTGGATGACGAACAACCGTTGGTCGCGCACTTCGATGCGCACTTCGACTTCAGGCTTCTTCAGGTCGATCCCGGCGGCGCCGCACTGACGGCGCAGCTGGCTGCCGACGTACTTCTCGACGTCGATCGAGCTGAACGGGTGCTTGCCCGCGCGCTTGCAGCGCACCGAAAAGATCTTGCCGGCCAGCGCGTCGCCGTAGTGCTGCTTGCACTTCTCGACGATGTCGTCGAAGTCGCCCAGCGGGTACTCGTCGATCTGCAGGAAATGCGCGATGCCCGGCATGCAGCTCAGGCGCTCGCCCATCTCCTTCAGGGCCTTGGGATCGGTGACGCGGGTTTCCAGCTCGAGGTTGTCCCACACGCCGTTCACCACCACGGCCGGATCCAGATCGCGGAGCACGGCGCGGATGTTCTTGGCCAGCTGGCGGATGAAACGCATCCGGACAGGGCGGCTCTTGATGGTGATCTCGGGGAAGACTTTTACGATTAGTTTCATGAAAACTGCGCGCGCAACGCCAGCCTGAAAAAGTGGGGCGCGGATTATAGCGGAAATTGCTCAAGGTTTAACCAGTTAATGTGCAGAAGGTTTTGCGTGCACCAAAACGGGTCGTTTTCGGATTCCAACGCTACATTAGAGGGCGGGATTTTCGCCGTTTCGGCGCCCTGCACCTTTATAAGCGTGAATTTGGGGCAAAAAACCCATGCTGGGGCACTGGCATGCAATTTGCTCCCTTGTGAGGCAGGTTGCCTTGGCAGAGTATTCGCGCCGGCATCACCAATACAGAAGGGCATCCATTACCGCCCTAAGCCACCCGGAGGACACTATGTCGAAGTCGGTTCAACTCATCAAAGATCATGACGTCAAGTGGATTGATCTGCGCTTCACGGACACCAAAGGCACTCAGCACCACGTGACCATGCCGGCTCGCGATGCGCTGGAAGATGACTTCTTCGAAGTCGGCAAGATGTTCGACGGTTCCTCCATCGCTGGCTGGAAAGGCATCGAAGCCTCCGACATGATCCTGATGCCGGACGACGAAACCGCCGTCCTGGATCCGTTCACCGAAGAGCCGACCCTGATCCTGGTGTGCGACATCATCGAACCTTCGACCATGCAGGGCTACGACCGCGACCCGCGCGCCATCGCCCGCCGCGCCGAGGAATACCTGAAGTCCACCGGCATCGGCGACACCGTGTTCGCAGGTCCAGAGCCCGAGTTCTTCATCTTCGACGAAGTGAAGTTCAAGTCCGACATCTCCGGCTCGATGTTCAAGATCTACTCCGAGCAAGGCTCGTGGATGTCCGACCAGGACGTGGAAGGCGGCAACAAAGGCCACCGTCCAGGCATCAAGGGCGGCTACTTCCCGGTTCCGCCGTTCGACCACGACCACGAAATCCGCACCGCAATGTGCAACGCCCTGGAAGAAATGGGCCAGACCGTCGAAGTCCACCACCACGAAGTGGCGACCGCCGGCCAGAACGAAATCGGTGTCAAGTTCAACACCCTGGTGAAAAAAGCTGACGAAGTTCAGACCCTGAAATACGTCGTGCACAACGTTGCCGACGCCTACGGCCGCACCGCGACCTTCATGCCGAAGCCGCTGTACGGCGACAACGGCTCGGGCATGCACGTGCACATGTCCATCGCCAAAGACGGCAAGAACACCTTCGCCGGCGAAGGCTATGCCGGCCTGTCCGACACCGCCCTGTACTTCATCGGCGGCATCATCAAGCACGGTAAGGCCCTGAACGGCTTCACCAACCCGGCCACCAACTCCTACAAGCGTCTGGTGCCAGGCTTCGAAGCCCCGGTGATGCTGGCCTACTCGGCCCGCAACCGTTCCGCCTCGATCCGCATTCCTTACGTCAACAGCCCTCGCGGCCGTCGTATCGAAGCCCGTTTCCCGGATCCGGCCGCCAACCCGTACCTGGCCTTCGCAGCGCTGCTGATGGCTGGCCTCGACGGTATCCAGAACAAGATCCACCCAGGCGACGCCGCCGACAAGAACCTGTACGACCTGCCGCCTGAAGAGGCGAAAGAGATCCCGCAGGTGTGCGGCAGCCTGAAGGAAGCCCTGGAAGAGCTGGACAAGGGCCGCGCGTTCCTGACCAAGGGCGGCGTGTTCTCCGACGACTTCATCGACGCCTACATCGCGCTGAAGTCCGAAGAGGAAATCAAGGTCCGCACCTTCGTGCACCCACTGGAATATGAGCTGTACTACAGCTGCTGATCCGGTGGCGCCGCCCCGCGCGGCGCGACACAAGAGAGGCCTCCTTCGGGAGGCCTTTTTTGTTGCCCCGACGACACCCTCCAGCAGGCTCGCTCCCACAGGGAATTGCGCCAGGACATGTCCCGGATTGGGCCAACCGCCGCGACTGGCCTATGCTGCACCCCATCGCTTTCGAATCCGGTCGATGCCATGGGTCGTACCTTCCTTTGTCTCCTGCTGCTGATCGCCCTGCCCGCCGCCGCGCAGATCTACAAGTACACCGACACCAACGGCCACACGGTCTACAGCGACCATTCCCCGCAGGACGTGCCGTCGCAGCCGGTGGAGCTGCCGCCGCTCAACCAGGTCGGAGCCCAACCGCCCGCCGCACCGCCCGCGGATGCGGCCACGCGCGAACCCGCCCGCAGCGCGTATGAAACCCTGGAGCTGACCGGCCTGCCCAACGAAGAGGCCCTGCGCGCCAACAACGGCACCTTCACCGTCGGCGTGCTGATCAAGCCGCGCCTGAGGCCGCCGCACCAGTTGCGGCTGCTGCTCGATGACGAACCCTACGGCCAGCCCAGCAACCTGCCGACCCTGCAGTTGGTGAACGTGGATCGGGGCGAGCACCGCCTCGCGGTGCAGGTGATCGACGGCCAGTCGGTGATCCAGCAGAGCCCGCCGGTGACCTTCACCGTGCAGCGGGTGCACAAGCCATGATCCGCCCGCTGCTCGCCCTCTGCCTGACGCTGATCGCGTTCGGCGCATCGGCCGAGGTGTTCACCTACACCGATGCCCAGGGCAACCGCGTCTACACCGATCAGCCGCGGGGCAACGCCAAGCGGGTTCAATTGACCACCAGCAACCGCATGCCGGCCACATCCGTCGGCACCCCATCCAGCGGTCCGAAAAACCCGGCGCCGGAGCCGCCGGCGTTCCGCTACGACATGCTGCGGGTGCTGATCCCCGAACCGGACGCGACCATCCGCAGCAGCGCCGGCGAGCTGATCGTCAGCGTCACCAGCGAGCCCGGCCTGCAACCGGGCCACCGCTACCGCCTGCTGCTGGACGGCCAGGCCACCGGCGAACCCGGCCCCAGTCCGGTGTTCCCGCTGAGCGACATCGACCGCGGCAGCCACAACCTGTCGGTGGAAATCCTCGACGGCCAGGGACGCACCGTCGAGCGCACCGCCAACCAGCCGTTCCACATGCAGCGGATATCCCTGGCGCAGAAGCGCCAGGTCAAACCCTGCGCGAAGGACGACTACGGCGTGCGCCCCGAGTGCCCGCTCAAGGACAAGCCCCCCGAACCGAAAAACCCTTTCCTGCGGTTCTTCTAACGCCCTCGCGCATTGCGCACTATATTGGTGCAACAGTCTGCACCTTACTCACATTCCAACCCATTTTGGTTCGATTCTTCCCGTCAACGCGCAGGGAATGCCACGCAAGCGAGCGTCAAACGCCCGTTTCAGGCGTCGGACGCTTCTTTTCGGAGCCTTGGTTTGGTTTTTGCATTTTCCCCGCATCAGCGCTTTATCCCTGCGCGCGCCATGCTCCAAAAGAGGTCCTCATGACCATCAGTGACGCACTGCATCGCTTGTTGCTCGACAACCTGACCACCGCCACGCTGCTGCTCGACGACGAACTGCGCCTCGAGTACATGAACCCGGCGGCGGAGATGCTGCTGGCCACCAGCGGCCAGCGCAGCCATGGCCAGTTCATCAGCGAGCTGTTCACCGAGTCCACCGAGGCGCTCAACTCGCTGCGCCAGGCGGTGGAGCAGGCGCATCCGTTCACCAAGCGCGAAGCGATGCTCACCGCCCTCACCGGCCAGACCCTGACGGTGGACTACGCGGTGACGCCGATCCTGAGCAACGGCACGACCCTGCTGTTGCTGGAGGTCCATCCTCGCGACCGCCTGCTGCGGATCACCAAGGAAGAGGCCCAGCTGTCCAAGCAGGAAACCAGCAAGATGCTGGTGCGCGGCCTGGCCCACGAGATCAAGAACCCCCTCGGCGGCATCCGCGGCGCCGCCCAGTTGCTGGCCCGCGAACTGCCGGAAGACAGCCTGCGCGACTACACCAACGTGATCATCGAAGAGGCCGACCGCCTGCGCAATCTGGTGGACCGCATGCTCGGCTCCAACAAGCTGCCGTCGCTGGCGCTGTGCAACGTCCACGAAGTGCTGGAGCGGGTCAGCCAGCTGGTCGAGGCCGAAAGCCAGGGCTGCATCACGCTGGTGCGCGACTACGACCCGAGCATTCCCGACGTCCTGATCGACCGCGAACAGATGATCCAGGCCGTGCTGAACATCGTGCGCAACGCCATGCAGGCCATCGGCAGCCAGAACGAACTGCGCCTGGGCCGCATCACCCTGCGCACCCGCACCATGCGCCAGTTCACCATCGGCCACGTGCGCCACCGCCTGGTGACCAAGATCGAGATCATCGACAACGGCCCCGGCATCCCGGCGGAACTCCAGGAAACCCTTTTCTTTCCCATGGTCAGCGGCCGCCCGGACGGCACCGGGCTGGGCCTGGCCATCACCCAGAACATCATCAGCCAGCACCAGGGCCTGATCGAGTGCGACAGCCACCCCGGCCACACCACGTTCTCGATCTTTCTGCCACTGGAACAAGGAGCCACATCGACATGAGCCGTAGTGAAACCGTGTGGATCGTCGATGACGACCGTTCTATCCGCTGGGTCCTCGAAAAAGCCCTGCAACAGGAAGGCATGACCACCCAGAGCTTCGACAGCGCCGACGGCGTGATGAGCCGCCTGGCCCGCCAGCAGCCGGACGTGATCATTTCCGACATCCGCATGCCCGGCGCCAGCGGCCTGGACCTGCTGGCGCGGATCCGCGAGCAGCACCCGCGCCTGCCGGTCATCATCATGACCGCCCACTCGGACCTGGACAGCGCCGTCGCCTCCTATCAGGGCGGCGCGTTCGAATACCTGCCCAAGCCGTTCGACGTCGATGAAGCGGTGTCGCTGGTCAAGCGCGCCAACCAGCACGCCCAGGAGCAGCAAGGCCTGGAAGCGGCGCCGTCGCTGGCCCGCACCCCGGAGATCATCGGCGAAGCGCCGGCGATGCAGGAGGTGTTCCGCGCCATCGGCCGCCTGAGCCACTCCAACATCACCGTGCTGATCAACGGCGAATCCGGCACCGGCAAGGAGCTGGTGGCCCACGCGCTGCACCGCCACAGCCCGCGCGCGACCGCGCCGTTCATCGCCCTGAACATGGCGGCGATCCCCAAGGACCTGATGGAATCCGAACTGTTCGGCCACGAGAAAGGCGCGTTCACCGGCGCGGCCAACCTGCGCCGCGGGCGCTTCGAGCAGGCCGACGGCGGCACGCTGTTCCTCGACGAGATCGGTGACATGCCGGCCGACACCCAGACGCGCCTGCTGCGGGTGCTGGCCGACGGCGAGTTCTACCGCGTCGGCGGCCACGTGCCGGTCAAGGTCGACGTGCGGATCATCGCCGCGACCCACCAGAACCTGGAAACCCTGGTGCACGCCGGCAAGTTCCGCGAAGACCTGTTCCACCGCCTCAACGTGATCCGCATCCACATTCCGCGCCTGTCGGACCGTCGCGAAGACATCCCGACCCTGGCCCGGCACTTCCTCAGCCGCGCCGCGCAGGAACTGGCGGTGGAGCCGAAGCTGCTCAAGAACGAAACCGAGGAATACCTCAAGAACCTGCCGTGGCCGGGTAACGTGCGCCAACTGGAGAACACCTGCCGCTGGATCACCGTGATGGCCTCCGGACGCGAGGTGCACATCAGCGACTTGCCGCCGGAACTGCTGAGCCTGCCGCAGGACTCGGCGCCGGTGACCAACTGGGAGCAGGCCCTGCGCCAGTGGGCGGACCAGGCCCTGGCCCGGGGCCAGTCGAGCCTGCTCGACAGCGCCGTGCCGGCGTTCGAGCGGATCATGATCGAGACCGCGCTCAAGCACACCGCCGGCCGCCGCCGCGATGCCGCCGTCCTGCTGGGCTGGGGGCGCAACACCCTGACGCGCAAGATCAAGGAGCTGGGGATGAAGGTCGACGGCGGGGATGAAGACGAGGGGGATGAGGGCTGATCGAGCCTCACGATCTTCGCTGCACGATCAATCCAATCGCGGGCAGGCTCGCTCCCACAGGTGAAATGCATGCGCCTGTGGAGCGAGACTGCCCGCGATGCTTTTCAGCCCGGCGTGCACCGCAACGATGCACCCCGACCCGCAACCGCGCAGGGCCAGCCGCTTGCCTTTGCACCGGGCAACCTCCGGAATTCCATCCCCGAACACGCAAAAGCCCCGGATTCCGGGGCTTTCAGCTTCTGTCGCAATAATTTTGTTTCAAGAGAAGAAAACCTGGCACGCGCCCTGCAATAACCCTCTCAGGTGATTCGATTCACCCACCCGGTTTCGGGGACCTTGGTACAGGCAGGCCGGGGATTCCCCTCTTTAATCCGGATCCGCACCGCCCATGCGTCGGATCCTGCCGCTTTGGGGCCCTTGATACAGGCAGGTCAGGGGTTCCTTCTTTACGCCGGGCCCGTCGCCCTTGCGACCGGCCCGCCCCTTTCGGGAACCTTGGTACAGGCAGGCCGGGGATTCCCTCTTTTATTGCTCTCGCAAGTGGATCTCCAGCCGCCAGCGGTCATCGACCTCGCTGGCGGCCCAGTCGCCCTGCAGCGGCCGGGCCGCCACCAAGGTCAGCAGCAGGCCGCCGTCGCTCAGGCGCGTTCGCCAGTTCACGTCCTTGCCGTTGAGCTTGAGTTGCCCCTTCTGCGGTTTGCCCTCGGCGCCGAACAGCAGCGCCAGCGAACCATCGACGACTTCGCCGTGCAGTTTCGGCTCGTTGTTGAACCACACCACCAGACCGCCGTCGATCACGTCCACCTGCTGCAGCACGCTGGGGTCAGGCGTGGTCAGGCGACCGATCATCAGGCCGACCATCACGCCGAAGATCGCCAGCGACCCCATCACCCGCGGGAATAGTTTCGAACGCGGATCCGCTTGCGGCGTAGAATGCGCGTCATCTTTACCTTCGGAGCCGTGCATGTTTCACGTCATCCTTTTCCAACCGGAAATTCCGCCGAACACCGGCAACGTTATCAGGCTGTGCGCCAACAGCGGCTGCCACCTGCATCTGATCGAACCGCTGGGCTTCGAGATGGACGACAAGCGCCTGCGCCGCGCCGGTCTCGACTACCACGAGTATGCCACCCTGCAGCGCCATGCCGACCTGGCCAGTTGCCTGGAAAGCCTGGGCCAGCCCCGCCTGTTCGCATTCACCACCAAGGGATCGCAGCCGTTTCACGACGTGGCGTTCGCCCCGGGCGACGCGTTCCTGTTCGGCCCGGAAAGCCGGGGCCTGCCGCCGGAAGTGCTGGACGCGCTGCCCGCCGGCCATCGCCTGCGCCTGCCGATGCGCGAAGGCTGCCGCAGCCTGAACCTGTCCAACACCGTGGCGGTGGCCGTCTACGAAGCGTGGCGGCAGAACGGCTTCAACTGACACTGACGCCATCTCCAGCAGGCTGGCTCCCACAGGGGCTCGGCTGAACACAGCCTCTGTGTCCACCTCAAAACGATTGTGGGAGCGGGCTTGCCCGCGAATGCGCCGTGTCAGGCGACATCGATGTCCTCTGACAGACCGCGTTCGCAGGCAAGCCCGCTCCCACAGGGATGTTGCGTGACCGCTTACTGAACGGTCGGAGCCTCGCCGGCTTCCTGCATGCGCTGCACTTCCTGCGCGTACAGGGCGTCGAAGTTCACCGGAGCCAGCATCAGGGCCGGGAACGAACCGCGGGTCACCAGGCTGTCCAGGGCTTCGCGGGCGTACGGGAACAGGATGTTCGGGCAGAACGCGCCCAGGGTGTGGCTCATCGAACCCGCATCCAGGTTCTTGATCAGGAAGATGCCGGCCTGCTGCACTTCGGCGATGAACGCCACTTCCTCACCGTTCTTCACGGTCACCGACAGGGTCAGCACGACTTCGTAGAAGTCGCCTTCCAGGGCCTTCTGGCGGGTGTTCAGATCCAGCGCGACGCTCGGGTCCCACTGCTGGCGGAAGATCGCCGGGCTTTTCGGGGCCTCGAAGGACAGGTCGCGCACATAGATGCGCTGCAGGGAGAATTGCGGTGCGGTTTCTTCTTCGCTGGCTGCAGTGTTCTGTTGGTCAGTCATCTCAGATCCTTTCTGATCTCGGGTCTTTTAGGGTTCTTGTTTCGGCGAAGCGTGCAGCAGTTCAGGCCTTGAGCAGCGCGTCGAGCTTGCCGGCGCGCTCCAGGGCGTACAAATCGTCGCAACCGCCGACGTGCTTGCCGCCGATCCAGATCTGCGGCACGGACGTGCGCCCCGCCTTCTGGGCCATCTCGGCGCGCACCTGCGGTTTGCCATCCACCTTGATCTCATCGAAGGCCACGCCTTTGCTCGCCAGCAAATGCTTGGCCCGCGAGCAGTAGGGGCAGTAATCGCTGGAATAGACGACGACGTCGCTCATGTCACTTCACCAGCGGCAGGTTGTCGCCTTTCCAGCTGGAGATGCCGCCGGACAGCTTGGCGGCGGTGAAGCCGGCCTTCATCAGTTCGCGGGCGTGGGTGCCGGCGGTCTGGCCCAGGGCATCGACCAGGATGATGGTCTTGGCCTTGTGCTTCTCCAGCTCGCCGACGCGGGCGGCCAGCTTGTCCTGGGGGATGTTCACGGCACCGACGATGTGGCCGGCGGCGTATTCCTTGCTCGGACGGATATCCACCACCACGCCCGCTTCCTTGTTGACCAGCGCGGTCAGCTCGCCGGTGCTCAGGCTCTTGCCGCCGCCCTGCATCGTGTGGGCGATCAGCAATGCCAGCAGTACGACGAAGATACCGACAAGAATGTAGTGGTTAGTGGCAAATTCAATCAGGTGAGCAACCATCGAAGGAGGTTCCAGGGCATTAAAATGTCGGCCAGTATACACAGCCGGTATGGTGGGCCAAACCCCGTCCGGCGGTGACGCCGGCGGAACTTGGCTTTAAACTCCTACTCCCTTTTTCATCGCTTCCTCTAACTTTCGCCAGAGTGGATTCCATGACTACCACGCCCAAACCTTTGGTCCTGATGATTCTCGACGGCTTCGGTCACAGCGACAGCCCCGAGTCCAACGCCGTCTACGCGGCCAGGAAGCCTGTGCTGGATCGCCTGTGGGCCACGGTGCCGAACGGCTTGATCTCGGGCAGCGGCATGGACGTCGGCCTGCCGGACGGCCAGATGGGCAACTCCGAAGTCGGCCATATGAATCTGGGCGCCGGCCGCGTGGTGTACCAGGACTTCACCCGTGTGACCAAGGCGATCCGCGACGGCGAGTTCTTCGAGAACCCGGTCATCTGCGCCGCCGTGGACAAGGCCGTGGCCGCCGGCAAGGCCGTGCACTTCATGGGCCTGCTGTCCGACGGCGGCGTGCACAGCCATCAGGACCACCTGGTGGCGATGGCTGAGCTTGCCTTCAAGCGCGGCGCCGAAAAGATCTACCTGCACGCCTTCCTCGACGGCCGCGACACCCCGCCCAAGAGCGCCCAGTCGTCCATCGAACTGCTCGACGCGACCTTCCAGGCCCTCGGCAAGGGCCGCATCGCCAGCCTCGTCGGCCGCTACTACGCGATGGACCGCGACAACCGCTGGGATCGCGTGGCCGCCGCCTACAACCTGATCGTCGACGGCCAGGCCGAATTCCACGCCGCCACCGCCCAGGAAGGCCTGCAGGCCGCCTACGAGCGCGGCGAGAGCGACGAGTTCGTCAAGGCCACCACCATCGGCGAGCCGGTGAAGGTCGAGGACGGCGACGCTGTGGTGTTCATGAACTTCCGCGCCGACCGCGCCCGCGAGCTGTCCCGGGTGTTCGTCGAAGACGGCTTCAAGGAATTCGACCGCGCCCGCCAGCCGAAACTGGCCGGCTACGTGATGTTGACCCAATACGCCGCCAGCATCCCTGCGCCGTCGGCCTTCGCCCCCGGCAGCCTGGACAACGTGCTGGGCGACTACCTGGCGAAAAACGGCAAGACCCAACTGCGCATCGCCGAAACCGAGAAGTACGCCCACGTGACGTTCTTCTTCTCCGGCGGCCGCGAAGAGCCGTTCCCCGGCGAAGAACGCATCCTGATCCCGTCGCCGAAGGTCGCCACCTACGACCTGCAGCCTGAGATGAGCGCGCCGGAGGTCACCGACCGCATCGTCGAGGCCATCGAGCAGCAGCGCTACGACGTGATCGTGGTCAACTACGCCAACGGCGACATGGTCGGCCACAGCGGCGTGTTCGAGGCGGCGGTCAAGGCCGTGGAATGCCTGGACACCTGCGTCGGCCGCATCGTCGACGCCCTGGAGAAGGTCGGCGGCGAGGCGCTGATCACCGCCGACCACGGCAACGTCGAGCAGATGGCCGACGAATCCACCGGCCAGGCCCACACCGCCCACACCACCGAGCCGGTGCCGTTCATCTATGTCGGCAAGCGTGACCTCAAGGTGCGCGAAGGCGGCGTGCTGGCGGACGTGGCGCCGACCATGCTCAAGCTGCTGAACCTGGAGAAGCCGGCGGAAATGACCGGCACCTCGATCCTGGTCTGACCCCGGCCACGGAACACCGCAAGACCCTGTGGGAGCGCGCTGGCCCGCAATGGCGACCTGACAGCCAACAGCTATGTTGAATGATCGGACGCCATCGCGGGCCGGCCCGCTCCCACAGCCGTTCATGGAGTTTTCGAAATGGATTCGGCCCGGACGCCCGCTCCAGTTATCACACAACCCCATTTGGGCGTTTTTTTTGCAGCGTCGGGCGGGCATACTAGGCCGTCCCTTTCCCTGGTGCCGCCCGCCCCTATGCTTCGCCTCCTGATCGCCCTCGCTCTGACCTGCCTGCTCCAACCGGCCTTCGCTGACGAGCGCGCGCAAACCCAACAGCAGTTGGACGCCACGCGTCAGGACATCGCCGAGCTGAAGAAAATGCTGGGCAAGCTCCAGGAAGAGAAGTCCGGCGTGCAGAAAGAGCTCAAGGGCACCGAGACCGAGATGGGCAAGCTCGAAAAAGAAGTCGACGCCCTGCAGAAAGAGCTGAAGAAAAGCGAATCCGAGCTGCAACGGCTCGATGCGGAGAAAAAAAAACTCCAGAGCGCGCGCACTGAACAGCAGCGACTGATCGCCATCCAGGCCCGGGCGGCCTACCAGAACGGCCGTCAGGAGTACCTCAAGCTGCTGCTCAACCAGCAGAACCCCGAGAAGTTCGCCCGCACCCTCACCTATTACGACTACCTGAGCCAGGCCCGCCTGGAGCAGCTGAAGAATTTCAACGAAACCCTGCGCCAGCTGGCCAACGTCGAAAAGGACATCGGCCTGCAGCAAGCGCAGCTGCTGGTGCAGAAGAGCGACCTGGACACCCGGCGCGACGAGCTCGACAAGGTGCGCAAGGAACGCCAGCAGGTCCTGGCCAAGCTCAACGACGACGTGAAGGCCCGGGATCAGAAGCTCGCGGCCCGCGAGCAGGATCAGGCAGACCTGTCTAAAGTCCTTAAAACCATTGAGGAAACCCTGGCCCGCCAGGCCCGAGAGGCAGAAGAAGCGCGGCAGAAAGCGCTGATCGCCCAGCAGGAAGCCGAAAAAAAGCGGTTGCGTGAGGCCCAGGCAGCGGCGGACGACAGCGATGCCCCGCGCAAGCCGGCCCGGCCGACGCCCGGCGCGCTGGTCTCCAGCAGCGGCGAAACCTTCGGCGGCCCGTTTGCCGCCACCCGGGGAAAACTTCCGTGGCCGGTCGATGGTCGACTGTTGGCGCGCTTCGGCGAAACCCGCGGCGACGACGCCCGCACCAAGTGGGACGGCGTGATGATCAGCGCCTCCGCCGGCAGCCAGGTGCATGCCGTGCACGGCGGACGCGTGGTGTTCGCCGACTGGCTGCGGGGCGCGGGCCTGCTGGTGATCCTCGATCACGGCAACGGTTTTCTGAGCCTTTACGGCCACAACCAGACGCTGCTCAAGTCGGCGGGCGATGTGGTCAAGGCCGGCGAGTCCATCTCCACTGTGGGCAACAGTGGCGGCCAGGACACGCCGGCGCTGTATTTCGCAATTCGTCAGCAGGGTCACCCCAGTGATCCGGCGCAATGGTGCCGCGCGCAAGGATAAGCGCGCCGCCTAATTCAGGAGTCCGTTCGACATGCTGCATCTGTCCCGCCTTACCTCGCTGGCCCTGACGATCGCCCTGGTGATCGGCGCGCCCCTGGCGTTCGCCGCCCAGCCGGCCCCGGCCGTCGCTCCGGCAGGCACCGCCGCCACCGCCAAGGCACCGCTGCCGCTGGAGGAGCTGCGCACCTTCGCCGAGGTCATGGACCGGATCAAGGCCGCCTATGTCGAGCCGGTGGACGACAAGACCCTGCTGGAGAACGCGATCAAGGGCATGCTCAGCAACCTCGACCCGCACTCCGCCTACCTGGGGCCTGAAGACTTCGCCGAACTGCAGGAAAGCACCAGCGGCGAATTCGGCGGCCTGGGCATCGAGGTCGGCGCCGAAGACGGCTTCATCAAGGTCGTGTCGCCGATCGACGACACCCCGGCGTCCAAGGCCGGCATCCAGGCCGGCGACTTCATCGTCAAGATCAACGGCCAGCCGACCCGCGGCCAGAGCATGACCGAAGCCGTGGACAAGATGCGCGGCAAGATCGGCCAGAAGATCACCCTGACCCTGGTGCGCGACGGCGGCACGCCGTTCGACGTGACCCTGGCCCGCGCGGTCATCCAGGTCAAGAGCGTCAAGGCGCAGCTGCTCGAATCCGGCTACGGCCTGATCCGCATCACCCAGTTCCAGGTCAAGACCGGCGAGGAAGTCTCCAAGGCCCTGGCCAAGCTGCGCAAGGACAACGGCAAGAAGCTCAACGGCATCGTCCTCGACCTGCGCAACAACCCGGGCGGCGTGCTGCAAGCGGCGGTGGAAGTGGTCGACCACTTCATCACCAAGGGCCTGATCGTCTACACCAAGGGCCGGATCGCCAACTCCGAGCTGCGCTTCTCCGCCACCGGCAAGGACGAAAGCGAAGCGGTGCCGATGGTGGTGCTGATCAACGGCGGCAGCGCCTCGGCCTCGGAGATCGTCGCCGGCGCCCTGCAGGACCAGAAGCGCGCCGTGGTCATGGGCACCACCAGTTTCGGCAAGGGCTCGGTGCAGACCGTGCTGCCGCTGAACAACGACCGGGCGCTGAAGATCACCACCGCGCTGTACTTCACCCCCAACGGCCGCTCGATCCAGGCCCAGGGCATCGTGCCGGACATCGAAGTGCGCAAGGCCAAGATCACCAACGAGGCCGACGGCGACTACTTCAAGGAAGCCGACCTGCAGGGCCACCTGGGCAACGGCAACGGCGGCGCCGACCGTCCGAGCGGTTCCGGCGGCAAGGCCAAGGCGATGCCGCAGGATGACGATTACCAGTTGGCCCAGGCCCTGAGCCTGCTCAAAGGGCTGAGCATCACCTCCGGCCGTTGAGGATGGGTCTGCGCTTCATCCTCGTCCTGTTGTGCTGCCTGGCGGGCGCCGCTCACGCGGAGTCTGCCGGACCGGTGCCCCACAAGGCCTACCTGAGCCTGATCATCGACGACCTGGGGCAGAGCCTGCCCCGGGATCGCCGCGTCCTCGCCCTGCCCGGCCCCGTGACGGCGGCGATCATGCCGGACACCCCGCACGCCACCGAATTCGCCCGCGAAGCCCACCGCGCCGGCAAGACCGTGATCCTGCACATGCCCATGGATCCGGCCACCGGGCCGTTCGCCTGGCACCCCGAACTGCCTGTCGAAGAACTGGCCCGGCGCCTCGACGCCGCCTTCCGGCAGGTGCCCTACACCGCCGGCATCAACAACCACATGGGCAGCCGCATGACCGCGCAGCCGGCGGCCATGGCGTGGCTGATGGAGGAATTGCAGCGCCGCCACAAGTTCTTCGTCGACAGCCGCACCAGCGCCCAGACCGTGGCGGCGCAGCAGGCGCAGAAGATCGGCCTGGCCAGCGTCTCGCGGGATGTGTTCCTCGATGACGAACGCACCGAGGCCGCCATCTTCACCCAGTTGCAGACGGCGATCAGCCTGGCGCGCAAACAGGGCTCGGCGGTGATGATCGGCCATCCGTATCCCCAGACCCTGGCCGTGCTGGAGCGCGAACTGCCCAAGCTCAAAGCCCAGGGCATCGAGTGGATCGACATCCGCCAGATGATCAGCGTGCGCGGCAACCGCGCCACGGCGGCCCACGGCAAGGACGGCGTCTACCGCTGAACCGTCTTGCCCGCGCGATACCCGGCTACCGCCAGACGTCCCCCGCGATTCCCGATAGTGAAGCCTGCAACAGGCCGCGGCCCCCTTGGGTCGCCTTTCACCATCAGGACCTTTCATGAACACACACGAAGACACCGCATTGCCGACCCGGCCAATGCAACCCCTGCGATTCGACAACCTGCTGATCAACTTCGCGACCGAGTTCTACCGGGTCTGGGACACCCGGGGCTCACGGGCCAAACCCGCCGCCTTCTGGCGCCCTGCGCCGGCCCCGGACCTGCTGCCCGGCTATTTTCCGCTGGGCGATGTGGTCGCCACTGACTTCGACAACATCAACGGCAAACGCGTAGTGGCCGTGGTCTGCGAAGCGGATGCGCACACCAAGGATCCGGCTCAAGCCAACGCACTGAGCCAGCCTGTGGACTACGAGCTGATCTGGAACGACAAGGGCACGAAATCGAAGATAGACGGCGCGCTGTGGCGCCCGATTCCTGCGCAAGGCTACGTCGCGCTGGGATCGGTGTGCACCAACGATCACGAAAAGCCTTCGCTCAACGCCGTCCGCTGCGTGCGGGCCGACCTGGTGATCGCATCGCGGGTCGACGAGCTGATCTGGAACGACAAGGGCAGCGGCTCCAGGCACAAATTCAGCGCCTGGCGCATCACGCCGCCCCATGCCCCGTCCGGGGAGATCCACCTGGCGCCCGGCACCTTTGCCGCCGACGGCAGCTACGACCGGCCGGAGCTGGGCAGCGTGGCCTATTCGTTGCGCCTGCCGGTTCCGCTTCAGGTCAGCCCCCAGCCGACAGCGCCCCAACTGACCGGAGAGCCGCCGGCCCCGCCGGTGGAGCCGGCCAAGCTCACCCACACGGCCAGGCTGCCCTGGTTCACGGTCAAGGATCCCTTGCTGTCGCCCCTCGAACAGCTGCGCCGCTCGCCCAGCTACCGACTGGAAAGGACGGATCAGTACATGCTCATCGGCTATGGCCACAACACGGAAAGCCAAGGCAGGACGTTCAGATGGACCGCGCCCCGCGCGCAAAGGGCCGAGCACCTGCGGGCATTCGCGGAACTGACGACGGTTGAGTTCGGCCGCCAATGGCCGACGGCGGAGCCGGCACCTTTGCGGTTTTCGGCGAGGCTGGACGAAGACTTCGTCCAGTGCGGCGCGCAAGCGAACGAGTGGCCCAATGACCGTCCCCTTGATGTCATCACGCTCGCCGCCGGGCAGAAATCCATCGCGGTCTACCTGGTGCAGAGCAACTTCACGCTGCTGCGCGAAGACGGCACGCCGGTGACCGACACCGTCAGCTACACCGATGGCAACCGCTTGCACCTCTGCGAACACTCGCCGCAAGAGACGGTGTTCGTCTGCCCTCCGATCCCGTCGCCGGTTCCTGCGCCGGCTCCTGCTCCGGCGGACAAGCCGGCCACCGAACAGCCCTCGCCGGCAGATGTTACGGACGTGACGGACGTTACAGATACCGTCCCATGATCTCGTCGACCACGCCGTCCTTGCGCATCTGATCCAGGGCGGCCTGGAGCCGGGCGACCGTTTCGTCCGGCACTTCCTTGTTCAGCGCCAGGTACAGCTGGGCGCTGTTGAAGCGCAGCACGGTCTTGAGGCCGGTCACGCCGTCCTGGCGGGCCAGGTAGCGCCCGGCAGGGTCGCCGGTGGCCCACAGGTCGATCTGGCCGTTCACCAGTTTCTTCGCGTTGTCCTGATCGCGCAGCACCACGGTCGGCTTCAGGCCTTGCTTGGTCAGGGTCTCCGCGATCGCATCGCCTTTGTAGGCGCCGATCTTGTACTTGCGCGCGTCGTTCAGGGTTTCGAGGGTGATCTTGCTGTCAGCCCGGGCCAGCATGATCCAGTCGTCCGGGCCGATGGGGCCGACCCATTTGAACAGCCGTTCGCGGTCAGGCAGCCGCGCCATCACGAACGCACCGTAACCGGGATTCTCCAGCGCCAGCTTGTAGACCCGCTCCCAGGGGAAGCGCAGGGTCAGGCTGTAGGTGAGGCCGGCCCGCTTGAACATCTCGCGCACGATGTCCGTGGCGATGCCGTCGATGTTCTCGTCCTGGGCGAAGTTCTTGCCGTTCTTCGCCATGTTGTACGGCGGGAAGTTTTCGGTGAGGAGCACCAGACCGGTGTCGGGACTGTCCTCGGCCCGGGCCGTGTTGAACAGCAACACCGAAGCGCTGGCGAGGACGAGAAGCAGGCGTTTGATCATGTCGGGCTACCGGAATCCATGGCGTGTTCAAGAGTGCCCTGAGCACGCCATGCTGTCCACTGGCCTGTACGGCTTAGCGCATCACGATGCCGCGATGGGCCATGTAGGCCTTGGCTTCCTGCACGGTGTATTCGCCGAAGTGGAAGATGCTCGCCGCCAGCACCGCGCTGGCGTGGCCTTCGAGGATGCCGTCGGCCAGGTGCTGCAGGTTGCCGACGCCGCCGGAGGCGATCACCGGGATGTTCAGGGCATCGCTGATGGCACGGGTCACGCCCAGGTCGAAGCCGTTCTTCATGCCGTCCTGGTCCATGCTGGTCAGCAGGATCTCGCCGGCCCCCAGGCCTTCCATCTTCTTCGCCCACTCGACCGCGTCGAGGCCGGTCGGCTTGCGGCCGCCGTGGGTGAAGATCTCCCAGCGCGGGGCCTCGCCCGGGCCGGACACCTTCTTGGCGTCGATGGCGACGACGATGCACTGCGAGCCGAAGTGCTCGGCCGCTTCGCCGACGAATTCCGGGTTGAACACCGCCGCGGTGTTGATCGACACCTTGTCGGCGCCGGCGTTGAGCAGGTTGCGGATGTCCTGCACGGTGCGCACGCCGCCGCCCACGGTCAGCGGGATGAACACCTGGCTGGCCATGCGCTCGACGGTGTGCAGCGTGGTGTCACGGCCGTCGACGCTGGCGGTGATGTCGAGGAAGGTGATCTCGTCCGCGCCCTGCTCGTCGTAGCGGCGGGCGATCTCCACCGGGTCGCCGGCGTCACGGATGTTTTCGAACTTCACGCCCTTGACCACCCGGCCGTTGTCCACGTCCAGGCAAGGGATGATGCGTTTGGCCAGCGCCATGGTCAGTCCTCAGCCTTTGTACGAATCGCAGAAGGCCTGGGCCTCTGCGACGTCGAGGGTGCCTTCGTAGATCGCCCGGCCGGTGATGGCGCCGATGATGCCCGGCGCTTTCGCGTCGAGCAGCGACTTGATGTCACCCAGGTTGTGGATGCCGCCGGAGGCGATCACCGGGATCTTCGTGGCTGCTGCCAAGGCGGCGGTGAACGGCACGTTGCAGCCCTGCATCATGCCGTCTTTGGCGATGTCGGTGTAGACGATGGCGGACACGCCGTCGGCTTCGAAACGCTTGGCCAGGTCGATCACCTGCACGCTGCTGACTTCGGCCCAGCCGTCGGTGGCGACGAAGCCGTCCTTGGCGTCGAGGCCGACGATCACCTTGCCCGGAAACGCACGGCAGGCCTCGGCGACGAACTCAGGCTCCTTCACGGCCTTGGTGCCGATGATCACGTAGCTCACGCCGGCCTTGACGTAGTGCTCGATGGTTTCCAGGGAGCGGATGCCGCCGCCGATCTGGATCGGCAGGTTCGGGTAGCGTTTGGCGATGGCGGTGACCACTTCGCCGTTGACCGGCTGGCCTTCGAAGGCGCCGTTCAGGTCGACCAGATGCAGACGGCGGCAGCCGCCCTCCACCCACTTGGCAGCCATGCTCACCGGGTCATCGGAGAACACCGTGGAATCTTCCATGCGGCCCTGGCGCAGACGTACGCAGGCACCGTCTTTAAGATCGATAGCGGGAATAATCAGCATCTGGCAAACCTTCAGATTTGAATGTTCAGCTTGGCTCGGGAATCAGTTTTTCTCGAGCGCCCACAGGTCGCTTTCGATGCTTTCAAACCGCTCCTTGAGGTGGGTCTGCACATCGAAGATCGCCCTGTTGTAATAGTGCGGTGCGATTTCACGGGTAAACAGGTCAAGAATCTCCGCCGCCTCGAACGAACCCAGGTCCAGTTCGAAACGGTCCTCCATGAACCGCTGGATCTTGCGGCTGGCCTCACTCTCCTGTTCGGGCGTGAGGGTGAGGATCGGCGGTTTCTTCTTGACGGCCATTTACCAGCGACCGTCCCACGCCGCGAAGTTCTGCAGCAATTGCAGGCCGTGGGTATGGCTCTTCTCGGGGTGGAACTGCACGGCGAAGCGCGAGCCTTCGGCCAGCGCCGCCGCGAAATCGACGCCGTAATGGCCGCTGCCCACCACCTGCCGCGCGTTGCCGGCGGCGATGTAGTAGCTGTGCACGAAGTAGAACCGCGCCAGGTCCGGAATGTTGTGCCACAGCGGGTGGTCCACCGACTGCTTCACTTCGTTCCAGCCCATGTGCGGCACCTTCAGGTGCTCGCCGTCCTCATGCAGGTCCTTGCCGAAGAACTTCACCGCGCCCGGGAACAGGCCGATGCAGTCGACGCCGTCGTTCTCTTCGCTCGTGTCGAGCAAGGCCTGCATGCCGACGCAGATGCCGAGGAACGGACGGTCCTGGCTGACCTCGCGCACCAGCGAATCGAACCCCAGGCGACGGATCTCCGCCATGCAGTCGCGGATCGCGCCGACGCCGGGAAACACCACCCGGTCGGCTTCGCGGATCACGTCCGCGTCGCTGGTGATCAGCACCTTGCCGGCGCCGACGTGCTCGAGGGCCTTGGCCACCGAGTGCAGGTTGCCCATGCCGTAATCGATAACCGCCACTGTCTGCATTACAGCACGCCCTTGGTCGATGGCATCTGCCCGGCCATGCGGTCGTCCAGTTCCACGGCCATGCGCAGCGCGCGGCCGAAGGCCTTGAACACGGTCTCGATCTGGTGGTGGGTGTTGTGCCCGCGCAGGTTGTCGATGTGCAGGGTGACGTTGGCGTGGTTGACGAAGCCCTGGAAGAATTCCTGGAACAGGTCGACGTCGAAGCCGCCGACGGTGGCGCGGGTGTACGGCACGTGCATCTGCAGGCCCGGACGGCCGGAGAAGTCGATCACCACGCGCGACAGCGCTTCGTCGAGCGGCACGTAGGCGTGGCCGTAGCGGCGGATGCCTTTCTTGTCGCCGATGGCCTGGGTGAACGCCTGGCCGAGGGTGATGCCGACGTCTTCGACGGTGTGGTGGTCGTCGATATGCAGGTCGCCCTTGCACTCGATGTCGAGGTCGATCAACCCGTGACGGGCGATCTGATCCAGCATGTGCTCAAGAAAAGGCACGCCGATATCGAATCGGGCCTTTCCGGTGCCATCAAGGTTGATCGAGGCTTTGATCTGGGTTTCCAGAGTGTCGCGCTCGACAGACGCCTTACGTTCGGCCATCACCAGCTCCGCAAAATCATTGGGCGAAAAAGGCAGCCATTATAGGGGCGCGGGCGGGAAACAGAAACACAGGAGGTGAGATGACTGACGGACAGGACGCCCGGCTGTCGCGGGTAGACATGTCCATACAAGCCATTGCGGATGCGGGACAGGTCGGCGTGGCGAGGGAGCTTGCTCCCGCCGGGGTGCGCAGCGGCCCCAAACGGTCTGCGGCCGAAGCGGACGCGGACTCTTCGTCACAAGAGCCCGCGCCCGCCCGGTGGATACGGCGCTTAGTGGAACAGCACCGCCGTCTTCTGCAGGGTCACCCACACGCCCCACGCCAGCGGAATGCCCACCGCCAGCCACGCGGCGATCGCCAGCGGCTTGCTGCCCGGCGCGGCTTTCCACTCAAGCACGGTGGTGGCGTCGGCGCCCTTGTCGTGGCCCAGCGCCTGTTCGGCGGCCAGTTCGGCGTCGGTCATGAAGTACTTGTCGGCCACCGGACGCACCAGCAGGTTGCACAGGAAACCCAGCACCAGCAGGCCTGCGAGGATGTACAGGGTAATGTCGTAGGCGGCGGCGCGCTCGACGCCGATGCTCAGCTGGTACTCGCGCAGATAGTTCACCAGCACCGGGCCGAGCACGCCGGCAGCGGCCCAGGCGGTCAACAGGCGACCGTGGATCGCGCCGACCATCTGCGTGCCGAACAGGTCGGCCAGGTAGGCCGGAACGGTGGCGAAGCCGCCGCCGTACATCGACAGGATGATGCAGAACGCCGCCACGAACAGCGCGACGTTGCCCAGGTGGCCGAGGTTCGGGATCAGCGCGTACAGGGCAAAGCCCAGGGCGAAGAACACGAAATAGGTGTTCTTGCGGCCCAGGTAGTCCGAGAACGAGGCCCAGAAGAACCGGCCGCCGATGTTGAACAGGCTCAGCAGCCCGGTGAAGCCGGCGGCGATCGCGGCGATCGAAGCCAGTTGCGAAGCGTCGAGCTGGCCGAACGGCAGGTCGTTGCCCAAAAGCTTGCCGCCGAACACTTCCTGCAGCAGCGGCGAAGCCATGCCGAGGATGCCGATGCCGGCGGAGACGTTCAGGCACAGCACCAGCCACACCAGGCGGAACTGCGGGGTTTTCCAGGCCACGTTCACGTGCACGTGACGGTGGGTGATCATCGCGTTCGACGCTTTCTTCGCCGGCGCGGTCCAGCCTTCAGGCTTCCAGCCGGTCGGCGGAACGCGGTAGGCCAGGGCACCGCCGATCATGAACACGAAGTAGATCGCGGCCATCGCCACGAAGCTCTGCCAGACGCCCACGCCTTGCGGCGAAGCGAAGTGGCTCATCAGCGCGGTCGCCAGAGGAGCGCCGACCATCGCGCCGCCGCCGAAGCCCATGATCGCCATGCCGGTGGCCATGCCGCGCTTGTCCGGGAACCACTTGATCAGGGTCGAGACGGGCGAGATGTAGCCCAGGCCCAGACCGATGCCGCCGATCACGCCCGAACCGATCCACATCAGCCAGATCTGGTGGGTGTAGATGCCCAGCGCAGAGATCAGCAGACCGCCGCACCAGCACAGCGCCGACACCACGCCGGCCTTGCGGGGGCCTGCGTGTTCGAGCCAGCCGCCCCAGATCGCCGCCGAGCAGCCGAGGAAGATGAAGAACAGGGTGTAGATCCAGCCGAGCATGGAGATCGGCCAGTCGCATTGCGAAGAGAAGACCTGTGCGATGAAGCTCATGTCCGGTGCGCAGGCCACCGGCGCGGTGATGCCCAGCGCCTTGGACAGCGGCAGCCAGAACACCGAGAAACCGTAGGCCATGCCGATGCACAGGTGGATGGCCAGCGCGGCCGGTGGAACCAGCCAGCGGTTGAAGCCGGGCTTGGCGATGATGCGTTCCTTGGACAGGAACGCGGGCTCGGCGGCGCGAAGGCCGTCCGCCGTGATGCTCGTGCTCATTGTGTATCCCCCAATTATTAGAATGGTTCGCCAGCCACTGCTCACCCTCGGCCTTGATGCACGCAGGCATGACCGTTGTTTTGGGGTGAAGCTCCTTGATGGCGCGACGTTAAGTCGCAGAAGGACGGACGAACGGGCGAAGGTTACCATTTGCAGGTGACAGAAAAACCAAACTGACATCACCTTTTTCACGTCATCTGATCTCGTATCACTCAGGAAAACCCCATGCCGATCATTGTCCAAGCGCTGAACGCCGCCGATTCCCGCGATCGGGAGGATTTAGAGAAGATCTACCGCGATGCGCCGCCGTGGCTGTTCGCGCCGTTTTCCGGGGCTTTGCAATTGACCGAAGAGGCCCTGGCCGACGGCACGCTCATCGCCGGGCGCTTCAATGACCGCCTGCTGGGCGCGGCACGTCTGCGACCCCAGGGCAGCGTCTGGTACTTGTCCCATTTGTGCGTCAGAAAAGTCACCCGCCGTCGTGGCGTTGCCGAGCGGTTGGTGAACGAAGCGCGGAAAATGGCGTCGCAAGCGGGGGCCCAATTGCGCCTGCAGGCCCCGGCCGGCCATCTCGAGGCCCAGGCGCTGGCGGCCAAGCTGCACCTGCCGCTGGACGTGCTGCCCGCGTGAAGCCACACCAGCCGGAGGGCATGCGGCGCTATACTCCCCGGCTAAATTACGAATTCGACTAACACAAGGACTCGCCCATGAAAGCGTTCGGCAAAATCCTGGGTCTGGTGCTTCTGGGTCTGTTGCTGATCATCGTGGCGGCAGGCTTTGCCCTGACCCACTTCTTCGATCCCAACGACTACAAGGACGAAATCCGCCAGATTGCCCGCGACAAGGCCCACATCGAGCTGACGCTCAACGGCGACATCGGCTGGAGCCTGTTCCCGTGGCTCGGCCTGGAACTGCACGAGGCCAGCGTCGCGACCCTGGCCAAGCCTGCCGAACCGTTCGCCGACCTGCAGATGCTCGGCCTGTCCGTGCGCGTGCTGCCGCTGCTGCGCCGCGAGGTGCAGATGAGCGACGTGCGCGTCGAAGGCCTGAACCTGCGCCTGAGCCGCGACAAGACCGGCCACGGCAACTGGGAAGACATCGGTAAGGTGCCGGCGCCCGCCGGCAGCACCCCGCCGCCTGCGCCAGGCACGACCGCCGCCGAAGCGCCGGCCCAGCCGGAAAAGCCGGCGCAGCCGATCCGCCTCGACATCGACAGCCTCACCGTCAACAACGCCCGCGTCGAATACAACGACGAGCAGACCGGCAAGCAGTTCAGCGCCGAAAGCATCCAGTTGAGCACCGGCGCAGTGCACGATTCGACCAACATTCCGGTGAAGGCCACCGCGTTCCTCGGCACCAACCAGCCGGTGCTGCGCGTGCGCACCGAACTCAACGGCGAACTGCGCTTCGAGCGCGCGCTGCAACGCTACAAGTTCGAAGACCTGAAGCTGAGCGGTGAGCTGGCCGGCGACCCGCTGCAGGGCAAGACCGTCACCTTCGCCGCCCAAGGCCAGATGCTGCTGGACAAGGCCGCGAACGTCGCCGAATGGACCGGCATCAAGATCTCCGTGAACCAGTTGCGCGCCTTGGGCGAGCTCAAAGCCAACGACCTCGACAAGACGCCGCAGATCAGCGGCGGCATCTCCATCGCCCAGTTCGACCTGGCGAAGTTCGTCGACAGCATCGGCCAAACCCTGCCGGCCATGGCCGAAGGCAGCCTGAGCAAGGTCGAGCTGGTCAGCCGCGTCTCGGCCACGCCGACCAGCGCGGCGTTCGACAACATCAACCTGAAGCTCGACGACAGCAGCTTCAGCGGCCGCATCGCCGTCGAGGATTTCGCCAAGCAATCGCTGCGGGCGATCCTCAAGGCCGACACATTCAACGTCGACCGCTACCTGCCGCCCAAGTCCGCCCAGGCCAGCAGCGCCGCCCAAGTGCGCCAGGCCGAAGTCGCCAGCACCGAGGCCGACGCCATGGCCGGCGCCGGCTCCACGCCGCTGCCGGAAAAACCGAGCAAGAGCGCCTGGAGCACCGAGCGCCTGTTCCCGGTTGAGCGCCTGGGCAAGCTCGACGTGGACGCCGACCTGACCTTCGGCCAACTGACCCTGGACAAGCTGCCGATCCAGAACGCCGCGCTCAAGGCCACCGGCCAGGGCGGCCTGCTCACCCTGGAGAACCTGCGCGGCGAGCTGTTCAACGGCGACTTCGAAGCCAAGGGCACCCTCGACGTGCGCCCGAGCGCGCCGGTGCTGAACCTGCAGACCCGGATCAACCGCGTCCCGGTGGAGAAGATCCTCGAAAGCCAGGGCAAGAACCCGCCGGTCAAAGGGCTGGTCAACCTCACCGGCAATTTCACCGCCAGCGGCAACAGTCAGCAGGCGCTGGTCGAGACCCTCAACGGCAACGCCGGGTTCGTGATCAACAACGGCGTGCTGCTCAACGCCAACCTGGAACAGCAACTGTGCAAGGGCATCGCCACCCTCAACCGCAAGACCCTCAGCGGCGAGCCGCGGGGCAAGGACACCCCGTTCCAGGAGCTCAAGGGCAACCTGACCTTCCGTAACGGTCTGGCCAGCAACCCGGACCTGAAGGTGCGTATCCCCGGCATGACCGTCAACGGTGACGGCGACGTGGATCTGCGGGTGCTGGGCATGGACTACCGCGTGGGCATCATCGTCGAGGGCGACACCAGCGCCATGCCGGATCCGGCCTGCCAGGTCGGCGAGAAGTTCGTCGGCGTCGAATGGCCGCTGCGTTGCCGCGGGCCGCTGGAGCTGGGCGCCAAGGCTTGCCGGGTGGACAACGAACGGCTGGGCCAGGTCGCCAGCAAACTGGCCGGCGACCGGATCAGCGAGAAGATCGACGAAAAACTGGGCGACAAGGTCAGCCCTGAACTGAAGAACGCATTGAAGGGGCTGTTCAAGCGATGAGAGCGGAGCAGTTTTCAACGGCGGTGCTGGACTGGTACGACCGCCACGGCCGCCACGACCTGCCTTGGCAGCAGGGCATCAACCCGTACCGGGTATGGGTGTCGGAAATCATGCTGCAGCAGACCCAGGTCAGCACCGTGCTCAACTACTTCGACCGCTTCATGGCCGCGCTGCCCACGGTGCAGGCGCTGGCCGAGGCGCCGGAGGACGAAGTGCTGCACCTGTGGACGGGCCTGGGCTACTACACCCGCGCCCGCAACCTGCAGAAGACCGCGAAGATCGTCGTCAGCCAATACGGCGGCGAATTCCCGCGGGATGTGGAGAAGCTCACGGAGCTGCCGGGCATCGGCCTGTCCACCGCCGGGGCGATCGCCAGCATCAGCATGGGCCTGCGCGCGCCGATCCTCGACGGCAACGTCAAACGGGTGCTGGCGCGCTTCACCGCCCAGGAAGGCTATCCGGGCGAGCCGAAGGTGGCCAAACAGCTGTGGGCCGCCGCCGAGCGCTTCACGCCCCAGGATCGGGTCAACGCCTACACCCAGGCGATGATGGACCTGGGCGCCACCCTGTGCACCCGCAGCAAGCCGAGCTGCCTGCTGTGTCCGCTGGAGAAAGGCTGCGAAGCGCACATGCTGGGCCTTGAGACCCGCTACCCGATCCCCAAGCCGCGCAAGGCGATCCCGCAGAAGCGCACGCTGATGCCGATGCTGAGCAACGGCGAGGGCGCGATTCTGCTTTACCGCCGTCCGTCCACCGGGCTGTGGGGCGGCCTGTGGAGCCTGCCGGAGCTCGACGGCCTCGACGACCTGCAGCACCTGGCCGACCAGCATTCGCTGGCGCTCGGCGAACAGCAGGCGCTGCCCGGCCTCGTCCACACCTTCAGCCACTTTCAGCTGTCCATCGAACCCTGGCTGGTGCAGGTCCAAGAGACCGGCCATCACGTGGCCGAGGCCGACTGGCTCTGGTATAACCTCGCCACCCCGCCGCGCCTGGGCCTCGCCGCCCCGGTCAAGACCTTGCTCGAACGCGCGGCCGCCGTATTGAATGCAGGAGTGTCGCCATGACCCGTACCGTAATGTGCCGCAAATACAAAGAACAGCTCGAAGGCCTGGAGCGTCCTCCGTACCCGGGCCCCAAGGGCCAGGACATCTTCGAGCACGTCTCGGCCAAGGCCTGGGCCGACTGGCAGAAGCACCAGACCCTGCTGATCAACGAAAAGCGCCTGAACATGATGAACGCCGACGACCGCAAATTCATCCAGGGTGAAATGGACAAGTACTTCTCCGGCGAGGAATACGCCCAGGCCGAAGGTTACGTTCCGCCTGCCGAATAACCCGCCGCAACGGGGGCCGGAACGTAAGCGACGGAATAATTTAAAATTTTTTTGAAAACTTGCTTGACGCCCCCCTGAAAAACCCGTTTAATGCGCCCCGTTGCCCAGATAGCTCAGTCGGTAGAGCAGGGGATTGAAAATCCCCGTGTCGGCGGTTCGATTCCGTCTCTGGGCACCACATACCGAAAACCCTGAATCGAAAGATTCAGGGTTTTTTTATGCCCGTGATTTGCTGAAGGCTGGTTTAAGCCGCATCAATCGCGGTACTTTGGCCGCCCCTTACGGAAGAGGGTTGCCTGCCCGATGAACCAGAAACGCACCCGCATCCCCCTGCCCCATCCGCCGCCCTACCGCGAAAGCCGGGTCTCGTTCTGGCTGACCGTACTCGTCGGCGTGATGCTGGCCTTCGCCATCGGCGCGTCCCTCTACCTGATCGCCGATAACCTCATCAGCGGCTCGGTCACCACGATGAACCGCACCGGCCCGCGCCAGACCTACACCTTGGCGTCGCAGCCCGGCAGGTACTGGTTCGAGATCGTGTGGCAAGGCTTCTTCACGTTGATGCTGCTGGGCATCGTGTCGTTCGGGCTTTGGATACGGCGCAAGACGCGCCCGCGCGGTGCGCGGAGCAAGCGCACCAGGCGATGACCCTACAGGGTGTTCACGTAATCCACGGGAAGCAGGACGGTGTCCAGCGCAGCGTCCACCGGCATCGATACGACGGTGACCAGCGGACAGACGATCATGAAGTAGCAAATGATCGCCGCCGGCTTGCCGTCATTGCCGGTCACGCCGAGCAGTTGCAGATCCCCGTCGACGCCCTTGTAGTAATCCACGTCGGACATGCCTGTACTGACCCGCCCGATCATGGTGCCGCACGCGGTCTGCAACACCACCAGACCCGCCATCAAACCCACACGCAACATCCCTTTCAAAACCGACATCCTTGCATCCACAAAAACAGGAGGGGCGGGATTTTATCCGCATCGGTGCGCAAACTCCCGCCCCGCAGAACGCCGCTATTGGGTCGGCTCCCAGTTCCAGTGGAACACCAGATTGCGTGCAGGCCCGTTGCCGATGTCAGCCATGTCGCGCCGCACTTCGCCATTGCGGGTGGCGACCACGGTGTATTTGCCCGGAGGCAACTGCGCGTAGAGCAGCGGCCCGATCTGGTTGAGGCTGAGCACCGGTTGCCCGGTCGCTTTCTGGATGACCACATCGACATCCGAGGTGTACAGGTTCTGCACGCCGACGGCGAAGGTCATGTGCAGGTTGTAGCCGGCGGACTGCTGAATGGCCCGCGATTCGTCCAGGCCGATCCCGCCGGACAGGTAGTTGATGCCGTTCTGCTGCTGTTGCTGGACTTGCACGCCGGCGCTGTCGATCGGCTCCAGGCTGGTGGCCTGCACCATCACCGGAAACAACAGCGCAACCACGGCGGCGACGGGCAGCATGCATGCAATCACGCGTTTCATGATGCGACTCCCGGGTTCGTTCAGAACCCCTTCGTTACATCTCTTTAGATTTTGCGGGGCGGGTCGGGTTTTAGATTGTTTGGGAGTTGGGTCGGGTACTAAACGGACTACGACGTTGCCGGCCACCGGTTCGGACGCATTGCAAAACCTTCCGGCTAACGTTCATGCTCGCCCCTTCAACGCCAGTCACGACCGCCATGACCCTACCCAGCGCATCGCCGACACGTGCCCAAACGCCCGACAAGGAAAGCGTGCCGTTCCATGAGCCCGCCGCCGACGGCTATCCCTTGGGCGGCTTCACCTGGCGCCACGCGCTGCCCGATGCGCGGCGTCCGGTGGTGATCATCAACGCCGCCACCTCGGTGCGCTGCCGTCACTACTCGCGCTTCGCCGCCTACCTGTTCGCCAACGGCTTCGATGTGATGACCTACGACTACCGGGGCATCGGCGAATCGCGGCCGTCCGTCATGAAGGGCCTGGAAGCCTCCTGGACGGATTGGGGCGCGCTGGATTTCGAAGCGATGCTCAAGCGGGCGCAACGGGAGTTTCCCGGCCAGCCCATCGACGTGGTCGGCCACAGCTTCGGCGGCTGCGCGGCAGGCTTGGGCGCCTCCGGGCAGGCGATCCGACGATTGGTCACCGTCGGCGCGCAGTTCGCCTACTGGCGCGATTACGCGCCGGCGCACCGCTTGAGGATGCTCGGCAAATGGCACGTGCTGATGCCGCTGCTGACGCTGTTCTGCGGCTATTTCCCCGGCAAGCGCCTCGGCTGGCTGGAAGACACCCCCGCTGGCGTGGTGCGCGACTGGAGCACGCCCACGCCCCGCTACGAAGGGCGCCCGAGCGGCCGCAGGCTGCTGGCGGAAAACGGCCGGCTGCCCTTCGCCGACGTACGCGCGAAGGCGCTGGCAATCAGCATCGGCGACGATCCCTACGGCACGGTGCCGGCCACGGAACGCCTGCTCGGCTACTTCAGCCAGGCCGAAAAGACCCACCTGCGCATCGAGCCGCAGGACATCGGCGAACAGGAAGTCGGACATTTCGCCTTTTTTCGCAGCGCATACCAAGCCACACTATGGCCCATCGCCCTGACCTGGCTGCAGAGCGGCGCACTGGCCCCCGGCACGCCGGGGCGGCAGATACCGCGCAGCCAACCCCTTTAACGCATCACGGAACACACCCATGGCCTCCGCCAACAAGCAGCAGAAACGCGCCTCCCGGGCCAAAGCCAAGGCCAAGCAGAACCGCACCAAGCGCGCCGAGGCGCCGGTCGAGCTGGATCCGAACGACGACCGCATCGACTTCGAGTCGGTGGACCTGACCGAACTGTTCAAGAAAATGATCGACGCCGAAAAGATCAGCCAGCAGGCCATGTGCACGGCGTTCCTCGAAGACCCGCTGCTGGAGATCGTGTACGAGCAGGAAGGCGAGGAAGGTGCGATGGACTTCATCCTCGCGGCCCTGCTCGAGTACCGCCAGTGGGCCACCGAGACCGACGAGGCCGGCGCCCTGGCGTGGATCGAATCCCCGGCCTTCCAGGCCGACTATGTGGCGGCGTCCGACGCGATCGCCGCGCAATCCCAACAGAAAGACTGAGTTCCCATGGCATCCCTGAACAAGCAACAGAAACGCGCCAAACGCGCCAAGGCCAAAGCCAAGCAGATCCGCATGGTCGGCCGCAAACCGCTGGCCCAGGACGACGACCTCGGCCACCTGGCCGAGCCGATCCCGGAATACACCCTGGCGATGTTCAGCAAAATGCGCGAAGCCGAAGCCGTCAGCCGCAACGACATGCTGCTGACGCTGCTCAGGGAGCTGGCGTTCATCATCGTCGACCACCCTGAACTGCTGGACATGGAAAACGCCGACGACGAAGGCATGGCCGCCACCCACCTGGCCGCCGACATGCTGATCGACTACCGCATGTGGGCCGACGGCATGGACATCGAGGCCGCCCAGGCCTGGCTGAGCGAGCCGCAGTTCATCACCGACTTCGGCATTGCGCTGGACGCCTACGGGCAGTCGCAGCAAGCGCAGGAAGAAAAGAGCGAATAATCCCTCGCCCGCAACGAAAACGGCCGCCCGTCATCACTGACGGGCGGCCGTTTTCGTTGGCGCATCCCTTGGTCGGAGCATAAGCATATCCCGTTGACATATCCCTTCCCGCCTCTATCCTTTGAAGCCACAGATGCGCAAAGAACAGGAGAACATCATGGAGCAGACAACAATCTTCATGAACAACAGAAGCCAGGCCGTTCGCCTTCCCAAGGCTGTCGCGATGCCTGTGGACGTCAAACGGGTGGACGTTGTCGCCATCGGCAGGACACGCATCATCACGCCTGCCGGCGAAAGCTGGGACAGTTGGTTTGACGGGGACGACGTGACCGCGGACTTCATGACCGACCGCGGACAACCCGCCGACCAGGAGCGTGAATCGTTCTGATGATCAAGTTCATGCTCGATACAAACATCTGCATCTTCACGATCAAAAACAAACCACAGATCGTGCGCGAGGCCTTCACCCGTCACCACGGCCAACTGTGCATCAGCACGGTCACCTTGATGGAGCTGATTTACGGCGCAGAAAAATCCGCAGCGCCAGAAAGGAATCTCGCGGTCATCGAAGGCTTTGCCGCCCGCCTTGAGGTCTTGCCCTTTGATGACGAAGCCGCCGCCCACACCGGCATGATCCGATCCGAATTGGCCAAGGCAGGCACGCCGATCGGCCCCTACGACCACATGATTGCAGGGCATGCGCGCTCGCGGGGTTACATCGTGATCACCAACAACGTCCGGGAGTTTGAGCGTGTTCCGGGGTTACGCGTGGAAGACTGGGTCAATCCTCGCTGACTCAACGCCCGCCAACGAAAACGGCCGCCCGTCATCACTGACGGGCGGCCGTTTTTGCATCAGGCGCTGCGGATCAGCTCAGGACGGCCGCACCGCCCTTCTCCAGCTTGCGGCGGCGGGCCACCAGCAGGCCGGCGGCGACCACCAGCAGGCTCAGCAAGCCGGTCGCGAGGATTTCCACGCGGTGGGCGTCCTGGAACAGCATGATGGTCAGGGCCGCGATGATGAAGGCGATCACCGCGTAGGTCAGGCCCGGGAACAGCCACATGCTGAAGGAGATCTTCTCGCCGCGCGCCATGCGCTGCTTGCGCATGCGCAGTTGCGAGAACGCGATCACCAGGTACACCAGCAGCGCGATGGCGCCGGAGCTGGCCAGCAGGAACTCGAACACCGCAGCCGGGGCCACGTAGTTGGCGAAGGTGCACAGGAACGCCGCGCCGGTGGACAGCATCACCGCCCAGTAAGGCGTGCCGCTGTTGTTGGTGCGGGTGGCCATGGCCGGGGCGTCGCCGCGCTTGCCCAGGGAGAACAGCATGCGCGAAGAGGTGTACAGCGCCGAGTTCAGGCAGCTGGTCACGGCGACCAGCACCACGATGTCGACGATCATCTTCGCGTTCGGGATGCCCATGCGCTCAAGCACGGTCTGGTAGGAGCCCAGGTTGGCCAGCGACGGGTCGTTCCACGGCACCAGGGCCACGACGATGAAGATCGACACGAGGTAGAACAGGCCGATCCGCCAGATCACCGAGTTGGTGGCCTTGGAGATCTGCTTGCCCGGGTTCTTCGATTCCGCGGCCGCGATGGTCACGATCTCGGTGCCCATGAAGGAGAACATGGTGGTCAGGATGGCGCCCAGCACCGCGCCCATGCCGTTGGGCAGGAAGCCCTGGGTGTCGAAGATGTGCGACACGCCGCTGACCTGGCTGTTCGGCAGGAAGCCGAAGATGGCCATGATGCCGACAATGATGAAACCGATGATCGCCACCACTTTGAGCAGGGCGAACCAGAATTCGAACTCACCGTAGTTCTTCACGCTGAACAGGTTGGTCACGGTCAGCAGGAAGGTGATGATCAGCGCGAACGCCCAGATCCCGACGCCCGGGAACCACGCGTGCAAGATGGTGGCGGCGGCGTTGGCTTCCAGCGGGATCACCAGTACCCAGAACCACCAGTACAGCCAGCCGATGGTGAAACCGGCCCAATGGCCGATGGCGCGGTCGGCGTAGGTCGAGAACGAACCGGTGTCCGGCGAGGCCACAGCCATTTCGCCGAGCATGCGCATCACCAGCACAACCAGCAGGCCGGCGGCGGCGTAGGCCAGCAGCACGGCGGGACCGGCGGCGGCGATGGCGTGGCCGGAGCCGACAAACAGACCTGCACCGATCACACCGGCGATCGACAGCATGGTCACATGACGCGGTTTGAGCCCCTGTTCGAGGCCATTGGAGCTATGGGTACTGCTCATTGAAACTACCTTTGCGAGGAAAGCGATTCAGTCCGTCCCGTCTGGCGTTCCTTCTCGTAAAAAGAATCCAACGGGCCGTTCCAGATTCTGCACGCAAATATTGCGCCAAAATGTTTCAAAAGCTTCTGGCCTGCGGTTTCCAGGCTGACCGGACAGTCATCGCAACCCCTTGAGATGACTGGCCTTTCGCCAGAGCGTTACCCTGCGACTCACTTTTCAAACGATCGGGCGCACCAGAAACACACTGAAAAAGTGTGTGTTGCACAATAAAAGGGCGAATCCGCAACGTTCGGCCGGTTAGCGCTTCCAACACCCCGCCAAAGGTGGCAACATCGCGCCTTTTTTTACGCGACACCCACGGGAATCCGCGTTCAAACACCCGTTCGGTTGTTGATGGGGCGACAGTCTGCTGTGCCGATGCGACAACCTGCCACACGCCATCCGTTTACCGCCCGAAGCGCTGTTGGCTGCCATTGAAACGCTATGCTAGCTTGGCCGCCTCGCCAGGAAGGCCACAGACAGCTGGAGCGCAACACATATGAGGAACGCACATGGCTGAGGCCACGCCCGCGCTTGAAATCCGCAACTTGCACAAACGCTACGGACAGCTTGAGGTGCTCAAAGGCATCTCGCTGACCGCCCGTGACGGCGACGTGATCTCGATCCTGGGTTCTTCCGGTTCCGGCAAGTCCACGTTCCTGCGCTGCATCAACCTGTTGGAAAACCCGCACCAGGGCCAGATCCTGGTCGCCGGGGAAGAACTCAAGCTCAAGCCCGCCAAGAACGGCGAACTGGTTGCCGCCGACGGCAAGCAGATCAACCGCCTGCGCTCCGAGATTGGTTTTGTGTTTCAAAACTTTAATCTGTGGCCGCACATGAGCGTGCTCGACAACATCATCGAAGCCCCGCGCCGCGTGCTCGGCCAGAGCAAGGCCGAAGCCATCGAAGTGGCCGAAGCCCTGCTGGCCAAGGTCGGCATCGCCGACAAGCGCCACGCCTACCCTGCGCAGCTGTCCGGCGGCCAGCAACAGCGCGCGGCCATCGCCCGCACGCTGGCGATGCAGCCCAAGGTGATCCTGTTCGACGAGCCCACCTCCGCCCTTGACCCGGAAATGGTCCAGGAAGTACTTAATGTCATCCGCGCACTGGCCGAGGAAGGCCGCACCATGCTGCTCGTCACCCATGAGATGGGCTTCGCCCGTCAGGTCTCCAGCGAAGTGGTGTTCCTCCACCAGGGCCTGGTAGAGGAGCAAGGATCGCCGCAGCAGGTGTTCGAGAACCCGCTTTCGGCGCGCTGCAAACAATTCATGTCCAGCAACCGCTAACGGAGCTACCCGCATGCAGAACTACAAAAAGGTCTTCCTGGCCGCCGCCGTCACCCTGGCCTTCAGCGCCGGTGCCATGGCCGAGACCCTGAAGATGGGCATCGAGGCGGCTTACCCGCCGTTCAACAACAAGGACGCCAGCGGTAACGTGGTCGGCTTCGACAAGGACATCGGCGACGCCCTCTGCGCCAAGATGAAGGTCGAGTGCAGCGTGGTCACCTCCGACTGGGACGGCATCATCCCGGCCCTGAACGCCAAGAAGTTCGACTTCCTGATCTCGTCGATGTCGATCACCGACGAACGCAAGCAGGCAGTGGACTTCACCGATCCGTACTACTCCAACAAGCTGCAGTTCATCGCGCCGAAGGACAAAGAGTTCAAGACCGACAAGGACTCCCTCAAAGGCAAAGTGATCGGCGCCCAGCGCGCGACCTTGGCCGGCACCTTCATGGAAGACAACATGCCGGGCGTCGAGGTCAAGCTGTACGACACCCAGGAAAACGCCTACCTGGACCTGACCTCCGGTCGCCTGGACGGCATCCTCGCCGACAAGTACGTCAACTACGAGTGGCTCAAGAGCGACGCCGGCAAGGCCTATGAATTCAAGGGCGACCCAGTGGAAGAAAGCGACAAGATCGGCATCGCCGTGCGCAAGAACGATCCGATCCGCGAGAAGCTGAACGCCGCGCTGAAGGAAATCGTCGCTGACGGCACCTACAAGAAGATCAACGACAAGTACTTCCCGTTCAGCATCTACTGATCCTGACCGGCCGGATCGGCGCCGCCTGCGAGCGGCGCCGGTCCCCGGCCTTGCCTGCCGCGATTTGAAAAGAATTCCATGATTATCGACCTCTACGGATTCGGCCCGGCGCTTGCCGCTGGTGCGCTGATGACCGTCAAACTGGCGCTCTCGGCCCTGTGCCTGGGGCTGGTGCTCGGCCTGCTCGGCGCCTTGGCCAAGACGTCCCCGTACAAGCCCCTGCAATGGCTGGGCAGCACCTACTCGACCCTGGTGCGCGGCGTCCCGGAACTGCTCTGGGTGCTGCTGATCTACTTCGGCACCGTCAACGCCATGCGCGCCCTGGGCGAATACTTCGGCAATCCGGAGCTTGAACTCAGCGCCTTCGCCGCCGGCGTCATCGCCCTGGGCCTGTGCTTCGGCGCCTACGCCACGGAAGTGTTCCGCGGCGCGATCCTCGCCATCCCCAAGGGCCACCGTGAGGCCGGCGTGGCCCTGGGCCTGTCGAAATGGCGGATCTTCACCAAGCTGATCATGCCGCAGATGTGGCGCATCGCCCTGCCGGGCCTGGGCAACCTGTTCATGATCCTGATGAAGGACACCGCGCTGGTGTCGGTGATCGGCCTGGAAGAAATCATGCGTCACGCGCAGATCGGCGTGACCGTCTCCAAACAGCCGTTCACCTTCTACATGGTGGCCGCGTTCATGTACCTGGGCCTGACGGTGCTGGCGATGATCGGCATGCATTTCCTGGAAAAACGCGCCGCACGCGGCTTCGCGAGGAGCGCTCAATGAACTGGGACGTCATCATCAAGTGGCTGCCGAAACTGGCCCAGGGCGCGACCCTGACCCTGGAGCTGGTGGCCATCGCCGTGATCGCCGGGCTGCTGCTGGCGATTCCGCTGGGCATCGCCCGCTCGTCGAAGCTGTGGTACGTGCGCGCTTTGCCCTACGCCTACATCTTCTTTTTCCGCGGCACGCCGCTTCTGGTTCAGCTGTTCCTGGTCTACTACGGCCTGGCGCAGTTCGACGTGATCCGCAACAGCTCGATGTGGCCGTACCTGCGCGATCCGTTCTGGTGCGCCACCGCCACCATGACCCTGCACACCGCCGCGTACATCGCGGAGATCCTGCGCGGCGCGATCCAGGCGATCCCGCCGGGCGAGATCGAAGCGGCGCGGGCCCTGGGCATGTCCAAGCCCAAGGCGCTGTTCTACATCATCCTGCCGCGCGCCGCGCGCATCGGCCTGCCGGCCTACAGCAACGAAGTGATCCTGATGCTCAAGGCCAGCGCCCTGGCCAGCACCGTGACCCTGCTGGAACTGACCGGCATGGCCCGCACGATCATCGCCCGCACCTACCTGCCGGTGGAGATCTTCTTCGCCGCCGGCGTGTTCTACCTGGTCATGGCCTACGTGCTGGTCCGCGGCTTCAAGCTGCTGGAACGCTGGCTGCGCGTCGATGCCTGCCAAGGGCGCTGACGCTGCCCACGTGCTGACGGGCGAGGCCCTCCTCGCCCGGTTCACGGCACTGGATGCCTTTCTCACCGCCCATCAGGCGCTGTGGAAACCCCGCCCGTTCACCCATCTGCACCTTCCTTGGGAAACCTCCCACCCGGAACTGGCCACCTGGCTACGCGGCCGGTCGCTGGAAGATGCGGAAAACGCCCACAACCACCCTGCCGATCTGCTGAATGCGCCGGAGCCGTTCGCCTCCCTGGCCGCGCTGTCGCATGAGTTGAGCGCGGTGGGCGAATTGCCGGGGCATGCGCTGGAGGCGGCGGGCCATCGGCTCAACGTCGATGTGCCGGGGCGCAAGTGGCAGCAGATCGAGGCGTTCGCCAGTCGCTTGTCGTTCGCCTCCAGGCCCGTGCATTGGCTGGACTGGTGTTCCGGCAAAGGGCATTTGGGGCGGCGCTTGCTGGGGGCCGAGCAGCAACTCACCTGCGTGGAATTTGATCCGTTGTTGGTCGCCAGCGGTCAGGCACTGAGCCAGCGTCATCATCTGCACGCCTTGCACGTCGAACAGGACGTTCTGGCCGCCGACGCCGCAACCGTCCTCGACGCCCGCCACACCCCGGTGGCCCTGCACGCCTGCGGCGATCTGCATGTGCGGCTGATGCAACTGGCCAGCGCCGCCGGCTGCAAACACATAGCCATTGCGCCGTGCTGCTACAACCGGATCCGTCTGACCGAGTATCAGGCGTTGTCCTCGCCGGGTCTGCGATCCATCCTGCAACTGTCGCTGGAAGACCTGGCGCTGCCCATGAGCGAAACCGTCACCGCCGGCGCACGCGTCCGCCGTCAGCGCGACACCTCCATGGCCCGTCGCCTGGGGTTCGACCTGTGGCAACGGCAGCTGCGTGGCGTCGATGAATACCTGCCCACCCCGTCCCTGCCCAGCGCCTGGCTGGACAAACCCTTCGCCGACTACTGCCGCGACCTCGCAGCGCTCAAAGAGTTATCCACAAGCGGCGAGCCGGACTGGCCGGCCCTGGAAGCGGCGGGATGGCAGCGGTTGGCCGAAGTTCGCAACCTGGAACTGCTGCGCGGACTGTTCCGACGGCCGCTGGAGCTTTGGCTGAACCTGGACCGAGCACTTTTCCTCAGCGAGCAGGGTTACGCCGTGCGCCTCGGCACCTTCTGCGACACCCCGCTCACGCCCCGCAACTTCCTGCTGCTGGCCGAACGCTCCTGAAGCTACACAGCCTGTGGATAACTCTGTTGATGAATTGGCCGTGGATCCAATATCCACGCCTGTTTCAGGGGCGAAACAGCACTGGTCATTTTTTGTTCACATGAATAAAAAACCTGTAAAACAGGGATTTGCGACCCAAATGAGAACCCGTCCACAAAACCCGCCTGAACGCACGCCCTCTCTGCCGCGTTGTGCATAAGCCCCCAATCAAAAGGACATAAACGCCGAATCCCGGACGCCCGGAACAGGCAATTGCACCGGCCGGGCACCCTTGCTATACAAGGTCACTCCGTTCCGGTGGCGCACAGACCAATAAGAAAAACCTGACAGAAAGGAATCGACTTTGACGTTCATTTCCTACGCCGAGAATTTCGAAGACGTTCGCCTGTGGCGGGCCCTCAAGCATTGCGAAACCGGCTTCTACATCGACGTCGGCGCCAATGACCCGATCCAGAATTCCGTCACCAAATCCTTCTACGACCACGGCTGGCAAGGCATCAACATCGAGCCGGTGCAGGACTTCTACGACGCCCTGCGCCAACACCGCCCGCGAGACATCAACCTGCAATGCGTGGCCACCGACCAGCCGGGCGAACTGACCTTCTACAGCATCCCCGACACCGGCCTCTCCACCGCCGACCCCGCCGTCGCCCAGGCGCGCAAAGACCTCGGCATGAACGTGCGGACACTCACCGTCAACGCCCGCACCCTGACGTCGATCTGCGAAGAACACGCCGCCGACCGGCCGATCCACTTCCTGAAAATCGACGTCGAAGGCCACGAAGAAACCGTCCTGCGCGGCATGGACTTCACCCGCTTCCGCCCGATGATCATCCTCATCGAAACCCCATGGGAACGCGACCACACTTGGGAACACCTGGTGACCGGCGCGGGCTACCAGAACGTGCTGTTCGACGGCCTCAACTGCTACTTCCTGGCCAACGAACACCTGAACCTCAAACCCGCCTTCGACCTCCCGCCCTGCAACCTCGACGGCTTCCGCCTCTGCAAGGGCCACAAACTGGCCCACCCGCTCAACACCGACCTGGAAACCGCCCTGCAACGCGCCGAACACGCCGAAGCCCAACTGCACGCCCTGCAGAGCAGCCGCACCTGGCGCACTGTACAAAAACTGCGCAACCTCCTGCGCCGAGCCTGATCCGCCGCCCGCGCAAAAATAGTCAGAATTCAGGGGTTTACAGAACCCGCCCAACCGCTATAATCGTCGCCCACACGCCGGTATAGCTCAGTTGGTAGAGCAACTGACTTGTAATCAGTAGGTCCCGGGTTCGATTCCTGGTGCCGGCACCATACACAGTGAAGCCCCTGCAGAGATGCAGGGGCTTTGTTGTTTTTGGGGGTTGGAAAATTTTTCTGTTGTGGATGGTTGTTGTGTTGACTCTCTGAGCCCCAACCCGCTCAAGCCCGCTTAAAACCTATCGAATAGAGAACTGCTCTATCACCTTCCCTGCGTTCAATTTCAGTAGCCGCAGATCGTGGCGATGTGCTATTGATGCCATAGTGCCTACAGCGAACTAAGGATAGGAAATGCGCAGAGACCTTGCAGATCCAGAGCTTTTTGGGAATGAAGCGGGCGAGGATGAAGATGAAGAAATTCTTGATAGCTACTTTTTAGATAAACAAGAGTTTGAGAAATTCTATGCACCTCAAAAGCGACTAGCTTTTGTGCGTTCAAGAAAGGGAATGGGTAAATCCACTCTGTTGAAGCAGACCCTTTATAGGCGACAAAAAAACAATCCTGAAGAGTTAGTGATTAGCGTAAAAGCATCAGATCTATTCGCTCTCCAAGACACTCCTGGGGCCTCTTCCTCTGAAATGATATATGGCTGGCAACAGCGAATTTGTACTCGGGTAAACCTAGAGCTTGGTGCTACGCTTCGCGTAGGCTTTACCGATGACGCAATGCTTCTGATTGAAAGTTCAGAAATTGCCGGATTCAGAAACAGAAATCTTATATCAGCACTGTTTGACAGACTTAAAGTTAAAGGAGCTGGCTTAGAGATTGATCGAACCAGGCCTCCAATTGGAAACTCGGAACAAGTTTTAACTAGAGTTCTTGAAAACAAAGATGTGACTGTTTGGTTATCTATTGATGATATTGATGCCACATTCGTAAACACCGAGCACGAAAGACTCAAGGTGAGTACATTTTTTAGCGCTTGCAGAAACATCATAAATAACGTTAAAGGTCTATGTATAAGAGCATCTGTAAGAACCGATGTATGGTCCATCCTTGCTCAGCATGATGAAGCACTTGATAAATGTGAACAGTACATGCTCGATCTAAAGTGGAGTACTACTGACACCGGCAGGATACTTGAAAATAAAATTCTTAGCTTTTTCATGCGCTATTACGGGGACGATCAAAGATTTAGCTCGTTAGATTCCAAAAGCGAAGGAAGCAAAATAAGAAAACTAGTTTTCAACGAACCGTTTACATGGTCTGGTCGCCACTTAGAAGCATTTCGACCGATACATATTCTTTCCGCTGGACGACCTCGCTGGGCTGCACAGCTTTGTAAGCTTGCTGGAAATGATGCCTTCAACAAAAACGCCGACAAAATATCAATCGGACATATACACTCAGTGTTGAGACCATATGGGCAATTGAGGGTTGCCGACCTTTACAAAGAGCATCGACATCAGTGTTCCAAGCTTGAAGACCTAATTGAATGTTTCAGTGGTGGTAGAAAACGGTACAGCACAAAAGAGCTGCTTGACCATCTAGCCGATAAAGTAATAACTCCTCGTGGCTTTCCTAATATCGATGGTGTCCATGCTGAGGGCGGTGTCATTGGCGTCGCAAACTTTTTGTACAGAATAGGATTCATCACCGCACGCGATGATCAGGACGTGACGGGTTTAGGATTTATTCGATTTGAAGATCGACCTACTTTACTAACCACCAAAGCTAATCTTGATGACAATCTTGACTGGGAGATCCACCCTAGTTACCGAAGTGTTTTGCGAATAGAGAAAAATAAGGCGCTATAAAGACATTAGCATTTTGGCTGAGGCTTCGCTCGACTGAAGCCCAGCCAGTTACGTCCAGGAAAAAACTCTGCTTCCTTACAACTACTTGGCTCTAGACGAACATCGATCGAAAAGTCGGTTCCGCCCGCGGTCACTTTAGGAAACCATCCATAACCACAATAGAGATTAAATATAAGTACTTTCTATATAATCTATAAAACCCAAAAGCAAAGTAACTTTTCACCCTGCCAAAAACCACTCGAAAAAATTCTGGCCTTCTTTAGCTTAGGTTGGCTGCTGATTCCATAACGCTTACATGCAGAAAGGCCAGTGCGGCACCTGTCGGTTGCCTGCGATCTTGCTCCTCATCTTGTAATGTCCGCAAACTCAACCCGATCGTTTTGGCAAACGTACTCTGCGATACGCCCACCCTCGCCTGTTCTTCGGCGGCCATAGTGGAGTGGCACTTCGGCAATACGTGCATCCCTCGCCGCCTTCATCTCACGCACAGAATCCAACAGGTCTTGCTGAAACCGCTCCAATTCACCCGTCATTCCCGGCCCCCTCCTTCAATTACTCCGCGCCCCAACCTTACAGGTCTATCCCCCAAGCCATCACCCCACCACCATTTAGCCACGATTGCACTCCCCCCTCCCCCAAGCTACCGTCAACCCCGTCGCCACCCATCCAGCGACCGGGCCTGAGAACCCGCGTAAGATACAGGCGCACCAGCGCCCCCAACCCACGTTTGCCGGCGCTTTTTTGTGCCCGTATTTCCGTGCAATGGCGGCTGTGCGTGGGAGACCTTCGGGGTCTGCCGGGTTCCTGTATCTCCGGTTTCTCAGCCTGCGCATAGCTGCCACCCTTTTCGCCTGAGAACGAAATAGGCAGCCCTCATTTGATACAGGGAGTTTCACAAATGAATGCCATCAATCCGTCCAAGCTCCACACACCGGTCATCGCTCTCCACCGCCCAGCGAACGGTAGGTGAAGCCCAATGACCCACTCTCAAGACCTGAAAACCCTCGGCCTCACCCACTTTTCCTTCCACTCGAACCACGCGCTGTTCCGCACCAACGCCGGCGTCCCGGTCACTACCGCCCTCTCCCACGCCTCGCAGCTTCTCCACATATCCCGATTGCTGATCGCCGACACCTCCGCCGCGCGTGATCCTGACCTGCGCACCTGCGCTTCGCAGTATTTGCAGGAATTGAGCAAGGCGTTGATCGATGACGCGGTGAAAGTCCTGGATTCGCCCAAGCCAAAACCCTGAACCGCGTCCATAAAAAAGCCCTCGCATCTCTGCGAGGGCTTTGTGTTTCAACCGCACTCAGTGCCCGGCGCTCTGCCCGCCATCCACATGCAGAATCTCGCCGGTCACGAAGCCTGCGTTGTCGAGGTAGACCACCGCCTGCGCGATGTCCTCGATTTCGCCCATGTGCCCGACCGGGTGCAGGTTGCCCAGCGCCGCGTGGGTTTCTTCGCCGTGCATCGGGGTCTTGATGATGCCTGGGGAGACGGCGTTTACGCGGATCCCGCGTTTGGCGTATTCGATGGCCAGGGATTTGGTCGCGGCGTTGAGGCCACCCTTGGTCAGTGAGGCGAGAACCGAAGGGACGCCGTCGATGGCGTGGTCGACGAGGCTGGTGGTGATGTTGACCACGTGGCCCTTGCCCTGTTTTTCCATTTCGGCGATGGCCAGTTGGGTGATGTAGAAGAAGCCGTTGAGGTTGACCGACAGCACCGCCGCGTAGTCTTCCGGGGTGTAGGCGGTGAACGGTTTGGCGACGAAGATGCCGGCGTTATTGACCAAGGTGTCGATGCGGCCGAAGCGGGCCACGCCTTCGCTGATCACGCGCTGGGCGGTGGCGGGGTCGCCGATGTCGCCGGCGATGGTCAGGATCTGCGGGTCGTTCGACGGTTTGATCGAGCGCGAGGTGGCGACGATGTTGTAGCCCAGTTCGCGGAAGGCCTTGACCATGCCTTCGCCCAGACCTTGGGATGCACCGGTGATGACGACGGTTTTTTTCGAGCTGCTCATGATGGATTCCTCAATGATAAAGACGGTGTTCAATCAGGCCTTGGCCAGTTGTTTAAGCATCTGTTCGTAGTACTCGACCGATTGCGAACCGGACACCAAGTGCGTGCCGTTCAGAATCAGCGCCGGCACCGAGTTGATGCCGTGTTGCCGGTAGAACGTTTCGAGCTGGCGCACTTCGCTGGCGAACTCGTCGTTGGCCAGCACCTTGCGGGCCCGGGCCGCATCCAGTCCCGCTTCGGCGGCCAGTTGCACCAGGGTCGGCCGGTCGCTCGGGTTGGCGCCGTCGCGGAAGTAGGCGCGCAGCAGGATCTTCTTCAGCGCGATCTGCCGCCCTTCCTGCGCTGCCCACAGCAGCAGGCGATGGGCATCGAAGGTGTTGTAGAAGTGCGTGCGCTTCTCCAGGTCGAACTCGAAGCCGATGGCCTGACCGCGTTCGATCTGCATCCGTTTGCCGGCGACGATGTCGGCGGCGCTGCGCCCGTACTTGCGCATCAGGTGCTGCTCTGCCGGTTCGCCTTCGGCGGGCATGTCCGGGTTCAGTTCGAAGGGCTTGTAGGTCAGCTCCACCGAGACTTCGCCGGCCAGGTTGGCGATGGCCTGCTCCAGCGCCGTCGCCCCGAGGGCGCACCAGGGGCACACCACGTCGGAGACGAAATCGATGGTCACGGTCGGGGTCATGACTGGCCCCGCTCCGCCAGCTGTCGGCGGTACTCGGTGGTGGTGATGCCGGCGTAGCCCCAGTTATCGGTGTCGACTTCCTCGATCACGATGTGGGTCAGATCCGGGCGTTTATTGAGGACGCGTTCCAGGGTTTCCGTGATTTCGGCGATCACCTGGGCCTTCTGTTCGGCGGTGACGCCGTCGCGGGTGATGCGGACGCTGACGAATGGCATGACGACTCTCCCAGTGACCTGGCCTCGGGATGGGGTCAGGTGTTGGAGCTCAATTTAGGCGTGCGGCGGGAGGGGAAAAAGTAGGGATGGGGTACTTCATTTGTGAGGTGGTGTAATCAATTCGGCGCAAACCGCCAAGCCTTCTTCATGCCGCTACTTGGTGCGTTTTCGTCGGCCCTGCTTTCTTTGCCCTTCATCCATGGAGTCGAAACGTCGACCTATCTCTCTAGCTTCCCGTATGGCCCGGGCGGCTTTCGGGGAAGGTTTTCGCGTTTCGAACGGTAGGTTCTGAGTCGTAACGACTTTAATGAGAAACAAACGAACTGCATCTGCGAGGGTAAGCCCGTGAGCGTCCAAAACCTTGCTGGCTTCTGCCTCCAAATCCTTATCGATACCGCTTCGCGAATCGGCGAATCTCAACTGAACATCCAAGGCAATCACCTGTATCTGCTATTTACTGATACGAACGGAACCTATTAGAGGTGCTGACAGAGACCGACGCCATCAGCGCAATTGCAGCTTTCCATAGGAATTTTCCGTAATGATCGCAAGTAAAGGAGAATCTCTCCTCTCATCCCCTTCTCTCAGAATAACCACTCTCCCATGACTGATTCGGGTACTTTTTTGACCCCAATCACCCCCACGTCATCAAAAACCCCGATCCTCTGTCAGCCTCCAGCCATCGGCGGGGGCATCAATTCGCTACTAATTGCGCGACAACTATGCTCAGGTACAGGAATATAGCCGGCAGATGGCGCCGGACCGGCGGAAACGTACACAACAATACCCAGCCCACATCAGAGGGCATTACCCATGGATAGCAGAACCTTACGCAACCTCATGCGCATCGTGCAGACCGGCTCGTTGTCGGCCGCAGCCGAGCATTCGTGCCTGACCGTGCAGGCGTTGGCCGCGCAGTTGAACAAGGTCGAAGAACAGTTCGGTTTCCGCTTGTTTCGCCGATCCAACAAAGGGCTGACGCTGACGCCCCAGGGCACCGAGCTCACGCCTTACATGGACCGGGTGCTGATCGCCACGCGCCAGATGGAAGAGAAGGTTGAAACGCTGAAGGCGCCGGGCCAGCGCACCCTGAAGGTGGCGTTGAACAACACGCTGGCGCCGGACTTCAACCGGCGGATGATCGGACGCCTGATCGAGGTGTTTCCCGATTACCAGATGGAATTCAGCTACGCCGAGTCAATGGAAAACCTCAGCAAGCTGAAGAACGAGGACTTCGACCTGGCGGTGCTGATCGGCCCGCAGCGGCCGGGCCTGCCGAGCCTTGTCCTGCCGGACGTGCAGGTGCAGGTGGTCGGCGCCCATTGCGGGCAGGAGAACGATCCGCTGACGTTGTTGGGCAACAAGTTTCAGGTGCGTCCCGCAGAAGATTGTCCGTATTCCCACAGCTTCTTGCGTTTTCTCGACGCGGGGCTGGGCAATCACGAGAACGGCCAGCGCATGGTCTATTCATGCAGCGAAACCCTGACCCTGTCGCTGATCACCCAGATGGACGGCGTCGGCATGGTCTCGCGCGAGGCCGCGCAGAAGAACGGCCTGACGATTTTCCCCGGGTTCGAGGATTTCCTCGAAGTGCGCCTGGCGGTGAACAACCCGAACCTGTCCGGCCAGGCGCTGAACGAGGTGGTCGATCTGCCGCTACATGAACGAGCCGAGCGCAATGTACGCAGCCGTCCCAACCGCCACACTGAGAAAGAGGTTTTTGCTGAAATACGCACATAACAACGTCGGAATCGCGGCATAGAATTCCGGGCGGTCGAGCTGTATGCGCTGATCCTTGATCAACAAGGGAGTCAGGCTGATCGCAGCGACGATCGCCACCGGCAGGTACTCCAGCGCACGCGCCACGAAGGGCGGCCAGTGCTCGGTGTTGACCTGCAGCGGCAGCGCCCGCGGCAGGAAGGTCACGGCCATCATCAGCGCCACCACCAGCATCAGGAACGTTTGGTCAGGCATACACCCACCCCGCAACCCACAAACGTGGCGATGAAAACGTTGAACGGCGAAGTGCCCACCAGGCTCAGTGCGCCCATGCACAGCACCGCGGCCAGGGCGGCGACGAGTTTTTTCCGGGTGTTGCACAGCGAGACCAGCACGTAGAGCATCATCGCGGTCAGGGCGTAGTCGAGCTGGTACTTGATCAGGTGCGCCGCGTACTGAGCGCAGACCGCCCCGAGCAATCCGCCGAGCACCCACGAGGTGTGGCAGAACAGGTTGAAGCCGATCAGGTAACGCACGTTCACCGGTGCGCCGTTGCCCAGCTTCACGCTGTGGAAGGCGAACGATTCGTCGGTCAGCCCGCCGGCGTAGCACCAGCGCTCCATGCGGCTCAGGCCCAGCGCGCGCAGGGCCTTGGCCATGTACACCGACATCAGCATGTGCCGCGCGTTGATCAGGAAAGTGGTCAGCACGATGGTGGTCAGCGACGCCCCGCTGCTGATCAGCGCCAGCGCCGCGAATTGCGAAGCACCGGCATACACGAACAGGCACATCGCTACCGGCAGCCACAGCGGCAGCCCGGCGTTGACCGCCATCAGCCCGAACACGAACGACACCGTGAAGTAGCCGGCCACCACCGGGCTGGCTTCGGCGAACGTGCGCGACGGCTGACGGTCGGCCATCAGCGGCGCACTGCCGGACGTTTCATTCATAGATCCCTCTCGTAAGTCCGTTCGCCGTGAGGTTCGCAAAAACCCTGGGCCGTCCAAAAACGCTTGCCCGCGAGGTTAGCATCGTCGACGAACAGAAACATCCGCAGCACGCCGACACGCTTCATGTCGGACGACGCCGCCTCCACCAGCCGCTGGCCGACGCCTTGGCTGCGGTAGCGCAGGCTGACCGCCAGGTGGTTGATGGTGCCGCGGCTGCCGAGCATGCCGCCGAGCACCGCGCCGACGATCTCGCCTTCGACGTCGAAGGCCAGGTACGCCGTGGTGGTCTTCTGGATCAGCACGCCGCGCAGGCACTTGGCGTCCTGCCACTCGCAGAAGGACACTTCGTCGAACTGGCGGAAGAAGCGCTCCATGCGCTGCGCATCCTTGGCGGTGGCGCGTCGCAGCACCACCGGCGTCGAGCATTCGACGCCGTCGATTGGGGTGATCTGATTAGCGAACAATGTCGAAAGCGGTCCCGGGCCGCGAGAAGGAAATCGCCAGAATCTGCCGGTAAGCCATGGCGCTCGAATGGGTGTTGCGCGCCGGTGTCACGTAGTGGCGCATGTCGCGGTCGAGGAAGTACGTGGTGTCGAGGATTTCCTGGTAGGTGGTCGACGCCAGTTGATGCTCATGGATGTCGTACAGACGGCTTTCGGCGCCATCGACGTTGTTGCGGCCCCAGAAGTGCACGCCGCTGAACGGGTAGCCGTCGCAGTGGATGCCTTCCGGCGTGATCTCCAGTTGCTTGCCGGGCTTGATCTCGATGCGGATCTGGTGGATCTGGCACTGCCAGATTTCCTCGTGCAGCTCTTCCGGCAGCACGTTCTTGTACACCTCGAAATCGGTGTCGATCAGGCTGCGCATCACAGGCGAAGTGATGACTTCATCGGAGAAGTCCTGGAAGTGCCGCACCACGCCGCCCACGTAACTGTTGTTGGCCTTGGACTGCACATACGCGCGGTGTTCCAGCTGACGCAGTTCACGGGTCTTGGGGTTGTATTCGAAGTCGCTGTAGCGACGGTAGCGCATGCCGGCGTCGGCCTGACCGTAATAACTGTCAGGTTCCATGTTTTCCCAACTTTTGGTCAGTCTGACGAAGTCGGCGAAATGACCGTAGAGATTGAAGTCACCACCCTGGACGTTGACATACTTGTCGCGCCGTAGCGATTCGCCCACTTCTCTGTTCAAAACGATCATTACCAAATTCTCCGTTGCATTGAACGCCCTAATCTAGAGGGTGGAGAATTTGCGTCCATGAGAAAGAATTTCAGGCATTTGAAGCCCTGTTTGAAACGGCTTTTGAAGCACCTTCAAATGCAGTTTGAAGGGGTCGAAAAGCGTCTTTTTCGCCTTTTTCATCAAAAACGGGCCGAAAAAAAACCCCGAACCGATCGGGGTTTTTTCCATGTCTGCAGCTTAAGCGATCATCAGAAGATGTTGATCGGGTAATCCACGAACACACGCACTTCGTTGCCGCTGACGTTGTACTCGCTGGACTTCTGCGACACGCGCAGGATCGAGCTGCGCAGTTTCACGCTGAGGTCCTTGGCCGGACCGCTCTGCACCACGTACTTGAACTGGTTGAAGATTTCGCGCTCGGTGCCGCCTTCGCTGGTGGAGGTGGTGATGTTGTCGCCACGCACGTACGCGAAGTTGTAGCTCAGGCCCGGCACGCCGAAGGCGCCGAAGTCCAGGCCGTAGCCCAGCTGCCAGCTGCGTTCGTCTTCAGCGTTGAAGTCCGACCAGTAGGAGTTGGCCAGGTAGATGGTGTTGCCGCCGTCGCCGACGCGGCCTTGGCCTTTCTGGTAGCCGCCGTAGGCGTAGCCCAGGTTGCTGTCGCCGGTGGAGCGCTGGTGCGCCACGGTGAACGAGTGCGGGCCGGTGGCAAAGGTCGCCGCCAGGCTCCAGATCTTGTTGTCGTCGCCGGTCGCGCCGCTTTCGCGGACGTAGGAGTCGTCCAGCTTGGTGCGGTAGCCGTTGAAGTCGAAGGTCAGGGACTGATCCTTGTCGATCGGCAGCACGTAGTTGGCGTTGATGTACTGCTTCTTCAGCACGTCTTCGACGTCGGAAGCGTACAGCGCACCCTTGAAGCGCTCGGTGAACTGGTAGCTGCCGCCCAACACGTTGATCGACTTCAGGCCGCCGCTGTCACGGCCTTCGGCGCTCTTGCGCGATTCGGCGGTGAAACGGCCGGCGTTCAGTTCCAGGCCTTTGATCTCCTTGGAGGTGATCAGGGTGCCGGTATAGCTTTCCGGCAGCAGGCGCGAGTTGTCGTAGTTCAGCACCGGCAGGGCCGGCATCTGGTCACCGTAGGTCAGCACGGTGTTGGACAGACGGAATTTCACCGCCGCGCCGCCCTTGGACAGGTCGTCGGCCGCGTTGCCGCTGTCGCCTTGCTTGAAGAAGTCGATGCCGCCGGCGCCGCTGCGGCCCTTGCCGCCGTCCAGACGCAGCGCGTACAGACCGAAGGCGTCCACACCCACACCGATGGTGCCTTGGGTGAAGCCGGACGAGAACGTGCCGATGGCCGCTTGGCCCCATTCGGCCTTGTCTTTGTTGCCGTCTTTGTAGTCACGGTTGATGTAGGCATTGCGCAGCAGCACTTTGAGGCTGCTGTCTTCAACAAAACCCTTGGACTCGGCCTGGTCGTTAGCCATGGCCGAAGTGGCGCTCAACATCCCCAATGCGATCAGACTGATCCGCTTGTTCAACATTTTGTTTTCCTTATTACGGGTTGAAACGCGCTGTGTCGAACGGCTGAAACGGCGCTATCGCACTCTTTTTTCATCCCGGAACAAAAAGGCCCGCCCACGGCAAAGCCGTAGCGGGCCTTCTTATTGTTCTTGAGTCATGGCGGTTGGCCACAGGCGTTGGGCCGAATCGTAGCCGCGCCCTGAACAATGTGTCAATTTCAAGAATCGTCTGTAAATAGGCAAAAATCGTCTAAAAAACGTAATTTTTGTGATAGCGGCGTGCACGGAAATGACAGCGATCAGGGATTCCCTGATGCGCTCAAGCGCAGCCGTCGAGCCCGCAGACCGGCAAGGCCTGCGCAGGTGCAGCACTCGGCAGGCACTCGCCCAGCCATTGGGCGAAGGCCTGCGGCTTGCCCACCCACGGGCCGATATCGAACAGGGTGAACTGCCCGTCCTGCTCCAGTGCGAAGGTCGGGAAGCCGTTGCCGTGCAGCGTCGCCAGCAGTGCGCGGCTTTCCTTTATATGGCGCGCGGTATCGGCGGACGCGAAAGCCGCCCGGAAAGCGGCCGGGTCGTAACCCAGCTCAGCCGCCAGCTCCATCAGCACGGCGTCATCGGCGATCCGCCGGCCTTCCACGTAATGGGCGGTCTGCAGGCGGCCGAGCAACGTCAGGCCGCGTCCGTCCAATTGTTCGGCAGCCATCACCGCGGCGATCGGCGGGGCGGAGTCGAAGACCGCCGTGTGATCGCGTAGCAGCCCCTCGAAATACGCCTCGCCGAACGGCTGGCCGGTGTACTCGGCGATGCGCCGGTCGTGGGGCATGACGTAATTGCGCAGCTGCGGCGAAACATTCTGGCGATTGGCGCCGGTCATCATGCCGCCGCCGTGGGCCACCACCGGCAGCACCTGCTGCGCGGCCTGGACCAGGGGTTCGGCGCCGTAGCACCAGCCACAGAGCGGGTCGTAAATGTAGTGAAGGATCATCGGAAACTCCGGCGTCAAAGGTGGGAAAAATCGATGGCGGCAGATTAGTACTCCAGCGGTTGTCGAAAAACGCCGGAATCGCGTTCAGTCTGTTGCCTGAATCGGTCGAATGGCGGGCGGAACGGGTTTGTATCAATCCCGAAATAAATTGAAACAATCAATCAAAGGAACTTATTAACGAATCATTAACGGAGGCAAATGCAAAGCATTACCATTCACGCACTCAGATTCCTCCACCCTTTCGGATGCGCTTTTCAATGCCTGCCCCGTTCCGTCTCACGCCCGTCACCCTCGGGCTTTCCGCCGTCCTGTCCTCCGGTTTCGCCTACTGCGCGACCGAATTGCCCGCCACGTCGATCAGCGCCGAATCGCAAGTCGACGACCCGCGCGTGAAAGTCAGCAGCACCGCCACCCGCACCGCCACGCCCGTGCGCTACGTGCCCCAGGCGATCGACTCGGTCAAGACCGCCAACGTCGCCGACTACGGCACCAACGACCTGGGCGACGCCCTGAGCGGCATCCCCAACGTCAGCAACGGCGGCGACACCCGGTTCGACAGCCTGCGCATCCGCGGCTTCGACGCCAGCAACGACTTCTACCTGGACGGCATCCGCGACGACAGCCAGTACAAGCGCGACCTGCACAACATCGAACGCGTCGAAGTGCTCAAGGGCCCGGCCGCCGTGCTCTACGGCCGCGGCAGCCAGGGCGGGATCGTCAACCGGGTGAGCAAGGCGCCGGAAGCCGGCCGCCGCTCGGCCATCGAGGCCCAGGGCGGCAGCGAGGATCTGCGCAGCCTGTACGCCGACCTCAGCACCGACCCGAGCGAAAACATCAGCCTGCGCCTGAACATGGGCAACATGGACGAAAACAGCTTCCGCGACGGCGTCAGCGGCAACCGCCAGCTGTTCGCCCCGTCGATGAGCTGGCAACTCACGCCGGATCTGAACTGGCTGGTGCAGTACGAATACAGCCGCTACAACCGCACCCCCGACCGCGGCATCCCGGGCATCAACGGGCGCCCGGCGGACGTCGGCCGGGACACCACCTACGGCAACGACCACGACTTCATCGACGACAAGACGCAATCCTTGCGCTCACGCCTGAGCTACGAACTGAGCGACGACTGGCAACTGCGCCACACCCTCGGCGTGTTCAAGCTCGACAGCGACTTCGACAACACCTACCTCACCGGCTTCGACAAGAAGACCAACAAGGTCACTCGCCAGCACTGGCAGCAGGACCTGACCACCCGCAACATCTACAACAACCTTGAGCTGGAGGGCGGCTTCGAAACCTTCGGCCTCGAGCACCGCCTGCTCACCGGGCTCGAGACCGGCAGCCAGCGCCGCGACCCGACGCTGTACAACGCCGCCACTTCCGGACGCGGCAGTTCGCCGGTGCCGGGCCTGGACCTGTACAACCCTGACCGCGACCTGCGCCACACCGGGCGCATGCAGGTCTCGAGCAGCAGCCACACCGAAGTCGAAAGCCGCGCCGTGTACGTGCAGGATCAGTTGCGCCTGAACGATCAATGGCAACTGCTGGCCGGCCTGCGCTACGACACCTTCGACATCGAGTCCACCAACAAGCTGCGCAACATTTCCGAAGACCGCGACAGCCACAGCACCAGCCCGCGTTTCGGCGTGGTCTGGACGCCTTTGCAGAACCACTCGTTCTACGCCTCGTGGACCAAGACCTTCTCGCCGGTCGGCGGCGGCCTGATCGGCATCACGCCGGGCGCGTCGGGCAACGGCAACGACCTGAGCCCGGAGCTGACCAAGCAGAAGGAAATCGGGGTCAAGAGCGACTGGCTCGACGACCGCCTGAGCACCACCCTGGCGGTCTACGAGCTTGAGCTCTACAACCGCCGCACCACCGACCCGAACGACCCGACCCTGACCGTGCTCAGCGGCCTGCAGCGCTCGCGCGGGATCGAGCTGACCGGCACCGGCAAGATCACCGGCAACTGGTACGTGCGCGGCGGCGTCGGCGTGCAGGACGCGACCATCGAGAAGGACAACAACGGCCTGGAAGGCAACCGCGTGAACAACGTGGCCAAGCGCAACGGCAGCCTGTTCCTGACCTGGAAACCGGAGCTGGGCTGGTACGCCGAAACCGGCCTGACCCTGGTCGGCCAGCGCTACGCCGACAACGCCAACACCACGGTGCTGCCGGGCTACGGCCGCTGGGACGCCCTGGCCGGCTACCGCCACAAGGACTGGGACGTGCGCGCCGCGCTGAACAACATCACCGACCGCGAGTACTACTCGTCGGCCACCAGTGCGTTCCAGATCCAGCCGGGCGCGCCGCGCAGCCTGGTGGTCACCGGCACGTACAGCTTCTGAGCATCGGGTCGCCGGTGTGCCCTTCGGGGCATTTCCGGCTGACCCGCCGCCATCGCCAGCAGGCTGGCTCCCACAGGGTTGCGGGGTGACCGCAAAATCCATGGTCACCGCTGAACAATGTGGGAGCCAGCCTGCTGGCGATGGCGTCGGCACAGACACCCCGGGGAACCCCGCCCTTCCCGCAGGCAAAAAAAAGCGCCGCCCTCCCGGCAGCGCTTTCACCTGTCCTTAGTCGTTCTTCTTTATCCTTCCATCACATCCCACAACGCTTCCAGTTCCGCCTCGCTGAACAGGCCAGCGGGGTAACGCTCGATCATCATCCGGCGCGGATCAGGTTCCCTGATCTGACGCGTTCCATTGGACTTCAACCAGTGCGCGACAATCTGGAGCGACTCAGTGTTTACAGCCATGGGATGCAACGTCCGCTCGCTGATTACGTTCACTTCGGCGTTCATTTCAGCGCTCTCTCCCCGTTCGTGAGCGGCTAAGTTATCCAAGGTTTATGACAGAACCGTTGAAGTTCTCCCCCCTCCCTAGTGCGCCATGAGCGATACAAGAGCTATGCCAAATTCGGAGAATCGCCGACCGGCGGCCATAAAGAAACCCGCGGTCCTGACGGGCTGCGGGTTTCTCTTTGGGCGACGAGGCCGGATTCGGGCTTGAGCGATTCTCCAATCAACTCAAGCTGTTACATCCGCACTCACTCTTTGTGCGGGGCAGGCTGCTGCTGGGTAAGGCAGTGAATGTTACCGCCTCCCAGTAACAGTTCGCGGCCCGGCACCATCACCACTTCGTGCTGCGGGAACAGGTTCTGCAGGATCTCTTTGGCCGGCCCGTCCATCGGGTCGTCGAAGCTCGGCGCGATGATGCCGCCGTTGACGATCAGGAAGTTCACGTAGGAACCGGCCAGGCGTACGCTCGGGTTGCGCTCCTGGGTGCCGTCCACCGGATCGACGCCGGCGCATTCCTCTTCGGTCGCGTACAGCGGCCCCGGAATCGGCATCTTGTGCACCGTGAACGGGCGGCCCTTGGCGTCGGTGCTGCTCTGCAGCACTTTCATCGCCGCCTGGCAGCGCGGGTAGTTAGGGTCCTGCGGATCGTCGGTCCAGGCCAGCAGCACTTCGCCCGGGCGCACGTAGCAGCAGAAGTTGTCCACATGGCCGTCGGTCTCGTCGTTGTACAGGCCGTCCGGCAACCAGATGACTTTGTCCACCGACAGGTGGGCGCTGAGCACCGCTTCGATCTCTTCGCGGCCCAGGTGGGGGTTGCGGTTGCGGTTGAGCAGGCACTCTTCGGTGGTGATCACGGTGCCTTCGCCGTCGACGTGGATCGAACCGCCCTCCAGGACGAAGCCTTCGGTGCGGTAGCGCGGGCTGCGCTCGATCTCGAGGATCTTGCCGCCGACCTGGGAATCACGGTTCCACGGCGAGTACAGGCCGCCGTCGAAGCCGCCCCAGGCGTTGAAGTCCCAGTTCACGCCGCGCACTTCGCCGCTGCCGTTGATGACGAAGGTCGGGCCGCTGTCGCGCACCCAGGCGTCATCGCTGGACATCTCGACCAGGCGGATGTTCGGCACGTCGAGGCGGGCGCGGGCGTTCTCGTACTGGCCGGCGGACACCGCCACGGTCACCGGCTCGAAACGGGCGATGGCCTTGGCCACCGCCGCGTGCGCGGCCTGCGCGGGCTTGCCGCCCAGGCGCCAGTTGTCCGGACGCTCCGGCCAGATCATCCAGGTCTGGGTTTGCGGCGCCCATTCGGCCGGCATGTGGAAACCGTCGGCGCGGGGTGTGCTTTTCAGTGTGGTCATGGTGGTCTGGACTCCGGGAAACCTTCGGGAGAAAACACGGGCACCGGACCTACGCCGGAGCATTGGCGACTTTATAACCGATAAAAATCGGCATTAAAAGCCAAATGAATGCTGTGAAACTTAAGGCTATGAAATTTCATCGATATTAATCGGATTGAAACCCTGTAGGAGCGAGCCTGCTCGCGATGGCGGCGGATCGATCAACATCGCGCTTGAATGATCGTCCGCTATCGCGAGCAGGCTCGCTCCTACAGGGCACGGGAACTCACAATCCCTCGTCGAACACCTTCGCCAGCATGTCGACGAAGAAGTCCACGCTCTGGCGCGAGGTGACCATCGGCGGCTTGATCTTGAGGATGTTCAGGTCGTCGCCGGTGGGCTGCATGAAGATCCCCAGCTCCCGCAGCCGGTCGCACAGGCGCATGGTTTCCTCGGTGGCCGGCTCCAGGGTCTCGCGGTCGCGCACCAGTTCCAGCCCCAGGTAGAAGCCGGAACCGTGCACCGCGCCTGCCAGCGGGTATTTCTCGACCAGCGCTTGCAGACGGGCCTTGAAATGCCCGCCGACCACCTGGGCGTTTTCCCACAGTCCCTCTTCTTCGAGGACGTCCAGCACCGCCATGCCGATCTGACAGCTCACCGGGCTGCCTCCGGCGGACGAGAAGAAATAGCCTTCGTTCTCCAGCGCCTCGGCGATCTCGCGCCGGGTGATCACCGCGCCCAACGGCTGGCCGTTGCCCATGCCCTTGGCCATGGTGATGATGTCCGGCACCACGCCCTGCTCTTCGAAGCCCCAGAAGAAATGGCCCATGCGCCCGTAACCGACCTGCACTTCGTCGGCGATGCACACGCCGCCCCGGGCGCGCACCAGTCCGTAGACGGTCTTCAGATACCCCGGCGGCAGCGAGATGCCCCCGGCGTTGCCGTAGACCGGTTCGCAGATGAAGCCGGCCAGTTGCCGTTTCTGTTCGTCGAGGCGGGCCAATTGATGCTCGACGCTGCGCACGTAGTCCGGCGCCGAATCCGGCCCGCGGAACTCGCCGCGGTAGGTGTTCGGCGCCGTCACCGGATGCACCCAGTCCGGGCGGCTTTCGAGGGCGCGCGGGTTGTCGGCGACGGAGGTCGAGACCGAATCCGCACCCACCGTCCAGCCGTGATAGGCCTCCAGCACGCTGATCAGGTCGCGACCGCCGCTGTAGGCCCACGCCAGACGGATCGCCAGGTCGTTGGCCTCGCTGCCGCTGTTCACCAGGAACACCCGGTCCATGCCCTCCGGCGCCAGTTTCAGCAGCCGCTCGGAAAACTCGGCGACCGCCGCATAGTTGAACCGCGAGTTGGTGTTGAGCAACGACCATTGCCGGCGGGCGGCCTCCGCCATGCGCGGATGGCCGTGGCCGAGCACGGCGACGTTGTTGAGCATGTCGAGATAGGAACGACCCTGCATGTCGATCAGGTGGTTGCGCCAGCCGCGCTCGATGCGCGGCGGGTCGACGTAATAATGCTTCTGGGTGCGGGCGAAACTGGCGTCGCGGCGTTGGAGCAGGGTTTTCCCGTCCAGCTCCGGCTCGGCGTCGCAGGCCAGCCCCAGCAGCGAAGCCGGCGACGGGCACAAGGCCTGCCAGGCCGGCGCCCGCGAAGGCGTGCAGAACAGCGGCGCCTCCAGTTGCGCGTCCCGCAGCAACTGCACGGTCAAGGCGCCGCCCGCCGTTCCCAGCACCTGGCCTTTGACCAGCGCCGCGCCGCTGTGCAGCGAGGTCGTCACCCCCCACAGGCGCACGCTCGACTGCACACCGTCCAGGCGCAGCGAACCGTCCGCCGTCAGGTGGAGCACACCGGCAAACGGTGCCTCCAGCGCCGAGCCTTCCGGCACCCGCAGTTCGACGTGCAGCGGGAAGGTGTCCGGCTCATCGGCAGAGTCCGGCCGGGTGCGCGACAAGCGGTATTGCCCGTAGCGGCTGGCCGCCAAGCCGTGCACAGCGGCGGCTTCATCCAGCAGGCGCTGGTCGATGCCGGCCTGCTCCCAATTGCCGGCCTCGAAATGCGGGCTCAGCACGCCGAGGTCGATCAGCGCGAACTCGCGCCCGACCAGGCCCGGCAGCAGCGGCGCAAAGCCTTCGCTGCCCAGGGCCGGCAACGTCTGCCCGACCGCCGTCAGGATCGCCGCCTCCATCAGGGCGAACGGCACCGAAGTGGCGACCCGGAAAATCTCCCACTCATGGGCCAGGTTGTTGCGGCTGTAGGCGTTGCCGGGGTCGATGCTGACCTGCTGTTCGCCGCTGAGCACCAGCACCGCCGCCCGGGCCACGATCAGCGGCCACAGGGCCTGCAGTTCTTCGGGCAGCAGCGGATTGACCGCGTGGTAGGCCTGCACCGCCGGCAGGATCACGAACGGATCACCCTCGGCATGGTGCAGCAGCGCCGCACAGGTCACCGACAGGTCGGTGATGCGCCAGGTGCGCACCAGGTCGCCGAAATCGATGACGCCCTGCAACTGCCAGTGGCGCCCGGCGTCCCGCTGCCAGACGACGTTGTCGTCAGTGATGTCCATGTGGATCGCCTGCACCGGCAACCGCGCCAGCAACGGCCGCAACCGGTGTTGGGCCTGGGCCGCCGCGTCGGCGATCAGCGCGCGCTGGCGGTCGTCCGCGATCACCGGCAATAAATGTTCGGTCAGGGCCTCGGCGTGCCGGGCGTCCCACTGCAACGTGCGTTCAAGGCCCGGATGGTCGAACCCGGCCAAGGCCAGATCCATCTCGCCGCAGAGCCGGCCGAACCCGGCCACCACTTCGTGGCCCAGATGGTCGAGCGCCGTCAGGGACTGGCCTTCGATGTAGTCCAGCAGCCGCACATGCACGGACTCGCCGCCGACGGTCAGCGTCAGCAGGTCTTCACCGTTGCGGGCCGCAATCACCCGGGGCACCGGCACGGCGCAATGTTCGGCCAGGTATTTGAGGCCGGCGTGCTGGGCCTGCAGTTCCACCAGCGAATAGTCGCCGCGGCAGACCTTGAGCACGAAGCGGCCGCGCTCGCTGTCGACCCGGAAGTTGAGATCCTGCTGACTGCCCAAGGGGTGCAGCGCGCCGCTCAGCCCGTAATGCTCCTTCAGAAGGTGCAGGGCCTGCTCCGCAGAGACCTGCGGGGTGGGTAGGCTGACACGATGAATCAACGTGGCGAACGACATGGAGCGACCCCTATTGTTTTGTCAGGCGCCTATATCGCCACTGCTTCGGGCGATCTGCAACCCCCTGAACCGGTTGCAGGACGGAGCGAGAGCGGCGACGGCCAACCCCATCGAGCGGAACGATGGAATGTCGGCAAGGTCGATTGACCGTTGCATCCGCTTCGACACTCGCGCAGGCCGGCACTTTGCGCAAGAATACCGACCATTCACATTGGCCACCGAAAATCCCCATGAATGTAATCCCCACCGACCTGCCCGGTGTCCTGATCATCGAACCCAAGGTGTTTGGCGACGAGCGCGGCTTCTTTTACGAGAGCTTCAACGGCAAGGCGTTCCTGGAGGCGACCGGCCTCGATGTGCAGTTCGTCCAGGACAACCATTCCCGCTCGCAGAAAGGCGTGCTGCGCGGCCTGCATTACCAACTGCAGAACACCCAGGGCAAGCTGGTGCGCGTCACGGCGGGCGAGGTGCTGGACATCGCCGTGGACATCCGCCGCAGCTCGCCGCACTTCGGCCAATGGGTCGCGGTGCGCCTGTCCGCCGACAACCACCGCCAGCTCTGGATCCCGGAAGGTTTCGCCCACGGTTTCGTGGTGCTGAGCGAATTCGCCGAATTCCTCTACAAGACCACCGACTACTACACGCCTTCGGCGGAACGCACCATCCGCTGGGACGACCCGGACCTTGCCATCGACTGGCAGCTGGACGAGGCGCCTCAGTTGTCCGCCAAGGACCAGGCGGGCACCGCCTTCAAGGACGCCGACGTCTTTTCCTGATTCGCCGTGCGAATCTTCAGCGGCGCTGTGCCCCGCCGAGCGGCGCGCAGACTGCTGCCGCAAGGCTAGGCATAATGCGTCTGTCCCCACAGGCGCACGATGCTCATGACCCCGACCCTACCCCGCCGGCCCCGCTGGCGCAGCCTCGCCCTGCTGGCCCTGTGCCTGGCCCCGTTGCTGTGGCCGCTGGAGCATCTGGCCGAGCGCTACTACCGCAGCGAACTGGCCGGCCAGAACCGCCAGACCCTGGACCTGTACGTCGCCAACCTGCTGGGCACCCTGCACCGCTACGAAGTGCTGCCGCAGATCCTCGGCGACCTGCCGGCCCTGCGCGCCATGCTCGCGGCCCCCGACGACGGCGACACCCAGGCCAACGCCAACCGCCTGCTCAAAAACATCGCCGCCCAGACCGGCGCCGAGGTCATGTACCTGATGGACACCTCCGGCAAGACCCTGGCCGCGTCGAACTGGGACAAGCACGACAGCTTCGTCGGGCGCAATTTCTCCTTCCGGCCCTACTTCAGCGAAGCCATGGCCGGGCACCTCGGGCGCTTCTTCGGCCTGGGCACCACCTCGGCCAAGCGCGGCTACTTCTTCGCCGCCGCCGTGCGCGCGGGCGACAAGACCATCGGCGTGCTGGTGATCAAGGTCGACCTGGACCACACCGAAAGCCTGTGGGGCAAGACGCCCGAACAACTGCTGGTGACCGACCACAACGGCGTGGTCATCCTCACGTCGCGCCCGGAATGGCGCTTCCGCTCGACCCGGCCCTTGAGCGACAGCGAGCGCACGGCGATCACCGCAATCCAGCCCTATCCGACCCGCGATCCGCGCCCGCTGAACCTCAGCCCCACGGCGTGGCTGACCCAGACCCGGGAAATCACCGAAACCGGCTGGAGCGTGAGCATCCTCGCCCCGCGCACCCTGATCGACCGTCCGGTGCGCACCGTGGTGGCGATCGGCGGCGCCACGCTGCTGGTGGTGATGCTGCTGCTCGGGCTGATGATGCAGCGGCGCCGGCACTACCTGGAACGGATCGCTTTCGAAGGCAAGGCCCGGCGTGAGCTGGAGGGTCGGGTCGCCGAGCGCACCAGCGACCTCGAAGGGCTCAACCGCCGGCTGAAGCAGGAAGTGCTGGAGCGCGAACACGCCCAGCAGGAACTGGTGCGGGCCCAGGACGACCTGGTGCAGGCGGGCAAGCTGTCGGCGCTGGGCACCATGTCGGCGAGCATCAGCCACGAGCTCAACCAGCCGCTGGCGGCGATCCGCAGCTACGCCGAAAACGCCGAGGTGCTGCTCGACCATCAGCGCACCGACGACGCCCGCGGCAACCTCAAACTGATCAGCGAACTGACCGGGCGCATGGCCTCGATCATCGCCCACCTGCGCGCCTTCGCCCGCCGCGACCGCCACGCTCCCGAGAGCGTCGCCCTGCAACCGGCGCTGGACGACGCCCTGGCGCTGTTGGCCAAGCGCCGGCGGAGCATGGACGTCGAGCTGATCCGCGACCTGCCCGCCGCCACCTTGTGGGTGGAGGCCGGGGAAACCCGCCTGCGCCAGGTGCTCGGCAACCTACTGGCCAATGCCCTCGACGCCCTGACCGAGAAAGGCCCGCCGCGCAAACTGTGGCTGAGTGCCGAATCCACCGGCGACGGCGTCAACCTGTACATCCGCGACAACGGCCCCGGCTTCTGCATGGAGGCCCTCGGCCGCGCCAGCGAGCCCTTCTACACCACCAAGACCCGCACCCAGGGCCTTGGCTTGGGGCTGGCGATCTGCGAGACCCTGATGCGCGCCTTCGGCGGCGAACTGTCGTTCGCCAACCACAAGCAAGGCGGCGCCCTGATCACCCTGAGGCTGCGCGCCGGAGCGCCCGGCGTCAGTCTGCAACCGTCCGAGGACCGAAGCGCATGACCATCGACAACCGCATCCAGGTGCTGCTGATCGACGACGATCCGCACCTGCGCCAGGCCCTCGGCCAGACCCTGGACCTGGCCGGCCTGAAAGTCCTGTCGCTGTCAGAGGCCACCGGCCTGGCCGGGCAACTGGAGCGAGACTGGCCGGGCGTGGTGGTCAGCGACATCCGCATGCCCGGCATGGACGGCCTGGAACTGCTGACCGAACTGCACGCCCTGGATCCGGAACTGCCGGTGCTGCTGATCACCGGCCACGGCGACGTGCCGCTGGCGGTGCAGGCCATGCGCGCCGGCGCCTATGACTTTCTGGAGAAACCCTTCGCCAGCGACGCCCTGCTCGACAGCGTGCGCCGCGCCCTGGCCTTGCGGCGGCTGGTGCTGGACAACCGCAGCCTGCGCCTGGCGCTCAGCGACCGCAACGAACTGAGCGCGCGGCTGGTCGGGCACTCGGCACCCATGCTGCGCCTGCGCGAACAGATCGGCGCCCTGGCCGCGACCAAGGCCGACGTGCTTATCCTCGGCGAGACCGGCGCCGGCAAGGAAGTCGTCGCCCGCGCCCTGCATGACCTGTCGAGCCGGCGCAACGGGCCGTTCGTGGCGATCAACGCCGGCGCCCTGGCCGAATCGGTGGTGGAAAGCGAACTGTTCGGCCATGAGCCCGGCGCCTTCACCGGCGCGCAGAAGCGCCGGATCGGCAAGTTCGAGTTCGCCAACGGCGGCACGCTGTTTCTCGACGAGATCGAAAGCATGAGCCTGGACGTGCAGGTCAAGCTGCTGCGCATGCTGCAGGAGCGGGTGGTCGAACGGCTGGGCGGCAATCAATTGATCCCGCTGGACATCCGCGTCATCGCGGCGACCAAGGAAGATCTGCGCCAGGCTGCCGATCAAGGGCGTTTCCGCGCCGACCTCTACTACCGCCTCAACGTCGCCCCGCTGCGCATCCCGCCGCTGCGCGAACGGGGCGAAGACGTGCTGGTGCTGTTTCAGCACTATGCCGACGAAGCCAGCGCCCGCCATGGCCTGCCCACCCACGAACTGCAACCGGCCCAGCGCGCCCTGCTGCTGCGCCACCCGTGGCCGGGCAATGTGCGCGAGCTGCAGAACGCGGCGGAACGCTTCGCCCTCGGGCTGGAGCTGGCGCTGGACAACACCGAAAGCGGCGGCCAGGGCAGTGCGACCGCCGGAACGGTCGGCGCCGGCCTCAGCGAGCAAGTGGAGAACTTCGAGAAATCGCTGATCGCCGCCGAACTGGCGCGCTCCCACAGCTCGGTGCGCAGCCTCGCCGAAGCCCTGGGCATTCCGCGCAAGACCCTCCACGACAAACTGCGCAAGCACGGCCTGAACTTCGCCGACGGCGCCGGCCAGTCCGAGGAATCCGAATGATTCGCCCCTACGCACACCCGTTGCCGCAAGAGGATCGGACATGAGCCGCGACAGCCTTTACCTGGAATCCGTCCTCCACCACGACATCCCGCTGACCCGGGACATGGGCCTCAAGGTGCTCGACTGGCACGAACGGCAACTGCGCCTGCACCTGCCGCTGGAGGCCAACGTCAACCACAAGAGCACCATGTTCGGCGGCAGCCTGTACTGCGGCGCGGTGCTGGCCGGCTGGGGCTGGCTGCACCTGCGCCTGAAAGAGGAAGGCATCACCGACGGCCACATCGTCATTCAGGAAGGGCAGATCCTCTATCCCCTGCCGGTGACCGGCGATGCCGTCGCCGTTTGCCCGGAACCGGAGGCAGCGGTATGGAAGAAATTCCTGGCGATGTACCGGCGTTACGGGCGCGCGCGGCTGACGCTGCAGACGCGGGTCGTCAACGCCGGAAGCGATGAGGACGCGGTGACCTTCACCGGCCAATACGTCCTGCACCGCTGAAGGCGTCAGGTACGGGCCAGTTCCAGCAGTTTCGAGCGCCACGCCGCCTTCGCCGGCAACGCCAGGAAGAACCCGTTGAGCAACGACTCCCGGGCCGGGTAGCTGAACGCCACGCCGTTCAGGTCCAGCACCTCGCCGCCGGCGCCTTCCAGCACGCCTTGCGCCGCCGCCGTGTCCCACTGCGAGGTCGGCGCCAGGCGCGGGTAGCAGTCCGCCGCCCCTTCGGCCAGCAGGCAGAACTTCAGCGAACTGCCGATGTTCGCCAGTTGCAGCTCGCCGAGGCTGGCGCTCAAGCCGTTCAGCAGCCGCTCCTGCTCCGGGCTGGAATGACGGCGGCTGGCGACCACGGTGAACGCCTCGCCCGGCCCCGGCACATCGCGCACCCGGATCGCCTGCGGCGAGCCGCCCGTGTCGCCGCGCCAGGCGCCGAGCCCGGCGCCGCCGACGTAATAGCGCCCGCTGGTCGGCATCGACACCACACCGAACACCACCCGACCGTTCTCGACCAGGGCGATGTTGACGGTGAACTCCTCGCTGCCGCTGATGAACTCCTTGGTGCCGTCCAGCGGATCCACCAGCCACCAGCGCTGCCACCCGGCGCGCACGGCCTGCGGGATGTCGGCGTCCTCTTCGGACAGCACCGGAATGTCCGGCGCCAACGCCGCCAGGCCGGCTGCGATCACGTGGTGCGCCGCCAGATCGGCAGCGGTCACCGGCGAATCGTCGGACTTGGCGGTGACCGCCACCCCGGCGCGCCAGAACGGCAGGATCGCCTGGCCTGCGCGCAAGGCCAGTTCAACCACCGGCGCCATCATCGGATGGGGAAAATTCATCGGGCTCTCACTCATGGCTTGAAGAACCCGCGCTGGGTCAGCAGATCACGGGTCAGGTACAGGGCCGCCAGCGCGCGGCCTTCGGAAAAGTTCGGAGTCTGCGCCAAGGCCGACAGCTCGCGCAGGTTGACCTTGTCCACGCGCATCGGCTCAGGTTCGTCGCCTTCCAGGCGCTCTTCGTACAGATCGGTGGCCAGCACCACCTGAATCTTCTGGCTCATGTAGCCCGGAGACAGCGACAGTTCGGTCAGGTGTTCCAGCTGCCGCGCGCCGTAGCCGGCCTCTTCCTTGAGCTCACGCTCGGCCGCCGCCAGAACATCCTCGCCAGGCTCGATCAGGCCCTTGGGCAGCGACAGCTCGTATTCGTCGGTGCCGCCGCAGTATTCCTCGACCAGCACCGCGTGCTCGGCATCCAGCATCGCCACGATCATCACGGCACCGTACCCCGCGCCCTTGCCGACCAAGCGCTCATAGGTGCGCTCCGCGCCGTTGGCAAAACGCAGCTTCAGTTCTTCGACGCAGAACAGCCGGCTGGTGGCGACAATCTCGCGGGCGAGGACGGTGGGTTTCTGGCGCATGCGAAGCTCCTTGGGTGAACGCGCTACTATAACGCGGCTTTTCCGATTGTTTGCGTCGGATATCTTTCTACCCCCCGAGACGTTGCCATGCCTTCATTACCGTGGTCCGACATCGATACCGTTCTGCTGGACATGGACGGCACGCTGCTGGACCTGCACTTCGACAACCATTTCTGGCTGGAGCACCTGCCCCGGCGCTACGCCGAACTGCACGGCATGAGCCTGGCCATGGCGCAGATGGAACTGCAGCCGCTGTTCGAACGCAACGCGGGGCGGCTGCAGTGGTACTGCCTGGATTTCTGGAGCGCCGAACTGAAGCTGCCGGTGCGCGAACTGAAGCTGGAGACTGCCCACCTCATCGCCCTGCGTCCGGACGCCGACACCTTTCTGGCGGCGATCAGGCAGGCCGGCAAGCGGGTGGTGATGATCACCAACGCACACCGTGATTCGCTGTCGCTGAAACTGGAGCGGATCGAACTGGCGCCGTACTTCGAGCGGCTCATCAGTTCACATGACTACGGTTTCCCCAAGGAAACCCCGCAGTTCTGGGACGCCTTGCAGGCGGATCTGCGCTTCGATCCGGCGCGCAGCCTGTTCATCGACGACACCTTGCCGATCCTGCGCAGCGCCCGGGGTTTCGGCGTGGCGCATCTGCTGGCGGTGAAGGAGCCGGACAGCCGCAAAGGGCCGAAGGACACGGCAGAATTTGCGGCGGTGGGGGATTACCGGGATCTGATTGAGGGCCTCTAGGGCCCCAACCAGCGAGGGAGCACGCTCCCTCGCCACAAGGTCATTCGGGGATGCGCAGCACCTGGCCCGGATAGATCTTGTCCGGATGCGACAGCATCGGCTTGTTGGCCTCGAAGATCTTGTTGTACTTGTTGGCGTCGCCGTATTCGGCCTTGGAGATCGCGCTGAGGGTATCGCCCTTCTTCACCGTGACGAAACGTGCTGCCGTCGCGACCGGCCCGGTCACGGTGATCTGGTCGTCCACACTGCCGACCCCGGCGATGTTGCCCAGGGCCAACAGGATCTTTTCCTTCTCCTCCTGGCTCGCCACTTCGCCTGTGACCGTGACCTTGTCCCCGTCCACGGTCGCCTGGACGTTCGGGTTGCCCAGGCCGACCTTGCTGATGTGATCCTTCAGCTGATCGCCGGCGTTGGCGTTGCCCGGCGTCAGCAGATCGATCAGTTTCTCGCCCGCCTCTTTCACAAAACTGAAAATGCTCATCGTGTTCTCTCCATGGAATCAAGGGTCAGTCGACAAAGCCTAGACCACCCCGCGCGGAGCCGGTTCCGGCCCGACCAATGACCCTGCCCCCGCACAGGCGTTAGAATCGCCCACCCACAACCCGCGCCCCGGAGCGAAGATGGACATCAAGCAGCTGAAATTCCTCATCGCCCTCGACGAGACCCGCCACTTCGGCCAGGCAGCGGCCCGTTGCCACGTCACCCAGCCGACGCTGTCGATGCGCCTGCGCAGCCTCGAAGAAGAGCTGGATCTGCCGCTGGTCAACCGCGGCCAGCGCTTCGAAGGTTTCACGGCGCCGGGGGAGCGGGTGCTGGCCTGGGCGCGCACGGTGCTGGCGGCCTACGACGGCTTGCAGGCCGAAGCGGCGGCCTGCCGCGGCAACCTGATCGGCACGTTGCGGCTGGGGGTCGTGCCGTTGTCGAGTTTCGACGCCGTGCCGCTGATGCGCCAGCTGCACGGGCAGCACCCGAACCTGCGCTTCGAGCTGTCGTCGCTCAGCTCCGAGCAGGTCCTCGAACACCTGGCCAACAACCGCATCGACCTGGGCGTGTCCTACCTGGACCGCCTGGACAGCGAGCGCTTCGAGTCCCTCGAACTGAGCGAGACCCGCATGGGCCTGCTCTACGATCAGCGCTGCTTCACCTTCGGCGAGGCGCCGTTGAGCTGGGAGTCGCTGATCGAACTGCCGCTGGGCATGCTCACCAGCGGCATGCACTTTCGCCAGTCCATCGACCACAACTTCCACAGCCGCGGCCTGACCCCGCAGCCTTTGCTGCAGACCGACGCCGTCCATCAATTGCTGCAAGCCGTGCACGGCGGCCTGTGCTGCGCCGTGATGCCGCTGGACGGCGGCCTGGAAAACCTCACCGATCACCTGCGCCTGCAACCGATCGAAAACGCCCGCACCCTCGCGCCGCTGGGCCTGATCATGCGGCGCGGGGCGCCCCGTTCGGCGTTGGCCGAGGCCTGTTTCGCGCTGTACCGGAAATCGCCAGCGGCCGCTTGATCGACGGCATCTATCGGAAGATCGACACTAGCGATTAGACGCGACAACTTGACGCGCCTAGGCTTAACGTTGATCAATCCGTCGGTGATGCCATGAACGCCAAGCGCCCTGCCTGCGCGGCGCCTGCTGTCGAAACGGGCGCGCCCGCCGCGAGCCGCACCTACAGCTACAGCGACCTTCCCCAAAACGAATCGGCCGCCACCGCCCTGGCCGAGGAAGTCGCCTTGGCGATCGCCTACAACGGCATCAGCCAGGCCGTCATGCTGGTGAGCCCGACCGATCTGGAAGACTTCATCGTCGGCTTCAGCCTGGGCAGCGGCATCATCGAAGACGCCGCCGACATCTATGACCTGCAACTGACCGGCTCAGGCCAGGCGCAGTACGCGCAGGTGACCATCGCCAACCGCGCTTTCTGGAACCTCAAGCAACAGCGTCGGCAACTGGCCGGCACCAGCGGCTGCGGGTTGTGCGGCGTGGAAGCGGTGGAACAGGCGCTGCCCGAACTCGCCGAACTGCCCGGCGCGCCCTTGCCGCCGCCGCAGTGGCTCGACGGCCTGCGCCAGCGCATCAGCGAGTTCCAGCCACTGGGCCAGCACTGCGGCGCCGTGCATGCGGCGGTGTTCATGAACGCCAATGGCGAGCTGCTGCTGGGCCGCGAAGACATCGGCCGGCACAACGCCCTCGACAAGCTGATCGGCGGCCTGGTGCGGCAAAAGATTTCCACAGCCGGCGGTGCGGCGATCGTCACCAGCCGCTGCAGCCTAGAACTGATCCAGAAAGTCCTGCGGGCCGGCATCCAGACCCTCGTCAGCCTGTCGGCGCCCACCGGCCTCGCGGTGCAGTGGGCCCGCCGGCACAACCTCAATCTCATCCACCTGCCGCAGAAGAACGCGCCGCGGGTGTACAGCCCAGAAAGGGAGAAACACCTGTGAGCCAACATCATCAAGCCGACCAGAAACCCGTCCCGCGCTACAAGCCGTACAAAGGCCCGGCCGGCGGCTGGGGCGCCCTGATCAGCGTGGCCCAGGCCTGGCTGACCAGCGACAACGCGCTGAAGAACCTGCGCATGATGCTCAAGACCAACCAGAACGGCGGCTTCGACTGCCCCGGCTGCGCCTGGGGCGATTCGCCGGAAAGCGGGATGGTGAAGTTCTGCGAGAACGGCGCCAAGGCCGTGAACTGGGAAGCGACCAAGCGCCGGGTGGACGCGAAGTTCTTCGCCAAGCACAGCGTCACCTCGCTGCTGGAGCAGAGCGACTACTGGCTGGAGTACCAGGGCCGCCTGACCGAGCCGATGGTGTACGACGCCGAGACCGACCGCTACAAGGCCATCGCCTGGGACGACGCCTTCGCGTTGATCGGCAGGCACCTGCAAGCCCTGTCGAGCCCGGATCAGGCCGAGTTCTACACCTCGGGCCGGGCCAGCAACGAAGCGGCGTACCTCTATCAGCTGTTCGTGCGCGCCTACGGCACCAACAACTTCCCCGACTGCTCGAACATGTGCCATGAGGCCAGCGGCGTGGCGCTGGCGCAGAGTGTCGGCGTCGGCAAGGGCACCGTGACCTTCGACGACTTCGAGCATGCCGATGCGATTTTCGTCTGGGGCCAGAACCCCGGCACCAACCACCCGCGGATGCTCGAACCGCTGCGCGAGGCGGTCAAGCGCGGCGCCCAGGTGGTGTGCATCAACCCGTTGAAGGAACGTGGCCTGGAACGCTTCCAGCACCCGCAGCATCCGCTGGAGATGCTGACCAACGGCGACAAGCCGACCAACACCGCGTATTTCCGTCCGGCCCTGGGCGGCGACATGGCGGTGCTGCGCGGCATGGCCAAGTTCCTGCTGCAATGGGAGCGCGATGCGCAGAAGGCCGGTGCCCCCGCCGTGTTCGACCACGGCTTCCTCAATGAACACAGCGTCAACGTGCTGGATTACCTGGCCGTCGTCGACGACACGCCGTGGGAACAGATCGTTGCGCAATCGGGCCTGACCCTGGTGGAGATCGAACGGGCCGCGCGGATGTACGCCAAGGGCAAGAACGTGATCATGTGCTGGGCGATGGGCATCACTCAGCACCGCCACTCGGTGCCGACCATCCAGGAAATCGCCAACCTGATGCTGCTGCGCGGCAACATCGGCAGGCCCGGCGCCGGCCTGTGCCCGGTGCGCGGCCACAGCAACGTGCAGGGCGACCGCACCATGGGCATCAACGAACGTCCGCCGGCGGCGTTCCTCGACGCCCTGGAGCGGCGCTTCCAGTTCAAGGTGCCACGCCACAACGGCCACAACGTGGTCGAGGCGATCCACGCCATGGCCGAAGGCCGCGCCAAGGTGTTCATCGGCCTGGGCGGCAACTTCGCCCAGGCCACCCCGGACAGCCCGCGCACCTTCCAGGCCCTGCGCAACTGCGACCTGACCGTGCAGATCAGCACCAAGCTCAACCGCAGCCACCTGGCCCACGGCAAGGACGCGCTGATCCTGCCGTGCCTGGGCCGCACCGACATCGACCTGCAGGGCGAAGGCCCGCAAGCGGTCACCGTGGAAGACTCCTTCAGCATGGTGCACGCCTCCAACGGCCAGTTGCAGCCGCTGTCGAACCAGATGCGTTCGGAACCGTCGATCATCGCCGGCATCGCCGCCGCGACACTGGGCAGCAAGCCCGTGGACTGGAACTGGCTGGTGGCCGACTATCGGCGCATCCGCGACCTGATCGCCGACACCATTCCGGCCTTCAAGGACTTCAACGAGAAGGTCAAGCACCCGGGCGGCTTCTACCTCGGCAACACCGCCGGCGCCCGCAAGTGGAACACCGCCTCGGGCCGCGCCAACTTCAAGGCCAACGCCCTGCCCAAGGATCTGATCCACGAACGCACCCGCGCCACGGGGCAACTGCCGGACCTGATCCTGCAGTCGATGCGTTCCCACGATCAGTACAACACCACCATCTATGGCCTCGACGACCGCTACCGCGGCGTGAAGGGCCAGCGCGACGTGCTGTTCGCCAACGAAGCCGACATCATCCGCCTGGGCTTCAAGCCGGGCCAGAAGGCCGACATCGTGTCGCTGTGGGAAGACGGCCGCGAGCGTCGGGTGAAGGGCTTCACCCTCTTGGCGTTCGACATTCCCGCCGGCCAGGCGGCGGCCTACTACCCGGAAGTGAACCCGCTGGTGCCGCTGGAAAGCGTCGGCGACGGCAGCCATACGCCGACTTCGAAGTTCATCGCGATCCGCCTGGAGGCTGCGAGCGAAACCGGGCTGATCATGTCCAAGTCTGCGTAATGGTGATGAGGGCGCTCGCTCCCGCTGGAGTCCGAAGGACTCCCGTTCGGGGTCAAGCTCCCTCGCCCCGGCGCATTTTCGAACGCCCACAAAAAAGGCCGCTTCTGCATGAAAGCGGCCTTTTCGAAGTAGCTAAAGACCGGTGAAAATCGGTTAAGTTCCAACCAAAAAACAATAACTTAGCGAATTGTGCACAAGTCGTGCTACTCGTCGGATTTCGATTGTCACGCCTATTCCACAGCCTCAGGATCGCGCCGTCATCCCTTTGAGGCTCCGCTATGAAGTTCTCCTCGATTCTCTTGTTGTCCCTTGGCCTGGTCAGTGGCGTCGCCTCTGCCGGAGGCACCGCTGAAGCAGGCGTGGGCGGCGCATTGGGCGGGGTGCTTGGTTCGGTCGTCGGCCAGTCCTTGGGCGGCAGCACCGGCTCCACCATCGGCGCGGCCCTGGGCGGCGCAGGCGGCAGTGCGGTCGGCGCAGACAAACGCAGCCGCGGCGAAGCCGCCATCGGCGGTGCGCTGGGCGCAGCCGGCGGCAACGTGGTCGGCCGCAGCATGGGCGGCACCACCGGCAGCCTGATCGGCGCAGCGGCAGGCGGCGGCGCCGGCGGCGCGCTGGGTAACTACATGGGCAACAAGAGCGATGACGACGACCGTCGTTACGACCGCCGTCACGATGACCGTCGCTACTACCGCGACCATCACCCTGGCCGTGGCCACGCCTACGGCCACCGCAAGCATCACCGCTACTACCGCGACTGAGGCCTCAGCGCCCCGTTGCCCGGTGAACCGAGAAACGCAGCCTGAAGGCTGCGTTTTTTTTGCCTGTCACACCACCAGGCCTTCCAGTGCCTGCCGCAGTTGCGGCGGAATCGGCGCAGGCCGGTTGCTGGCCCGGTCGACGAACACATGGACGAACTGTCCGGCGGCGCAGGCTTCGCTTTCGCCGGCCTTGAACACCGCCAGTTCGTACTGCACCGAACTGTTGCCCAGCTTGCCGACCCGCAGACCGACTTCGATCAGGTCCGGAAACGCGATCGAAGCGAAGTAGTCGCACGACGAGCTGACCACGAACCCCACGACCTCCCCGTCATGGATATCCAACCCGCCCACCTGGATCAGGTACGTGTTCACCGCCGTATCGAAGAAGCTGTAATAGGTGACGTTGTTGACGTGACCGTAAGCGTCGTTATCGTGCCAGCGGGTGGTGATCGGCTGGAAGTGCGGGTAGTCGCTGCGTTGCGGCATCGGGTTGGACATCGGTGTCAGTTCCTGAAGTCGGGTGGTGAGTCTAAGGTCAAATCCGTGCCGTTCCCAATCGCCGGCAAGCTCGCGACGGGGTCTCAGTCATCGGCGAATCCCTTGCCCTGCGCCGCCAGCTCACCGATCAACCGCGCCGGCTTCCACTGATCCCCCTGCCGTGTCTCCAACGCCAGCAAGCGCTGGTGGATGTCCGCCAGCCCCTGGGAATCCGCCCAGGCCATCGGCCCGCCCTTGTCCGCCGGGAAACCGTAGCCGTTCAGGTACACCAGATCGATGTCATGGGCGCAGCGGGCAATGCCTTCCTGAAGGATCTTCGCCCCCTCGTTGACCAGCGCCAGCAAGCACCGCTCCAGAACCTCCTCAGGCCCGATCACGCGACGATGGAAGCCCAGCCGTTCGCTGACCTCCAGCACCAGCGCGTCCACCTCCGGATCATGCTCGGCCTGCCGGCTGCCCGGCTCATAGCGGTAGTAGCCGCTGCCGGATTTCTGGCCGAACCGCCCGAGTTCGCACAAGCGGTTGTCCACCTGGATCTCCGGGGCGTCCTGTCCCTTGCCGGCCAACTCCCGGGCCCGCCACTCCAGGTCGATGCCGACCACGTCATACATGCGAAACGGGCCCATGGCGAAGCCGAAGCCCTGCAAGGCGGCGTCGACCTGTTGTGGATAAGCGCCCTCCAGCAGCATCTTGCGGGCTTCAAGCACATACGGGTGCAGCATGCGGTTGCCGATGAAACCGTGGCAATTGCCCGAGACCACACTGACCTTGCCCATGCGCGCCCCCAGCGCCAGCGCTGCCTCCAGCACCGCCGGCGAGGTCTGCGCGCCGCGCACGATCTCCAGCAGTTTCATGATGTGCGCCGGGCTGAAGAAATGCAGGCCCAGCACCTGGGCCGGCCGCCGCGTCGCGGCGGCGATCGCATCGATGTCCAGCGCCGAGGTGTTGCTGGCCAGCAGCGCCCCGGGCTTGAGCAGGCCGTCGAGCTCGCGGAAGATCTTCTGCTTGAGCTCCAGGTTTTCGTACACCGCTTCGATCACCAGATCGACATTGCGGATCGCGATGTAGTCCGCCGCCGAGGTGATGCGGGCGACACGGGCGTCGGCCTCGTCCTGCCCGATGCGCCCCTGGCGCACGTTGTGGGCATAGGTGTCGGCCACTGCGGCCAGCGCCTGCTCCAGCATCTGCGGATTGTTGTCGACCCACTGCACCGCCACGCCGGCATTGGCCAGGCACATGACGATGCCGCGGCCCATGGTGCCGGCGCCGATCACGGCAGCCTGGCGGATTTCGAAGGATGTCTGGCTCATTGCGGCTCTCTTGTTGGCGACCCGAAGACAGGTTTCACCCTAGTCAACCGACGGCCGTTTTAGAAGCCCGTTCCCGTGATGATCGACATTCAGCGGATGGATGCGGCCACGCCACCGTCTTGACCCAGCCATGCGGCGCCTGGGCTGAAGCCTTCGCCGGCCGGATGGCTCTCACAGGGATCATGGGTGAATGCGGAACCTGCGATCACCGCAGCGTCGGAGCCACCGGACAGGTGCCGCTCCACCCAGGCGCGCACCTCGGCATAGGGATAGGCTTCCAGCGCCCCATGGCCGGCGATCGTCCGCGCCTTGAGCTTGGTGAACAACGGCGCGCCGATGCCGCAGAGAAACCGGGTCAGCCGCTGCGCCGAAGGTGGGTTGCCCGTGTGCTGTCCGTGCCTGTGGATAAAAGCCCCGCACAATGCCGCGAACGACTTATCCACAAGCGCCGGCAGCTTCGGCGGCAAGGGGAGCGTTGCGACCTGGCCGTTGCATACCGAACAGTGCCCGCACTGCACCGGCGCGTCATGGTCGCCGAAGTGTTCGGCCAGTCGGCGCCCCAGGCAGCGTTCAGAGGCGAACAGCTCGAGCATGGCGTGTATCCGCGCCACTTCGGTTCGCTCGTGGCGGGAGAAATGCCCATGCAACTCGCGGCTCAAGGCCTGGCTGTCGAAGCCGCTGTCCAGCACGACGTAGACCTCGGTCATCTGCTTGCTTTCCAGCTCGATCCAGCCCTTTTCCTGAAAGTGATCCAGCGCCTTCACCACCCGGCCCCGCTCGGCGCCGTAGTGTCGGGACAAGGCGTCGAAGTCCACCGTGGCCCAGGTGCGCGCGCGGGGCGAGGCCTGGATGAGCGCTGCGACGAAGGCCCGGCGCTCGCCGTCGAAACGCTCCAGCAACGCCTCCGGCTCCAGCAGGTACTTGAAGCGGTACTCGGCGTAATAGGCGTAGCGCGGCGCAATCAGCCCCTTCAGTTCCAGTTGCACCAACAGCGTCTTGAGCGGCAGCGCACGGATATTGCTCCGATCCGCCAGCGGGCCCTGCAGGAACTCCCACTGACCGTGACCGGCCGCCAGCACTTCGTCCAGCACGCAACGGATGCCGTCCTGTTCCGGCGTGTCGCCGTACACGAAGTTCTCCAGCACGTTCAGGCTGTCGCGGTTGGCAAGCACCAGGCACTCCGATCGTTGCCCGTCACGCCCGGCGCGGCCGATTTCCTGGCTGTAGTTCTCGATGGATTTGGGCAGGTCGAAATGCACCACGTGGCGGATGTCCCGCTTGTCGATGCCCATGCCGAACGCGATGGTGGCGACGATGCAGTGGGTCTGCCCGGCCATGAAGCGCTTCTGCACCGCCTCCCGCCGATCCCCCGGCAAGCCGGCGTGATAGGCCTCGGCGGGAATCCCGTGACGGCCCAGATGCTCGGCGATCTGCTCGGCGGTCTTTTGCAGGGTGACGTAGACGATACCCGGCCGGCCCGCACGTTCGCCCATCCATTCCACCAGCCGGCGGCGCTTGTCCTGCCCCTGAACCGGTTCCACCCGCAGGTCGAGGTTGGGCCGGTAGAAGCCCGTGGTCACCACATCCCCGGCGGCGATGGCGAACCTGGCCTGCATGTCGGCGATCACCTGCGGCGTCGCCGTGGCGGTCAGCAACAGGGCCTGTGGAATGCCGAACTGGCGCTGGTAGTCCGGCAGCTTGAGGTAGTCGGGCCGGAAGTTGTGGCCCCACTCCGAGATGCAATGGGCCTCGTCCACCACCAGCAGCGAAATCGGCACCTGCTGGAGGAAATGGCGAAAGCGCTCGTTCTTCAGGCGCTCCACCGAAACCATCAGGATCTTCAGCTCGCCGGAGCGGGCACGGGCCATCACGGCATTGGCCTCGTCACGGCTTTGCGCCGAGTCGATGCTGCCGGCCGCAATGCCGTGGCGCGCGAGGAACGCCAACTGGTCCTGCATCAGCGCCAGCAACGGAGAAATCACCAGGGTGAGGTGCGGCAGCAGCAATGCCGGCAACTGGTAGCACAGCGACTTGCCCGAGCCTGTGGGGAAGATAGCCGCCGCCGGACGCCCGGCCAGCACCGCGCTGACCGTGGCCTCCTGGCCGGGACGGAACTGTGGATAACCGAAGACCCGCTTCAGGGTGTCGTGCATGGGCTGTCGCTCCTTGACTGCTGACGTGACCACAGCCTAGCGGACGACCGCAGCGAGTCGAGGGAGCCCGCAAAGCAAATCGATACGGAATGATACAGCCCCGCCGAAGGCATCGGCGCCTGCATCAAAAGACACACTTTGCCGCTCGCCGACGCGCCGGACGGAGGCTAGGGTGGCCGCCCATTGACCTGCGTTTACCTGCATCGCGCCATGACGGCGGATGTGCGCACGTCATCCGCAAAGGAATCGTTCATGCTGCACAGACTGACCTTGACCCTCGCCTTGCTCATCGCACCGCCGCTGCTGAACGGCTGCGTACCGATCCCCGAGGACTTCCAGCCCCAGGCCGGGCTCGCGGATCCCGCATCCGCCGGCACGGCGTAGAGCCCGCCGCACGTCAGGGCTGCAGCGAGGCCACCCGCAGTTGCTCGTTCACCGTCTGCTCATGCAGGCCTTGGCTGCGGCTGGCCCACAGCGCATGGGCAGGGCTGATGTCGCCGGTGAACGCCGCCGCCAACTGGCGCAGGTCGGCGACATTGCGCACCCGCGGGCAAAACGCTTGTCCGTCGCAGTTCAGGCTGGCGTTGCGGTAGGTGCCCAGCAAGCCTTCCCACAGGCCGTCGCGCACCCGGCGGATCGACTCCAGGCGCACCTGCGGCACCTCCAGGCGCCGCTTCAGCCCCTGCTCGTCCAGCGCCTCGCTGGCCAGCAAGGCCTTGGCGAACATCAGCACTTCGGCACGGGAGGCCGTATCGACGTTCGCCTGGCTGGTCAGGGCGTCCGGCCAGCCGCTGCGCTCAAGATTCGTCAGCACCAGCGCCTTGCCCGCGTCGGAAGCGATGCCCGGGTGGCAAGCGCCTAACCACAACAACAAGATCGAGGCCATTCTTAGCCATTGCATACTCAATTCCCTTCAAGCGTGTATCGGACGCACGGAAACGCCCTACGGATTCTGGCGCGCACCATACAGAGGTTTCACAAGAATCGCCTGAGAATCGGGTAGGAAATTTGACCGCTAAGGGTTTAGCCCTGAAAAGCCGCGAAAACGCGTAGGGCAAATCCTCAATCCCCGGTAAAACCCTTACAAAGTCTGTCCATTGCGGCTGTCTTGTCCCACCTTCACCCGCACTCCTATAGTGGCCGGCGCAACTGAAGCGTGACTTCGTACAGGACACCTCCGAGCCATGAACACGTTCAACCCGATGCCCGACCGCTATCGTCCCCTCAAGACCAGTTACAACGACAGCCCGACACTGGTCATCGACACCGAGGCCCGCCACGGCGATCTGCTCGACGCGGCGCAACAGCGCATCCGCGCCGCCAGCGATCTGCTGGAAACCCTTTACTGCATGTGTTTCAAGCAAGCGGATGTCAAAGACATCCCCAACATCGTCAATGCCCTTTATTTGTTGACGCAAGACGGTTGTGAACTACTTGAAGTCGCAAAACAGCAACTAAGGCATACCGGCTAACTCAATAGGCGGCACAAACCCGGCAATAATCCATCGCTTCAACCGCAGAACGGTGACCACTAGCCTGCTTGCTCTTACATCAAACAAGAGCAACGTCATGACAACTTTGACCATTTTCTTCTGCGGCACAGGCTCGACCCGGCTCGACACGACCCATGCCAACTACTGGGACGGCGAGTTGGTGTCCTCCCTCGCCTCCCGTCACACCGGCCGCGAGTTCGCCGAGTGGATCGTGATCGACGGCCCCGGCACCGGCAACCTGCAGGCCGACGAACTGTTTGTGCAGAACAAGGACTACGGGCTCAGCGGCACGCTGTTCGGCAAAGGCTGGGAGGAGAACGTCCAGCATGCGATCAATGTCATCAAGGGCAAATGCACCTGGCAGCGCCAGCGGCTGACGGAGGCCGAGTACAACCGCCTCAAGGCGGCCGGCATTCCCATCGAAGACGTGAAGACCGAAGGATCCTGGTTCTGGCGAAAGTACAACTACGGCGAACGCAGCATTACCCAACAAGCCCTTCAGGAACAGATCATCAAGACCTTCCGCAAGGACGGCGTCATTCCCACCCAGGTCAATCTCGTGGGCTGGAGCCGGGGAGGCATCAGTTGCCATATGCTGGCCAATGCGATGTACAACGATGCGCAACTTGCCCACATTCCGGTGAACATCTTCGCCATTGATCCGGTGCCGGGGATCGGCAACTTTCAGGAGCACCGGGTAAAGCTCAACCGCAACGTGAAGGAGTACGTCGGGTTCTATGCCCGGGACGAACGCTCCAAAGGCTTCAGTTGCGTGATCCCGCAAACCGCCGTCGGCACCCGCACCCATGTCTACCCGATGCCCGGCCGCCACGCCACCCTGGTCGGCAACGCGTCCGCCGACGGCGTCAGCGGCCCCAAGGCCTTGCCCGAACCAGGCCTGATGGTTCGCCACTTCGCCGAAGTGTGCCTGCAACGCTGGGGCACCCCGTTGAGCAAGCCCCTCAAGCTGAGCGATGCCACCCTCAAGGGCCACGGCGACGCGATGGTGCGCGACGCGGCCAAGTACAAGCTCATGGAGAAATGCTCCTACACTTGGTTCACCGAGCTGGACGAAGGCGAGCGCTATGTCTCGCTGGGCAGCAACGGCGTCAGGTTCTCGGCGGTAAAGGGCGGGATCTACGCGCCGGGCAGCGGGCTGACGACCAGCGTGCTGGATGTGGAGGCTTACCGGCACATCCGTTGATGTGCATAGCACCGGACAGTCGTTTCCCGCCCGCGGGGCAGCGTTGCCCGCCGAGCCGCGGGCAAGATCCGGCAAGGAAGACGCCCACAAAAAAGCCGCCCCAAGGGGCGGCTTCTTCATGCGCAGAACCAGACCTTACAGCTTCGGCCCGGCAGCCTTGATCGCGTCGCTCACTTCGAACTTCTTGAAGTTCTCGATGAACAGACCGGCCAACGCTTTGGCGGCTTCGTCGTAGGCAGCCTTGTCAGCCCAGGTGTTGCGCGGGTTGAGCAGGTTGGTTTCGACGCCCGGCACGGCCAGCGGCACGTCCAGGTTGATGGTGTCCAGGTGCTCGGTTTCGGCACCGATCAGCGCGCCGCTCTGGATCGCTGCGATCACCGCACGGGTGGTCGGGATGTTGAAGCGTTTGCCGACGCCGTAGCCACCGCCGGTCCAGCCGGTGTTGACCAGGTAGACCTTGGAGTTGAAGCCCTTGATGCGCTTGATCAGCAGCTCGGCGTACTCGCCTGCCGGACGCGGGAAGAACGGTGCGCCGAAGCAGGTGGAGAAGGTCGACTTGATGCCGCTGCCCGAACCCATTTCAGTCGAGCCCACCAGAGCGGTGTAGCCGGACAGGAAGTGGTAGGCCGCCTGCTCGTTGTTCAGGATCGACACCGGCGGCAGAACGCCGGTCAGGTCGCAGGTCAGGAAGATCACGGCGTTCGGCTCGCCGCCCAGGTTCTTCTCGGAACGCTTGGCGACGTGCTCCAGCGGGTAGGCTGCGCGGCTGTTCTGGGTCAGGCTGACATCGGCGTAGTCGGCGTGCTTGGCGTCGTCGATGACGACGTTCTCCAGCACCGCGCCGTGCTTGATGGCTTTCCAGATCACCGGCTCGTTCTTCTCGGACAGGTCGATGCACTTGGCATAGCAACCGCCTTCGATGTTGAACACCACGCCTTCGCCCCAGCCGTGTTCGTCGTCACCGATCAGGTAACGGCTTTCGTCGGCGGACAGGGTGGTCTTGCCGGTGCCGGACAGACCGAAGAACAGGGTCACGTCGCCTTCTTCGCCGATGTTGGCGGCGCAGTGCATCGGCAGCACGTCGGCGGCCGGCAGCAGGAAGTTCTGCACGGAGAACATGGCTTTCTTCATTTCACCGGCGTAACGCATGCCGGCGATCAGCACTTTCTTCTGGGCGAAGTTGATGATCACGCAACCGTCGGAGTTGGTGCCGTCACGCTCCGGCACGCACTCGAAGTTGGCGACGTTGAGCACTTGCCACTCGTCGCGGCCGGCCGGGTTGTATTGCGCAGGGTTGATGAACAGGCAACGGCCGAACAGGTTCTGCCAGGCGGTCTGGGTGGTCATCTTCACGGCCAGGTAGTGCTCGGCCGCCGCACCTACATGCACGTGGGAAACGAAGTGCTCTTGCGCATTGTTGAAGGCTTCGACCCGGGCCCACAGCGCGTCGAACTTGTCGGCCGGGAACTTGCGGTTGATCGGGCCCCAGGCGATGGCGGCCTGGGTGGAAGGCTCTTCAACGATGAAACGGTCGACTGGCGAACGGCCGGTGCGGTGACCGGTGCGGACAACCAGGGCGCCGGTATCGGCAAGCTCGCCCTCACCGCGTTTCAGGGCTTCTTTTACCAGATCATCAACACTCAGATCGGTGTACACGGCGTTATTGGCTTGCGTCATGAGTTTCCCCGTCGGCCAGTGGCCGAGTGTGCTCCAAACGTTTTGTAGTAGAAAGTCGTGCACTACTACCGCGAAAAAAGTGCGCCGGATTATGCCAGAAAAGCCCAAAAAGAGTAGGGCCCTCCCGTCGTAACGGCGTTAATCCGTCGCCGGGCAGTGAATTTACCTGCGCTGAACCGTTTTAGTGCCGGGTATCTGACGGTGTCTCGACACCCGCGCCGGCGAACAATTGAGCGATGTCCGCCGCGTCGAACAGGTAGCGCTCGTTGCAGAACTGGCAATCGATCTCGACCTGGCCGCCGTGTTCGGCCACCAACTGCTGCGCATCCTCAAGACCCAGACTGACCAGCGCATTGCCCGAACGCTCCCGGGAGCAGCTGCAGCGGAAACGCAGTTTCTGCACATCGAACAGGCGCACCTGCTCTTCATGGTAGAGGCGATGGAGCACGGTTTCGTTGTCCAGGCTCAGCAGTTCGTCGGCGGTCAGGGTGCTGGCCAGCGCAGTGATGTGCTGCCAGCTCGCGGCGCGCTCCTCTTCGTCCTTCAGGCGGTCGGCCGGCAGTTGCTGCAGCAGCAGGCCACGGGCGCGACGGCCGTCGGCGTACAGCTTGAAGCGGGTGCCCACCTGCTGGGACATGACGAAGTAGTTGGTGAAGCAGTCGGACAGGGTCTCGCCGTCGAGGTCGACGATGCCTTGGTAGCGCTGGCCGGCGGTCGGGTCGACGGTCAGGGCCAGCACGCCGTTGGGCATCAGGTCGGCCAGGGACGCGTTCGGCGCGATCTGATCGGCGTGGTAGCGGGCCAGGCCACGGATCTCGCGCTCGCTGGAGCACTCGATCATCAGCAGCGGCACCGGGCCTTCGGAGCGGGCCTGAAGGATCAGCAGACCGTCGAATTTGAGGGTGCCCACCAGCAGCGAGGCGGCCGCCATGAGCTCGCCCAGCAGCTGCGCCACCGGCTCCGGATAGGGGTGCTTGGCGAGGACTTCGGCGTAACTGCGCTCCAGCGCCACCAGTTCGCCGCGGGTGTCGCTGTCATCGAAGATGAAGCGTTGGGTGTAGTCGGTATCCGGGAAATCGGTCATGGGCTCGGTATCTGAATAAGATGACAAAATGGTTACAAAAGATGAAAATTTGCGCTTCTTGGCACCCTTTTTGGTGCGCCTGTTCTGCCACGGGAGGCATTTTATGAACAATCCGGGTTTGTTCCAATCAAGGTGGAACCTCGGCCGGCTGGTTCTGTGCAACGCGGTGCCGTTGGCACTGCTGGCTTTCTGGTTATGGCCTACGGGCCAGATGCTGTGTTCGGTTTTCGACGAGTGGCTGTTCCGCTCACTCAACGCGCCATTGGCCAGCAACCCCATATGGCTCCACATCTGGGCAATTGCAAGTCTGCGCCCTTTCGACATCGTGGTCGGCCTGATCCTCCTGACACTGCTGATCAAGGGCGACTGGGTCTTCAAGGCCACCGACGTGCGCCGCGCCTTCTTCGGTTTCTTCTCGATCCTGCTGCTGATGGTGGTCATCCGCGCCCTGTTCTCCAAGTTCGCCGACCACATGGGCTGGCAGCACAGCAGCCCGTCGATGGTGCTGGAGGGGGCGGTGCACATCAGCGATTTCTTCCCGCACCTGGAAAAGACCTGGGAGCTGAAGGACCGTTCGAGCCAGAGCTTCCCCGGTGACCACGCTTCGGTGCTGCTGATCTGGGCGCTGTTCATGGGCGTGTTCAGCCGCACCGCCGGCCAGCGCCTGACGGTCTGGGGCCTGGCGCTGCTGTTCATGCTGCCGCGGCTGGTGGCCGGCGCGCATTGGGGCCAGGACGACTACATCGGCGGTCTGCTGCTGGCCGTGTGGGCGCTGGGCTGGGGCTACTACACGCCGTTCGCGCACCATGCCGCGAACTTCTGGCTGAAGGTGACGGCGCCGGTCTTCGCCCTGCTGGGCAAGTTGCCGGTGGTGTCGCGGATGAGTGTGGTGCGCGGCGTCTGATACTGCCTCGGTTGCGGGCAGGCTCGCTCCCGCACTGGTCGAACAGCGTTCGACCGGGCCTGCCCTGAATCCAACGAAACAGCGGCGCTATTCGCCGCTGCTGCTCCCACGAAACTTGAACAGATCCCGCCGCTGTTTCTTGCTCGGCTTGCCGTCGGTGCTCACCCCCAGCGCGCCGGCCTTGCGCATCGCCGCTGCCGCTTCGCGCTTGGCGACGCTGGCGTCGGTCTCGGCATACAGCGTCTGCGCCTCGGGCGCGCCGCGGCGCACGATCGACAAGGCCTGAACCACCACCGTGCGTTCATCGAAGCCGGTGCGGATCTCGAATTCATCGCCGATGCGTGGCTCTTTGCCAGGCTTGCAACGCTCCCCCCGACAATGCACCTTGCCGCTCTCGATGGCCGCCTTGGCCAACGCACGGGTTTTGTAGAACCGCGCCGCCCACAGCCATTTGTCGAGACGGACCTTGTCGTCCTCTTCGCTTTTTTGTGCCATGGATTTTCCTCATTCTGAAATATTGGTGAACTGTACTACCGTTTCTGTCGTGCCATGAACGGCGCCGTCCCGGATTACAATCCGGCCCGCAGATATCTGTCGCCTTTTAACCCTTATTCTGCGTGAATACCGCCATTGCGGCCCCCGGGCCGGACGGTCTCACCGGCTGAGCATTTTTTTGAAGACATTTGACCATTTGACCGTCGTCGGTCTGCGCGAGTGGGTGGCGCTCCCGGATCTGGGAGTGGCGGGCCTGCGGGCGAAGATCGACACCGGCGCCAGCACCTCCAGCCTCCACGCCACCGACATCGAGCCGTTCGAGCGCGACGGCGAGAAGTGGGTGCGCTTCACCGCGCACCTGGGCACGGTGGTGCAACTGCGCCACCGGCGCTGCGAAGCACCGCTGGTCACCCGAAAGACCATCAAGAGCTCCAACGGCCAGGCCCAGGTGCGCTACGTGATCAGCACCACCCTGGCCCTGGGCGACCGGGTCTGGCCGGTCGAATTCACCCTCGCCTGCCGCAAGTCCATGCGCTATCGCCTGCTGCTCGGTTCCAAAGCCCTGATCGACGGTCAGTTGGTGGTCAGTCCGGGCGTCAAGTATGTACAAGACAAGCCGGTGTTCCCGGTATCTACCTCCTCCACAGGTGTTGCATGAAGATCGCTGTGCTGTCGCGGAACCCGCGTCTGTATTCCACCCGCCGTCTGGTCGAAGCCGGAACCGAACGCGGGCATGAAATGGTGGTGATCGACACCTTGCGCGCCTACATGAACATCGCCAGCCACAAGCCGCAGATCCACTACCGCGGCAAGCCGCTGGAAGGCTTCGACGCGGTGATCCCGCGGATCGGCGCGTCGGTGACGTTCTACGGCTGCGCGGTGTTGCGTCAGTTCGAGATGATGGGGGTGTTTCCGCTCAACGAATCGGTGGCCATCGCCCGTTCGCGGGACAAGCTGCGTTCGCTGCAGCTGCTGTCGCGCCGCGGCATCGGCCTGCCGGTGACCGGCTTCGCCCACTCGCCGGACGACATTCCCGACCTGATCGACATGGTCAACGGCGCCCCCCTGGTGATCAAGGTGCTGGAAGGCACCCAGGGCATCGGCGTGGTGCTGTGCGAAACCGCGACCGCCGCCGAGTCCGTGATCGAGGCGTTCATGGGCCTGAAGCAGAACATCATGGTGCAGGAATACATCAAGGAAGCCGGCGGCGCGGACATCCGCTGCTTCGTGGTCGGCGACAAGGTGATCGCGGCGATGAAGCGCCAGGCCAAGCCGGGGGAGTTCCGCTCCAACCTGCACCGCGGCGGCAGCGCCAGCCTGATCAAGATCACCCCCGAGGAACGCATGACCGCCCTGCGGGCCGCCAAGGTGATGGGGCTGACCGTGGCCGGCGTGGACATCCTGCGCTCCAATCACGGGCCGCTGGTGATGGAGGTGAACTCCTCGCCCGGTCTGGAAGGGATCGAGACCACCACCGGCAAGAACGTGGCCGGGATCATCATCGAACACCTCGAGAAGAACGGCGGGCCGAACATGACCCGCACCAAGGGCAAAGGCTGACCTTCACAGAAGGGGCGGCCGCAAGGCCGCCATCGCGGGCAGGCTCGCTCCCACAGATTCCGCGCCGTTCACGACGGCTGTGAACGCCCCAGATCAATGTGGGAGCGAGCCTGCTCGCGATGAGGCCCTCAGTCCCACGGAAGATCCGGCCCGCTAGACCGCATCCCGCGGCAGCATCAACCCCAACGGCAACCGCACCCGCGCCTCCAGCCCGCCGCCGGAGCGGTTGCGCAGTTCCACGTTGCCGCCGTGCATCGAAGCGATCCGCTTGACGATCGCCAGGCCCAGCCCGGTGCCCTTGCCGCCCCGTGCGCGGTCGCCGCGGGTGAACGGGTTGAAGATCGCCTCCAGCTCCGCCGGGTCGATCCCCGCCCCGCGGTCCATCACGCTCAGCACCACATACGGAGCGCTGGTGTCGCCGGACACGTAGGCCGCCACCTCCACGCCGCTGCCGGCATGGTTCAGCGCGTTGCCGATCAGGTTATTGAGCAGGCGCTTCATCGACACCCGGCGCAGCGGGAACGGCTGGATCGGCTCCAGGCGCAGGCGCACCTTTTCTTCGTTCTGGTTGTAGGGCGCCGCCACCTCGCGCACCAGGTCGCTCAGGTCCACCTCCTCCACCGTCTCGTCCCGTCCGTCACGGATGAAGGCCAGGAACTGGTCGAGGATCGCGTCCATGTCTTCGATGTCGCGCACCATGTCGTTGGTGAGGTCGGTGCGGTCGCCCATCAGTTCCAGCGACAGCCGCAACCGGGTGAGCGGCGTGCGCAGGTCATGGGAAACCCCGGCCAGCATCAGTTCGCGCTCGCGGCCGGCCTGCTCCACGTCTTCGGCCATCTGGTTGAAGGCGCGGTACACCTCGGTCATCTCGCTGGGGGTGTCGCTGATCGGCAGCCGCACGCTGCGGCCCTGGCCGAGTTGCCGGGCGGCATAGACCAGGCGCTTGAGCGGCTGGTTGAGCTGGCTGACGAAGATCCACGCCGACGCGGTGGACAGCAGCCCGATGGCCAGGAACCAGCCGAGCACGTTCCAGATCTTCTGCCCGCGCAACGGGTGCGGGTACAGCGGCACCTTCAGCCAGCCGTCGCCCAGGCTCGGCGCCCGCACCCACAAGGCCGGCGGCGAATGCATGCGCAGCCGCACTTCGGTGTCGGCGCCGAGTTCGGCCTGCATCTGCCGCTGGTAGATCTCGCTGTACGGCCAATGCTGCTCGCCTTCCGGCACCCCGGCGCCCACCACCCGGATCAGGGTCGCGGCATCGGCGATCTTCGCGCGGTTCTCTTCGTCGGCCGCCCAATAGGCGCGCAGCGTCAGGGCGACGCCGTGGCTGTATTGGCGGTCCACCAGCACGTCCTCGTTCATCAGCAGGTACACCAGGGTCAGGGCCTTGGAGAACAGCACGACGATGAGCACCAGCCACAAGGTGCGGGAAAAGAAACTTTGGGGGAACCAGACGGGGGTCTTCATGAATAGCCGCTACACGCTTGCAGGAGCGAGCCATGCTCGCACATTGCGGAGGGCGAGTCTGCCGGCGAACATCCGCCAGACCCGCTACTGCAGATCACCGGTCACTTGGTGGAGTTGCCGTCCGGCACGAACACATAGCCCACGCCCCAGACGGTCTGGATGTAGCGCGGTTTGGACGGATCGGGTTCGATCATCCGGCGCAGACGGGAAATCTGCACGTCGATGGAGCGCTCCAGCGCATCCCATTCCCGGCCACGGGCCAGGTTCATCAGCTTGTCGCGGGTCAGCGGCTGGCGGGCGTTCATCACCAGTGCCTTGAGCACCGCGAATTCGCCGGTGGTCAGCATGTGCACTTCGTCACCGCGCTTGAGTTCGCGGGTGGCCAGGGACAGCACGTAATCGCCGAAGGTGACGTTTTCGTCTTCGCTGCCCGGTGCGCCCGGCACGGCCGGAGCCTGACGGCGCAGCACGGCCTTGACGCGGGCCATCAGCTCGTCGGGGTTGAACGGCTTGGCCAGGTAATCGTCGGCGCCCAGTTCCAGGCCCTTGATGCGGCTCAGCTCGTCGCCCTTGGCGGTGAGCATGATGATCGGAATCTGATTGTTCGCGGCCCGCAGGCGGCGGCATGCGGTCAAGCCGTCTTCGCCTGGCAGCATCAGGTCGAGGACGACCAGGTTGAACACTTCGCGGGACAGCAGACGGTCCATCTGCTCGGTGTTCGGTACGGCACGGGCACGGTAGCCCTTGCTGACGAAAAAGCGCTCCAGCAGGCTGCTCAGCCCCGGATCGTCGTCAACGATGAGAATTTTTTCGCCTTCAGCAGTTTGTGCAGTGCTGCTCATTGGATGCTCCTTTTAGCTCGGCGCGCATTATGGCGTAGCTGCCGTTATACGCACCGTGTGCATTGTTAGCAGATTTTTCCTTCACTGCCAGAAAACCGGGGCTTGTGCCTACACGGCCCGACGCCCCCGAATGACAGAACGCCGGTTATAATGCGCGGCCTTTTGTGCCAGGCAACGTCTGAATCGTTACCGTTGGTGGCCAAGCCCTATTTTTCATGTCCACCGCAGTAATCGTTCGGTTTCACGGGTCAATGGTCTGCTCCCTTGGCCCAGGCAGCGGCAAGCGCCAGGCCGCACAACCAGGTTCCGGGCCCTCATCCTTCGCGCCTGCGGACCTGCTTTCACAATTTGTCAGGTGGTTTTATGGACAGCATCAACAGCCGCATCGCCGAGGAACTCGGCGTACGCCCGCAACAGGTCGAAGCGGCCGTCGCGCTACTCGATGAAGGCTCTACCGTTCCCTTCATCGCCCGATACCGGAAAGAAGTGACCGGCAGCCTCGATGACACTCAGCTGCGTCATCTGGAAGAGCGCCTGCGCTACCTGCGCGAACTCGACGAACGGCGCGTCAGCATCCTCGCCAGCATCCAGGAGCAGGGCAAGCTCACCCCCGCACTCGAACGCGACATCAAGCTCGCCGACACCAAGACCCGCCTCGAAGACCTGTACCTGCCGTACAAGCAGAAGCGCCGCACCAAGGGCCAGATCGCCCTGGAAGCCGGCCTCGGCGAACTGGCCGACGGCCTGTTCAACGACCCGTCGCTGGCGCCGGAAGTCGAAGCCGCCCGCTTCATCGACGCCGACAAAGGCGTGGCCGACGCCAAGGCCGCCCTGGAGGGCGCCAAGTACATCCTCATGGAACGCTTCGCCGAAGACGCGGGCCTGCTGGAGAAACTGCGCTCCTTCCTCAAGCAGGAAGCCACGATCAGCGCCCGCGTGATCGCCGGCAAGGAAGAGGAAGGCGCCAAGTTCCGCGACTACTTCGAACACGACGAGCCGCTCAAGAGCATGCCGTCGCACCGCGCCCTGGCGATCTTCCGCGGCCGCAACGAAGGCATCCTCAGCTCGGCCCTGAAGGTCGGCGAGGAACTGCCGGGCACCCTGCACCCGTGCGAAGGCATGATCGGCCAGCACGTCGGCATCCAGAACCAGAACCGCCCCGCGGACAAATGGCTGGGCGAGGTGGTGCGCTGGACCTGGAAGGTCAAGCTCTACACTCACCTTGAGACCGACCTGCTCGGCGAACTGCGCGACGGCGCCGAGACCGAAGCGATCAACGTGTTCGCCCACAACCTGCACGACCTGCTGCTGGCCGCCCCGGCCGGCCCGCGCGCGACCCTGGGCCTGGACCCGGGCCTGCGCACCGGCTGCAAGGTCGCGGTGGTCGATGCCACCGGCAAGCTGCTGGATCACGCCACGGTCTACCCGCACGTGCCGCACAACAAGTGGGACCAGACCCTGGCCATCCTGGCGGCCCTGTGTGCCAAGCACTCGGTCGACCTGATCGCCATCGGCAACGGCACCGCCAGCCGTGAGACCGACAAGCTGGCCATCGAGCTGATCAAGAAATACCCGGCCATGAAGATGACCAAGGTCATGGTGTCCGAGGCCGGCGCGTCGGTGTACTCGGCCTCGGAACTGGCCGCGAAGGAATTCCCGGACCTGGACGTGTCGATCCGCGGCGCGGTGTCCATCGCCCGCCGCCTGCAGGATCCGCTGGCGGAGCTGGTGAAGATCGATCCGAAATCCATCGGCGTCGGCCAGTACCAGCACGACGTGTCGCAGCTGAAGCTGGCGCGCAGCCTGGACGCCGTGGTCGAGGACTGCGTGAACGCCGTAGGCGTGGACGTGAACACCGCGTCCGTGGCCCTGCTGGCGCGGATCTCCGGCCTCAACGCCACCCTGGCGCAGAACATCGTCGCCCACCGTGACGAGCACGGCGCGTTCAAGACCCGCGCCGCGCTGAAGAAAGTCGCGCGCCTGGGCGAGAAAACCTTCGAACAGGCCGCCGGCTTCCTGCGCGTGATGAACGGCGACAACCCGCTGGACGCATCGGCCGTGCACCCGGAAGCCTATCCGCTGGTCAAGCGCATCGCCGCCGAGACCGACCGCGACATCCGCTCGCTGATCGGCGACACCGGGTTCCTCAAGCGCCTGGACCCGAAGAAATTCACCGACGAGACCTTCGGCCTGCCGACCGTCACCGACATCCTCCAGGAACTGGACAAGCCGGGCCGCGACCCGCGTCCGGAGTTCAAGACCGCCGAGTTCCAGGAAGGCGTCGAAGACCTCAAGGACCTGCAGCCGGGGATGATCCTCGAAGGCGTGGTGACCAACGTCACGGCGTTCGGTGCGTTCGTCGACATCGGCGTGCACCAGGACGGCCTGGTGCACATCTCGGCCCTGTCGGAGAAGTTCATCAAGGATCCGCGCGAGGCGGTGAAGGCCGGCGACGTGGTGAAGGTCAAGGTCATGGAAGTCGACATCCCGCGCAAACGCGTCGGCCTGTCGATGCGCATGAGCGACACGCCGGGCGAGAAGATCGACGGCGCCCGCGGCTCGCGTCCGGGCTCGGCGCCGCGCCAGGGTTCGAACAACGCGCCGCGCAAGGAAACCGCCACCGCCGCACCGGCCAACAACGCCATGGCGTCCCTGTTCGCCAACGCCAAGCAGTTGAAGAAGAAGTGATGGACATTCCCGCCTGGCTCGTCGAGAGCGCGTTCTTCAAGCTGTTGGGCTGCCGTCTGCACAGCCTGGAGACCGGGGTGGCGCAAGTCGCCCTGGCGCTGGAGCCGCCGCTGCGCAACCGTGGCGGCAAGCTGCACGGCGGCGCGCTGTTCAGCCTGGTCGACATCGCCATGGGGCTGGCTTGCTCCAGCACCCACGGCTTCGACCAGCAGAGCGCGACCATCGAGTGCAAGATCAACTACATCCGCGCCGTGTCCGACGGCGAGGTGCTGTGCACGGCCCGGGTGATCCACCCGGGCCGGCGCACGCTGGTGGTCGAGGCCGACGTGATGCAGGGCGACAAGCTGGTCGCAAAAGCGCAAGGCACGTTCGCTGTCCTGTAGCTAGCCGTCACCGATTTGGGTTAATTTCGGCGCAACGAAACCTGTGGGAGCGAGCCTGCTCGCGAAGAGGGTGCATCAGCAACGAAAGTGCTGGCTGACACACCGCCTTCGCGAGCAGGCTCGCTCCCACAGGGAATGTGCAGTTCTTGACTGACCGGCAAACGGCCTGCCGCTCCAAAACCAGGCGAAAACGCCAGTTTCAACTTCACCCTTGTAGACCGTCCTGCCCACCCCCATATTGGGGCGACTGACGCGTGAAGGAATCCAAATTGAGCGAACTTCTCAACCGCCGCCTGGCCCTGCTCGGCGAGCGCGCCAACCTCTCCCTGCTCAAGCAGTGCCTGCACGGCATCGAACGTGAATGCCTGCGCGTGACCGGCGAGGGCCGCCTGGCGCAGACGCCGCATCCCGAGGCCCTGGGTTCCGCGCTGACCAACGAACAGATCACCACCGACTATTCCGAGTCGCTGCTGGAGTTCATCACGCCTGCCCTGCCCGACCCGGCCGACACCCTGGCCAGCCTGGAGCGCATCCACCGCTTCGCCTACAGCAAGCTCGGCAACGAGTACCTGTGGAGTCCGTCGATGCCGTGCCCGCTGCCGGCCGAAGAAGACATCCCGATCGCGTACTACGGCACCTCCAACATCGGTCGGCTCAAGTACGTCTACCGTCAGGGCCTGGCGCTGCGCTACGGCAAGACCATGCAGTGCATCGCCGGGATCCACTACAACTTCTCCCTGCCGGAAGGGCTCTGGCCGCTGCTCAAGCAGACCGAGGGCTTCGAAGGCAGCGACCGCGACTTCCAGTCCGCGTCCTACATCGCCCTGATCCGCAATTTCCGCCGCTACAGCTGGCTGCTGATGTACCTGTTCGGCGCCTCGCCTGCGCTGGACGCAGGCTTCCTGCGCGGCCGCCCGCACCAGCTCGAACAGCTCGATCCGGACACCCTGTACCTGCCCTACGCCACCAGCCTGCGCATGAGCGACCTGGGTTACCAGAGCAATGCCCAGGCCGGCCTGACGCCGTGCTACAACGATCTGTCCAGCTACACCGACAGCCTGCGCAAGGCCGTCGCCACGCCGTATGCGCCGTACGTCGAGATCGGCACGCACCAGGACGGCGAGTGGGTGCAGCTGAACACCAACATCCTGCAGATCGAAAACGAGTACTACTCCAACATCCGCCCCAAACGCGTGACCTACACCGGCGAACGGCCGATCCAGGCGCTGATGGCCCGCGGGATCCAGTACGTCGAAGTGCGCTGCCTGGACATCAACCCGTTCCTGCCGATGGGCATCGACGTCACCGAGGCGCGTTTCCTCGACGCGTTCCTGCTGTACTGCGCGCTCAACGACAGCCCGCTGCTGACCAGCACCAGCTGCGGCAACGCCACGTCGAACTTCCTCAGCGTGGTCAAGGAAGGCCGCCGTCCCGGCCTGCAGCTGCAGCGTGACGGACAGCCGGTGGACATGAAGCAATGGGCGAGCGAACTGCTGGAGCACATCGCGCCGCTGGCGGCCCTGCTGGACCGCAGCCAGGGCAGCGATGCCCACGGCAAGGCGCTGGACGCGCAGCGAGCCAAGGTCAGCGACCCGTCGCTGACGCCGTCGGCCCAGGTGCTGGCGGCGATGGCCGCGCACAAGGAAAGCTTCGCGCAGTTCTCCCTGCGCCAGAGCCAGGCCCATGCCGATTTCTTCCGCAGCGAGCCCCTTGCCGCCGAGGAGCAGGCCCGGTTCGAAGCGCTGGCGCACTCGTCGCTGGAGCAGCAGGCGGAGCTGGAACAGAACGAGGTCGGCGATTTCGACGTGTTCGTCGGGGCCTACCAGGCGAGCATCCTGGCGATCAGCAACTAGCCTGCGAGGATCCTGCGGATTCTGTCGCGAGCAGGCTCGCTCCCACAGGTGACGGCGGTGATGCCGCCGCACCTGCTCGCGGTGGCGGAATCCTGGCGGCCCTTTAGATTTTTCCGCTCATAAGTTAATTCTAAAAAGTTATTTATTTTTAGATTCTTAGATCATTTAGTCTCCTTTCACGCCGACGACCGGTGGCCTGACAAGGAGCTCTCCCATGAAACTGAATGTCCCGCTTCGCCTGCTGGCGGTGGCCACCCTGGCCGCCGCAAGCTTCCTGGCCCAGGCCGCCGACCTCACCGTCGCCTACCAGACCACCGTCGACCCGGCGAAAGTCGCCCAGGCCGACGGCGCCTACGAGAAGGCCACCAAGGCCGACATCAGCTGGCGCAAGTTTGACAACGGCGCCGACATCATCGCCGCCATCGCCTCCGGCGACGTGCAGATCGGCTACCTCGGCTCCAGCCCGCTGACCGCCGCGGTCACCCGCAAGGTGCCGGTGGAGACGTTCCTCATCGCCACCCAGATCGGCGCCGCCGAAGCGCTGGTCGCCCGCGACGGCACCGGCATCAAGACACCGCAGGACCTGGTCGGCAAGAAAATCGCCGTGCCGTTCGTTTCCACCGGCCACTACAGCCTGCTGGCCGCCCTGAAGCATTGGAACATCGACCCGTCGAAAGTCACCGTGCTCAACCTCGCGCCACCGGCGATCATCGCCGCGTGGAAACGCGGTGACATCGACGCCACCTACGTCTGGGATCCTGCCCTGGGCGTGGCCAAGGAAAACGGCAAGGTGCTGATCACCTCCGGCGAGCTGGCCAAGTTCGGCGCGCCGACCTTCGATGCGTGGATCGTGCGCAAGGACTTCGCGCAGAAGCATCCGGAGATCGTCACCGCGTTCGCCAAGGTCACCCTCGACGCCTACGCCGACTACCGCAAGGACCCGAAAGCCTGGCTCGCCGACACGAGCAACGTCGACAAGCTGGTGAAGCTGTCCGGCGCCAAGGCCAGCGACATTCCGCTGCTGCTGCAAGGCAACGTCTACCCGCTGGCGGCGGATCAGGTCAACGACCTCGGCGCGCCGACCACCAAGGCCATCACCGACACCGCCGTGTTCCTCAAGGAGCAAGGCAAGGTCGAGGCCGTGCTGCCAGACTACGCGCCGTACGTCAGCGCCCAGTACATCACCAACTGATCGGGAGTCGACCGCGATGGCCTTGCTTTCGCTGGAGCGCATCAGCGCACAGTACCCCGGCAGCCCGGAACCGGTGCTGTCGGATATTTCCCTGACCCTCGGCCCCCGGCAACTGCTGGTGGCCCTCGGCCCGTCCGGCAGTGGCAAGACTTCGCTGTTGAACCTGATCGCCGGTTTCGTCGACCCCAGCGCCGGGCGCATCACCCTCGACGGCGTGCCGGTCAAGGGGCCGGGCGCCGAACGCGGCGTGGTGTTCCAGGACGACGCCCTGCTGCCCTGGCAGGACGTGCTGGCCAATGTGGCCTTCGGGCTCGAACTGGCCGGCGTGCCCCGGGACAAGCGCGAGCGGCGCGCCCGGGAAATGCTCGCGCTGGTGGACCTGGCCGGTTTCGAGAGCCGCCGCGTCTGGCAACTCTCCGGCGGCCAGAAGCAGCGTGTCGGCCTGGCCCGCGCCCTGGCCGCCGATCCGCGCGTGCTGCTGATGGACGAACCCTTCGGCGCCCTCGACGCCTTCACCCGCGAACAGATGCAGGAACTGCTGCTGCAAGTCTGGCAACGCACCGCCAAACCGGTGTTCCTGATCACCCACGACATCGAAGAGGCAGTGTTCCTCGCCACCGACCTGATCCTGCTGGCGCCCAACCCCGGGCAGATCGTCGAACGCCTGCACCTGGACTTCGGCCAGCGCTACGCCGCCGGCGAACCGGCGCGGTCGATCAAGTCCGACCCGCGCTTCATCGAAACCCGCGAACACGTGCTCGGCAAAGTGTTCTCCCAACGCAACGCCGTCCGGCTACAGGAGCGCGCATGAGCAGCTACGACGTTTCCGCCGCCACGGTGAAACCTTCCAAACCCTCGACGTCCATTGCGGCGCGGCGCAGCCTGAGCACCCGCTGGATCAGTGTGCTGACCCTGTTCGCCCTGCTGCTGGCCTGGTGGGCGGTGACCGCCACCGGCCTGATCGAACCGCTGTTCCTGCCGCCGCCCGCCGCCGTACTGCAAAAGGGCTGGTTGCTGGCCACCAGCGGCTATATGGACTCGACCCTGTGGCAGCACCTGGGCGCCAGCTTGAGCCGCATCGGCCTGGGTCTGGGCTTCGCCATCCTGACCGCCGTGCCGGTGGGCATCGCCATCGGCGCCAACCGCATCGCCCGCGGCGTGCTCGATCCGCTGATCGAGTTCTACCGGCCGATCCCGCCGCTCGCCTACCTGCCGCTGATCGTGATCTGGTGCGGCATCGGCGAGGTGTCGAAAGTGCTGCTGATCTACCTGGCGATCTTCGCGCCGATCGCGATCGCCACCGCCACCGGCGTGCGCACGGTCGACCCGGCCAAGCTGCGGGCCGCCCAGTCGTTGGGCGCCACCCGCGGGCAACTGATCCGCCATGTGATCCTGCCCAGCGCCCTGCCGGACATCCTCACCGGCATCCGCATCGGCCTTGGCGTTGGCTGGTCGACCCTGGTCGCCGCCGAACTGATCGCCGCCACCAGCGGGCTGGGTTTCATGGTGCAGTCGGCGGCGCAGTTCCTGGTGACCGACGTGGTGGTGCTGGGGATCCTGGTCATCGCCCTGATCGCCTTCGCCATGGAAATGGGCCTGCGCGCCCTGCAACGCAGACTGGTGCCGTGGCACGGCCAGGCCCACTGACTTTTTCCCTTGCGGGAGCCGGCCTGCTGGCGATGGCGCCAGCCCGGGCACCGCAGACAGTCGCTCCCACCGCTTGAACAGCCCTCCACCGAATATTGATGAGAACACCATGAGCGACCTGAACATCGTTCCCTTAAGCCCGGCCCTCGGCGCGCAGATCAGCGGCGTCGACATCAGCCAGCCATTGAGCCAGGAGCAGCGCGACGCCATCGGCCAGGCGCTGCTCAAGCACCAGGTGCTGTTCTTCCGCAACCAGCCCATCGAGCCTGCGCAGCAGGCGCGCTTCGCCGCGTACTTCGGCGACCTGCACATCCACCCGATCTACCCCAACGTGCCGGAACAGCCCGAAGTGCTGATCCTCGACACCGCCGTCACCGACGTGCGCGACAACGCAATCTGGCACACCGACGTGACCTTCCTGCCGACCCCGGCGATGGGCGCGGTGCTCAGCGCCAAGCTCCTGCCGGAGTACGGCGGCGACACCCTGTGGGCCAGCGGCATCGCGGCCTATGAAGCGCTGTCGGCGCCGGTGAAGGCCCTGCTCGAAGGGCTGACCGCCACCCATGACTTCACCCGCTCGTTTCCGCTGGAGCGCTACGGCAACACGCCCGAAGCGCTGGCGCAGTGGGAAGAGGCACGGCGCAAGAACCCGCCGCTGTCGCACCCGGTGATCCGCACCCACCCGGTGAGCGGGCGCCGCTCGCTGTTCGTCAACGAAGGCTTCACCTCGAAGATCAATGAACTGTCGGAGACCGAAAGCGAGGCGATCCTCAAGTTCCTGTTCGCCCACGCCACCCGGCCGGAATTCACCATCCGCTGGCGCTGGCAGAAGGACGACATCGCGTTCTGGGACAACCGCGTGACCCAGCATTACGCAGTGGACGACTACCGCCCCGCCCGGCGGGTGATGCAGCGGGCGACGGTGTTGGGGGATGTGCCGTTCTTTCGCTGACGGCTGCGTCGCCGGTTCCGGCCCCATCGCCAGCCTGCTGGCGATGACGGTGTGACAGGCGCCGCAGGATCCGGCGCCTGACGCTTACTCGGCCGTCGACGGCTTCTCCCACAGATTGATCCCGCCCTCCTGGGCGAACCGATCGATTTCAGCCAGCTCTTCAGCGCTGAAGCTCAGGTTCTTCAGCGCCCCGACGTTCTCGATGATCTGCTCCGGCCGGCTCGCGCCGATCAGCGCCGAGGTCACCCGCGGATCGCGCAGCGTCCAGGCCAGCGCCAGTTGCGCCAGGCTCTGGCCACGACGCTTGGCGATCTCGTTCAGCGCCCGCACATGGGCGATGTTGGCCTCGGACAGGTGCGACGCCTGCAGCGAACCGCCGCCCGGACGGTTGACCCGCGCATCCGCCGGCACGCCATTGAGGTACTTGTCGGTCAACAGGCCCTGCGCCAGCGGGGTGAAGGCAATCACCCCGGTGCCGAGTTCGTCGGTGGTGTCGAGCAGGTCCTTTTCCACCCAGCGGTTGAGCAGGTTGTAGGCCGGCTGGTGGATCAGCAGCGGCACTTTCCACTCCTTGAGCAGCGCGGCGATTTCGCGGGTCTTCACCCCGGAATACGAAGAGATGCCGACGTACAGCGCCTTGCCCTGCTGCACGGCAGTGGCGAGGGCGCCGGCGGTCTCCTCCAGCGGGGTGTCCGGGTCGAAGCGGTGGGAATAGAAGATGTCCACGTAGTCCACGCCCAGCCGTTGCAGGCTCTGGTCGAGGCTGGCCAGCACGTACTTGCGCGAACCGCCGCCCTGGCCGTAAGGGCCCGGCCACATGTCCCAGCCGGCCTTGCTGGAGATGATCAGCTCGTCGCGGTAGCCCTTGAAGTCCTCGCGCAGCAGGCGGCCGAAGTTGATCTCGGCGCTGCCGTAGGGCGGGCCGTAGTTGTTGGCCAGGTCGAAGTGGTTGATCCCCAGGTCGAACGCCGTGCGCAGCAAGGCGCGCTGGGTGTCGATCGGCGTGCTGTCGCCGAAGTTGTGCCACAGGCCCAGGGACAGCGCCGGCAACACCAGGCCGCTGCGGCCCACGCGGCGGTAAGGGAGGGTGTCGTAGCGGTTTTCGGCAGCGGTGTAAGTCATCGAATCCTCTCTAGATTGAGTTTCAGCCATCGTCGGTCGGACATTTCCTGTGGCGAGGGAGCTGGCTCCCGCTCGGTTGCGCAGCGACCGCCGGTGCAGCGGTGCTTTGACAGACCGAAGCTGCTCAGCATACGCCCAAGCGGGCCCCTGCCCACCTCGGATTCGACCTATGGCTGAATCGTTTCACATCAGGAAGGGAAAAGACGCCGCCACCCCGTCTTCACAGATCCTTGTCGACCTGCTGACGATGGCGCCAGCCAAAACGCCTCAAGACCTTCGGCCTAACGGGAAACCTGTGCAAAGACCTCGCTCAACCAGTCCACGAACACCCGTACCCGCGGCGACAGGTGCCGGTTGTGCGGGTACAGCACCGACACCGGCATCGGTGGCGGCGGCGTGTCGGGCAGGACTTCCCGTATCAGGCCCTGGTCGATCTGGCTCTGCATGCGGTAGTGCGGGCACTGGATCAGGCCCAGGCCGGCGATGGCGGAGGCCGCGTAGATCTCGGCGCCGGACACCGAGACCGCCCCGTCGATGGCGACCTCCGTGCGTTCGCCGTCGACCATGAATTCGAAGGGAAACACCCGGGTGGTGCTGCGCGAGACGTAGTTCACCGCGCGATGGTCTTTCAGGTCGGCCAGGCTGCGGGGCTCGCCGAACCTGCGCAGGTAGGCGGGGCTGGCGCAGGTGATCTGCCGCAGGCTGGCCACGCGCTTGCCGATCAGCGTCGAGTCGCCGAGGGTGCCGGCGCGCAGCACGCAATCGACGCCTTCGGCGATCAGGTCGACGAAGCGGTCGGCCTCGCTGATCGACAGTTCGATGTCCGGGTAGCGCGCCATGAACTGCGGCAACGCCGGGATCACGAAATGCCGGGCCAACGTACCTTGCATATCGACCCGCAGCCGCCCCTTCGGCACCACGCTGCGGAACGCCAGTTCGGCGTCCTCCAGCTCCGCAAGCAACTGCACGCAACGCCGGTAATAAGCCTCGCCGTCCAGGGTCGGACGCACCTTGCGCGTGCTGCGCTCCAGCAGGCGCGTGCCGAGCCAGGCTTCGAACTGGTTGAGGGTGTGGGTCAGGGTGGCCCGGGGCAGGTTCAGGTCGGCGGCGGCCTGGGTGAAGCTGCTGCGCTCGTAGATCCGCACGAACGCCTTCATCGCTTTGACTTGATCCACGGCGGGCTCCCGGCCTTCGATTGTTGGCGGATGTTGAACAGTCAAGGCAACTTTGCGGCATTTATCCAGCACAGGCAAACAGGTGAAATGACTCCCACTTCCCCCGCACACAGGAACACAGCCATGACCCAGCACACTTCGAAAGTCGCCCTCGTGACCGGCGCCTCCCGCGGCATCGGCGCGGTGATCGCCAAGCAATTGGCCGAGGACGGTTTCGCCGTCGCCGTCAATTACGCCAACAGCGCCGACGAAGCTTCCCGGCTTGTCGTCGAACTGCGCCAGGCCGGCCACCGGGCCATGGCCATCCAGGGCGACGTGGCCGACGCCGCCGACGTGCGGCGCCTGTTCGACGAGACCGAAGCGCACCTGGGCAAGGTCGACGTGCTGGTGAACAACGCCGGCATCCTCAAGGTGCTGCCGCTGGCCCAGCACAGCGACGAGTTGTTCGAGCAGACCTTCAACATCCACGCCCGCGGCACCTTCAACACGATGCGCGAGGCGGCGGCTCGGCTGAACGACGGCGGACGGATCATCAACTTCTCCAGCAGCACCGTCGGCCTCAACCTGCCGGGCTACGCGGTGTACATCGCCAGCAAGGCGGCGGTGGAATCGCTGACCCAGGTGTTCGCCAAGGAAATGCGCGGGCGCAACGTCACGGTCAACGCCGTGGCGCCGGGGCCGGTGGCCACCGAGCTGTTCCTGCACGGCAAGAGCGAGGAGCAGATCCAGACCTACGCGAAGATGCCGCCGCTGGAACGCCTGGGGCAGCCGGAGGACATTGCCCGGGTGGTGTCGTTCCTGGCGAGCCCGGCGGCGGACTGGGTCAACGGACAGATCCTGCGGGCCAACGGCGGGCTGGTTTGACTATGCTCTGAACAGGCCCGCAGCGGCCCCGTCGCCGGCTGGCTGGCGATGGGATCCGCCCAGGCGAAACGACACCGACAGGCAGCCTCTCATGCACACCACCATCATCATCACCTTCGGCCTGATCCTGCTGGCGCTGATGCTGTACATCGGCGAACGCATCGGCTTTTCCCGCCAGACCCTGGCCTACGGCTTCGCCGCCCTGTGGCTGGCGCTGACGGTGATCAACGGCGCGGTCGGCATGGTGCACGGCAAGCAGACGCTGAGCACCGAACTGATGGTCGGCAGCGCCGTGTTCGGCGTGCCGGTGGCGGCGATGGTGCTGTTCATGGTGCTGAGCGCCGAGGCCTGAGACCGCCCCGGCGCCCGCCGGGCTCAACGCACCAGGTGCAGGAACTGCATGTGCCGTTCGTACTGGTCGAGGATGTCGTTGATGATCTGCTCCTTGGTGTAGCCCACCAGGTCGTAGTCCTGGCTGCCCTCGCTCAAGTGCACTTCGGCGCGGTAGTAGCGGCGGTTGTTGAGCTGCTTGGAACCCATGCCGCCCCGGGCGAACGACGGCGTGAAATAGCCGCGCATCTGCACCTGGTAGATGAACGGGTGCAGTTCGCCGTGGCCGATCTCCAGGCTGACGCTGTCGTGGGCCGGATCCGGCTGCGTGACCACATGCAGACCCTTCTCGACGAACACCGCCGTCACCTCTTCGATGGCCGGCTTCACGGTGCTGTCCATGAACCGGTACACCTCGTCCCGCGACGGGAAATGCACCGCCTGGCTCAGGCGCTGCCGCCAGCCACCCTTGCCGCGCCGCGAACCGGACACCGGCGCCAGCGAATGCAATTGCGCGATCTGCTTCTGCGACTCCAGGTAGAACGCCTTGTGCAGCCCCCACATCATCAGCAGCAGGATCAACGAGAACGGCAGTGAGGTCAGCACCACCGCCGACTTCAGCGCATCGATGCTGCCGGAGAACAGCAGCGCGCTGGTGATCAGCGCCGTCATCGCGCCCCAGAACACCCGCAGCCATTTCGGCCCGTCCTCGTCCGGGCCGCCGCCCTTGGCCGACAGGGTCGAGAGCACCACGGTGCCGGAGTCGGCGGAGGTGACGAAGAACACGAAGCTGATGAACACCGTCACCGCGATGACGGTCTTGCTCCACGGGTAGGTCTCCAGCAGCAGGTAGAGGGTCATCGACGGGTCGTCGATGGCCGACAGGCCGAGGGCCTCCATGCCGTGGTTGAGCACCTGGTCGATGGCGCTGTTGCCGAAGATCGACATCCACGCCAGGGTGAAGCCCAACGGAATCAGCAGCACGCCGAAGACGAATTCGCGGATGGTGCGGCCCCGGGAGATCCGCGCGATGAACAGGCCCACGAACGGCGACCAAGCGATCCACCAGGCCCAGTAGAACACGGTCCAGCCGCCGAGCCAGTCGCTGGGCTTGTCGTAGGCGTAGAGGTCGAAGCTCTTGGTCGGCAGCGCGCCGAGGTAATCGCCCAGGTTCTGGATCAGGGTGTTGAGCAGGTGCTGGGTGGGCCCGGCGAACAGCACGAACAGCAGCAGCGCGCAGGCCAGCAGCATGTTGATGTCGGACATCACCCGCACGCCCTTGTCGACCCCGGACACGGCGACGGTGATCGCCGCGCCCATCATCAGGACGATCAGACCGACCTGGATCCACTGGGTGTGGGCGATGCCGAACAGGTAGTCCAGGCCGGAGTTGAGGTGCAGCACGCCGAAGCCCATGTCCGCGCCGAGGCCGAACACCGTGGCGATGATGCCGAAGCCGTCCACCGCGTAGCCGATGGGGCCGTTGATGCGTTTGCCGATCAGCGGATAGAGCGCCGAGCGCAACGCCAGCGGCAGGTTGTGGCGGTACGCGCAGTACGCCAGCGCCATGCCGACGAAGGCGAACACGCCCCAGCCGTGCAGGCCCCAGTGCAGGAACAGGATCTGCATCGCCTGGCGCGCGGCGTCCGCCGTGCCGGCCTCGCCCTGGGGCGGCTGGAGCATGTGGGTCAACGGCTCCGACACGCAGAAGAAAAACAGGGTGATGCTGATCCCGGCGGCGAACAGCATGCCGGCCCAGGACAGGTAACTGAATTCGGGTTCGTCGTGGTCGGCACCGAGCTTGATCTTGCCGTAGCCAGACAGCGCGGTGACCACCACGAAGACCAGATACAGGGTCATCGCCAGCATGTAGTACCAGCCGACCGTGTTGGCCGCCCAGTCCTGGGCCTTCAGCAGCCAGGCGCCGGCCGCCTCCGGCAGGGAAATCACGACGAGGCCGAACAGCAGGATGACCGTCGCGGCGAACCAGAACACCGGCGGGTTCATGCGCACCTGGGCGCTGGCGGGGGTGGACGATGCACTCATGGACGGTGCACCTCGAAGGGGTGGAACATGGCTGAAATGATCGGACTCAGCAAAGGCAAGCCTCCTGTTGTGAGCGGGCAGCGGACTGCCGGTTTAACTTGAATGAACGTTCAAGTTAAACATGGATAGCACGCTAAGGACTAATCGCAAGGCCGAGCGGTCGCTCGCCCCTGCGGGCTCAAGGAGGGTTATGACGCAGGTTCGGAGGGATTCGTTCAGTGGCGAATTGGCCGGATGCCACTATCCGGGCCGGCCTGAGTCCGTTCGACGGGCCCGCGACGGCGCCGGTCAAGGCGCCGCAGGGCCTTCAAGCGGAGTGCGCCGTCACTTCTGCGTCCCGTCGTCGTGCTGCAGGTTGGCCTGGGTCAGGTTGCTGCCGGCCGGTACGCTGCGGGTCAGCCACACGTTGCCGCCGATGGTCGAGCCCTGGCCGATGGTGATGCGCCCCAGGATGGTCGCCCCGGCGTAGATCACCACGTCGTCCTCGACGATCGGGTGGCGCGGATGGCCCTTCTGCAGTTGGCCGTCCTCGTCCGCCGGGAAGCGCTTGGCGCCCAGGGTCACCGCCTGGTAGATCCGCACCCGCTCGCCGATGATCGCGGTTTCGCCGATCACCACGCCGGTGCCGTGGTCGATGAAGAAGCTCGGGCCGATCTGCGCGCCGGGGTGGATGTCGATGCCGGTGGCCGAGTGAGCGATCTCCGAGCTGATCCGCGCCAGCAGCGGCAGGCCCGCGCGGTACAGGTGATGGGCCAGGCGATGGTGGATCACCGCCAGGATGCCCGGGTAGCACAGCAGCACCTCGTCGACGCTGCGCGCCGCCGGATCGCCGTGGTAGGCCGCCAGCACGTCGGTGTCGAGCAGGCTGCGCAGGCCCGGCAGGGCCAGGGCGAAGTCCTGGACGATGCGGATCGCGCGGGACTCGACCTCGGTGTCGGCCTGGGCGCTGTGGCGGGCGACGTAGCGCAGTTCGAGCCGCGCCTGGACGAGCAAGGCATTCAGGGCGACGTCGAGGGTATGGCCGACATAGAAGTCCTCGCTTTCCTCACGCAGGTCCACAGGCCCCAGCCGCATCGGGAACAACGCCCCGCACAGGGCCTCGAGGATCTCCGCCATCGCTGCGCGGGAGGGCAGTTCGCGCCCGCCCTGTTCGCCGGTGGCCCGGCCGTTCTGGGTACGCCACAGATCCCGCGCGGTACGCAGTTGGCTGACGATGGTCTGCAGTTGCCAATGGCTGGAACGCTCGCTCACGGTAAAGACTCCTCACCGGCGGCCGGACTGTCGGGCCGCCTCAACGGCGACTACTTTACGGCATGGCCCCAAGCGCGAATTAAGAACCGATAGTGCTGGCCTAAGCACGTTTTGCTATAAGCGATTGACGGTTGCCCCGCCAAAACGCCATGCCTATAGTCCTGTGATCTTCCTCCGCCAGTACAGGCCCATGATCAAACAACAACTGGACCGCTTCCATCGTCTCGACCTGCTCGGCCAACCCACTCCCCTGGAAAAACTCGAACGCCTTTCCGCCTGGCTGGGCCGCGACATCTACTTCAAGCGCGACGACCTGACCCCGCTGGCCATGGGCGGCAACAAACTGCGCAAGCTCGAATACCTCGCCGCCGACGCCCTCGCCCAGGGCGCCGACACCTTGATCACCGCCGGCGCCCTGCAATCGAACCACGTGCGCCAGACCGCCGCGATCGCCGCCAAGCTGGGCCTGGGCTGCGTGGCGCTGCTGGAGAACCCGCTGGGCACCGACGACGGCGACTACACCGGCAACGGCAACCGCCTGTTGCTGGACCTGTTCGACGCCAAGGTCGAGCTGGTCGACAACCTCGACAACGCCGACGAGCAACTGGCGGCCCTCGCCGTGCGCCTGCGCAGCAACGGCAAGAAGCCGTACCTGGTGCCCATCGGCGGCTCCAACGCCCTCGGCGCGTTGGGTTACGTGCGGGCCGGCCTGGAACTGGCCGAACAGATCAAGGACACCGGCCTCGACTTCGCCGCCGTGGTGCTGGCCTCCGGCAGCGCCGGCACCCACAGCGGCCTGGCCCTGGCCTTGAACGAAGCATTGCCGGCGCTGCCGGTGATCGGCGTGACCGTCTCGCGCAGCGAAGAGGACCAGCGCCCGAAAGTGCAGGGCCTGGCCGAACGTACCGCCGACCTGCTGGGCGTGGCGCTGCCGGACAGTTTCAAGGTGCGCCTGTGGGACGAGTACTTCGGCCCGCGCTACGGCGAACCGAACGCCGGCACCCTGGCGGCGGTGAAGCTTTTGGCCAGCCAGGAAGGCGTGCTGCTCGACCCGGTCTATACCGGCAAGGCCATGGCCGGCCTGCTCGACGGCATCGGCCGCGGGCGCTTCGACGACGGCCCGGTGATCTTCCTGCACACCGGCGGCGCGCCGGCGCTGTTCGCCTACAAGGACTTCCTGTAAGGCCCGCGGCGAGGGAACCGGATCCCTCGCCGCAGCAGGCTGCGCATATATTCGAATTTGAAATAACAAAAATAAAAACCATTATTTTCAATTCTAAGCGAGCAATCATATAGTCTCCCCGCAGGCGAATTTCGCGGGAGACGCATAAGCTGCTTTAGGGCACGATAGCGCAGTCGTCCAATTCCCGGATTCGCCAACTTTCCTTAAGCGTCTTCCATAAGAAAACACAGGGGCATGTCATGAATTTTTCCGCACTACGTCGCAACCTGCTGGTGGGTTCGCTGGGCCTGGCGCTGAGCGCCGGCCTGATCGGCCACGCAGCCGCCGGTGAGCAACTGAAGCAGATCAAGGACAAAGGCGTCATCAACGTCGGCCTGGAAGGCACCTACCCACCGTTCTCCTTCGTCGATCCCGACGGCAAGCTGGCCGGCTTCGAGGTCGAACTCTCCGAAGCCCTGGCGAAAAAGCTGGACGTGAAGGCCAAGATCCAGCCGACCAAGTGGGACGGCATCCTCGCGGCCCTGGAATCCAAGCGTCTGGACGTCGTGGTCAACCAGGTAACCATCTCCGACGAGCGCAAGAAGAAATACGACTTCTCCGAGCCCTACACCGTGTCCGGGATCCAGGCGCTGGTGCTGAAGGACAAGGAAGCGGCGCTGAACATCAATACCGCCGCCGACCTGTCCGGCAAGAAGGTCGGCGTGGGCCTGGGCACCAACTACGAGCAATGGGTGCGGGCCAACGTGCCGGGCGCCGACGTGCGCACCTACGACGATGATCCGACCAAGTTCGCCGACCTGAACAACGGCCGCACCGACGCCATCCTGATCGACCGTCTGGCTGCTCTGGAATACGCCAAGAAGGCACCGAAGACCGTGGCCGCAGGCCAGGCGTTCTCCCGTCAGGAATCGGGCATCGCGCTGCGCAAGGGCGAGCCGGAACTGCTGACGGCGGTGAACAAGGCCCTCGACGAACTGCGCGCCGACGGCACGCTGCAGAAGCTCTCGGAAAAGTACTTCAACGCTGACGTCACGAAATAATGGAAGCAGCTTTCCAACTCGCGCTGGACTCCGCGCCCTTCCTGCTCAAGGGCGCGTACTACACGGTCATCCTTAGCCTGGGCGGCATGTTCTTCGGTCTGCTGCTGGGCTTCGGCCTGGCACTGATGCGCCTGTCGCGCTTCAAGTCGGTCAGCTGGCTGGCCCGCATCTACGTGTCGTTCTTTCGCGGCACGCCGTTGCTGGTGCAGCTGTTCGTGATCTATTACGGCTTGCCGCAACTGGGTGTGGAACTGGATCCGCTGCCGGCGGCCCTGATCGGCTTCTCGCTGAACATGGCCGCCTACGCCTGCGAGATCCTGCGTGCCGCCATCGGCTCGATCGAGCGCGGCCAGTGGGAAGCGGCGGCCAGCATCGGCATGACCCGCGCGCAGACCCTGCGCCGGGCCATCCTGCCGCAGGCGATGCGCACGGCATTGCCGCCGCTGGGCAACAGCTTCATTTCGCTGGTCAAGGACACCGCGCTGGCCGCCACCATCCAGGTGCCGGAGCTGTTCCGCCAGGCGCAGCTGATCACTGCCCGCACCTTCGAAGTGTTCACCATGTATCTTGCCGCCGCGCTGATCTACTGGGTTCTGGCCACGGTGCTGTCGCACCTGCAGAACAAGTTGGAAGAGCGGGTCAATCGGCACGACCAGGAGTCCTGACCCCATGATTGTCGTGGAAAAACTGACAAAGCAGTTCAAGGGTCAGACCGTGCTCAACGGCATCGACCTTAAGGTGAAGGAAGGCGAGGTCGTGGCGATCATCGGTCCCAGCGGCTCGGGCAAGACCACGTTCCTGCGCTGCCTGAACTTCCTTGAGCAACCCACCAGCGGCCGGATCAAGGTCGGCGACATCGAGATCGATACCGGCCGTCCGCTGAACCAGCAGCAAGGCCTGGTGCGCAACCTGCGCCAGCACGTGGGCTTCGTGTTCCAGAACTTCAACCTGTTCCCTCACCGCACCGCCCTGGAGAACGTCATCGAAGGCCCGACCGTGGTCAAGAAGACGCCCCGCGCCGATGCCATCGCCCTGGGCCGCAAGCTGCTGGCCAAGGTCGGCCTGGCGGGCAAGGAAGACGCCTATCCGCGGCGCCTGTCCGGTGGCCAGCAACAGCGCGTGGCGATCGCCCGGGCGCTGGCGATGGAGCCGGAAGTGATCCTGTTCGACGAGCCGACCTCGGCCCTGGACCCGGAACTGGTGGGCGAAGTGCTGGCGACCATCCGCGGCCTCGCCGAGGAGAAACGCACAATGGTCATCGTCACCCACGAAATGGCGTTCGCCCGTGACGTGGCCAACCGTGTGGTGTTCTTCGACAAGGGCGTGATCGTCGAGCAAGGTGAGGCCAAGGCCCTGTTCGCCGATCCGAAGGAAGAACGCACACGACAGTTCCTCAGCAAGTTCAGAAACAACGGCTGACCTCACCGATCCGCAACAACCGCAAACTTCCATGGACGGAAGTTTCGCTCTCTCTCCTTTCTCCCTACAGCAATCAACTTGTTCCGATGCGGCACATATATATGTTCTGCAACAGATATTCCGTGCCCGGCATCCGCTAAACACCCTCCATACAGGTGCATGGCCAGACATGCGCTGAAACCGCCAAAATAGCCCTGTCCTGTGGCCGAATTCACTCCGCAGGCCAGGCAAATTGCGCTGTTGATGTAGGAGCTTTCTGATTAGTCCGCAATTTTTAAAATCACCGATTGCCTCTATTGACAGCTCTTTCGGCGAACTTTTATCTAGTCGCCACCGTTGCCCGTTACTTCATCAAGGCGACATAAACATCGATCAACCCGACACTGTTTCATGACCTGAGCATTCAAACCGCCCGAACTTTCAGAAACGGACTTCGCTGCAAGGTCTCAAGGAGAGAACCCCATGCCCTTCGCTTCGCACATCCCCGAAATGGCCGCGCCGAACCTGACGTCGGCCCGCCACGGCGGCATCGGTTTGGCCGCCGCCGCCCATTTGCTGGTCGAAGTCGCCCCGTATCCCGGGATGGATGCCGGCGACCTGATCGAACTGTTCTGGAACGACTGCTACGTCGCCTCCCATGTGCTCACGGACGCCTGTGTCGGCGAACCGGTCAGGCTGCGGGTGCCGGAAAGCTTCGTGGTCAACGGCCCGGCCCATGCCCACTACCGCATCATGCAGGTGGGGCGCAGCCCGGCGCTGTCGGCCAGCGCGTCGGCGCAGGTGAAGCTGGACTGTCCCGGCGGGCAGCCGCCGCCGTTGTGCAACGACGAGAACCAGCACCTGGCGCAAGCCGTGCTGCCCGGCACCATCTGCCGTCAGGGGGTGAACCCGGGGCAGGTCAAGCGCGGTGTGCCGCTGACCATCCAGCCCTACCTGAACATGGCCGAGGGCGACGCGATCACGGTGCGCTGGGGCGATGTGCGGATGGACCTGCCGCCCGTCGCGACCGAGGGCGTCGGACGGCCGGTCCAGGTGTGGATACCGCCGTCGGTGATTCTCGAAGCCGGCGAGGATCTGCGCCTGGAAGTGACCTACTGCATCCTCGACCGGGTCGGCAACAACTCGCGCTGGGCGCCGCCGCGCATGCTGAGGATCGGCGGCAGCCTGTTAACCGGACAGGCCATGGCCCCTTCTATGCATATTTCTAAAAGTTAGTTCATAAAATATTTATACACGTTTAGGGTATATGAACCGGACCACCGGACATTCTTTCGTTCGCCGCATTTCGCGGCGATTTTTTGAGATGTGAGGTAGGTAGCATGGTCCGGAACCCAATCACCCCAGTGCGGATCGCCAGGGCATTGCGTGCAGCCAAGGAGTGGCACTGATGTCCAGTCTGGCAGACGCAAACGTTCAGACCGATCTGGACACCGCCCCGTTGTTGTTGCCCGCGCAGATCCTGCGCAACGACGCCCAGGCCATCGAGGCCGCCCATGAACTGGCCGAGGCCGCCCGTGTGGACGCCGCCCGGCGCGACCGCCAGCGCAAGCTGCCGTGGGCGCAGATCGAACAGTTCACCCGCAGCGGCCTGGGCAGCATCGCCATCCCCCGCGAATACGGTGGGCCGCAGGTGTCCTTCGTCACCCTGGCCGAAGTGTTCGCGATCATCTCCGCCGCCGACCCGGCGCTGGGGCAGATCCCGCAAAACCAGTTCGGCATCCTCAACCTGGTGCTCGGCTGCGCCACCGAGGCGCAGAAGCGCCAGCTGTTCCAGAGCGTGCTCGAAGGCTGGCGCATCGGCAACGCAGGCCCCGAGCGCGGCACCAAGGACACCCTGGAGCTGAAGGCGCGGATCACCGCCGACGGCGACGATTTCGTCATCAACGGCCAGAAGTTCTATTCCACCGGTGCCCTCTTCGCCCATTGGGTCGCGGTCAAGGCGCTCAACGATGACGGCCGGCAGGTGCTGGCTTTCGTTCGGCGCGGCACGCCGGGCCTGCGCATCGTCGACGACTGGTCGGGCTTCGGCCAGCGCACCACCGCCAGCGGCACGATCCTGTTGAACAACGTGCGGGTCGAGGCTGGCCTGGTGGTGGACAACTGGAAGATCAACGAGAAGCCCAACACCCAAGGTGCGGTGTCGCAGCTGATCCAGGCCGCGATCGACGCCGGCATCGCCCGCGGCGCCCTCGACGACGCCATCGACTTCGTCAAGACCCGCGCCCGTCCGTGGATCGAGGCCAAGGTCGAGCGCGCCAGCGATGACCTTTACGTCATCGCCGACATCGGCAGGCTGAAGATCGAACTGCACGCCGCCGAAGCGCTGCTGCGCAAGGCCGGGCAAGTCCTGGACCAGGTGCATGCCGCGCCGGTCACCGCCGAGTCCGCCGCCCGCGCCTCGATCGCCGTGGCCGAAGCCAAGGTGCTGACCACCGAAATATCGCTGCTGGCCAGCGAGAAGCTGTTCGAGCTGGCCGGCAGCCGCGCGACCCTCGCCGAGTTCAACCTCGACCGCCACTGGCGCAACGCACGGGTGCACACCCTGCACGACCCGGTGCGCTGGAAGTACCACGCGGTCGGCGCCTACCGCCTCAACGGCAAGCTGCCGGCCCGCCATTCCTGGATCTGACGACCAGAACACTTTTGACCAGATCTCTGGAGAAGCACATGACCCTTTCCCATCCCGTCGCGGTCATCGCCAGCGACGAACAGGCCCTGATCGTCGCCAGCGACCTGGCCGAAGACTTCAAGCGCGACAGCCACCTGCGCGACCGTGAACGCCGCCTGCCGCTGGCGGAGCTGGACGTGTTTTCCCGCTCCGGCCTGTGGGGCATCAGCGTGCCGAAGGAATACGGCGGCGCCGGCGTCTCCAACGTCACCCTGGCCAGGGTCATCGCCCTGATCGCCCAGGCCGACGGCTCCCTGGGGCAGATACCGCAGAACCATTTCTACGCCCTCGAAGTGCTGCGGGTGAACGGCAGCCCTGCGCAGAAGCGACGCCTGTACGCCGAGGCGCTGGCCGGCCGCCGCTTCGGCAACGCCCTGGCGGAACTGGGCACCAAGACCGCCCATGACCGCGTCACTCGCCTGACCCGCGAAGGCGACGGCTTTCGCATCAACGGCCGCAAGTTCTACGCCACCGGCGCGATCTATGCCCAGCGCATCCCGACCCTGGTGGTGGACGAAAACGGTGTGCAGCAACTGGCGTTCGTCCACCGCGACAGCCAGGGCCTGACCGTGATCGACGACTGGAGCGGCTTCGGCCAGCGCACCACCGGCAGCGGTTCGGTGGTGTTCGAAGATGTGTACGTCGCCGCCGAAGACGTGGTGCCGTTCCAGGCCGCCTTCGAGCGCCCGACCACGGTCGGCCCGCTGGCTCAGATCCTCCATGCGGCCATCGACACCGGCATCGCCCGCGCCGCCTTCGAGGACGCGCTGCATTTCGTGCGCAGCAAGACCCGTCCGTGGATCGATTCGGGCAACGATAAGGCCACGGAAGACCCGCTGACCCTCAAGAGCTTCGGCCACCTGAGCATTCGCCTGCACGCCACCGAGGCGCTGCTGGAGCGCGCGGGTGAGTTCCTCGACGCCGCCCAGGCCGACAGCAACGCCGACACCGTCGCCGCCGCGTCGATCGCCGTCGCCGAGGCCCGGGCGATCAGCACCGACATTTCCCTGGCCGCCGGCAGCACCCTGTTCGAGCTGGCCGGCAGCCAGGCCACCCTCAGCGAACACGGCCTCGACCGCCACTGGCGCAACGCCCGCGTGCACACCCTGCACGACCCGGTGCGCTGGAAGTACCACGCGGTGGGCAACTATTACCTCAACGACGAAAAGCCTCCGCTGCGGGGGACGATCTGATGGCCGCCGGGAAAAAGAAGATTCTGCTCAACGCGTTCAACATGAACTGCATCGGCCACATCAACCACGGCCTGTGGACGCACCCGCGCGACACCTCGACCCGCTACAGCACCCTTGAGTACTGGACCGAGCTTGCGCAGTTGCTTGAGCGCGGGTTGTTCGACGGCCTGTTCATCGCCGACATCGTCGGCGTGTACGACGTCTACCAGCAGTCGGTGGACGTCACGCTCAAGGAGTCGATCCAACTGCCGGTCAACGATCCGCTGCTGCTGGTCTCGGCCATGGCCGCGGTGACCAAACACCTGGGCTTCGGCCTCACCGCCAACCTCACCTACGAGCCGCCGTACCTGTTCGCCCGGCGCCTGTCGACCCTCGACCACCTGAGCCGCGGGCGGGTGGGCTGGAACATCGTCACCGGCTACCTGGACAGCGCCGCCAAGGCCATGGGCCTGCGCGAACAGGCCGAACACGACCGCCGCTACGACCAGGCCGACGAGTACCTCGAAGTCCTCTACAAACTCTGGGAAGGCAGTTGGGAAGACAGCGCCGTGGTCAACGACCCGCAGCAGCGGATCTACGCCCGCCCGGACAAAGTGCACAAGGTCGAACACCAGGGCGAGTTCTACCACGTCGAGGGTTATCACCTGTGCGAGCCGTCGCCGCAGCGCACGCCGGTGCTGTTCCAGGCCGGCAGTTCGGATCGCGGCCTGCTGTTCGCCGGGCGCCATGCCGAGTGCGTGTTCATCAGCGGCCAGAACAAGCCGTCGACCAAGGCCCAGGTGGACAAGGTGCGCGCCAGCGCCGTGAAGGCCGGGCGCAACCCCGAGGACATCAAGGTGTTCATGGGCCTGAACGTGATCGTCGGCGAGACCGAAGAAGCGGCCTGGGCCAAGCACGCCGAGTACCTGAGCTACGCCAGCGCCGAGGCCGGTGTGGCGCATTTCTCGGCGTCCACCGGCATCGACTTCTCCGAGTACGCCCTCGACGAACCGATCCAGTACGTGAAGAGCAACGCCATCCAGTCCGCGACCAAGAACCTGCAGAACAACGACTGGACCCGGCGCAAGCTGCTGGAGCAGCACGCCCTCGGCGGGCGCTACATCACCGTGGTCGGTTCGCCGCAGCAGGTGGCGGACGAGCTGGAATCGTGGATCGCCGAAACCGGCCTCGACGGCTTCAACCTGACGCGCATCGTCACCCCGGAAAGCTATGTGGACTTCATCGACCTGGTGATTCCGGAACTGCAGCGGCGCGGATCGTACAAGACCGCCTACGACGACGGCAGCCTGCGGGAAAAGCTGTTCCATGCCGGGGCGCAGTTACCGCGACAGCACACCGGATCATCGTTTCGCCGCTGAAAAGCTTCGCGGGCAAGCCAGCTCCCACAGGGGTGTGCGGTGTACACAAGAACCTGTGGGAGCGGGCTTGCCCGCGAAGAGGCCCGACCAGACACCCCATAACCCATGCACTGACTGGAAAACCCTCATGACCAAGACTCTCCTGCCCAACCCGGTCAAGGCACTGGCCCTGGCCCTCGGCCTGTTCAGCTCGGCGGCGTTCGCCGCCGAGGCGCCGCTGAAGATCGGCACCACCGCCGCCTTCGCCATTCCCCTGGAGGCCGCCGTCGAGGAGGCCTCCAAGCAAGGCCTGAAGGTCGAGCTGGTGGAGTTCACCGACTGGATCGCGCCGAACGTCAGCCTCGCCGCCGGCGACATCGACGCGAACTACTTCCAGCACATCCCGTTCCTGGAGAACGCCAAGGCCGCCTCAGGCTTCGACCTGGTGCCGTTCGCGCCGGGGATCATCAACAACGTCGGCCTCTACTCGAAGAAGTACAAGAGCTTCGCCGAGCTGCCCGAGGGCGCCAGCGTCGCCATCGCCAACGACCCGATCAACAGCGGACGCGGCCTGCAACTGCTGGCCAAGGCCGGCCTGATCACCCTCAAGCCCGGCGTCGGCTACAAGGCCACCGAGGACGACATCGTCGCCAACCCGAAGAAGATCAAGATCCTTCAGGTCGAGGCCGTGCAACTGGTGCGCGCCTATGACGACGCCGACCTGGTGCAGGGCTATCCGGCCTATATCCGCCTGGCCAAGACCTTCGATGCCGGCTCCGCGCTGCTGTTCGACGGCCTCGACCACAAGGAATACGTGATCCAGTTCGTGATCCGGCCCAAGAGCAAGGACGATCCGCGCCTGATCAAGTTCGTCGACATCTACCAGCACTCGCCCGCCGTGCGCGCCGCGCTCGACAAGGCCCACGGCAAGCTGTACCAGGCCGGCTGGGAAAGCTGACATGACGGCCGCCCTCCAACGGCGACTGGAGACTCCAGAGCCCCGTCACAGTGCCGAACGCACAGAATTGCACCCCGAACTGACCCGCGCCCATGTGCGCTTCATCGGCGTCGGCAAGACCTACGAAGGCCGCCAGGGCCCGGTCGCGGCGCTGCAAGGCATCGACCTGTCGATCCGGCGCGGCGAAGTGTTCGGCATCATCGGCCGCAGCGGCGCCGGCAAGTCGTCGCTGATCCGCACCATCAACCGTCTGGAGCAACCGACCGCAGGACGGGTGCTGATCGATCAGGTGGACATCGGCGAATTCGACGAGGACCGCCTCGTCGCCCTGCGCCGGCGGATCGGCATGATCTTCCAGCACTTCAACCTGATGTCGGCCAAGACCGTGTGGCAGAACGTCGAGCTGCCGCTCAAGGTCGCCGGCGTGCCGAAGGCGCAGCGCGAAGCGAAGGTGCGCGAACTGCTGGATCTGGTGGGTCTGCAAGGCAAGCACGCGGCTTATCCGGCGCAGTTGTCCGGCGGGCAGAAACAGCGCGTGGGCATCGCCCGGGCCCTGGTGCACGACCCGGACATCCTGCTGTGCGACGAGGCCACCTCGGCGCTCGACCCGGAAACCACCCAGTCGATCCTCGGCCTGCTGCGCGAGATCAACGCCCGCCTGGGCCTGACCATCGTCCTGATCACCCACGAAATGGCGGTGATCCGCGACATCTGCGACCGCGTCGTGGTGCTGGAACGCGGGCACATCGTCGAGCAGGGCCCGGTGTGGGAAGTGTTCGGCGACCCGCAGCACGAAGTCAGCCAGACCCTGCTCGCGCCCTTGCAGCACACCCTGCCCCAGGAGCTGCAAAGCCGTCTGCACGCCCAGCCGCCATCACCGGAGGCCGCCGTGGTGCTGCGTCTGCAGTTCACCGGCAGCGACGCCGACGAGCCGGACCTGGCCGCGCTGTTCGCCGCCCTCGGCGGGCGGGTCAAGCTGCTGCAGGGCGGCGTGGAGCGGATCCAGGGCCATGCGTTGGGGCAACTGCTGCTGGCGGTGAGCGGCTCGTCCCTGGACGCCGCCCGGTTGCAGGCGCGCGCCGGGCAATGGGCGCAACGGGTGGAGGTGCTGGGCCATGTGGTTTGACCGTCTGCTGCAAGGTTTCATCGACACGTTCCTGATGGTCGGCGTGTCGTCGCTGATCGCCTTGGTGGCGGGAATCCCGATGGCGGTGATCCTGGTCACCAGCGACAAGGGCGGCATCTACCAGGCCCCGGCGCTGAACCGGGCGCTGGGGGCGTTCGTCAACCTGTTCCGCTCGATCCCGTTCCTGATCCTGATGGTCGCGCTGATCCCGTTCACCCGGCTGATCGTCGGCACCACCTACGGCGTGTGGGCGGCGGTCGTGCCGCTGACCATCGCCGCCACGCCGTTCTTCGCGCGGATCGCCGAGGTGAGCCTGCGCGAGGTCGACCACGGCCTGATCGAAGCGGCCCAGGCCATGGGCTGTCGGCGCTGGCACATCGTCTGGCACGTGCTGTTGCCGGAGGCGCTGCCGGGGATCGTCGGCGGCTTCACCATCACCCTGGTGACCATGATCAACTCCTCGGCCATGGCCGGGGCCATCGGCGCCGGGGGCTTGGGCGACATCGCCTACCGCTACGGCTATCAGCGGTTCGACAGCCAGATCATGCTGACGGTGATCGTGCTGCTGGTGGCGCTGGTGGCGGTGATCCAGCTGGGCGGCGACCGCTTGGCGCGGGGCTTGAACAAGCGCTGAGTCTTGCGTCGCCAATAAAACGGTCATCGCCAGCAGGCTGGCTCCCACAGTGGACGGCGGCGTTCATGACTTCGGTGGGGGCCAGCCTGCTGGCGACGGGCTGCGCAGCGGCCCTACAGGTTGGCGTATATTCGGCACATCCCATAGCCCGCGCAGCCGACCATGAAACAGACCCCCTCCGATCTGGAACAGATCACCTCCACCACCCTGGGCCACTACGACTCGGTGGCGGAAGATTTCCGCGAAGGCACCCGCGACCACGACGTCAGCCAGAACATCGACGCCCTGCTGCGCCACATTCAGGGCCCGGCGCCCTTCAGCATCCTGGACTTCGGCTGCGGACCGGGCCGCGACCTGCAGACCTTCACCCGCCTGGGCCATGTCGCCATCGGCCTCGACGGCTCGGAAGCGTTTGTGCGGATGGCCCGGGAGGACAGCGGCTGCGAAGTCTGGCGGCAGGATTTCCTCAAGCTCGACCTGCCGGCCGGACGCTTCGACGGGATCTTCGCCAACGCGGTGCTGTTCCATGTGCCGTTGCAGGAACTGCCCCGTGTGCTCGGGCAACTGCACGCCACGCTCAAGCCGGGCGGCGTGCTGTTCAGCTCCAACCCCCGCGGGGACAACCGCGAGGGCTGGAACGGCCCGCGCTACGGCTCGTACCACGATCTCGAGGCCTGGCGCCGCTTGCTGACCGCCGCCGGGTTCGCGGAGCTGGAGCACTACTACCGGCCGGCGGGCCTGCCGCGGGAGCAGCAGCCTTGGCTGGCCAGCGTCTGGCGCAAGATCGGCCAGGACGCCATCGCCGGCAGCCACATTTGAACGGCACTGACTCCCCCGGCGGGAGCCAGCCTGCCGGCGACGGGCGCACAGCGCCCGCTTGTCACTGCGCGTCCTTCTTCGGCTCGCGGATCCTGTACCACGCCACATACAGCGCCGGCAGGAACAGCAGCGTCAGCAAGGTCGCCACGATGATCCCGCCGATCATCGCGTAGGCCATCGGCCCCCAGAACACTTCGCGGGCGATCGGGATCATGCCCAGGCTCGCGGCCGCCGCCGTCAGCAGGATCGGCCGGCGCCGGTGTTCGGTGGCCTCCACCACCGCGTCCCACGGCGCATAACCCTTTTGCTCGTACTCTTCGATCTGGGTCACAAGGATCACCGAGTTGCGGATGATGATGCCAATCAGCGCCAGGATCCCCAGGATCGCCACGAAGCCCATCGGAATGCCGGTGGGCACCAGCGCCAGCACCACGCCGATCAGCCCCAGCGGCGCGACGCTGGCCACCAGGAACAGCTTCTGCACGCTGTGCAGCTGGATCATCAGGAAGGTCGCCATCAGAAACAGCATCAGCGGGATGACCTTGGCGATCGGCCCCTGGGCCTTGCCGCTCTCCTCCACCGTACCGCCGGTGGCGACCTTGTAGCCCGGCGGCAGCTTGGCGGCGAACGCGTCGACGGAGGGCTTGAGCACCTTCACCAGGTCCGTGGGCTGGATGTCGCCGCGCAACGCCGCCTTGATGGTGATGGTCGGCAAGCGGTCGCGGCGCCACACCAGCGGCTGCTCCAGTTCGTAGCGCACCGTGGCGAACGCCAGCAGCGGGATCGAGGTGCCGTTGGGCGTGACGATCTGCAGGTTCTGCAGGGTCTCCGGCGTGCCGCGCTCGGAGTCCACCGCCCGGCCGACCACGTTGATCAGGTAGATGTCGTCGTCGACCTGGGTCAGCGTCGAGCCGCTGACGATGCTGTTCATCAGGCTCGCCACGTCTTCGGACGACAGCCCGAGCTGGCGCGCCTTGTCCTGGGCGATGTCGATGCGCAGGACTTTGCCCGGCTCGTTCCAGTCGTAGATGATCTCGCCGATGTGCTCGTTCTTGTCCAGCTCGGTGGCCAGGTCGATGGCGTGCTTGCGCACCTGGTCGATGTCCTTGCCGCTGACCCGGTACTGGATCGGCCGGCCCACCGGCGGGCCCATCTCCAGGGCCTGCACGTAGCCGCCGATGCCGACGAAATCCTTGCGCAGGCGGTCGCGGATCCGCTGGCTCAGCGCCTCGCGGGCCTCGAAGTCCTTGCTGACGATCACCAGCTGGGCGTAGTAGGGGTTCTGCAGCTGCTGGTCCAGCGGCAGGTAGAACCGGATCGCGCCCTGGCCGATGTAGGTGCTCCAGCGCACGATGTCCGGGTCACCCTTGAGCGTGGCCTCAAGCTTGTCCACCGCCTTGCGGGTCTCGTCGATGGAAGCGTTCTGCGGCAGATCCAGGTCCACCAGGATTTCCGGGCGGTCCGAGGACGGGAAGAACTGGTTCTGCACGAAGCGCATGCCGACCACCGACAGGACGAAGCACAGCACGGTGATGGCGATGGCCCACCAGCGGTTGCGCATGCACCACAGCAGACCATGGTTGAACGCCCGCCCGATGCGGCCGGGCTCCCCCTCATGGGGCTTCACGTTGGTGCTCAGGATGTGCACGCCGATCACCGGCGCGAACAGCACCGCCACCACCCACGACACCAGCATCGCCACGGCGATCACCGCAAACAGGGTGTAGGTGTATTCGCCGGCGGAACTGGCGTTGAGGCCGATGGGCACGAAACCCGCCACCGTCACCAGCGTGCCGGTGAGCATCGGGAACGCCGTGGAGGTGTAGGCGAACGTCGCCGCCTGCTCCTTGGTCTCGCCCATCTCCAGACGCGTGACCATCATCTCCACCGTGATCATCGCGTCGTCCACCAACAGGCCCAGGGCGATGATCAGCGCGCCGAGGGAGATCCGCTGCATGGTGATGCCGCTGTACTCCATGTAGACGAACACCATCGCCAGCACCAAGGGAATCGAGCACGCCACCACCAGCCCGGCACGCATGCCGAGGCTGACGAAGCTGACCACCAGCACGATCACCACGGCTTCGAACAGTGCGCTGGTGAACCCGCCGACGGCCTCCTCCACCACCACCGCCTGGTCGGACACGTTGTGTACGCCGACGCCCACTGGCAGGTCGGCGATGATTTCGTTGATGCGCTCGTGCAGGGCCTTGCCGAAGGCCTGGACGTTGCCGCCCGTCTGCATCGCGATGGCCAGGCCGATGGCCGGCGTGCCGTTGAAGCGGAACTCCGGGGTGGCCGGGTCGACGTAGCCGCGGGAGATGTCGGCGATGTCCGCCAGCCGGTAGAAGCGGTCGTTGAGCTTGAGGTTGACCTCGGCGAGGTCCTTTTCCGAGGCGAACTGCCCCGAGGTGCGCACCGAGATCCGCTCGGGCCCGGCCTCGATGACCCCGGCCGGCGTCACGGCGTTCTGCTGCTGCAGGCTCTGCACGACCTGACGCTGGTCGATGCCCAGCGCCGCCAGTTTGCGGGTGGAGAAATTCAGGTACAGCACCTCGTCCTGCTGGCCGATCATCTCGATCTTGCCCAGCCCCGGCACGCCGCGGATCTCGGCCCGCGCCTGCTCCACGTAGTCGCGCAGCTGGCGCATCGTCAGGCCGTCGGCGGTGAAGGCGTACACCGAGCCGTACACGTCGCCGAACTCGTCGTTGAACCCCGGCCCCTGGATGCCCTGGGGGAACTGGCCGCGGATGTCGCTGATCTTCTTGCGCACCTGGTACCAGATTTCCGGGATGTCCTTGGCCTGGGTGGTGTCGCGCAGGTACACGTACACCGTCGATTCGCCGGGGCGGGTGTAGCTCTTCACGTAGTCGAGGGAGTCGAGCTCTTCGAGTTTCTTCTCGATGCGGTCGGTGACCTGCTTGAGCGTCTCCTCCTGGGTCGCTCCGGGCCACCGGGTCTGGATCACCATGGTCTTGATGGTGAAGGACGGGTCTTCCTCGCGTCCCAGGTTGAAGTACGAGAACACCCCCATCAGCAACCCGACGAACATCAGGTACCAGACGAACGACTGATGCTTGAGGGCCCATTCGGAGAGGTTGAAAGACCCTTTCATTGACTGTCCTCGTCAAATTTCACGGTTTGTCCGGGCTTGAGGCTGTTGACCCCGGCGCTGATGACCCGCTCGCCGTTGCGCACCCCGCCGTCCAGCACCACGGTGCTGTCGGTGCGGCTGAGCAGGCGGACGTCGCGGGGCGCCACGGTCTTGTCCTGGGGGTTGATCACCCAGATGCGCGGCTTGCCGTCGACCTCCTGCAAGGCCGCCGCCGGCAGTTCGATGCGCGGCTTGATCGCCGACCGCAAGGTCACGCTGATCGCCGTGCCGAGGCGAAAGCCCGGCGGCGTCTCGGCCAGGGTCAGGCGCGCGCGGCGGGTGCGGGTGGCGCTCTGGGCCTGGGGTTCGATCTCGCGGATCACCGCCGTGGTGTTGATGCCGGGGTCGAGTTGGGCCGCCACCTGGAACACCACGTCCTTGGGCAACTGATCGACCAGGGTGTCCGGCAGATCGATCACCGCTTCCTTGATGTCCGGCTGCGCCAGCGTCACCACCTGTTGGCCGGCGGTCACCACCTGGCCGGCCTCGGCGCTCCAGCCGGTGACGACGGCCTTATGGTCCGAACGCAATTCGGTGTAGCCGAGTTGGTCCTTGCTCTGGCTGACCGCCGCCCGGGCCTGGTCCAGCGAAGCCTGGGTGGTCTTCAGGTCGGTCTGGGCGATGTCCAGCTGCGCCTGGGCGCCGACCCCGCGGTCGAACAGCGCCTGTTGGCGGCGGGCGTTGGCCTGGGCGTTGATCAGTTGCGCCTCGATCTTGGCCAGGTCGCCCTGGGCCGAGCGCAGCTGGTTCTGCTGATCGGACGGGTCGAGGGTCGCCAGCAGCGTGCCCTTGCCGACCTCGGCGCCCACATCGACGTTGCGGCTGGCGATGCGCCCGCCCACGCGAAAGCCGGTGTTGCTCTCGTAGCGCGCCTGGATGTTGCCGGCGAACCGCCCCAGGCTCTCTTCGCTGAGCGCCTGCACCTTGACCGACAGCACCGGACGCACCGGCTCCGGCGGCGCTTCGCTCTTGGAACACGCAGCGAGCAGTACCCCGACGGACAGCAGTCCCAGGCGCTTCATGGCTGCGCTTCCATTTTCAGATCCTTGTAGGTGTAGTCGGCGATCTCGACCTTCATGCCCGGATGCAGCAACTGCCCTCCGGCGATGATGACCTTCTCCCCGCCATTTAGGCCTTCACTGACGACGACCTTGCCGGTCAGGTAGCGGCCCACCGTCACCGCTTGCAGCTGCGCCTCGCCTTTGCCGTCCACCAGCCACACGGCGGGTTCGCTGACCTTCTTGGTCAGGGCCGACCACGGCAGCTCCACCGCCGGCTTGCCGGAGCCCTTGGCCGTGGCGCTCACCACCGAACCGAGCTGCATCCCCGGCGGCAGGCCGTCGAGGGCGATCTTGACCTGCACCGTGCCGGACTGCGCCGACACCGACGGGGTGACCTCACGCACGGTGCCGGTGGTCTTGACCGCGGGGTTGTCGAGCAGGCTCACCACGATCGGACGTTTCGACGGCCGCTCGGCCAGCAGCGACTCGTAGACGTTGAACACCGCATCGCGGTCGCCGTCCCGGGCCAGGCTGAAGATCGGCATTGTCGCCTGCACCACTTGGCCGACCTCGGCCTGGCGCTCGGTGATGACCCCCGGCGCATCGGCCACCAGGGCGGTGTAGCTCAGTTGGTCCTTGGCGTTGGCCAGCTGCGCCTGGGCAGCGCTCAAGGCGCTCTGGCTGCTGCGCAGCGCAGCCTGGGCGGAGTCGTATTCGCTCTGGCTGGTGTAGCCCTTGGGCAGCAGTTTCTGCTGGCGCACGAAGGCTGCCGCGCTCTGCTTCACCCGGGCCTGCTCGGCCAGCACCTGGGCCTGGGCGGAGTCGACGTTGGTCTGCAGGTCCTTGGGGTCGAGCCGGGCCAGCACCTGCTTGGCGCTCACCCGGTCGCCGACCTCGACCAGCCGCTGGATGATCTTGCCGCCGACGCGGAACGAGAGTTGGGTCTGCACCCGCGCCTGCACATCGCCGGTGAGGGTCACGGCGGCAGCGTAGTCGGCGGGCTTCACGTCGAGCACCAGCACCCTGGGCAGGTACTCCTCGGCGGCTTTCTTTTCGCCGCAGGCGCTCAGCAAAGCGACGGCGCTCAGGGCCAATGCCACTTTATATCCGGGACCCGCCATGCAGACTCCTTGGCTTTTTCTGACGTGACAGAGACGATACGACTGAGAGCTTAGAACAGCCTTTGACCATTGCACGGCTTTACCGCACGAAGCGTGCGCAGGCACACGGCGACACGGCATTCAGGCAAACTGGCCGGCTCCGGCAGAAGGAAACGCCCATGCTCAAGACCCTGGCGGTGGCCAATTACCGCTCGATCAACAAACTGGTGATCCCGCTGGGCCGCCTGAACCTCATCACCGGCCCCAACGGCAGCGGCAAGTCCAACCTCTACCGGGCCCTGCGCCTGCTGGCGGAGACCGCGCAGGGCGGCGTGGTCAACGCCCTGGCCCGCGAAGGCGGGCTGGACTCGACCTTCTGGGCCGGACCGGAAACCCTCAGCCGACGGATGCGCAATGGCGAGGTGGCCATCGAGCCCACGGTGCGCCAAGGCGTCAAGCGCCTGCGCCTGGGGTTCGCCGGGGAGGACTTCGGTTATGCGATCGCGCTGGGCCTGCCCGAGCCGTCCCGCTCGTACTTTGCCCTGGATCCGGAAATCAAACGGGAGTGCATCTGGGCCGGGCCGTTCCATCGCCCGGCCAGTCTGCTGGTGGACCGCGACGGCCCGATGATCCGCGCCCGCGAAGGCCGCCGCTGGGAGGTGCTGGCGCAGCACACGCCGACCTTCGACAGCCTGTTCGACCAGGTCGGCAGCCTGCGCACCTCGCCGGAGGTGTTCCAGATGCGCGAGTTCATCCGCCGCTGGCGCTTCTACGACCACTTTCGCAGCGACGTTGACGCCCCGGCACGCCAGCCGCAACTGGGCACCCGCACCCCGGTGCTGCACCACGACGGCCGGGATCTGGCGGCGGCGCTGCGCACCATCATCGAGATCGGCGATCCCGAAGCCCTGCGGGCGGCGGTCAGCGACGCGTTTCCCGGCGCACGCCTGGAGATCGCGCCGCTGGCCGGCGGACGTTTCGCCATCGAATTCCATCAGGAAGGGTTGCTGCGGCCGCTGTCGGCGGCGGAGCTGTCGGACGGCACCTTGCGTTACCTGCTGCTGGTCGCGGCGCTGCTGACGCCGCGCCCGCCGTCGCTGATGGTGCTGAACGAACCGGAGACCAGCCTGCACCCGGACCTGCTGCCGGCGCTGGCGCGCCTGATCATCCGCGTATCGCAGGACTGCCAGGTGTGGGTGGTGTCCCACGCCCGGCGGCTGATCTCGGCGTTGCAGGAGGATCCAGACTGCAACTGCATCGTGCTGGAAAAGACCCTCGGCCAGACCGGCGTCGTCGGCCAGCGAATGCTGGACGAGCCGGCCTGGCACTGGCCGGATTGAGCCCGTGGCGAGGCTCCCTCGCCACAGCTTTTGGTCAGGCGCTCAGCCCTGCCACTTGCCGCCTTCGACAATCACGCTCTCAGGCTGGGTGTCGTCGCTCAGTTCCTTGCGCACGTACTGGTCGTACAGCTTGAGCAGGTATTTCTCCTCGCCCAGCTTCGCCAGCTCGGCATTCACCCAGTCGCGCAGTTCGGTATTGCCCTTCTTCACCGCCGGTGCGATCGGGGCCTCGTCGCCGAGCTTTTCGTCCAGCACGCGGTAGCCCGGGTTCTGCTTGGCCCAGCTGAACAGCACCAGGTTGTCCTGGGCGTAGGCGTCGCCGCGGCCGCCGGCCAGGGCCTGCAGCGATTCGGAGTTCTTCTCGAACTTGAGCAGTTTCCAGTCCGGGTGGTGCTTGGTCAGCCAGATGTCGGCGGTGGTGCCGGTGGTGACGATGGTGGTGCGGGTCGCCAGGTCGTCGAGCCGCTTCACCGCGCTGCCCTGGGGCACCAGCGCCTGCACCGCCACCCGCAGGTTCGGGTTGGTGAAGTCCACCGCGTCCTTGCGCTCCGGGGTGACGGTCATGTTGGCCAGGATCAGGTCGACCTTGTCGCTTTGCAGGAACGGGATCCGGCTGGCCGGCTCCACGGCGACGAACTCGACCTTGTTCTCGTCGCCCAGCAGGTCCTTGGCCAGCCGGCGGCCGATGTCGGTGTCGAAGCCGACGTAGCGCCCCGTTTCGTTGACGAAGCCGAACGGCGGCTTGTCGGTGAACACGCCGACGATCAGCTTGTCGCGGGCCTTGATCTTGTCCAGGCTGCCTGCGGGCGCAGCGCTTTCGCTGGCGACCTTGGGCTTGGCCGGTTCCTCGGATTTGTTGCAGCCGGCCAGCAGCGCGAGGCCGAGCAGGGGCAGAACGAACAGCGATTTGGCAGTTTTCATGACGGTTCCTTGGTCTGAGTCGTTTTGGGCAACGTCGCCGAAGGCCAGGCTTCGGCGGGGAGAACTTCTCCAGGAACGGCTGCGCGCGTGCGGTCTGCGGGTTCGCAAAGAAAATCTCGGGCGGGGTGCGGGCCCTGCCAAGCGGTCGAGGCGCTCATGCGTGGGCCCAGCGCCGCTCCAGCACGCGGGAGGCGGCAGAGAGCGGGTAGCAGATGAAAAAGAAGAACAGGAACAGCGCACCGTAGATCAGCACCGATTCGTAGGTGCGTTCGATGATCTGCTGACCGACCTTGATCACGTCCACCACGCCGATCAGCACCGCCAGGGAGCTGGTCTTGATGATGCGCGTGTAGACATTGATGGTCGGCGGCGTCATGCGCTTGAGCGCCTGCGGCATCAGCACGTAGGCGTAGAGCTGCACGGCGTTGAAGCCGAGCGACAGCCCGGCCTCGCGCTGCCCGCGGGGCAACGAGCGCAATGCGCCGCGCGCCGCCTCGCCGACTTCGCTGGCGCCCCACAGCGACAGCACCGTCACGGCGCACCAGAAGCTCGGCACGCTGAGGCCGAAGAAAATCGGCAGGCCGAAGAACAGCAGGTACAGCCAGACCAGCACCGGAATCGCCCGGAACAGCTCCAGATAGACCCGCAGCACCGCGTTGAGCCACTTTACGTCGAGGGTGCGCAGCACGCCGTAGAGCACGCCGCCGACGGTGCTGACCGCGATGCTCAGCAGCGAGATCGACAAGGTCTGCCCGGCGCCGGCCGCCAGTTGCGGCAACGACACCCACAGCAGCTCAAGACCCGAACTGGCCATGTTGCAGCCTCCTTTCCAGACGGCCGAGCAGCAGCGACAGCGGCAGGAACAGCAGCACGCAGATCAGCGTCAGCACGGCGAGCATTTCGTAGGTCTTGTAGTACAGGGCGATGTAGCTCTTGGTGGTGTAGAGGAGTTCCGGCACCGCCACGGCCGACACCACCGTGGTTTCCTTGAGCAGGAAAATGAAATTGGCGAACAGCGACGGCAGGCTGAGGATCCCCGCCTGCGGCAGGATCACGTAGCGCAGCACTTGCAGGTCGGACAGCCCGAGGGAACGGCCGGATTCGATCTGCCCCTTGGGCACCGCTTCGACGCCGGCGCGCAGCACCTCAGTCAGGTAGGCGCCGCCCAGGAACGTCAGGGTGATGATCGCGGCGGCGAAACCGGACACTTGAACCCCCACGGTCGGCAACGCGAAGTAGACGAAAAACAGCTGGATCAGCAGCGGCGTGTTGCGGGCCAGTTCCACGTACAGGCCGATGACCTTCGGCAGGTACGGCACACGCAACACCAGGAGCGCCGCATTGAACAGCGCCACGGCCAACGAAGTGCCGATGGCGATCAGCCCGACCTGCAAGGTCACGCCCACGGCGCTGAGGAAGGCCGGCAAGGTGCTGAGGATGAACGCGTAATCGAAGGTCATGAAACGTCCTGACGCCGCTCGGTAAGCGACGGTGGTGCAATCCATGGACAGCGGGTGGCCGTCCTGCAGGCACCGACTTTATAGGTATAAAAAAAAGAATTTAAATACCGATAAAGCATATTGATATCACACAAAAAACTAATCGCCGGGTTTGCCGGGACGGAAGAAGAAAGCTATTTTCCCCGGCGCTGTAGGAAGGATCTTTTTTTCAGATTGCCCCTCCAAGGACGCACAGCTTTTGACCAGACTCCCTGGGCCAAACCATTACAAGGAAGAAAACATGGCTGACGTAAAAGTGCCGCAGCGGCTGGATCCGCAGGACATCGTGAAACTGTTGGTGGCGTTGCGCAGGGCGCTGAAGACGGGGCTCGCCTAGGCCCTTGCGGTGACGGAGCGGGCTCCCTCACCGCAGGCTGCGACACCGCCGCAAACGAAAACGCCGACGACCATCGCTGGCCGTCGGCGTCTTCACACCTGAAGGGGGTGCTGTTGCGTCGGATGCGTCGGATCAGAACGCCGGCAATACCGCGCCGTTGTACTTCTTCTCGATGAACGCTTTGACTTCAGGGCTGGTCAGGGCCTTGGCCAGCTTCTGGATCGCGTCGCTGTTCTTGTTGTCCTCACGGGCCACCAGGAAGTTCACGTAAGGCGAGTCGGCACCTTCGATCACCAAGGCGTCCTTGGTCGGGTTCAGCTTGGCTTCCAGCGCGTAGTTGGTGTTGATCATGTCCAGGTCGACTTCGTTCAGCACCCGCGGCAGCAGGGCCGATTCCAGTTCCTTGAACTTGAAGTTGTGCGGGTTCTTGGCGATGTCCTTCGGGGTGGCCAGCGCGTTCTTCGGATCCTTCAGCTCGATCAGGCCGGCTTTCTGCAGCAGGATCAGGGCGCGGCCGCTGTTGCTGCCTTCGTTGGGGATCGCGATGGTCGCGCCGTTCGGCAGGTCGGCCAGCGACTTGTACTTCTTCGAGTAGCCGCCGAACGGTTCGACGTGGACGCCTTTCACGGTCACCAGGTACTTGGCCTTGTCGTCCTTGTATTTGCCGGCGTTGAAGCTGTCCAGGTAAGGCTTGGTCTGGAAGTAGTTGGCATCCAGGCGCTTCTCGCCCACCTGCACGTTCGGCTGCACGTAGTCGGTGAAGACTTTGACTTCCAGATCCACGCCTTCTTTGGCGAGGGTCGGCTTGATCAGTTCGAGGATCTCGGCGTGGGGAACCGGCGTGGCCGCCACCACCAGTTTCTCGCCGGCCTGGGCCAGGGATGCGGTCAGGGCAGCCGCCAATGCGGAGAACAGCAGAACCTTTTTCATGCAGTGTCCTTATCGAAAGTCATGGTCGTCATCGACGACGGCATTGAATACAAGTGCCAGTGATGTGCTATCGCTGGCGTGAAGCGGACAATACCGGGATTTTTTATTCCCGGACAATAACGTTTATTCAGCTTCATATTCCATTTTGTTCATGTTGAACAAAATGGTTACAACCCTTCCGCCAGGCGCAAAAGCAAGTCTTTCAATGTCTTGCGTTCGTCGGGCGTGCCGCCGATGCCGATGCCCGCCACATGGCGTTCAAACTGAGCCAGCAGCCCGGACGCCTCGGGCAGGTTGAGGTGTTCCGGCAGGATTTCGTCCCCCGTGCTCACCAGCAACGCGAAGTGAATGACGTTCTCCAGCTCCCGGGTGTTGCCCGGCCAGCTGTGGCGCTCCAGCACCTCCTGCGCCGCCTCGCTGATCAGCGGCACCGGCAGGTCCAGGCGCTGGCTGTAGATGCCGAGGAAGTACTCGGCCAACGACAGGATGTCGCCGGTCCGCTCGCGCAAGGCCGGCAGTTCCAGATGGCCTTCGCTGAGGTAATGGAACAGCCGCTCATGGAATTTCCCCGCCGCCACCGCCTGCGCCAGGTCGATGCTGGTGGCGGCCACCAGGCGCACGTCCACCGGGCTCGGCTGATGGGCGCCGACCCGGGTGACTTCGTGGTTTTCCAGGGCGGCGAGCAGTTTGATCTGGATCGGCAACGGCAAGTCGCCGATTTCGTCCAGGTACAGGGTGCCGCCGTTGGCCGAGCCGAACCAGCCGGCGCGGCTGCTGGCCGAGCCCGTGTAACTGCCGGCGGCATAGCCGAACAGTTCGGCGTCGGCGTAGGTTGGGCTGATCGCCCCGCAGTTGACCGACACGAACAGGCCGCTGCGGTCACTGGCGCGGTGGATGTGCCGGGCGAGCAGTTCCTTGCCGGTGCCGGTTTCGCCGCGGATCAGCACCGAGATCGACCGCGGGGCCAGTTGGTTCATGTGCTCGCGCAACCGGCGCGAGCGCGGATCGACGAACACCAGCGCCTTGGCGCGGATGCTCAGGGGGCTTTTTTCCGCATCGGGAAAGGTCAGCAACGGCTGGCCGAAGGTCTCGAAACTCATGGCAGACTCCCGCCCAGAACCGCCGGGAGACGGGGGCGATCAAAAATGGAAAGTAGGGTTCAAGCGCGCCGCCGGGCGTGATGTTCCATGCGGTTCTGCAGGCGGTACAGGTACGCGAATCCCTGTTCCCAGCGCCGATGGCCGGACTTCACGTTGATGTGCCCGGCCCCGGCGAGGATCCCCGCCTCGGCGCCCCAGTTGCGTGCCAGCTCCAGGGCCCGGGTGGCGCTGACGGCGGCGTCGTTGTCGGAGCTGACCACTTGGCTGGGGAACGGCAGCAGGTCGGTCGGGATCGGCGCGAAATTGCGCAGGGCCGGCACACACGCCGGACGCTCGACATCCGCCGGTGCGACCAGCAGCGCGCCGCGCACCTGACGCAGGGCCTGCAACGGCGCGTTGGCCGCCCAATGGGCAACGGTGATGCAGCCCAGGCTGTGCGCAATCAGGATCACCGGCGCGCTGTCGGCGGCGATCGCCTCGGCCAGTGCCGCCACCCAGTCCTCACGCCGGGGCGTCAGCCAGTCGGCCTGCTCCACCCGGGCGCTGTTGGGCAGGCTGTTCTGCCAATGGGTTTGCCAATGATCCTCTGGCGATCCTTGCCAGCCCGGCACAATCAGGTAACGAATCGGTTCGTTGCGCATGGGGATGCTCTCCTGCGTCGTGTCTGTTCCTGGTCGAGTATAGGGATGGGAGTTATATTCGTTAAGGAATAAGAAGCTATTTATTAATACCCAAAACACATATACAGCGATGACTTTGCCGACGCGACCCTGCTTGCGAATACCGCCGTTGGCGACCTGCACCGCCTCTTCGCGAGCAGGCTCGCGCCTGCAGGGAGCGGCGGCGCAAAGAAGACGGAAATAAAAAAGGGGCCGCACCCTGCCAAGGAGACGGCCCCGGAAAAATCGACATTCGTTCACCGCGCGGTGATCACCGACAGCTTGGTGATGCCGGCCCGCTCGATCGACGCCATGGCCCGCGCCACTTCGCCGTAGTTCACGCCGTCGTCCGCCTGCAGCTGCACGCGGACTTCCGCATCCTTGGCCTTGGCGGCCTTGAGGTTGAACTCCAGCAGGTCCGGCTGGATTTCATCCTTGTTGATGAACAGCTTGCCGGCCCCGTCGATGCTCACCACCAGCGGATCCTTCTGCTCCACCGGCGCCACCGCTTCGGTCTTGGGCAGGTTGATCGGTATCGCGTTGGTCAGCAGCGGCGCGGTGACGATGAACACCACCAGCAGCACCAGCATCACGTCCACCAGCGGCGTCACGTTGATCTCGCTCAGCACCTCGTCGCTGTCTTGCGTGGAGAAGGCCATCTCAGGACGCCTCCTTCACTTTCGCCGCACCGCCGGCCACCGCGGCGCGCTGGGCCGCCGGGTGGATCAGCACGCGGAACGCGCTCTTCTGCGCCAGGCTGTAGAAGTCATGGGCGAAGTCGTCCAGATCCGCCGCGGTCAGCTTCAGGCGCCGCAGAAAGTAGTTGTAAACCAGCACCGCCGGCACCGCGACGGCGATCCCCACGCCGGTGGCGACCAGTGCCGCACCGATGGGCCCGGCCACCGTTTCCAGGCTCGCCGACCCCGCCGCGCTGATGCCCTTCAACGCCTCCATGATCCCCCACACCGTGCCGAACAGGCCGATGAACGGCGAGGTGCTGCCGATGCTCGCGACCACCGCCAGACCGGTTTCCAGCGAACGCCGCTCGCGCACGATCTGCTGGCGCAAGGCACGCTCCAGGCGATCCTGGTGATTGATCGCCTGGCTCAGATCCGCCGCCGGCGCCTCGCCCACCTGGATCGCCGCATAGCCGGCCTGGGCCACCCGAGCGGCGGCGCCGGGCTGGGTCTCGCTCAGCTCGGCGGCGGAATCCAGGCTCGACGCCGCCCAGAACCGTTTGTGAAACCTGCGGTCCTGGGCCTTCAGGCGGCCGAACTGCACAGCCTTGAGCAGCGCCAGTCCCCAAGTGGCGACGGAAAAGGCCACCAGCAGCCAGATCACTGCGCTTTCGATGGATTCCAGTGGAGAGGCCAGTAACGTCATGGTGCATTCCCTCGTATAAACGTTTCGCGCGAATTTGGTTTCGGTTCAGTGAATCTTGAAATCGATGGGGACGCTGACCCAGCCGTCCTGGGCGACATCGCCCTGCTTGGCCGGCACGAAGCTCCAGCGCTTCACGGCCTCCAGCGCCGCGTCGTCGAGCTGTTGCCGGCCGCTGCTTTTCTGGATCTGGATCTCGCCCGGCTTGCCGCTGGCCAACACGTGCACCCTGAGCAGCACGGTGCCTTCCCAGCCGCGGCGCTGGGCCAGCGACGGGTATTCCGGCGCCGGGTTCTTCAGGTAAGCGGCATTGGCCGAGGCCGGTGTGACCGGTGCGGGCGCAGGCGGCGCGGGCGGCGTAGGTGCCGCGACCGGAGCAGCCGGCTGCGGCGGTGCCGGCGGTTGCTCGACCGCCTTGGGCGCAGGTTTGGGCACAGGCTTGGCGACCGGTTTAGGAATCGGCTTCGGCACCGGTTTTTTCGGCGGCGGCTTCACCGCCAGTTCGTCTTCCACCGGCGGAGGCGGTTCGACCACGGGCGCCGGCGGCGGTGGCTCGACCACAGGAGGCGCCGGCGGCGCCGGACGCGAAAACTCGATGGTCATCGGCGGAACCTGCGGCGGCACCACCGGCAGCGCCGGGGTCGGCTGCCGGCCGACCCAGTAGATCACCGCGCCATGCACCACCAGGGCCAGCACGCCGAGCAGGATCGTTTCGCGCCGGCTCAGGATGCCTTTGGGCGAGCGCTGCAGACGCAACTGCCCCAGCGGCACCCGGTGAGGCCGGCCGAGACCGACCAATTCGCCGCTCGGCGCCTGGCGCCACAGCACCTCCTGTGCGGCGGCGGTCTGGACATTGCCCATTGATTCACTCCCTGCGGTCTCTTTTGCGTTCTCGTTCTGCCAAAGCTGCCGACAACCGCTTGTTGAATCCCCCACGGCCCATCGACGGCCCCATCATTAGGCCAGTCGCTTATCTCCGAAAGTAATCTTTGATGTTATGAATAGACTTATATGGAATATAAGAAACGGTCATTTCCGCCAAGACCACGTCCCGCAAGGGCTGTAGCGGAGGATGGAAAACCGCATGCCTTTGAGGCATGAAAAGTATTCATCCAAGGCATGTGTTTTACAGGCGACCCAAGAAGCGGGGACAACTAATGCGAAATGAATAGTTGCTGTTTCATGAAAGAAAACAAAAAAGCCGATGCAGGTTAATGCATCGGCTTTTATTACTGCGGCGTCATTATTGTTTCACGAACTCCCCGGCCAGGCCGACCACGTCGCCGTCAAAGTTGTTGCGCGAACCCACCGCGCGCACTTTCGAGTAGTTGTGGTCTGGCGAGAACAGTGTCCAGGCCTGATAGCCGGTGCCGTCGTTGAGGGCCGCGAAGGTGATGATCGTAGGCTGCCCGGTGCTGTTCTGGAAGTGGTAGTGCCCGTATGCGATGTCGTAGTTCACGCCGTTCTGGCTGAACCGGCCGCTGAAGGTGCCGTTGGAGTCGTTGCCATCGGTAATCGTCAGTTTGGCGCCAGCGTTAGCGTTTACATAAGTGCCATTAATGCTCGACATAACGAGATTTCCTTAATCGTTGGTTAAGTATCTTCCGATGAGAGCAAGTTTCCTCCTGGAAACTCACGGCACTCAGGATGGTTCGAGAATGACCGATTGTCCACGCATATAACGGGCTATTTACCAACGAATTCGCAATAACAACTATGAGCACCCGGCATACTTTGCACCAAAGTATTAAGCCTCCTCCGACAAACCTCTACACCCCTGCCGCCGATGTATAACGGCTGTCATAACTGTCATATCGACACGCCCCGTCAAAAGTCATAACGGCCCGTCACACCCAACGTCCGCGGGGTGCCGAGCAGGCCCTCATAGCCACCGTTGCCGCCCGTCCACAGGGTCGTGTAGTAGGTCTTGTCGAAGGCGTTCTTCAGCCACAGCGACACGTCCCACTGACCCTGGTTGAAGTCGCCGCGCAGGCCGGTGGAAAAGTTGACCACCGCGTAGCTCGGGATCTGGCCGAAGTCCGAGTCCTCCACCGTGCCCACCGCCTTGGAGCGGAACGCGTAGCTGGCGGTGACGTAGGGTTCGAAGCCGTTGTCCAGGTTCCACTTGTATTCGCCGTTGGCGTTGCCGATCCATTTCGAGGCGCCGACCACTTGGTGGCCGCTGAGGTCGCAAGAGGCCGGGGCTCCGGGCGCGAGGCTGACTTCCGGCGGGCACGGCGCATCCTTGTACGAGAGGTAGCTGACGTCGTTGAAGGAGCCGTTGAAGTTCAGCGTCAGGCCGCGCAGCGGGATCACCGTGCTGTCGAACTCGACCCCGCGCGAGCGCACGGAACCGGCGTTGGTCAGGTACTGCACGCGGTTGACGTCGTCGTAGGCGTTGGTCTGGTAGGCGTTGACCTGCGTCCAGAACACGTTGGCGTTGAGTTGCAGGCGACGGTCCCACAGCGTGCTCTTGAAACCGAGCTCGGCGTTGTTGGCGCGTTCGGTGCCGATCAGCAACGAATCGGCCCCCGCCGTCGGCGCCGAGCCGACCACCAGGTTGACCCCGCCGGACTTTTCGCCGTGGGACAGCGTGGCGTAGCCCAGCAGTTCATCGCTGAACCGGTAGCTCAGGTTGAGCAGTCCGGAGGGGCTGGAGCTGTACTGGTTGAGGTCGCCGGAATCGTAGGCGCCGACCCGGCCGCGCCGCGCCGTGGCCGCTGCACCGGTCACCGCAGCGCCGCCACGGGGCGCGTCGCGGTCGACCCAGGCGTTCTTCTCTTCGTAGGTGCCGCGCACCCCGGCGGTGAAGTCCAGGCGCTCGGTCAGGTGCCAGGTGCCCTGGGCGAACAGCGCGAAGCTGTCGGTCTTGATGTGGCCGTGGCCGACCGTGTCGACGTTGGCCAGCGCACCGCGCGGCGTGCCGTTCCAGATGTCCGCCTGCGGGCCGTAGTAGGCGAAGGATTTGTTGTCCAGGTCCGAGCCGAAGTAGTAGGCGCCAAGCACGTAATCGAAGAACTCGCCCTTGGGCGACGCCAGGCGAAATTCCTGGGAATACTGCTTGTCCTCCACCGACACCCCGGCGTTGTAGGTGGCCGGGACGTTGAGGCCGTCGTCGTTGCGCGGGGTGAAATTCCAGAACCGGTAGGAGCTGACCGAGGTCAGGGTGAAATCGCTCGGCAGCGTCCAGTTGGCCTCCACCGACGTGCCGCCCTGGTGCACGGTGACGTGCTGGTCGTTGTCCAGGTTGACCTTGCGGTGCGAACCGTTGACCAGGGTCGCGCCCGCAGCCGCTGCCCGTGCCGAATAGACGTTCACGCCGTTGATGGTCGGCCCGGTGCTGTAGAGCACGCGGGTGCCGGCGCTGGAGTCCTCTTCGTTGTAGTCGCCGATCCAGCGCAGGTTGAAGGACTCGTTGGGCTTGAACAGCAACTGCGCGCGGAAGCCGTCGCGGGAACCGCCGTTGAGGTCGTGCCCGTTGAACTCGTTCTTGATGTCGCCGTCGCTGCGGGTGCGGTAGGCGGAAAAGCGCCCGGCCAACTGATCGTTGAGCGGCCCCGAAATCGTGCCCTTGGTCTGGAAGTAGCCATCCTCGCCGACCGAGGTCTCGATGCTGCGTTCCGGGGTGAAGCTCGGTGCGCGGGTGCCGATGTTGATCACCCCGGCGGTGGTGTTCTTGCCGAACAGCGTGCCCTGGGGCCCGCGCAGCACTTCGAGCTGCTCGATGTCCATCAGGTCGAAGACCGCCATCCCCGGACGGCCCAGGTACACGTTGTCGATGTACAGCCCGACGCTGCCTTCGAGCCCGTCGCTGGCCGGGTTGTTGCCCAGGCCGCGGATCGACACGCTGGACTGGCGCGCATGCATGTAGGCGACGTTGACGCTGGGCACCAGTTGCTGAAGGTCCTGGATCCGGTACACCCGCTGGGTCTCCAGGGTCTGGCCGCTGACCACGCTCATCGGCGTCGGCACATCCTGGGCGCTTTCCTCCCGGCGGCGGGTGGTGACGGTCACGGTTTCCAGCTGTGAATCGGCAGTGGCGCCCTTGCCGGCCGGAACGGGCGCCGGCGTTTGCGGATCGGCGGCGTAGCCCGCGCTCCAGTTGGCGCTCCCGGCCAGCAACAAGGCCAAGGGCAAGCGTTTGAGCCGTCGGGGCGGCAGCGCAGTGGCGGGGTTGAACGGACTCATGAGGCGGCTCCTGGTCAAAGAACGCACAGGCCGATCCGGCGCTGCATATTCTTCAAAGTTATTTGTATATTGATTTACAAACTTTTACTGCATAAGAGATTGCCTTTATAAGGAGTCGACCTAATGCATATCCAATGCATTTCCCGGATATTTTTTATGTGAAAAATGCATATCGACTTGCGACAGTTACGTCACTTCATCGCCCTTGCCGAACAACGCAGCTTCGTCGCCGGCGCGCAGGCGGTGAACCTGTCGCAGTCCGCGTTCAGCCGCAGCATCCAGGCGCTGGAGCACAGCGTCGGCTGCCAATTGGTCGACCGGGGGCGCAAGGATCTGCCGCCGACCAAGCAAGGCCTGGTGCTGCTGGAGCATGCGCGACGGCTGGTCAGCGGCGCGCAACAGATGGCCAACGAGATCAGCCAGTTCAACGGCCTCGAGGCGGGCGAACTGCGCTTCGGCTGCGGCCCGGCGCCGGCGGCGGGGCTCATCCCCCGGGCCGTCGGCCGCTTCATCGGGCGCTACCCCAAGGCGCGTGTGCATTACCAGGTCGATGACTGGCAGAGCCTGAGCAAACGCCTGCACAGCGAAGAGTTCGAGTTCTTCGTCGCCGACACCCGGCATTTCGAGGCCGATCCGGACTACCTGACCCACCGCCTGCGTCCGCGCAAATGGCATTTCTGCTGCCGCGCCGGGCATCCGTTGGCGGCGCGGGAGCGGGTCAGCGCCGCCGAGTTGATGAGTTATCCGATGGCGGTAAGCATCCGCCCGCCTAACCTGCGCAAAGTGATCGTCGACCTCAGCGGCCGCCCGGACTTCACGCCGAACGTGGAATGCGAAAACAGCGCCAGCCTGCTCGGCGTGGTGCTGCGCTCGGATGCGGTGGGTATCGTCGGCGAATACTCCGACGCGCTGCACCGGGCCCGGGACGAGTTGGTGTGCCTGAAGATCGAAGGGTTGGCCGATGACCTGGAGGAGCTGTACACCCGCTACGGGATCGTCAGCCGGGCGGGCTATCGCCTGTCACCGCTGGCCGAGGCGATGGTGGCGCAGATCCGCGAGATCGATGCGCTGGACGAAGGGATGTGCTCCCTCGACGGGCTGGCGGTCTGATCCGCCGCCATCGCCAGCAGGCAGGCTCCCACAAAGGGCGCGGCCGTACCCGGATCGGTGATCAGCGCAGAACCCTGTGGGAGCCAGCCTGCTGGCGATGGCGTCAGTAAAGGCACCGCAGGATCGGGGCAAGACCGCCGAGCCGATGCAATCCCTGCATGACAGGCATTCCCCGAATGCACTTGCCGAACGGCCCCGACCGCAGCGAAAAAAGCCGCCTGTCCCTCTGACCGGTGAGCCCCATGCCCAACCCGCCAAAACCCGTGCGCAACGTGCTGTACATCATGTGCGACCAACTGCGCCGCGATTACCTGTCCTGCTACGGCCATCCGCACCTGCACACCCCGAACATCGACCGCCTCGCCGCCACCGGCGTGCGCTTCAGCCGTGCCTACACCCAAGGCACGATCTGCGGCCCGTCGCGGATGTCGGCCTACACCGGGCGCTACGTCAGCAGCCACCAGGTGGCCTGGAACGCAGTGCCGCTGCCGCTGGATGAACTGACCCTCGGCGACTACCTGCGCCCCCACGGCATCCGCACCGCGCTGGTGGGCAAGACCCACGCGACGCCGAACCTGGACGGCCTGCAGCGGCTGGCGCTCGATCCCGACGGCGACCATGCCCGGGCGCTCAACGAAGTCGGCTTCGAGCCTTACCTGCGGCATGACGGCATCTACCCCGACGACCCGCTGTTCGACGACAAGCGCGAATCCTCCCCCTACACCCATTACCTGCGCAGCCACGGCTTCGGCGGCCGCAACCCCTGGCACGACTGGGCCAACGCCGCCGAAGGCGAGAACGGCGCCATCCTCAGCGGCTGGCACATGCGCCATGCGCACTTGCCGGCCCGCATCCCCGAACGGCATTCGGAGACCGCTTTCACCACCGATCGCGCCATCGACTTCATCAACGAACAAAACGGGCAATCCTGGTGTTTGCACCTATCCTTCATAAAGCCTCATTGGCCTTATATCGTACCATCGCCGTACCACGCCTTGTACAGTACGAAATCGATTCTCGAACCGGTGCGCGCCGCCCCCGAAAACGCCAGCAACCACCCGGTTTACAACGCCTTCCGCCAACACGAAGAAAGCCTGAACTTCTCCCGGGATGAAGTACGGCAGAACGTCATTCCGGCGTACATGGGCCTGGTCAAGCAGATCGATGACCACCTCGGCCGATTGTTCGATTTCCTGCAAAGCAACGGGCACTGGGAGGACACGCTGATCGTGTTCACCAGCGATCACGGCGACTTTCTCGGCGACCACTATCTGGGGGAAAAGGAGTTCCTGCTGGAGCAGGCGGTGGGCGTGCCGCTGATCGTGCGCGACCCTCGCGCGGCGGCGGACATCACCCGGGGTTCGGTGGACGAACGACTGACGGAAACCATCGACGCGCTGCCGACGTTCCTGGAGGCATTGGGCCTGCCGGGTGCCGAGCACCGGCTGGAAGGGCGCTCGTTGATTCCCCTGCTGCACGGCGAGCGTCCCGCGTGGCGCCGTTACGCGATCAGCGAATACGACTACGCCTTCCAGGCCCCGGCGCGGGAGCGGCTGGGCCGGCCCATCGACCGCTGCCGCATGACCATGGTGCGCAGCGAACGCTGGAAATACCTGGCCTACGACGGCTTCCGGCCGCAGCTTTTCGACCTGTCGAACGACCCGCAGGAACTGCGCGACCTAGGGGAGGAGCCGGCGTACGCGGCGGTGCGGGAGGAACATGCGGGGTATCTGTTCGAGTGGCTGCGCGGGCTGAAGCGGCGCACCACCATCAGTCACCGGGAAATCGATGAGCGCGGGCAACGGTTCCGCTACGGCGAGCCCGGCACTGAGAAAGCCGTGCAGATCGGCGTGTGGTGAAGGCGGCCACTTCGTTGGCCGCCCCATCGACTTGCCTGCCAAGGGTCGGGTCAGGCACCGACGCTTTCAGCCCCTTTGACGGTCCGGCTGCGCTGCCCGGAAGCCCCCACCGGCACTTCGCCCTTGAGCGTCACGCGGCGCACCACCCGGTCCTGGATGCCGTAGTCGTCGATCGCGTAATGCTGGGTCGAACGGTTGTCCCAGATCGCCACGTCGCCGGCCTTCCAGCGCCAGCGCACGGTGTTCTCCTGGCGGATCACATGGCTCTGCAGCAACCCGAACAGGTGCGCCGAATCGGCCTGGGAATAGCCCTTGATGCGTTTGACGAAATGCCCCAGCAGCAAGCTCTTCTCGCCGCTGACCGGGTGCACCCGCACTACCGGGTGTTCGGTCTCGTACACGGTCGAGGTGAAGATCTTGCGGTAGCGCTCCAGCTTCTCCGCCGACACGTGCGGCTTCACCGCCGCGTAGTCGTACTCGTTGCTGTGCACGGCCACCAGTTTGTCCGCCAGCTCCCGCAGCTCCGCCGGCAGTTCGCTGTAGGCGGTGGCGGTGTTGGCCCACAGGGTGTCGCCGCCGAAGGCCGGCGCCACCACCGAACGCAGGATGGAGGCCTTGGGGTAGGCCTCGACGAAGGTCACGTCGGTGTGCCACGAGTTGGCGCGCTGGCCCTCGGCGCCGTCCAGCTCCAGCAGGTAGCGGGTGCCCTCGCGGGACGGCACGGTGGGATGCGCCACCGGTTCGCCGAGCAAGTGGGCGAACGCCTCCTGGCGCTGGTCGTCGAGCTGGGTCTGCTCGCGGAAGAACACCACCTTGTATTGCACCAGCGCCTGCTGGATGGCTTCGACGGTGGCGGCGTCCAGCTCACCGGACAGTTGCACGCCACGGATCTCGGCGCCGATGCGGCCGGCCACCGGATGGATGTCCAGCGCCTGGACAGCGGGTTTTACAGCGAGTGCGGCATTGCTCATGGATCGACCCTCATCATCTGCTTGCGGTTGGCCGGCAGCGAAGCAACGCTCTATCTATATTCCATTTACATCTAATAGATATTCACGTGCTTCGTTGACGGAATAAGAGCTTGCATTTAAAACCTCGATCAACCCTCGTCGCAAATGCCTTCGCGCTATTTTTAGGATGCCGGAAAAGCATATGGATCTTCGCCAATTGCGCTACTTCATCGCCCTCAACGAACACCGCAGCTTCGTCCGCGCGGCGGACGCGATGGGGATCACCCAACCGGCGTTCAGCCGCAGCATCCAAGGGCTGGAGCAGGAGTTCGGCTGCGTGCTGGTGGACCGCGGCAACAAGGATCTGCGCCCCACCCCGGAAGGCCAAGTGGTGTTGCAGCACGCCCTCACCCTGGTGCAGGGCGCGGCGCTGCTCAGCGCCGAAGTGACGCAGATGACCAAGCTCGACGCCGGCGAACTGCGCTTCGGCTGCGGCCCTGCGCCGGCGGTGAAACTGGTGCCGGATGCGGTGGCGCAGTTCGTCAATTCGCACCCCAAGGTGCGCACCTGCTTTCAGGTGGACAACTGGGAAAAGCTCAGCCGCGCCCTGAGCCGCGAGGAGATCGAATTCTTCATCGCCGACATCCGCCATTTCGAGGCCGACCCCAACTTCCAGACCCAGGCGCTGACGCCCAAGCGCGGGGTATTCTTCTGCCGGCCGGGGCATCCGCTGCTGGCCAAGGAAAGCCTGTCGACCAACGACATGTTCGACTACCCGCTGGCGACCACGCTGATCCCGCCGGGCATCCGCAAACTGCTGGCGAACCTCAGCGGCCGGGTCGACTTTTCACCGACCATCGAGACCGAGCATTTCCCGGCGCTGGTCAAGGTGGTACTGCAGTCCAACGCCATCGGCGTGGGCACCGAAGAGGCGTTCGAACAGGACATCGCCCAGGGCTCGCTGGCACTGCTGCACTGGCGCAACCTGCCGCAGAACCTGGAAAGCATGAACGCCCGGTGCGGGATCGTCAGCCGCACTGGCTTCCGCCTGTCGCCGGCGGCGCGGGCGATGATCGAGACGCTGGTGACGCTGGACAGGCAGGCCCTCGGCGTCGCGGTCTAGGGCTGTCATCCACGTCCCTGTGGGAGCCAGCCTGCTGGCGATGAGGCCAGCCCTGCCGCCACCGGTTCAGAGCCCGGCAGCCGCCAGCCCCGGCGCTACCCAGTCATTGACCTTGAACGGCTTGCGGATCAGCTTCTGCTGCGCCGCCAGATCCACCGCGTCCTGCAGCTTGCCGAGGAACACCGGATCCAGCGTCGAGGGGAACACTTCGCTCAGTCTCTGATCCTTCAGGTCCTGGGTCAGGATCACCGGCGGATAGCTCGCCAACCCCGAGACCAACTGCACATAGGCGTCCTTGTTGCTGTCCTGGGTCAGCCAGTCTACCGCCTGCTGCTGGGCCTTGAGCAGCTTGGCCACGACGTAGGGATGGGCATCGACGAACTTGCCGGTGCCCACCAGCACCGCCTGCACGCTGCCGGCGCCGCCCAAGTCCTTGGTGTTGAGCGGCAGTTCGGCCAGTCCCTTGGCTTGAAGCGCGGTCAGCCCGGAGCTGCCCCACGACGCATCGATCTGTTTGGCCGCCAGGGCGGCCACCGCCGCGTTGAAGTCGAGGTTGATGACTTTCACGTCCTTCTCGCTCAGGCCCTGGCTGGCCAGCGCCGCATCGAACGACAGCTGCGTCGCGGTGCCGCGGAAGATCGCCACGCGCTTGCCTTTAAGGTCCTGCAGCGTCTTGATCCCCGACCCCGGCACCACGCCCAGGTACTGCTTCACGCCACGGGCGGTCGCGCTGAGCAGGCGGGTGTCGAGACCGTTGGACTTGCCGATGATCGCCGCCAGGTCGCCCAGGTAGGCCAGATCCACCTGGCCGTTGGCGAACGCCTCGTTGATCACAGGGCCCGCCCCCTTGAAGAAGCTCCACTGAATCTTGATCCCCTGCTCGGCGAAAGCCTTCTCGAAGACCTGCTGATGGCGCAGCACGTCGACGATGCCGCCGCCGCTGTGCTGGGTGCCGGCGCTGAGGTCGGGCACGGCGATGCGGATTTCCTTGAGTTCATCGGCGTGGGCGGTGAAGGCGAACAACCCCGCCAGCGCAGAGGCGGCAAACAGACGGGTGACACGTTTGAAGGGAAGGTTCATGGGCGCGGCTCCTGATTGCGGCGGGCATTGAGGAGCCGAACGTAGGCGCAATGGCCTTCTGCACATAAATACTATAAATGCACATTTTTATAGCTTTTTAAGCTAAGCAGGCGGCGTCGGGGCTCCTGGGCCCGTATGCAAAAACAGCATCGAAAATATTCTCCGAATGCATTGGATGCGTCAGGGCTGGAGGCCTTAAATGGTCTGGCTTATCTCCCAATAGCATTGAATCAGTTGTTTATATATCGATTTTGCATACACCGCTTCCGCACACGCAGCGGTCTGCCATGCAACCCGACAACGGAGGTCAACCATGGCCCGAGATTCCCTGCTCAGCCTGCCGCTGCCGGCGCCGTCGCTCAAACCCCGGCGGCCCTGGCCGACGCTGAGCCAACGCCTGCTGCCCTGGCTGCTGCCGCTCAGCCTGTTCGCCCTCTGGTGGCTGGCGGCGCGCAGCCAATGGATGAGTGAGCAGATCCTGCCGGCACCGTCGCTGGTCTGGAGCAGTGCGCTCGAACTGTCCCGGGGTGAATTGTGGAGCCATTTGTGGATCAGCCTGCAGCGGTTGCTCTGGGGCCTGCTGGCCGGCGTTTCAATAGGCGCGGCGCTGGGCGCGGCACTGGGTTTCAGCCGGCCGCTCGAACGGTTGATATTCCCGACGTTCGCCGGGCTCGCCCAGGTGCCGACGCTGGCGTGGATCCCGCTGTTCATGGTGGTCTTCGGCATCGGCGAAACGCTCAAGCTGGTGGTGCTGGTCAAGGCCATCGTGGTGCCGGTGACCCTGCACACCCTGGTCGGCGTGCGCGATGCGCAACCGAAGCTGCGCGAAGCCGCCACCGTGCTGCGCCTGCCGCCGCACTTGCTGATCCGCCGCCTGATCCTGCCCGCTGCGCTGCCGGCGTTCATGGCCGGCGTACGCCTGGCCCTGGCGGCCGGTTGGACGTCGCTGCTGGCGGTGGAGCTGCTGGCCTCCAGCGAAGGCATCGGCTACCTGATGGTCTGGGCGCGGCAGCTGTTCATGCTCGACATCGTGTTCGTCTGCATCGTGGTCATCGGCCTGTTCGGCGTGGCGATGGACTGCGGCGTCGGCCTGCTCGACAGCCGGCTGGTGCACTGGCCGCACCCGGCCACCGCCGAAATCCGCCGGGGCCCGCGCTACCGGGGCTGGCAGCGCGTGCAGCCGTGGCTGCTGCCGCTGGGCCTGCTGGCGCTGTGGCAGGCGGCGAGCGACGGGCAGTGGATCGACGCCAACCTCCTGGTCAGCCCGTTGACCGTGCTGGAGGCCACCCGTAACGGCCTGCGCGACGGCACGCTGATCGGCGGCATGGCCCTGAGCCTGGGCCGCACCCTGGGCGGCCTGCTGATCGGCGGCGGGCTCGGCCTGGCGCTGGGCTTGCTGCTGGGTCTGTCGCGCAGCGCCGAACGCTTGGTCGGCCCGACCCTCGCTGCCCTGCGGCAGATCGCGATTTTCGCCTGGGTGCCGCTGCTCACCGCGTGGTTCGGCCTGGGCGAACTGGCCAAGTGGGTGTTCGTGGCCCTCGCCGCGTTCTTCCCGCTGTTCGTCGCCACCCAACGCAGCGTCGCCAACCTGTCGCCGCAGCTCAACGAGGCGGCGCAGGCGCTGCGCCTGAACCTCGGCCAGCGCCTGCGCCGGCTGGTGCTGCCGGGCGCGGCCCCGGGCATCTTCGCCGGCCTGCGCCTGAGCCTGATCTACGCCTGGCTCGGCACCATCGGCGCCGAATATTTCATGCCGTCCAACGGCGGCATCGGCAGCCAGATGATCGGCGCCCAGCAACTGCTGCGCATGGACCTGATCATGGCCGGAATGCTGCTGGTCGGCCTCACCGGCGCCCTCCTCAACCTCATCGGCCAACGCCTGGAAATCCGCGCCACCCGCTGGAGACACGCATGAACGCACCGATTGTCAGCTTCACCCACGTCGGCAAATCCTTTGACGTCGACGGCTTCGAACTGGAGGCGATCCGCGAATTCAACCTCGACATCGCCGAGGGCGAGTTCGTCGCCATCGTCGGCTCCAGCGGCTGCGGCAAATCCACCCTGCTGCGCTTGCTGGTGGGCCTGGACACCGCGTTCCGCGGGCAGATCACCGTGGACGGCAAGGCCGTCACCGGCGTCGGCAGCGAACGCGGCATCGTGTTTCAGGAACACCGCCTGTTCCCGTGGTTGACGGTGGCCGACAACATCGGCCTGGGCCTGGTCAACGAGCCCCTCGGCGCCGCCGAGAAGCAGCGGCGCATCGACAGTTTCATCGAACTGGTGGGCCTGCGCGACTTCGCCCGCGCCTACCCGCACCAGCTCTCCGGCGGCATGGCGCAGCGCGTGGCCATCGCCCGCGGGCTGGTGGCGAGCCCGCGGATCCTGCTGCTCGACGAACCCTTCGGCGCCCTCGACGCGCTGACCCGCCAGCAGATGCAGGACGAACTGCTGGCCATCCGCGACCGGGCGAAGATCACCACCATCCTGGTCACCCACGATGTCGAGGAAGCGATCTTCCTGGCCGACCGGGTGGTGGTGATGGAGCCGCGGCCGGGACGGATCAAGCAAGTGGTGGACATCGCCCTGCCCCGTCCCCGCCAGCGCAGCGGCTTCGACTTCCACCAACTGCGCGAGGAACTGCTGCACGAACTGACCGGCGACGGTCACTACCTGCCTGCCCCGGCGGTGCAGATCCGCGATCTGCCGCTGTCTTTCATTGCCTACTGAACAGGAGTCTGCCGATGCCGCAACGCCCCAATTTCCTGGTGATCCTGGCCGATGACCTCGGCTTCTCCGACATCGGCGCCTTCGGCGGCGAGATCGCCACGCCGAACCTCGATGCCCTGGCCGAGAACGGCCTGCGCCTGACCGATTTCCACACCGCGCCGACCTGCTCGCCGACCCGTTCGATGCTGCTCACCGGCACCGACCACCACATCGCCGGGATCGGCACCATGGCCGAGGCGCTGACGCCGGACCTGATCGGCAAGCCCGGCTACGAGGGCCACCTCAACGACCGCGTGGTGGCGCTGCCGGAGCTGCTGCGCGAAGCGGGCTACCAAACCCTGATGAGCGGCAAGTGGCACCTGGGCCTGACCGCCGAGCTGGCCCCCCACGCCCGGGGTTTCGAGCGTTCGTTCTCGCTGCTGCCGGGCGCGGCCAACCACTACGGTTTCGAGCCGCCGTACCAGGACGACACGCCGCGCCTGCTCAAGTCCACCCCGGCGCTGTACATCGAGGACGATACCTTCCTCGACGCGTTGCCCAAGGACTTCTATTCCTCCGATGCGTTCGGCGACAAGCTGCTGCACTACCTGAAGGAACGTGACCAGACCCGGCCGTTCTTCGCCTACTTGCCGTTTTCCGCGCCGCACTGGCCGTTGCAGGCGCCGGCTGAGATCGTCGAAAAGTACCGCGGCCGCTACGACGCCGGCCCCGAGGCCCTGCGCCTCGAAAGGCTAGAGAAACTCAAGGCGCTGGGGTTGATCGAGACGGACGTCGAGCCGCATCCGCTGATCCAGCTGAACGCGCAGTGGGACGCCATGAGCGACCGGCAACGGCAGATCTCCGCCCGGGCCATGGAGGTCTACGCGGCGATGGTCGAGCGCATGGACTGGAACATCGGCCGGGTCGTCGACTACCTGCGCCAGCAGGGGCAGCTCGACAACACGTTCATCCTGTTCATGTCCGACAACGGCGCCGAAGGCGCGCTGCTGGAGGCCTTCCCGAAATTCGGCCCGCAGCTGCTGACCTTCCTCGACCGGCACTACGACAACAGCCTGGACAACATCGGCCGCGCCAACTCCTACGTCTGGTACGGGCCGAGCTGGGCCCAGGTGGCCACGGCGCCGTCGCGGCTGTTCAAGGCCTTCACCACCGAAGGCGGGATCCGCGTACCGGCGCTGCTGCATTACCCGCCGCTGCCGGTCGGCGGGCAGATCAGCCACGGCTTCGGCACGGTCATGGACATCGCCCCGACCATCCTCGACCTGGCCGGCGTGCGCCATCCCGGCAAGCAGTGGCGCGGCAAACCGGTGGCGCCGCTGCGGGGCAAATCGTGGCTGGGCTTCCTGTCCGGCGAGACGGCGCAGGTGCATGACGAACACACCGTCACCGGCTGGGAGCTGTTCGGGCGCCGGGCGATCCGCCAGGGGCACTGGAAAGCGGTCTACATCCCGGGCCCGGTGGGGCCGGCGACCTGGCAGCTCTATGACCTGGCGGCGGATCCGGGGGAGATCCACGACCTGGCGCAGGACCGGCCGGAGAAACTTGAGGCCTTGATCGGCCATTGGCAGCGCTACGTGGAAGAGACCGGAGTGATCCTGAGCGAGTCGCCGTTCCAGCCGGATTGAGGGCGCCTGGAGCACGCCCGCTCTCACACTGCTGGCGATGGCGGAGGGTCAGTGCCGGAGACGCTGGCCGTACCGGCCCCATCGCTTGCCGCCAAGCTCCCACAGGGCTCCGGAGTGATCTGCGTTGCTGTGTATCTGCGCAGTACCTGTGGGAGCCAGCCTGCTGGCGATGGCGCCAGTGAGTTCTCCCATCAGGCCCTGGCCGTACCCGCCTCCTCCCGCACCACCGCGCCTTCTTTGCGCACAAACCGGTTCGCCCGCCCGAACGTGCCGAAGTCGTTGAACCGCACCCCCATCTCGCGCATCACCTTGTGCGCCACCGGTGCGGTCATCTGACGGATGTAGAACGGCTCCTTGACCACGAAATGATGGATCCCGTGGGTGCTGCCGAAGTTGAAGCAGAACGCCTGCAGCGGCCACAGCCACCAAGGGTTCAGCACCTGGCACTGCTGGATCACGTTGCCCGGCTCCACATCGCCGTAGTAATGCATGTTCGAGCTGATGAAATGCAGGCAAAACGTGCGCAGCACGTTCGGGCCAATGATCACCACGGCGGCGATGTCGATCACCTGCATCACCGACAGCGTGGTCGCCGACCAGTCGATGGTCGAGCCCAGCAGCCAGGCGACGCCGTTGGCTCCGTGGAAGCCGAGGAACACGTACCACGCGCCCCAATGCAGCAGCGCCAGCGGCGCGTAGACCTTCAGCGAGCGCTTGAGGATGCTGACCTTGTGCGCCCAGGTCTTGGCCCGCAGCATGCGGATGAACGCCGACATCACGTTGTCGCCCACCATCAGCAGCCGGGCCGGGCCCCACGGTTCGCCGTTGGTGATCGCCCGCTCTTCCATGTCGGTTTCGGTGCCGGACACCTTGTGGTGGTTGAGGTGCAGGTGGCGGCGGATCCACGGGTTGATGGTGCTCGGCCGCGCCAGCCAGACCAGCGCCATCATCAGGTTGTGCGGCACCCGCCGCTTGCGGAAGTACATGCTGTGGATCAGGTCGTGCTCCAGCTCGTGGGTCAGCGATGCGAAGAACCCGTTGAGCAACAGGCACGCCCACCAGGCCAGATGGCCGGTGACGTACAGCGCCGCCGACGCGGTCATCCCCACCAGCGCGAAGGCCAGGATCCCGGCGCCGAGGGCGTCCTGACGGTTCAGAACGGGGTAGCGCTCGCGCAGTTCGGCGCCTCTGGCCAGCACCACCTGGCGAATGTGCGCCGCGCGCTGGGTGTCATTGTGTCGCTGGGGACTTGCAGAAGTACGGTGCATGCTTCCATCCTCTGGTTATCGATGTCCGCATCCTGCCCTGCGGCGGGGCCGGACGCGGTAGCCGAGAACGCCAACCTGTTGACCGGAAGCGCCAATCGACATGAAGGAACCGACCTCCCTCGCCAGTTGGACCCGTGCCCTGCGCAAGCAACTCGATGCGCTGGGGCTCGACAGCACCGAGCTGTGCCGGCAGGCGGGGCTCGATCCGCAGTTGATGGACGACCCGAACGCCCGCTACCCGCTGTCCGGCACCACGCGCCTGTGGGAGATCGCCGTGCAGGTCAGCGGCGACCCGGCCATCGGCCTGCGGGTGTCGCGCTTCGTCAGCCCCACGACGTTCCATGCCCTGGGCTATGCGCTGGTGGCCAGCGGCAGCCTGCGGGAAGTGTTCGAGCGGATCGTGCGCTATCACCCGGTGGTCAGCGATGCCCTGGAGCTGGAGCTCACCCGCAACGAGGACCGCTACCGCTTCCGCCTGAACGTACCGGCCGGCAACCCGGCCCCGGCGTTCGAAGCCATCGACGCCTTCGCCGCGATCTACGTGCGCACCTGCCGTAACCGCCTGGGCCGCGATTACGCGCCGCTGGCGGTGTACCTGCGCCGCCCGGAACCGACCGACGCCCACCCGTGGCACAAGGTGTTCCGCGCCCCGGTGCATTTCGCCGCCGAAGAAGACCGGTTGGAGTTCGCCCTCGCCGACTTCGACAGCCACCTGGACGACGCCAACCCGGAACTGGCCGAGCACAACGAGGCGGTGCTCAACCGCACCCTCGCCCAGCTCAAGCCGCTGACCTGGGAGCGCAAGGTGCGCGACGCCATCGAAGAGCAACTGCCCGAAGGCGAACCCGGCGCCGAACGCATCGCCCAGGCCCTGCACCTGAGCCTGCGCAGCCTGCAGCGGCACCTGGCGGACGAAGGCTGCCGGTTCGACACGCTGCTCAACGAAAGCCGCGAGAACCTCGCGCTGCTGCACCTGCGCGACCCGCACTGCTCGCTGAGCGAAATCAGCTACCTGCTGGGCTTCGCCGACACCAGCAGCTTCAGCCGCGCGTTCAAGCGCTGGACGGGGATGACGCCGGGGCAGTTCCGCGATCAGTTGCGCTGACGCCTGCACACGGCGGGAGCGAGCCGGCTCGCGATGGCGGTCGTTGATCCGACATCGCCGGTGACAGACCTCACGCCATCGCTCCCACAGGTGATCCCGCGCACTTGTCAGATCGTGGCCAGGGCCCTCAGCCGCTCGGCATCGAGAATCTCGATTTCGCCGTAGCCCAAGCCGATGATCCCCTGCCCCTGCAGGTCCTTGAGGATCTGGTTGGTGGTCTGGCGCGACAGCGACAGCATCGACGCCAGTTGCTCCTGCGGCAGTTGCAGCACGCGGCGGGGCGGGTCGAGCTCGCCGTAGCCTTCGGCGATCATCAGCAGACGGTGGGCCAGGCGCGCCGGGGCCGGGAGCAGGCTCAGCTGTTCGAGGTTGATAAAGGTCAGGCGCAATTTCTGGCTCATCAGCAACGCCAGATGACGCCAGTGCAGCGGATGCTCGTCGAGCAGCTTGAGCAGGGTCGCCTGCGGGATGTTCAGCAATGTGCACGACCCGGCCGCATAGGCGTCGTGGGTGCGCGGCTGGCCGTCGAACAGGCAGATCTCGCCGAACCAGTGGGGCGCCTCCACCAGGCTCAGCAGCGCTTCCTTGCCGTGCTCGCTGACCGCACCGATGCGCACCGCGCCATCGAGCACCGCGTACAGCCCGCACGGCGGATCGCCGCGCCTGAACAACCGCTGCCCCGCCGCCATCCGCCGCTCCCGGGCCGCCGCCAGCAGGCTATCCTGAAAGGACGCCGGCAGATGGCTGAACCACTGCCCGGTCATCAGACGCTCGCGCCAGACCTTTTCCATGAACGCTCCCAAAGATTGTCGCCTGCCTGACAGAACGGGTGCCGTGCCCCAGGCATGATCCGGTCACCCTACAGGAGGAACAACAATGAAAAACCTCGTCGATCATTTGAGTCAATACGCCGCGTACCACCGCGACCCGCGCAACATCGCCAGCCACTTCGTCGGCATCCCGCTGATCGTGGTGGCGGTGGCGGTGCTGCTGTCGCGGCCCGAATGGCCGGTCGGCGCCCTGTGGATCTCTCCGGCGGTGTTGGTGGCGTTGGCGTCGGCCTGGTTCTACCTGCGCCTGGAGCTCCGTCTCGGCCTGCTGATGACCGGGCTGATGGCACTGTCGGTCTGGGCCGGGCATGCGCTGGCCCAACAGAGCACCCTGGTGTGGCTGGGCAGCGGGCTGGCGATGTTCGTGATCGGCTGGGCGATCCAGTTTGTCGGCCACCATTACGAAGGGCGCAAACCGGCGTTCGTCGATGACCTGACCGGGTTGATCGTCGGGCCGCTGTTCGTGACGGTGGAGCTGGCGTTCATGCTCGGCCTGCGCCAGGGGCTGAAGGAGCAGATCGAGGCGCGGGTGGGCGGGGTGCGGGTCAATCCGAACCGCGCGGCCATCTAGCAGGCTGGCTCCCGCAGGGATTCCGATCGCTCACACACTGCGTGTTCACACCGGTTCACTGTGGGAGCCAGCCTGCTGGCGATGCTTTCGCCTTTAGAGACTGGCGACCTTCTGCCAGACCTTCGGCTTGAAGAACAGCGTCTCGCCCTTGGCCAGGCCGACCAGGCTGTCGTGGTCCTTCACCACTTCGGCCTCGATCAGGTCGCTCTGGCCTTCGACCTTCAGCGTCACCCGGGTGGTGGCGCCCAGCGGGCGGATGTCGCGCACTTGGGCGGCGTGGTGATCCTCCAGCTCATGGCGCGACAGCGACACTTCGTGGGGACGGAACAGCACGTGGTCGTCGCCGCCCAGGTGCAAGCGGTTCGAGTCGCCGAGGAAGTGATAGACGAAATCGCTGGCCGGGTTCTCGTAGACGTCGCCCGGCGAGCCGATCTGCTCGATCACGCCCTTGTTCATCACCACGATGCGGTCGGCGACTTCCATCGCCTCTTCCTGGTCGTGGGTCACGAACACCGAGGTCAGGTTGATGTCCTCGTGCAGGCGCGCCAGCCAGCGGCGCAGTTCCTTGCGCACCTTGGCATCGAGGGCGCCGAACGGCTCGTCGAGCAGCAGCACCTTGGGCTCCACCGCCAGGGCGCGGGCCAGGGCGATCCGCTGGCGCTGGCCGCCGGAGAGCTGCTCCGGATACCGGTCCGACAGCCAGTCCAGCTGCACCATGTTCAGCAGTTCATGGACCTTGGCCGCGATCTGGCTTTCGTTCGGGCGCTGGTTCTTCGGCTTCATGCGCAGGCCGAAGGCGACGTTGTCGAACACGGTCATGTGGCGGAACAGGGCGTAGTGCTGGAACACGAAACCGACGTTGCGGTCGCGCACGTCGTGGCCGGAAACGTCCTCGCCGTGGAACACGATGTTGCCCTGGTCCGGGGTCTCCAGGCCGGCGATGATGCGCAGCAGCGTGGTCTTGCCGCAGCCGGACGGGCCGAGCAAGGCGACCAGCTCGCCGCTGTGGATATCCAGGCTGATGTTGTCCAGCGCCTTGAACGCGTTGAAGTTCTTGCTGACGTTACGCACTTCGATCGACATGAATTATTCCTCCGCGGCGCTGGTGCGCAGGCGGTTGATACGGTTTTCGCTCCACTGCTTGAGCAGCAGGATGAAGAGCGCCAGGATCAGCAACAGGCTCGCCACGGCGAACGCGGCCACGTGGTTGTATTCGTTGTAGAGGATCTCCACGTGCAGCGGCAGGGTGTTGGTGACCCCGCGGATGTGCCCGGACACCACCGACACCGCGCCGAACTCGCCCATGGCCCGGGCGGTGCACAGCACCACGCCGTAGATCAGGCCCCATTTGATGTTGGGCACGGTGACGTGCCAGAACATCTGCCAGCCGTTGGCGCCGAGCAGGCGCGCGGCCTCTTCCTCCTGGGTGCCTTGCTCCTGCATCAGCGGAATCAGTTCGCGGGCCACGAACGGCACGGTGACGAAGATCGTCGCCAGCACGATGCCCGGCAGGGCGAACACGATCTGGATGTCGTGGTCCTGCAGCCACGGCCCGAACAGGCCCTGGGCGCCGAACATCAGCACGTAGACCAGGCCGGCGATCACCGGCGACACCGAGAACGGCAGGTCGATCAGGGTCACCAGGATGCTCTTGCCGCGGAACGAGTACTTGCTCACGCACCAGGCGGCACTGACGCCGAACACCAGGTTCAGCGGCACCGAAATCAGCACGGCGATCACCGTGAGCTTCAGCGCCGACAAGGCGTCCGGCTCCAGGATCGCGGTGAAGAACTCACCGATGCCGTTCTTCAGGCCCTGGGACACCACGATGAACAGCGGCAGCAACAGGAACAGCGCAAAGATCAGCCAGCCGAGGCCGATCAGGGTCTGGCGCGCTGCCGCGTTGCCGCGACGGGCGGCGTTGGCCGAGGACGCGGCCGCAATGGACGGTTGGGACATGGTTCGCGCCTCCTTATGGGGTTTCGATGCGCCGCTGCAACAGGTTGATCAGCAGCAACAGGACAAAGGAAACCACCAGCATCAGCACGCCGATGGACGTGGCGCCGGTGTAGTCGTACTGGTCGAGCTTGACCATGATCAGCAGCGGCAGGATCTCGGTCTTCATCGGCATGTTGCCGGCGATGAAGATCACCGAACCGTACTCGCCCACGCCCCGGGCGAACGCCAGGGCGAAACCGGTCAGCCAGGCCGGCAGCAGCGCCGGCAGCAGCACGTGACGGAACACCTGCAAGGGCTTGGCGCCCAGGCACGCGGCGGCCTCTTCGACCTCACGGGGGATGTCCGCCAGCACCGGCTGCACCGTGCGCACCACGAACGGCAGGGTCACGAAGGTCAGCGCCAGGGTGATGCCCAGGGGGGTGTAGGCGATCTTGAAGCCCAGGTCCGCGGCGAACTGCCCGACCAGGCCGGTGGGGGTGTACAGCGCCGTCAGCGCGATGCCCGCCACCGCCGTCGGCAGGGCGAACGGCAGGTCGATCATCGCGTCGATCACCTTGCGGCCGGGGAAGCTGTAGCGCACCAGCACCCAGGCCATCAGCGTGCCGATGACGCCGTTGATGACCGCGGCGCACAACGCCGTGCCGAAGCTCAGCTTCAGGGCGGCCAGCACGCGGGGGGCGGAGATGATCGTCCAGAACTGATCCCAGGTGAGTTGGGCGGCGTGGACGAACATCGCCGCCAGCGGGATGAGCACAATCAGACTGAGGTACACCAAGGTGTAGCCCAGCGTCAGCCCGAAGCCGGGTATGACGGGGGAGATACGACGCGACATAAAAGTCCTTGGTCAAAAACACATCTAACAATGTGGGAGCGAGCCTGCTCGCGAAAGTGGAGTATCAGGCGACATGAATGTTGACTGATACTCCCTCTTCGCGAGCAGGCTCGCTCCTACAGTTTTTCAGGCTGCCAAATCAGATTACTGCGCCTGATAGATCTGGTCGAACACGCCGCCGTCGTTGAAGAATTTCGGCTGCGCGGTTTTCCACCCGCCGAAGTCCTTGTCGATGGTCACCAGTTCCAGTTTCGGGAACTGCTGGGCGTACTTGGCCGCCACGTCCTTGTCACGCGGACGGTAGAAGTTCTTCGCCGCGATCTCCTGGCCTGCCGGGCTGTACAGGTGCTTGAGGTACGCCTCGGCGATCTGCTCGTTGCCCTTCTTCTCGGCGTTCTTGTCGACCACCGCCACCGGTGGTTCGGCGAGGATCGACAGCGACGGCACGACGATGTCGAACTTGTCGGCGCCGCCGTCTTCCTTGAGCGCCAGGAACGCTTCGTTCTCCCAGGCCAGCAGCACGTCGCCCTGACCGTTGTTGACGAAGGTGATGGTCGAGCCACGGGCACCGGTATCCAGCACCGGCACATGCTTGAACAGGGTCTGCACGTAGGCCTTGGCCTTGGCTTCGTCACCGCCGTTGGCCTTCAGGCCATAGGCCCAGGCGGCGAGGAAGTTCCAGCGTGCGCCGCCGGAGGTCTTCGGGTTGGGGGTGATGACCGACACGTCGTTCTTGATCAGGTCGCCCCAGTCCTTGATGCCCTTGGGGTTGCCCTTGCGCACCAGGAACACGATGGTCGAGGTGTACGGCGTGCTGGCCTCCGGCAGGCGCTTCTGCCAGTCCGCCGGCAGGGTCTTGCCCAGCTTGGCGATTTCGTCGATGTCGCCGGCCAGCGCCAGGGTCACCACGTCAGCGCGCAGGCCGTCGATCACCGCCCGGCCCTGCTTGCCGGAACCGCCGTGGGACTGCTGGATCTTCACCGTGTCGCCGGCATGTTTCTCCTGCCAGAACTTCACGAACTCGGCGTTGTAATCCTGATACAGCTCACGGGTCGGGTCATACGACACGTTGAGCAGCTCGTAGTCCTTGGCGACCGCAGAACCGGCAAACACAGCGCTGGCCAGGGCGGCCAAAGCGTAACGGCGAATCGACGACATGGGGAAAGCTCCTGGAATTCTGGGTGGTGGCTTTTTCTTATGGATTGCGAAAAGCGGTTTGCCTGTTCAAGACCGCCGTCTGCGCCGACGCCGGCATCAATCCCCCGCAGGCGCTGGCGCAGACCGGGATCGCGGTTCAGCCGGTCTTGTTGCCCGGCTGCTGCAGACGGAATTTCTCTTTGCGTTCGATCTGAACCACTTGGGCGTTGTGCACAGTGATCTCCACCGCGCCGAAACGCAGGTCGCGCAAGGCGCTCTGGATTTCGCGAAGGATGGTGCTTTCGTCCTGACCGTCAACGCTACGCAGGGATGCGCTCATGGTGCTGCTCCTTTGTATGGGATGTGCCTGGCAGCGGCTCGCGCTGCGTCCGGCGTGGGAGCAATATAAGAGAGGGCTGGATATTCTTAAAAAGACTATTTAAGAATGTTTATATAACTTGAAAACATTAGCTGACGGGACAAGGGCTTGCGGCCAAGCCCCCTGTGGAGAGGGCCATTGCTCCCTCTGGTCTGCACCGCAGACCCGAACCCCGGGCGGGAGCTAGCGCCCTCGCCACGGGAGTATCCGCAGCGAGGCCGTCAGCCGATGACCGGAACCCTGGACCAATCGATGTCCTGCGCCGGCACCGGCCGCCCGAACCAGTAGCCTTGCCCCAGGTCGCACGCCTGCTCCAGCAGGAACGCCGCCTGCTCGGGCTGTTCGATGCCTTCGGCGTGCACCTGCATGCCCATGCTCCGGGCCAGTGCGATGATCACCCGCACGATCGCCCCGTCATCTTCGTCCCACGGCAGGCCGGCGACGAACCCCTGGTCGATCTTGAGCTTCTGCACCGGCAGGCGCTTGAGCCGCAGCAGCGACGAGTAGCCGGTGCCGAAGTCGTCGATGGCCAGGCGGATGCCCAGCTCGCGCAGGCGATGCATCTGCTCCAGCGCCACCTCCGGATCGTCCATCACCGCGCTTTCGGTGACTTCCAGCTCAAGGCAGGCCGGATCCAGCCCGGTCTCGTGCAGCACCTGCGCGACCTGCCGGTACAGCTCGCGGCGGGCGAACAGCCGGGACGACACGTTGACCGCGACGAACGACAGCGCAACCCCCGCCTGTTGCCACTGGCACATCTGCCGGCAGGCCTGGCGCATCACCCAGGCGTCGATGTCGGCGATCAGGCCGGTGCGTTCGGCGATGGGGATGAACTCCGCCGGCGACACCAGCCCCCGCTGCGGGTGCTGCCAACGCACCAGCGCCTCGACCCCCACCAGGCGGCCGCTGTGCAGGTCGTGCACCGGCTGGTAATAGACCCGCAGCTCCTGCTGCTCGAGCGCGCGGCGCAGTTCGAAGGCGATCTCGACCCGCTGCTGGGCGTGGGCAGTCAGCTCTTCGGTGTACAGCGCATAGCCGTTGCGGCCGCTGCTCTTGGCCTTGAACAGCGCCGCATCGGCGTTGCGCAGCAGTTGCTCGGCGCTCAGGGCATCGCTGGGGAACAGGCTGATGCCGATGCTGGCGTTGATGAACAGTTCGTGGCCCTCCAGGCAGAACGGCTCCTTGAGGCCGTCCAGGATGCGCTGGGCCAGCACCGCCGCCTGCGCAGGCTGCGGGCAGCTTTCGGCCAGCACCGCGAACTCGTCGCCGCCGAGCCGGGCCAGGGTGATGCCCGCCCCGAACAGATCCTGCAGCCGTGCGGCGACTGCCTTGAGCAGGCGGTCGCCGACACTGTGGCTGAGGCTGTCGTTGATCAGCTTGAAATGATCCAGGTCGACCATCAGCAGCGCGCATCCGCGCTTGTGGGTCTGGGCGGACGCCAGCGCCTGCTCGGCGCGGTCGCTGAACAGCAGGCGGTTGGGCAGGTCGGTCAGCGGGTCGTGGTGGGCCAGGTGCTTGAGTTCGTGTTCCGAGTCCTTGATCGCGCTGATGTCGGAAAACACCGCCACGTAATGGCTGAGCCGGCCCTGATCGTCGCGGATGACGCGGATCGTCTGCCATTGCGGGTAGATCTCACCGCTCTTGCGCCGGTTCCAGATCTCGCCGCTCCACTCGCCGCTCGTCTGCAGCGTGGCGAACATCGCCTGGTAGAAGCCCGGCGGATGGTGGCCGGACTTGAACAGGCTCGGCTGCCGGCCCAGCACTTCCTCGCACCGGTAACCGGTGATTTCCATGAAGGCGCGGTTGACGTGCACGATCAGCCCCTGCCGATCCGTCACCAGCACCCCCTCGCGAGTGCAGTCGAACACGGCGGCGGCCTGGCGCAGGCGCTCGCGGTCGGCCTGACGCTCGCGCAGCCGGGCGCCGATGCCGAGGCATTCGAACAACCGCGCCCGCGCGAGAAAGATCAGCCCGGCGCTGAGTGCCACGAACACGTAACCGTTGATCAGTTGCCAGTGCAGCAAGGCCACTGAATCATCGAAGAAACTGTTCAATAAGTAGCCAGTCCCCTGCAGCCAGACCACCGCCAGAACCAGGTAAAGCAGCGCTGCACGCAAGGCATCGCGATAAGAGGCAGACATTCGGCCGTCCATGTCCCTACAAAAAAGTTGGGATTATAGGTCAAGAAACATCCAGCCAACTCTTATCTGAAAGGGCGACTGGTTTTATCTGTGTGCTTGGTGATAATGCAGCGGCTGTTTTTTCTCTACAGAGGGCCCCAAAGGCTATGTGGTACGAAGGTTTTCTCGGCTTGTCGGCCTGGTCGCTGGTGGCCGTCACCCTGTTGATGACCCACGTGACGATCGTCAGCGTCACGGTCTATCTGCACCGCTACTCGGCCCATCGCTCCCTCGAGCTGAATGCCGGCCTCAAGCATTTCTTCCGCTTCTGGCTGTGGCTGACCACCGCGCAGAACACCCGCGAGTGGACCGCGATCCACCGCAAGCACCACGCCAAATGCGAAACCGAGGACGACCCGCACAGCCCGGTGATCAAGGGCCTGTCCACGGTGCTGCGCAAGGGCGCCGAACTGTACCGCGAAGAGGCCCGCAACCCCGAGACCCTGCGTATCTACGGCAAGAACTGCCCCGAGGACTGGATCGAACGCAACCTGTACAGCCGCCATAAGCTGCTGGGCGTGGCGATCATGGCCGTCATCGACCTGCTGCTGTTCGGCACCATCGGCATCACCATCTGGGCCATCCAGATGATGTGGATCCCGGTCTGGGCCGCCGGCGTGGTCAACGGGCTCGGCCATGCCGTGGGCTACCGCAACTTCGAATGCCGCGACGCCGCGACCAACCTGGTGCCGTGGGGCATCCTGATCGGCGGCGAAGAACTGCACAATAACCATCACACCTACCCCAATTCGGCCAAGCTGTCGGTGAAGAAGTGGGAGTTCGACCTGGGCTGGGCCTGGATCAAGGTCTTCTGCTTCCTGCGCCTGGCCAAGGTGCAGCGGGTCGCGCCGATCGCCCACCGCGTCAAGGGCAAGGGCAGCCTGGACATGGACACCGCCATGGCGATCCTCAACAACCGCTTCCAGATCATGGCCCAGTACCGCAAGCTGGTGATCGCTCCCCTGGTCAAGCAGGAACTGGCCAGGGTCGACCATTCGGTGCGCCACCAGTTCCACCGGGCCAAGCGCCTGCTGTCCCGGGAAACCAGCCTGCTGGAAGACCGCCACCACGTGCGCATCCAGAACATGCTCGAGCACAGCCACGCGCTGGCGGTAATCTACGAGAAGCGCCTGGCCCTGCAGCAGATCTGGATCAAGACCAGCGCAAACGGCCACGACATGCTCGCTGCCATCAAGGACTGGGTGCATGAGGCCGAGGCCAGCGGCATCCAGTCCCTGCGCGACTTCGCCGACCAGCTGAAAACCTATTCGCTGCGCCCTTCAGCCGCCTGACCGGTAACCGGGCAAGCCCTCGCTCACAGGAGGGCTTGCCGCTGCAAGACCGGCAACGCGGTGTCCCCTGAATCCCCCTCGCCACGACCGCCCGGCGGGAGCCTCCCTCCCTCACCGCAACAGCGCGGAACTTAGCCCCGCATCCCCCATCTCAAAGACACTTCGCCACCCCGGCAGGCTCAGCTGTGGCCGCTGCGAACCGGCGGCACACCCTTTGAGATTCGCGTCGATGGTCAATAACAATGAAAACGGCTCATCCCCTTCCCAGTGGCCCGAAGCCGCGCAAACGCTGATGGCGCTGATGCACGCCCAGGGCGAAGTCGCCCGCCTGAGCGAACGGGAGCAACTGTTCAGCTCGCTGCTGGTCAGCGTCAATGCCGTGTTGTGGGCCTTCGACTGGGAAACCCGTCAGGTGCTCTACGTCAGCCCCGCCTACGAGCGGATCTTCGGCCGCTCCGCCGGGCTGCTGCTGGCGGACTACAACCAGTGGCGCGACAGCATCTACCCCGACGACCTGGACTACGCCGAACGCAGCCTCACCGACGTGCTGCGCAAAGGCGCGGTGGAGGACCGCGAATACCGGATCATCGCCGCCGACGGCCAGGTGCGCTGGCTCAGCGACAAATGCTTCATCAACCGCCAGGAAGAACCGGGCCGGCCGGTGATCATCGTCGGCATCGCCGAAGACATCACCGAAAAGAAGCAGATGGAAACCGAGCTGCAACGCCTGGCCACCACCGACGCGCTGACCTGCAGCAGCAACCGCCGCCACTTCTTCGAATGCGCCCACCGCGAGTTCGAGCAGGCCCGCCTGCAAGGCTCGCCGCTGGCGTTCCTGCTGCTGGACATCGATGACTTCAAACTGATCAACGACACCTACGGCCACCCGGAGGGCGACAGCGTCCTGCAACGGATCGCCGAGTGCGGACGCGACTCGCTGCGCAGCGGGGATCTGTTCGGGCGCATCGGCGGCGAGGAGTTCGCCGCCGTATTCCCGGGATGCGCGCAGGACTTTGCCCTGCAAGTGGCCGAACGCCTGCAGCGGGAGATCCAGCGTTTGAGTTTCCAGCATGGCGAACACGCCTACGGCATCACCGTCAGCCAGGGCCTGACCTGCCTGACCGTCGACGACGAAAGCCTCGACAGCCTGTTCGCCCGGGCGGACGCGGCCATGTACAAGGCCAAAAGGCTGGGCAAGAACCGGATCGTCTGCGGCTGAGCCGCCTCCGGCCCTGTGGGAGCCGGCCCGCCGGCAGGAACTTTGCTCCAGACCCGGCTATTTGCGCATCCGCGTCAGTTCCGGCAGGCCGATCTTGAGCAATCGCGCCGTACGGCTCTTCGCCAGTTCCTCGACGCCTTCCTGCTCGGTCAGCCGAGCCATCTGCGCCGCCATGTTCATCACCAGCGCCTCTCGGGAATACACTCCGCCGCCGAGCTGGTAGACCGACGCGATCAGCTCGCGCAGCTCCAGCGGCAAGCGCCAACGGGTACGCAGCGCCGAACCGTAGGCCGCGCCGAACGCCACCAGCGCGTCGCCCACTTCTTCCGTCTCGTCCAGCGCACCGCCGGCCTGCTTCCACTCCTGCAGGCAGCGCAGCAGCGCCAGATCGCCGAGGCGGTGCAGCAGCCCCGCGCAATAGCAGCGCTCCTGATCCAGGTCGAGCAACCGCGCCAGTGTCCGGGCATATTCGGCGGTGTGCAGCGACAGGCCCCAATAGCGTTCGGCGTAATCGGCCAGGTACGGGTCGCTGAGCTTGGCGCTGCGCTTGAGCGCCAGGCCCAGGATCAGGTTGGTGCTCTGCCCGGTGCCCAAGCGGTGCAGCGCCTGGGCGAGGGTCTGCACCGGTGCGCCATGGTGCTGGGCAGCGCTGTTGGCGGCGGCGATCAGCACGGCGGTGATCTGCGGATCGGTGCGGATCTCTTCCTCCAGCAGCTTCAGGTCCAACCCGTCGGGATTGAGGCTGCGCTTGATCGCCACCTGCACATCGGTCATCAGCGGCGCGCCGTCGGTCTGCTCGCGGCGCCGCTCCAGGAACACCGACAGGGTCATGCCCGGCGCCAGCGCCGGCACTTCGCAGAACACTTCTTCCCCGGCGCTGAGCAGCAGGCCTTGCAGGCGCTCGGTCAGGCTCTCCATGTTCAGCGGCTTGGTCAGATAGGCGGTCGGCGCCAGCGGCAGGGCCTCGCGCACGCTGGCGCTGTCGTTGCGGGTGCTCATCAGGATGAACGGCAGCGGTGGGTTGCGCTTGCGCTGGCGGACGCTGCGCAGCACGTTCAGGCCGTCGACGCCGGGCAGCTCCCAATCGACGATGGCCAGGTCGTAGGGCACTTCGCCCAGCAGCGACATCGCCTGCTGGCCATCGGCGCACAGGTCCAGCCGCGCGTCGCAGCGCACGTTCAGCAACACCTGCTTGAGCAGATCGCGCGACCAGGGGTCGGCCTCGGCGATCAGGACTCTCGGTACAGCGGGTAATTCGACGGCAGTCATGCTCGCCCTCCCTTGCAATGGTTGAACCTTAGCCAATGCTGGCGATTCGATACAGCCCGGAATCGAAGGATGCGTTCCCCAGGCAACAAAAAACCCGCCGAAGCGGGTTTTTTGTCGATCCGGTCACACGGTGCCCGGCCTTACAGCTCGGCGAAGCACTCTTCGATGATCTTCAGGCCTTTGTCCAGCTGCTCGTCCGGCGAGGTCAGCGGCACCAGCACCCGCAGAACGTTGCCGTAGGTGCCGCAGGACAGCAGGATCAGGCCTTTTTCACGGGCCTTGGCCACCACGGCCGCCACGGCGGTCGGGTTCGGCTTGTGGCTGTCGCCGTTCTCGAACAGCTCGACGGCGATCATCGCGCCCAGGGCACGGACTTCACCGATCACCGGGTACTTGGCCTGGATGGCCTTGAGGCCGGTCACCAGACGCTCGCCGACGGCCTTGCAGCGGTCCAGCAGCTTCTCTTCCTCGAACACTTCCATCACCGCCAGCGCAGCGGCGCAGGCGATCGGGCTGCCGGCGTAGGTGCCGCCCAGGCCGCCCGGTGCGATGGCGTCCATGTATTCGGCCTTGCCGCACACACCCGCCAGCGGGAAGCCGCCGGCGATGGATTTGGCGAAGGTGGTCAGGTCGGCGGCGACGCCCATCTGCTCCATGGCGAAGAAGGTGCCGGTGCGGCCGGCGCCGGTCTGCACTTCGTCAGCGATCAGCAGGATGCCGTGCTGGTCGCACAGGGCGCGCAGACGCTTCATGAACTCTTTCGGCGCGACGTAGAAACCACCCTCGCCCTGCACAGGCTCGATGATGATCGCGGCGATGTCCTTCGGCTCGGCGTCGTTCTTGAAGATGCGCTCGATGCTGGCGATGGAGTCGTCGATGCTCACGCCGTGCAGTTCGTTCGGGTACAGCGCACGGAAGATGCCGCCCGGCATCAGGCCCATGCCGGCGGAGTAAGGCACGACCTTGCCGGTCAGGCCCAGGGTCATCATGGTGCGGCCGTGGTAGGCGCCGGTGAAGGCGATCACGCCGGCGCGGCCGGTGGCGGCACGGGCGATCTTCACGGCGTTCTCGACGGCTTCGGAACCGGTGGTCACCAGCAGGGTTTTCTTGGCGAAGTCACCCGGCACGCGGGCGTTGATCTTTTCGCACAGCTCGACGTAAGGCTCGTAGGCCAGTACCTGGAAGCAGGTGTGGGTCAGCTTGTTCAGCTGCTCGGTCACGGCGGCGATGATTTTCGGGTGCACGTGGCCGGTGTTCAGCACGGCGATGCCGCCGGCGAAGTCGATGAACTCGCGGCCTTCGACGTCGGTCACGGTGGCGTTCTTCGCGGAGTCGGCGAAGATCGGGTGGATCTGGCCGACGCCACGTGGAACAGCGGCTACACGGCGGGCCATCAGATCAGCGTTAGTCTTGCTCATTACATTCCTCATTCGCCGCTCATCGGTCGGCGTGGTTCAAGGATTACGCAGCGGGGAGGCAACTGGGGCAGCATGCGATGATCGACTGCCGCAGCTATCCCGGCCGCAGAGAAAATTCCGTTGTGGAGCGACGCAAAGGGACAGCGCTCTCGTGCCCTTTGCGCTTGGAGCAAAGCCTTGCCGGCGCGTCTCAGACGCCCAGGCAGAGGTATTTGATTTCCAGGTAGTCCTCGATGCCGTACTTGGAGCCTTCACGGCCCAGGCCCGACGCCTTGATGCCGCCGAACGGCGCGACTTCGTTGGAGATCAACCCGGTGTTGACGCCGACCATGCCGTATTCCAGGGCCTCGGCCACACGGAACACACGGCCCAGGTCGCGGGCGTAGAAGTAGGAGGCCAGGCCGAACTCGGTGTCGTTGGACATCGCGATCACTTCGGCTTCGTCCTTGAAGCGGAACAACGGCGCCAGCGGGCCGAAGGTCTCTTCCTTCGCCACGGCAGCGTCCTTGGACACGTTGGTCAGGATGGTCGGCTCGAAGAAGTTGCCTTGCATCGGCTTGCCGCCGGACAGCACGGTCGCGCCCTTGCCCACGGCATCGGCGATGTGTTCCTGCACCTTGGCCACGGCCTTCTCGTCGATCAGGGGACCTGTGGTGGTGCCCTCTTCCAGACCGTTGCCGATCTTGAGCTTGGCCACGGCGGCCTTCAGCTTCTCGGCGAACGCGTCGTAGACCGCATCCTGGATGTACAGGCGGTTGGCGCAGACGCAGGTCTGGCCGTTGTTGCGGTACTTGGAGATGATCGCGCCTTCGACGGCCTTATCCAGGTCCGCGTCGTCGAACACGATGAACGGCGCGTTGCCGCCCAGCTCCAGGGAAACTTTCTTGATGTCCTTGGCGCATTCCGACATCAGTTGGCGACCGATCTCGGTGGAGCCGGTGAAGGACAGCTTGCGCACGGTCGGGTTGCCGGTCAGTTCGCTGCCGATGTCGCCGGCGCTGCCGGTGACCACGCTGAACACGCCTTTGGGAATGCCGGCGCGCTGGGCCAGTTCAGCCAGGGCGAAGGCGGAGAACGGGGTCTGCGAAGCGGGCTTGAGCACCATGGTGCAACCGGCGGCCAGAGCCGGGCCGGCCTTGCGGGTGATCATCGCCGCCGGGAAGTTCCACGGGGTGATGGCGGCGGTGACGCCGATCGGCTGCTTGATCACGATCAGGCGCTTGTCTGGCTGGTGGCCAGGGATCACGTCGCCGTAGATGCGCTTGGCTTCCTCGGCGAACCACTCGATGAACGAGGCGGCGTAGACGATTTCGCCCTTGGCTTCGGCCAGCGGCTTGCCTTGCTCGAGGGTCATCAGGCGGGCCAGGTCGTCCTGGTTCTCGATGATCAGCTCGAACCAGCGGCGCAGCTTGGAGGCGCGCTCCTTGGCGGTCAGCGCACGCCAGGCCGGCAGCGCCTTGTCGGCGGCCTCGATGGCGCGGCGGGTCTCGGCGGTGCCCATCTTCGGCACAGTGCCCAGGATTTCGCCCGTGGCCGGGTTGTTGACCTTGATCGTCTGACCGTTGTCCGCATCGACCCAAGCGCCATCGATGAAGGCTTGCTGGCGGAACAACTGGGTGTCTTTAAGCTGCATGTCGGCTTTCCTTAACAGCACCGCGCACGGCGCGGAGCAAAATTATGATTGTAGAAAGGCGCCTCTCGAGGCTGCCGTCAGGGAAATCATTCACCGGGTGAAGCACATGGATGGCGCACGGTCCGTAGCGTGTGCGGCTCAGCATCCAGACAAGGAGCGTTTGAAATCTCAAACGAATCCTAGGTTCAACAGGTTTAAAGGACAATAGGCCGTTCGAAAAAAAGAACAAAAACGGCGCATTTGTTGAGGTTTTCGGATCAACGAGCAAAAGGCCCCGCTCGGTGGGCGGGGCCTTTTGCAGTATCGGCGACAGGTGTTTCAGGTCTTCGGCGCCTTGGCGGCGACATCCTGGAGGATGTTCCGGGTCGCCAGGGCATCCGCCGTGGTGTCGAGGCTGTAGATCTGCATCACGCCCTGGGTGGCCGCCGCCTGGGCCAGGATGTTCTGCTGTTGCTGGGCGTTCACGGCATTCTCGAACAGGATGCCGGTGGAGTGCGCCATGGATTGGTAGAGACTGCCCAGCGCCATCGCCGGCGCCTCGGCCAGCACGTTGACGTTGGTTTGGGTGACCGCATCGGTGATCTGATCATTCACGGTTGCCATGTTCCGGCTCCTTTCGCTGGACGATGGGTTGCTCATGCATTGGCGGCCCGCTCGGCCAGGTTGGCGCTGAAGCGGGCGATGCTCTGGTTGATCCGTTCAAGCGCCTGGTCCACGCCTTCGCCGTCCAGGGCACCGGTGGCCGCCGCGACCGCCGCGGCGCCGCCGACCAACAGGTGGGTGTTGAGGGCTCCCAATGCGCTTTCGCTGGCGATCTCCAGCTCGTCGTTGACGATGCTTTCGGTCATCTTGCGCAGCAGCACGCCCTGGGCGGCCAGGGCCAGTTTGGTCACGCCGTCGAAATAGCTGGCCGCCGACTGCGCCACCAGACCGCTGGCCTGACGCACCAGCAGCTCCGACGCCAGGGCCGAGACCACCGGCGTCTGCGTGGCCAATTGGGTGTTCAGCAAATTGATCGACTCGACGATCTGCCGGTTCAGGGATTCGCTGCCGACGCCGTCGGCCACCTGCTTGAGCAACTGCTCGTTGAGCGATTCCAGCAGCGAGGCCGCCGTGGCGGCGGGGTCGGCCGCTGCCGGCTCTGCGGCGGCGCTGCGGGCCTGCTCCTTGTCCGTCATGATTTGTCTCCCACCGCCAGGATCTGCCGCACGGCCGCCGCCACCGTGGCGTTGCCGACGATGTTCATCGCCTGCTGGTGGCTGACCGCGTTCTCCAGGGCCAGGCCGACCGCGTGGCTGGCGACCTGGGACAGCGTGGCGATGGCCGTGGACGGCGCAGAGCCCACGACCTGTACGTTCGATTGGGTGACGGCATCGGTGATTTGGGGATTGACGGTAGTCATGGGTTTCTCCTTGGGGATGGGCATCCGGAAGCCCGCCGCAGGAAAACGATAGATCAGCCGCGCCAAAGCGCCAGAAGCGCTCATTGCAGGACATTGCAGCCGGCCGGCGCGCAGAAAAGGCCGGTAACGGAAACGCAATTCGCCAAGCTGAAAACCGGCATGGACGCCCCGGATCGACCTAGGTATGATGTCGCCCGCTGCACCAGTAGCTCAGCTGGATAGAGTACTGCCCTCCGAAGGCAGGGGTCGTGGGTTCGAATCCCGCCTGGTGCGCCATGAATCGAAACGAGAAAGCCCCGGACCGCAAGGTCCGGGGCTTTTTTGTGGGTGCCGGAACGGGACGGTTTCGGATCTACTCCGTCGTCCAGTCGAACTCGTCGTACCCGTCATCCTCGTCTTCCCCGGCCTCCAGGTCGAAAACGTCATCTTCGTCAGCCACGTTCTCTTCCGCTTGGTTCAGCAGAAACTCCTTGCGGGCTTCGGTAATCGCTCGCCGCATCTCCTCGCCCTTTTCCGGGCAGTTGAGGAGTTGGGCGATGCGGTCGATTTTCGGTGCCACGGTGTTCTCCAGCGCATCGGCAATGCCCCGATAGTGCGCGCTTTTGCGGGGCAATGCCAAATCGCGGGCGGACGCAGCGGTCATTTTTCCTGCAATTGCGTGAGCCGCGCGTCGAGGTCGGTGCCCGGATAGCGCTTGTGCAGTTCGTTGAACAGTCTGTCCGCCGCCTGGGCCTGGCCGGCTTCGCGCAGGCGCAGGACTTCGCGCAATTGCCGGTCGAGGCCGTTGGCCGGGGCCGCGGCGCGCTTGCTGGCCTTGGCCTCGTCAGCGCTGTCGGCGCTGAGCGCTTCGCTCTCCATCGGCGCCGCCCTTTCGGCCATCGGCGCCGGCGCAGGGGCCGACAGCGCGGCGGCCGGTGCGGCCAGCGAGCGGGATTCGGCCGCTTCCTGGCGGGCCGCAGGCGCAGCGGGTTTGGCGGCGGGGGCGAAATCGTAGCGCGGCACCGGCTCGGGCGCCTGCTGCACCATCGACAGCATCAGCGCCACGCCGACCAGGCTGGCGAACGCCACCTGATAACGCGGCTGACGGCACATCCGCAGCCAGCGCTGCCACAGGCCCGGCCTTGCGGCCGGTGCCTGCCGGCGGGCGGCGTCGAGGATGAATGCATCCAGGTGCGGCGACGGCTCACCAGCGTGGTGCTCGCGCACGTGCGCAATCACCGGGTCTTCGGGTGTCCGGCGGGCGTCAGTCATGTCAGTACCTCCTCGGCCAGCAGCCGACGCAGTTTTTGCTGGGCGTAGCGCAGGCGGCTCTTGACCGTTTCCAGCGGTGTTTCGGTGAGGCTGGCGATCTGCGCCAGGTCGAGGTCGCCGTGGGCGCGCAGCAGGAACACTTCGCGCTGGTCGGCGGGCAAGGCCTGCAGGGCGTCCTCCAGGCGCTGACTGTCGCGGCTCAGGCTCAGCAGTTGTTCGGGATCGGTGGTTTCGTCGCTGACGGCGTGCGCCTGCTCGTCGTAGCTGTCGTGCAACGGCTGGCGGGCGCCGTGCTTGCGCCAGTGGTCGATCAAGCGGTTGCGGGCGATCTGGAACAGCCAGGTGCGGAACGTCGCCCGGCCCTGCGGCCGGCTGGCGCTGCGGATCAGGCTCAGCCAGGTTTCCTGGTACACCTCCTCGGCCAGTTCGGGCTTGCCGCTCAGGCCCAGCAGAAAACGGTACAGGCCCTGACGGTGGCGGGCGTACAGAATCTCGAACGCCGCGCCGTCGCCCTCGCGGTAGCGCGCCAGCAGCGATTCGTCACTGCTGGCGGCAAGGCTGTCCTTGGCTGCGAACAGCTGGCTGATGAAGCCCTTCAGGCCGCTCACTATTCAATCCGTCGCTCGGTGGCTTCAGGGGCCGACGCCGTGGTGTCGCGCAGGCTCCGGGTCAGTTCCACCATCTGCACAAATTCGTTGCGCAGGCCGAAGCGGTCATCGCCACGGGCGCCACGGGCCAGGTCTTCGGTGTCCTTCAGGCTGAAATCGCCGGTGTAGCGCCCGTCCTTGAGCTGCTGGGAAAAAGCGGCGACGGCGGCGGCGAACCGCAGGTCTTCGCTCGGCGGCGCGACCCGGTCGGCGATCGGCCGTTCGATGAGCAGGCTTTTCCCACCTTGAGGCTGTTGATAACGCACACGCAGCATCGCCAATTCTCCATTCTTTTGCGACGCCGCCGCGCCGGCCTTGCCGTAGCGCAACGGCTCCAGCCAGCCCTTCTCTCCGCTCGGGACGATTTCGTACAGCGCCGTCACCGTATGCCCCGCACCGATCTCCCCGGCATCGACCTTGTCGTTGCTGAAGTCTTCGCGCTTCAGGGCCCGGTTCTCGTAGCCCAGCAGCCGATATTCGCTGACCTGCGCCGGATTGAACTCCACCTGCAGCTTGACGTTCTTCGCCACCGTGGCCAGGGTCGAACCCAACTGATCCACCAGCACCTTGCGCGCCTCGCGCAGGTTGTCGATGTAGGCGTAGTTGCCGTCGCCGGCATCGGCCAACTGTTCCATCAGGTGTTCATTGTAGTTATCCACACCGAAACCGAGGGTGGTCAGGGAGATGCCGGTCTTGCGCTTATCCACAGCCATTTGCTTGAGGCTGTCGAAATCGCTGACGCCGACGTTGAAGTCGCCGTCGGTGGCCAGCAGGATGCGGTTGATGCCGTTGGGGATGAACGCCTGCTGCGCCATCCGGTAGGCCAGTTCGATGCCCGAGGCGCCGGCCGTGGAGCCGCCCGCCGTCAGTTGTTCGATGGCGTTGCGGATCTTCGCCTTGTCCCGCCCGGACGTGGGCTCCAGCACCACCCGCGATTCGCCGGCATACACCACCAGCGACACCCGGTCCTGCTCGCGCAACTGATCGACCAGCAGTTTCAGGGTGCCTTTGACCATCGGCAGGCCATCGCGGCGATCCATCGAGCCGGAGACGTCCACCAGGAACACCAGGTTGGCCGGGGCCAGCTCCGCCACCGCGCGGTCGGATGCCTTGATGCCGATGCGCAGCAGCCGGGTGTGCGGGTTCCACGGCGTCGCGGCCAGTTCGGTGGTCACGCCGAACGGCGAGCCGTCGGTGGGCAGCGCGTAGGCGTAGGGGAAGTAATTGACCATCTCCTCCAGGCGCACTGCGCCTTCGGGCGGCAAGCGGCCCTGGTTGAGCAGGCGGCGGACGTTGGCGTAGGCGCCGGTGTCGACGTCGGCGCTGAAGGTCGAGACCGGTGCCTCGGCGACGCTGTGCACAGGATTGTCGGCCAGTGCCTGGTACTGCTCGCGGTACTCGTCACGGTAGCCCTGTGGATAACTTTCTGCGGCAGGCATCGGCGCATAAGCGGCCATCGGTGCGGCGCGCAGGCTGCGCTTGGCCATCGCGCTGTCCGCCATCGCCGCTTCCTCCCGGACTTGAGGGGCGGAGACTTGAGGGGCGGAGGGAACCGGCGGCGCCACTGTACGGGAATCCGGTGTGGAGGACGCGCCGCAGCCGGCGATGACCAGCATCACGGCGGCGGCGACGGGGCGCAGGAACAGAGAAGGAAAGGACATGGGGGCTGACCTCGGGCGGAAATTGATCCATTCATCCCCTGAGACGGGCAGCCCCTCGCGTTCGGGTTAACCCCGCAAAACTTTTTTTCAGCGGTGGTAGCGCCGCACCGCGCTGCTGTTGCGCAGCACGTGGCCCTTGATCTTGTCCATCAGTTCGGCGCGGGTCAGCCCGGCGGGCAAGGCGTCCGGGGCCAGGTCCAAGGCGTAGATCTGGATGATGTAGTGGTGGGCGCTGTCACCGACCGGCGGGCACGGGCCGATGTAATGGGTGGTGCCTTTGCTGTTGGTGCCGCCGACGCCTTCGAGGGCCGACTTGGCGCCGACGCCGGCCGGGATCTGCCGGGTGGTGGCCTTGATGCCGTAATGAATCCAGTGATCGACGCCCAGGCCCTTCTGGCCGTCCGGGTCGTGCATGACGATGGCGTAGCTCTGGGTGCCGGTCGGGCCCGCGTTCCAGCTCAGGGCCGGCGACTGGTTCTTGCCGCCGCAGCCGCTGGCGTCGCTGGCCGCTGCCGAGGTGAACAGGCGGTTGTCCGACACGCCGGGGATGCTGAGGGTGAAGCGCTCCTGGGCCTGCGCCGGCAACTGCACGCAAAGGGCGACGGCAAGGGCCGCCAGCCAAGGGTTGAGAGAAATCGATCGGGTCATTCCGGGAGCACCTTGTGCGGTTGGGCCTTCGTCGGCCTGCAAACTATAGCCGTACCGTTCATGCCGTGGCAGTGGCAATTGGCTGAACCTGGGAATCGGCGCCAAACTCGTAAGAGAAACACTTGCGTGGAGCACGATCATGTCCCTGCACCGTGTCGCCCGTTTCGCCGATGTCCCCGAAGACCGTGGCCTGCCGGTGCAGGTCGGCGAACAGAAGATCCTGCTGGTGCGCGCCGGAACCAGCCTGCGCGCGTTCCAGGGCGAATGCCCCCACGCCGGGGCGCCGCTGGCCGAAGGGGCGATCTGCCATGGGCGCCTGATCTGTCCGTGGCACAAAGGCGCGTTTCGCCTTGAGGACGGCGCGCTGTGCGAACCGCCGGCCCTCGACGGCCTCATCCGCTACCCGCTGGAGCTGCGCGGCGACGAGGTGTGGGTCGACGACCAGCCCTTGGCGGATCCCCACACGCCGCCGGCGGACGATCCGCGCACCTTCGTCATCGTCGGCGCGGGCGCCGGGGGCACCGCCTGCGCCGCCGCGCTGCGGGAGAAAGGCTTCGGCGGGCGGATCGTCATGGTCGACCGCGAAGCCGGCGCCGGGTACGACCGCACGGTGCTGAGCAAATTCGTGCTGGCCGGGGAAATGCCGCCCCGGGAAACCCCGGCGCTGCGCGATGAAGGGTTTTACCGCACGCAACGCATCGAGCGTCTCGAAGACGAAGTCACCGCCCTCGACACCGCGGCGAAGACCCTGCACCTGAAGCACGGCGCGAACCTGGCCTACGACGCCGCCGTGCTGGCCACCGGCGGCTCGCCCAACCGGTTGACGCTGCCCGGCGCCGACCTGCCGCAGGTTTTCGTGCTGCGCTCCAGGCTTCAGGCCGAATGCATCCTGGACAGCGCCCGCCCCGGCCAGCGCGCAGTGATCGTCGGCGACGGTTTCATCGCCCTCGAGTGCGCCTCGGCCTTGCGCCAGCTCGGCCTCGACGTGACGGTGATCGCCCACCACGCCGTACCCTTCGCGGCCCGCTTCGGCGACGCCGTGGGCCGCGCGGTGCGGGCGCTGCACGAGGACAACGGCGTCAGGTTCATCACTGGGCATGAGGCGCGCGAAATCATCGGCGACGGCAAGGTCGAGGCGGTGCTGCTCGACAACGGCCTGCGCCTGTCGGCGGACCTGGTGCTGGCGGGGATCGGCGTTCACCCGGCCACAGAGGCCTTTGCGTCGCTGCCGCGGGAAGAGGATCTGTCGCTGCGGGTGGACGACGGCATGCGCGTGGCCCGGGACGTGTGGGCCATCGGCGACATCGCCACGTTTCCGCTCAACGGCCGGCCCGAACGCATCGAACACTGGCGCCTGGCCCAGCAGCAGGCGCGGATCGCGGCGACCAACATGCTCGGCGGCGAGGAGCATTACCTGGACGTGCCGTACTTCTGGACCTGGCATTTCGGCAGGAGCTACGATTGCCTGGGCCATGCCGCGCACTGGGATGAGGTGGGGTTCAACGGCGACCCCGGCCAGCCACCCTTCATCGGCCTGTTCGGCAGCCAGGGCGTGGTGGTGGCGGCCGTGGCCTGCGAAGAGGACCGGGCCATGGCCCTGCTGGCCGAACGCATGAAGCAGCCGCTGCCGATGGAGGAAGCCTGGCGGCTGATCCGCAGGCTCAGGTGATCCGGTGGCTCGGCTCGCGGTTGTCGTCGTCCTCGGCGTGCAGGAAGATCACCCGGGGATGCTCCAGCGGCGCCAGCGGCGGCGGCAGTTCGTCGGGCGTCACCGGCCAGAAGTGCGGCACCACATGGCTGACGTCGCCTTCCTGATCGTTGTGGATGGTCATCACCCCGCTGCCGCGCAGCTTCTGCAGGCGGTCGTCGCACAGCTTGAAGCTTTTGCTCAAGCCTTCGTCGTCCACCACCGGCGCCGGCAGGCGGCGCTGGGCGAAGCTCTTGCTCTTGCGCTGCTGGTAGCGCGCCCAGCCGATCAGGATCACCGCGTTGACCAGCGCCACCCACAGGTAGATCTGAAGGGTGCCCAAGGCCTCGAACGCGGAGTTGTCGATCCGCGGCCCGCCTCCATGAGTGTCGATCAGCGGCCACAGCCCGCGCACCAGCAGGTACAGCAGGCCGACCCAGGCGAGCACGGTGATGAACACATCGACCACCACCAGGAAGGGCCGTTGGCGGGTCCGGATGATTTTCATTTGATGACCTCCTCTTCGTCGTCCCCGACCGGTTTGATGCCCCGGTCGGGACTGACCCAGCGCGCCCGCTTCTGGTGCTGGCCGAACAGCACTTTGGGGAAGCTGACCAGCGTGGTCAAAAGGCTGATGAACCAGAACACCAACGGATACCAGACCACCCAGAACATGGTCTTGCCCAGCCCCGGCTCGTAGCGCCGGTCGATCACGATGCTGACCGCGAACTGCACCAGGCAGACGAACGCCAGCAGCAGCCCGGTGAACGCCGGCGGCATCAGGTGGTGCACCGCGATGGCGTCCGGCAGCGCCACGAACTTGCCGACCGCCCAGAAGATCACCGACAGCAGGAAGGTGAACGCCCAGCCGGTGGACAGGCAGTACTCGAACAGCAGCGGCCAGAGGTAGCGGTGGCGGTACTGCCAGATCCCGCGGATGTTCTTGAACAGCACTTCGGCGCCGCCCTGGGCCCAGCGCAGGCGCTGCTTCCACAGGCCGCGCAGGGTTTCGGGCATGAGGATCCAGCACAGCGCGCGGGGCTCGTAGAAGATGCTCCAGTGGTCCAGTTGCAGCTTCCAGCTGATGTCGATGTCTTCGGTGATCATGTCCGGGCTCCAGTAGCCGACCCGGTGCAGCGCCGTGCGGCGGAAGGCGACGATCACCCCGGACACGGTGAAGATCCGCCCGAACACCCGCTGGGTGCGCTTGATCAGGCCGATGATCGAGGAGAACTCGCCGACCTGAACCCGCCCGACCAGGGTGGAACGGGTGCGGATCCGCGGGTTGCCGGTGACCGCGCCGAGCCGGGCGTTGTCAAGCATCGGCGCCACCAGGTAGGCCGCGGTGTTCGGCGCCAGCAGCGCATCGCCGTCGATGCACACCAGGTACTCGCTGCGCGCCGCGATGGCGCCCATGCGCAAGGCCACAGCCTTGCCCTGGTTCTCCGCCAGGTGCAGCACGCGCAGGCGCGGGTCTTCCTTGGCCAGGGCGTCGAGCACCTCGGCGGTGTTGTCCTTGGAGCCGTCGTTGATCGCGATGACTTCGATGTTCGGGTAATGCTGGGCCAGCGCCGCGTGGATGGTGTCGGCGGCGTTGTCGCCCTCGTTGTAGCAAGGGATCAGGATCGAGATCAGCGGCTCGCCGGCCAGGGGCGGCGGCAGCGTGTCGTCCTTCCACGGCCAGTGCCGCTCCCAGTGCAGCCAGAAATACAGGCCGCCGGAGATCCACAGCCCGGACATGAACAGCGGGTAGAAGAACACGAAGTCCATCAGGAACTGCCCGGTGACCAGGAAGATCAGCCCCAGCGGTACGCCGAGGACGAGCGCCAGAACAAGCAGGGCCAACAGTCTATCCAGCATGTCATGGGTTCCATTTGTTGGAGAGCGCAGGCCGCACGGCTTTCAGGTCCGGCAGGTTCTCGAGGAAGTTGTCCGGGTAATAGCCGAAGCTGGTCACGCCCTGACGCTTGAGCACGCCCATCCACTCGGCCAGTTGCGCGCCGTCGATTTCGGCCTGGTCCTTTTTCGTCCAGTCCCGGCCCTGCAGCTCGAACACCGTGCGGTCGAGCGCGCCCGGGCGAGCCTTGACGGTCGCCACCAGCGACTCCAGCCAAGGGCCGGAGCGGGCGTGGGTCTGTTTCTCCATGAGCGGCATGGCCATCGGCGCCGTCCAGTCATAGGTGACGAGGAAATCGTCGAAGTTCTGCGCGAACCACGCTTCGCTCGCCGGATTGAGCATCGGTTCGGCGAAGATGTTGCGCGCGGTCAGCACCTGCGGGCCGCGGATCGCCCGCACCTTGGCGGTCAGTTCCTGGGTGAAGTCGATCAGGTATCGGCTCTTGAAACGCGTCCAGCGCTGCATCGTCGCCGGGTCGTCACGCAGCGCGCCGATCGAGCCCGGCAGGCCGTTGGCGGCGTAGACCTTGAGCGCCTGCGGGCCGGCGTCCTCGAAGTCCGAAAGCACCGCATCGTCGTGGTAGAGGATGCCGTCCACCGAAGTCAGGCGCGCCAGATCCTCGTAGATTTCGCCCACGACCCGCCGCACCTCGGGATCGAACGGCGACAGGCGCTTGTACTGGTCCGGATCGACCGACACGGCGCCGGTCTGCGGATCCCAACGGGTGACTCGCGGCAGTTTCGCGTCGAGGGCGAAGCTCAGCACCGGCATCCACGCATAGACCTTCACGTGGGCACGGGTGCGCAGCTGCCAGGCGACACGGTCGAACAGGTCGGCGCGCACCGGCAGGTGGCGGTTGGGGAAGTACAGCGAATGCACCAGACCGTCGCCCTGGGGATCGGCGAAGGCCTGCAGGAACACCGTGTTGGCGCCCATGTCGGCCATGCGCTGCACCAGTTTGCCGAGGTTGGCGTCCTGCTGCGCCGGATCCGGGTCGTAGACGTTGTCCAGGTCAACATGCACCACGCGCATCGGCGATTCGGCCTGCACCGAGACGATGCTGTTGGCGAAGTGCTCGCCGTCCGGATCCGAGGCCACCAGGAAACGCGGGCTGCTCATCAGGTTGTCGAGGGCGTCGAGGCCGTCGTCGAGGGTCAGGGCCATCTCGTAGCCCTGCTCGCCCACCACCGTCAGCGAGGTGCCGTCCGCCGTGCCGTACGGCCAGACCCAGATGCGCGGTTTCTTGCCGGTGACCTTGCGGATCTTCTCGGAGATGGCGGCCACGTCGGTGCGGATCCGCGCGCGGAATTCGTCCTCGGTCTCGTAGCGTTTGGTGACCGCGTTGTATTGCCGGGTCGCCGCCGCCGGCTGCAGGTTGCCCTGGGGGTTGGCGAGGATGCCCTTGTGGTTGGCGTCGGTGTGGGCGGCGATCTCCACCAGCCCCGACTGCGAGATTTCCCGCACCTGATCCCAGGTCAGGAAGTCCGAGCGCTGGCGCGGGGTGCCGGCGAAGTCCACCGGCTGGTTGAGCGGCGTGTCGATCCAGGTGCCGACCGGCGCCAGCAGCGCATGCCAGTTGTAGGCGCGCAGCACCGGCAGCACGCGGGTGTAGAAGCTGGAATAGCCGTCGTCGAAGCTGAGCAGGATCGCCTTGGGCGGCAGTTCCGGCCCGCCCTTGCGCGCGGCCATGATCTGATCGACCGTGACCGGCCGGTAGCCGTTCTCACGCAGCCACGCCAGTTGCTCGATCATGCGCTCGGTGCGCACCGCCACCACGGCCTGGTCGGGGTCACGGTCTTCGACGTCGTGGTAGGCGATGCCCAGCACGTGGTTCTTCGGCCACGGCTTTTCGCTGGCCGCCACCGGGCGCTCCGACGGCGGCAGGAAGGCCGGGGCCTGCTGGGCGCAGGCGCTGGCCAGCAGCGCGCCCAGCAAAAGGATGAATCGCGAAATCAGAGGCATCTTCAGACTCTTCTAGAAGCGGAAAGTGAGGTCGACGAGCAGACGCAGATCGGTTTCCCGATCACCGTCGTAGGGCCGGTTGATCGCGCTCAACAGGCCGCCCACTTCGAACACGTCGTTCCAGGCGTAGCGCTGGCCGTAGCCGATCAGCGCCATGCCGCCGGTGCCGTGGTCACGCTGGCTGTAGGTGCCCGCGCCCAGCTGGAACTGTTGGCTCCAGACCGTTTCGTAACGGTGGTAGAGCACGTGGTTGACGTTCAGCAGCGGCATGACGCTCAAGTCCGCCTTCGGGTTGAAGTACGGCACGTCATCGGACTTGGAGTTGTGGCTGGTGCCCACTTCCAGGCCGGCGTCGACCTGCAGGTTCGGCGCGCTGTACACGCCTTCGCGGCCGGTGAGCAGCGCCTCGACCCGGTTGTTGCCGTCGCTGAAGTGCGACGGGCTGACCGCCAGCTTCCATTCCCGGCTCTCGTTGGCCCGCCAGCGGATGAAACCGCTGCCGCCGTTGGCCTTGATGCCGCTGTTCAGCGCGCGCAGCGGGGTCTGCGCCGAGAGGTACTCGAGGCTGCCGCCGTATTGCCAGTGGTCGTCGATGTCCCGGGCGATCGCCAGGCGGGCGCCCTGCTTGTCGCCGAAACCGTAGGAGTGGTTGGAGATTTCCGCCTCCAGGGTCATGTCGCGGGTGCGGCGCTCCAGGCCCACGCGCTGGAAGCGGTGGTGGCCGGTGCCTTCGGTGAAGTCGCCGGTGGCGTAGCCGACGCCGGCGAACACCCGCCAGTCTTCATCGATGGGCGGGCTGTACAGGGTGCTTTCGATGCCGAAGTCCCGGCTGCCGCTGACCGCGCCGGCATCACCGCTGCCGCCGCCGTAAGCCTTGCCGCCGTAGCTTTCGACGCGCAGCTCGGCCATGTCATGCACTTCGCGCTGACGGGCCAGGCGCTGCACCTGCCGGTTGTCGGGGAAGCGCGCGACCACGTCGTCGGTCAGCGCATCCATCTGCCGCCATTCCTGCAGGTCCATGGCGGTGTGGGCCTGGGCGACTTCCAGGCCCATGTCCCGCGGCACCAGGCTTTCGGTTTCCTTGAGCTGGTTCTCGGCGCGGCGCGGCCAGTCCCGGGCCAGGTACAGGTCGGCCTGGGCCAGGCGCAGGCCGATGTTGCCCGGCGCCTGGTCGACCAACGTTTGCAGGCGCTCTTCGCCGTGGGGCAGGTCGGAACCGTAGGTGCCGGCCTGCGCCGCGAGCTGCTGGGCGTCCATCCATTCGTCGTTGGGGTTGCCCACCGGCAAGCCCTTGAGCTCGATGCGCGGCCGCTGGGACTTGGCCAGGTCCTCGGCGACCTTGCGGGCCTCTTCGGCGCGGTCGCTTTCGAGCAGCGAGTAGTACAGGCCGGTGGTGTCTTCCAGGCGGTCGCCGGCATCGGCGTCCGGCGCTGTCAACACCTGACGGTAGAGGTCGGTGGAGATCTCCGGCTGGCGCTGGTCCAGGTAGGACGCCGCCACCCAGCGCAGGGCGTAGGTCGGGATCTTCACCCCTTCGCCTTGCAGCTTCTGGTATTCGCCGATGACGTCGGCCGTGCGCGCCCGGGCCCGGAGCGCGCCCATGCGGTCGATGCGCCAGCGGGTCACGTCGTCGTGGGCGCTGGCGTCCGGCGTCCAGGTGGTCAGCAGCTTGTCGTAGTCGGTCAGCGCCCGGTCGGCGATGACGTAGCGTTCCTTCTCGCTGCGGGTGGCCAGGTCGGCGAGGCGCACCCGCTCGGCGGCCAGGTCGCCTTCGAGGCGACGCCGGGTGACCGGGTCGATCAGGCCCGGACGCTGGTCAGCCAGGCGCAGCGCAGGCTCCGGCAGACGGGCCTTCTGCAGGGCCACCACGTATTCGCGGGCGACTTCCGGCTTGCTGCCGGCGCGGACGAACGCCTGATCGTATTCGTGCAGCGCGTCGTACTGCTTGCCGGCACGGGTCAGGGCATAGCCCAGCGCGAGCCGGCGGGAGGGGTCGTCGGGCTTGGCCGCGACCAGCGCCTTGGCGCGGGTCACCGCTTCGTCGGGCTTGCCGGCGTCGGCCTGGGTCAGGGCCAACCCCAGTTGCAGGTCGGCATTGCCCGGATCCAGCGCCAGGGCCTGGTTGTAGACCTGGGTCGCCTGATCCCAACGCTTGAGGTTGCGGTAGGCCCGGGCGGTGGCGGTCAGCGCCTGGACCGGCAACGTGCGGCCGCGGCCCTGGGTCTCGTAGACCTGCACCACTTCGGCGTCGAGCCCGGCCCAACTGGCGATCTGCAGGTGGTCGCTGACCTGGCCGGCGGTGGCCTGGGCCGGCGGCACCTGGCGCAGGGCATCGAGCGCGGGCGCATAGTGGCCGGCCCGGGCGTCGAGCACCATTCGGTCGTAGGCCGTATCGGCGAACCCCAGTGCCGGCCAGAGCAACTGGCTGCACAGCGCGACTCGGAACAATGGGCGTAAACCACGATGCAATACAGGAACATCAATACGCGGCATTCGTCAGCATCCTTACATGGCCAGCCGGGTCGCAATGCCCTCCTTGCCCATTCGTAACGGCGGCCGAATCGCAGACCCGGCCAAGCTTATCCAGGCAGTCTTGCACGCAAGCGTAGACCAATATCGACAACGCAATAATTATTCAGAATTGCAGTGACGGTTTTCCTACCGAACGAAAACCCAGGCGCCAGACAGCAAAACGCCCGGCGTCTGCGTTGCGCAGAGGCCGGGCGCCGTGGCGGTGCGCAGCGGTTACTGAACCTGGCTGACGCCGGCGAACTTGTTCATCAGGAAGCCGACGAACTGCTCGACGGTCATCTTCTGGCCGTTGAACTCCACCTGGTTGGCGGCGTAGTGCAGCTTGGTCGTGACGTTGGTGCCGTCCAGGGTCGCCAACTGCGAACCGACCGCCATGCCGGCGAACATGTCGGTGGCGGCGCTGGCCTGGTCGACGATGGCCTTGGCGTCGGTCTGGCCGTCGAGCTGCGCCTGAACGCTCATCAGGTCCACCAGCATCGGCTTGGACACCAGCACGTTGAGGTCAAGCAGGGCGATCAGTTGCTTGCCCAGTTGGTCCGGCGGCAGATCCATCGACTGCGGCTTGGCCAGGTCGATCACCAGATTGGCGCGGCTTTCGCCGTTGGCGGTCTTGAGCGACAGGTTCTCCAGCGCCACTTGGGGGCCTGCGGCCAGCAGTTTCTGCAGGTCGGCCTTGACCTGGGCCTCTTCGGCCGGGGTCAGGTTCAGCTCCGGCGCCGGCAGGCCGGCGGCTGCGGCTTCGGCGGCGGCCTTCTCGTAGGGCTGCAGCTTGGTCTGGTAGATCTGCATCAGCGACATCGTCGACGGAATGTCGAGGTTCTTCAGGCTCATGGCCAGGTTGGCCGAACCGATCTTCTTGTCGTTGAGGGTGACCTCGCCGATCTTGTAGTCGGCGCGGCCCGAAGCGCTGGAGCCGGTCTCTTCGGTGAGGTTCTTCATCTCGAAGTTCTTGATGCCCAGCACCGACTGCTTGGCGCCGAAGGTGGTCTTGCTGTTGGTCAGCTCCAGGGTGTTCTCCCCGGTGTAGTAGCCGTAGGTGCTCTTGGTGAGGTTGCTGGCCAGGGTCAGGCCGCTGAGCTCGATCTGCACCGGCGCCTCGTCTTCGGCGACGGTGGTCAGGTGCAGGCTGTCCATGTAGCCGTTGGCCTTGACCTTCTGGGCCTGGGCGCTGGCGGAGATGTCCATGTTCAGACCGGAGAACTTGAGGCTCGACTTGTCGTCCAGCGCCGTTTCCAGCGGCAGCAGTTCGAGGGTGCCGGTGGTGGATTCGTCGTAGCCGATGTTGACCACGCCCTTGAGCGGCGCGGCACCCTTGGTGGCGGCGAACCATTTTTCCGTCAGCGGGGTCTTTTCCAGCTCATAGTGACTGCTGGCCATGACCGGCAGCCATTTGAACGACGCCAGCCGCGAGAACGGCAGCGGGCCGTGCTCGATGCGGTCGGTGAACAGCAGCTCGACCGGCGCCTCGCCGAACATCTCGCCCTCGCCCTTGAGGCGGTACTGGGCGGTGCTGCTGAAGGTGTGGCGCTCCAGGGACACCAGCTCCAGCGACGCGCTGCCGTTGGAGCCGGCCATGGCGGCCTGCAGTTCCTTGTTGGCGTTGGCGACGGCGTTGTTCAGCACGCCTTCGATTTTGGTGCCGGTGTACCACGCCCCGCCGGCGCTGATGGCGCCGATGGCAACAACGATTCCCAGAAGCACGCCTGCTGATTTATTCATGAATGACCCGATCGATTTCCGTGGCTGAAAGTGTGGTCGTCTTCCTTGAACCCGTGATCGGGCCGCGGCACGACTCCGCTGGATTTAGCGGTGCAGATTAGCACTGGCGCCCCGTGAGGGCCCAGTGTTTAAAGGTTAAAGAGTGTCCATGGCGAGGGGATGGCAGTGAGCTCGATGGCGCCTTGGCGGGCTCAGGAATACTGCACCTCGATCTCGTCCAGTTGATGGTCGAAGCTTTTGAGCCGCGCCGTCCAGGTGAACACCAGCACTTCGAAGTCCCGGTCGATCACCGCCCCGCCGGGGCCGTCGTTGCGCGGGTCGCAGAAGTCCAGCTGATAGCGTTCGCGGGCCATGGCCGTGGCGACGTCGGACAGTTCGCGGGCGTTGTTGAGCCAGTGCCAGCCGTCGCTGGCGACTTGCTTGTCGAGCTCCAGGCACTGCTTTTTCAGGGCATCCAGGCTTTTTTCCAGCGGCGTGCCGGTGAGTTCGCCCATGACTTCGGCGAAGGTGCGCCCCGGTTGCCAGTAGCTGCCCCAGAAATACCGGTCGAACACGGTCTCGACCCGGCGCAGCGCGACTTTGGTGTCCCAGATCAGCAGCAGCACCTTGCTTTGCTCCAGCTGGCGCTGCTTCAGCCGCCGGACCTGCACCAGGGCCCAGGCCACCACCACAATCCCCATGACCGCGATCAAGGCCACGGCGCTGTCGAGGAACACCATGGCCTTGTCGATCTGATGGGCCAGCATGATGCCGTAGAAATAGGTGGCCGAGAGCAGCACCAGCGCTACCAGGGCGCACCAGAAGCCAAGAGCGTAAGGGTTTTTCATTATTGGTTTCCCCGACCTGCGCAAGCCCAGTGCGCTGCAAGGACGCCTTGCACCGGGCGCCCTTCCAACACTTCAAAGCATAGCAACGGCCTCAGGGTTTGCCGGTGCCCGACGCTTGCGTTCGTCCGCTTTCCCAGCCGCCGCCCAGGGCGAGGAACAGATCGATCTGGCTCAGGGCGACCTGGGTGTTGGCCGACGCCAGCTGCGCCCGCACATCGGTGTAGGTGCGGGTGGCCTGCAGGTCGGCGAGGAACGACGCGCGGCCGGCCTGGTAGAAGCGGTGGGTCTGCTCCGCTGCCTGTTTCGCCGACTGCTCGGCATCGGCCAGCGCCTCGCGGCGCTGCAACTGTGCGCTGTACTGGGCGAGGCCGGTCTGGGTCTCGCGGACGGCGTTCAGCACCACGCCGTCGAAATGCGCCAGGGCGCCCTGGGTCGACGCTTCGGCCTCGCGGATGCGCGCCCGGGCGCCGTTGGTCGGCACGTTCCAGCTCAACGAAGGGCCGAAGCCCCAGCGGTTGGTGGACGGTTTGCCGAGGTCGTCCAGCAGGCCGACGGTGCCGATCGTCGCACCGAAGCTGATGTCCGGGTACAGCTCGCCGGTGGCGATGCCGATGCCGGCGGTCGCGGCGGCCAGTTGCCGTTCGGCCTGGCGCACGTCGGGACGGCGCTTGAGCAACGCAGCGCCGTCGCCGACGGGCATCAGTTGCGCGACCTTCGGCAGTTCGGCGCACCCGGCGGTGCCGGCCGGCAGTTGCGCCACCGGCTTGGCCAGCAGCATCGACAGGCGGAACAGCCCGGCCTGGCGCGCCGCCTCGTAGCGCGGCAGGTCGGCCCGCAGGGATTTCAATTGGGTCTGGGAGCGGGTGACCTGGGTCTCGTCGCCCCGGCCGGCATCGCGCAGGCGCTGGGTGAGCCGAGTGCTCTGGTCCTGCAGGTCGAGGGAATGCTGGGCGATTTCGCGCTCTTCGTTGGCGGCGCAGACCTGGGTGTAGGCGCGCACCACATCCGCCACCAGGGTGATGCGGGCGGTGTCGGCGGCGGCCTGGGTCGCGTCGGCGCTGGCCTTGGCCGCTTCGATGCCACGTTGCAGCTTGCCGAACAGGTCGAACTGGTAAGAGGCGCTGATGGCGATCTCGCCGATGTTGTCCACCGGCACCTTTTCCGGCAGCAGGAACGCTTCACCGGACTCCTGCAGGCGCTGGGCCCCCATCTTCACCCCGCCGCTCCAGCCACCGGCCGCCTCGGCCTCGTCGACCCGGGCCCGAGCCCGCGACAGGTTGGCCGCCGCCACCCGCAGGTCGGTGTTGGAGGCCATGGCCTGCTGCACCAGTTCGTTGAGCCGAGGATCCTGATACAGGCGCCACCAGTCGGCCGGCACCGGCGCCGACACCACCGGCTTGCCGTCCACCGCCAGTTCGCCCTGCAGGTCGTGGCGCTGCACCGCCGCTTCGCCCGGTAGGTGATAGTCCGGCCCGACCACCTGACAGGCCGACAGCAGCGCGCCCAGCCCGGCGACCATCAGCGCCCGGTTCATTGCGCGGACTCCTGCCGGCCGTCCTCGATGATCGACACCGTGGCGGTGCGCCCGGCGATCATGCGGAAATCCTCGGGCACGTCGTCGAACGCGATGCGCACCGGAATGCGCTGCGCCAGCCGCACCCAGCTGAAGGCCGGGTTGACGTTGGGCAGCAGGTTGCTGCCGCTGGTGCGGTCGCGGTCCTCGATGCCGGCCACGATGCTTTCGACGTGCCCGCGCAGCTTCGCACGGTCGCCGATCACCCGGATGTCCACGGCCTGGCCCACGCGGATGCCGTCCAGCTTGGTCTCTTCGAAATAGCCGTCGATGTGGAAAGAGTTGCTGTCGACCACCGACAGCACCGGCCGACCGGCGGTGACGAACTCCTGGGCGCGCGGCGCCCGGTCGTTGACGTAGCCGTCCACCGGGCTGCGGATCACCGAGCGGTCGAGGTTGAGCTGGGCGCTGTCCACCGCCACCAGCGCTTCGGCGAGAGCCGATTGGGCGCGGGCGACCTTCGACAGGCTCTCTTCCAGTTGCTCGGCCGGCACCAGATTGCCCAGGCCCCGGTTGCGCTTGGCCTCGCGCTGCGCCTGGGCGAGGGTCTCTTCGCGGTCGGCGACGGTGGCCTTGGCCTGGCGCAGGGCCAGGCGGAAACGGTCCGGGTCGATGCTGAACAGCACCTGGCCGCGCTTGACCGGCTGGTTGTCCTTCACTTCCACCTGCTGGATCAGCCCGGACACGTCCGGGGCGATCTGCACGATGTCGGCGCGGATATGCCCGTCGCGGGTCCAGGGCGCAAACATGTAATACATCACCATGCGCCACACGACGACGACGGCGAACGTCACGATCAACAGGGTCAGCACGGTGCGGCCGAGCGTCAAAAACGGTTTTTTCATGTCATCAGGTATCGGCTGAGGGAATCCACGGCGCCCAGCAACAAGGCGTACAGCGCCACGTTGAACAACGCCCGGTGCCAGACCAGGCGGTAGAAGTGCAGGCGCGTGAGCACGCCGTGCACCAGCAGGAACAGCAGGTACGTGATGCCCATCAGAATCAGCAGGGTCGGCAGGAAAATGCCGCTGATGTCCAGGTCACCGATCATAGGGGGGCTCCATCGATGCCGTGAGGCAACGGTTCTTCGGGTTCGGCGTTGCCGAGAAACTCGACGCCGGGCAGCAGCGCCAGGCGCAGGCCGCTGAGGGCATGCAACAGGTGCAGCCGGGTTTCGTCATCGCCGTGGCCGCTGAGGGCACGGCGGGTGCGGTCCATCGTCATCAGCAAGGGGCTGGGCGCCGGCAGGCGCTCGCCGGCCTTGAGGCAGGCGCGGAAGTAATCGCCGACTTCCGCCACCACCTGCTCCAGCAGCGCCTGCGGCGCGCCGGGCACCCGCGGGGTGTAGGCCAGCAGGTCGAGCAGGTTCAGCCCCACCCGCACTTCGCGCAGGGCGATGCCGGTGTCCTGCCCGGTCAGCGCCAGGCGCGGCAGGTGCTGCATCAGGCGGTCGAGCAGTTGCACGCCCAGTTGCCGGTGTTCGGCGAGGTTCGCCGGCTCCGTCATGTGGACGATGTCTTTCCAGCTGAACCGGGTCAGGCGCTTGGCCGCCAGCTCAGCGCCGAACGGCCGGGCCACCAGCGTCCAGATGAACGCGAACAGCAGCCCCATGGGACCTGCCAGGTTGGAGTTGGCGAAGGCGAAGAAATCCGCGTCGTAGGCGCCCTGGATGCTGATGAACGATGAGGTGTTGACCAGCGTCAGCAGCATGCCAAGGTAGAAGCGCGGCTGCACCGTCAGGGTGCCGACGCAGATGAACGGCACGGCGAACGCCAGCACCAGCATCGGGAAGTCGTGCAGGTTGGGCAACACCAGGAACAGGTACAGGCTGGCGAACAGCACCGACATCGCGGTCCAGAAGAAGAACCGGTAGATCTGCGGCGCCGGGTCGTCCATCGAAGCGAAGAAGCTGCACGACACCGCCGCCAGGATCACCGCGCTGCCGCCGTCGGTCCAGCCCAGCAGGATCCACAGCACCGACGCGACGATGATCGCCAGGATGGTCGAGGCCACCGAATACAGCATCAGCCCGCGGTCGAGGAACGGCGTCAGTCGCCCGAGGCGCCAGTGCCGGTAGACCGCGCGCCAGCTGTCCTGGCGCTCGCAGAGGATCGCGTCCTGCAGCGAACGGCAGTCCTGCCACAGGTCGATGAACTCGGCCAGGCGGTACAGCGCGTTGGAGAACAGCAACTGCCTGCGGTCGTCCAGGGCTTCGGCATCCGGCTGCAGGGCGTCGAGCCGATCCTTCAGGGTTTGCCACCGCCCGAGGTCGGCGTCCTTGTGGCCGAGCCACTCGCCGGTGGCTGTCAGCAGCGGCGCAAAGCGCTCCACCAGTTCCGGGGTGCGGCGCTCAAGGGCATAGAGCGCATCGTCGAGGGCGTCGATCACCGGCAGCAGGTGGATCATCCGCCCGCGCAGTTCCTTGGTGTTGCGCACCGTCTGCGGCCGGGCGCCTTCGTGGGGCAACTGGCCGATCATCAGTTCGAGGCTGTTGAAGCTGCCGACCATGGCCATGCGCAGGGCGCCGATCTCTTCCGGGCGCACGTCGCGGCCGAGGAAGCGCAGGCTGTAGGTCGTCGCGTCGGCGAACCACTTGCCCACCGCGTCGTTGAACACCGGGGCCAGCCGGCGCGGCCAGAACATCGCCCCGACCACTGCGGCTACGGCGATGCCGAGGAAAATCTCCTCGGTGCGCGCCTCGGCCACGTCCCACACCGCCAACGGGTTGTCCACCACCGGCAGGGCGATCAGCGGCAAGGTGTAGCCGGCGAGCATCAAGGCGTAGTTGTTGGCGGTGCGCAGGTGCAGCGAGAGAAACAGCAGGATCCCCGTCCACAGCGCGATGACCCCCACCAGCACATAGGGGCTCTGGACGAACATCGGCACGAACAGCACCGCGGCCGCCGCACCGAGGAACGTCCCGATGGCGCGGTACAGGGCCTTGGAACTGGTGGGACCGAGGAACGGGCTGGAGACGATGTACACCGTGGCCATCGCCCAGTACGGACGCGGCATCTGCATGAGCAGGGCGATGTACAGCGCGATCATCGAGGCGGCGAAGGTGCGGATCCCGTAGAACCAGTCCCGGGCCGGAGGAAAGCCGGAAAAGAAGCCGTTCACGGATGGGTCACCGCCGGCGGACGCGCCGCCTCGAAAGCCTTCAATACCCGAAGCGTAGCTTCCAGATCGCGCCGGTCGATGCCTTCCAGCACCTCATGGCGCAGGCGCACCAGTTCAGCCTCGACCGCCTGCACCAGCTCGCGGCCGGTGTCGGTCAGGCTCAGGCATTTGGCGCGGCGGTCCTGGGGGTCTTCGCTGCGGCAGACATACCCGGCGTGGCACAGCTGATCGAGCAGGCGCACCAGCGACGGGCTTTCCATCCCCGCCGCCTGCGCCACCTGCACCTGACGCACGCCCTCGCCCAGCCGCCCGATCATCAGCAGCGGGACGGCGCAGGCTTCGGAGATGCCGTAGTTGACCAGCGTGGTCTGGCAGATTTTGCGCCAATGACGGGCGGCCACCACCATGGCACTGCTGATGTTCATCTGAAGGATGTCGAGGTTGTCGGACACGGGCGAGGCACATACTGTTAGTTTGCTAACTATCAATATGGCATTGGCGGGGAATTTCAGTCAAGTTTTGAAACAAATTGATCCGTTGGTCGCAGTGAAGCTCCTTGATTGGTACTGACGGTGTATATACTTCGTCAGTACCTAAATCGAGGAACGACATGATGTCGAAACAAGCCGTTTTCACAATGAAGCTTGAACCGGAATTGCGCGAACAGTTCATGTCCGAGGCCGAAGCCAGCCATCGCCCTGCTTCGCAGATCGTGCGGGAAATGATGCGCGACTTTGTGCGGACACAACGGGAAGCACGGGAGTACGAAGCCTTTCTGCAACGCAAGGTCGACATCGCCCGCGATGCCGTCCGCTCGGGTGACGGCCTGTCGAACGAAGACGTTGAAGCTCAATTCGCCGCAAGGCGCAGGCGGGCAGACAGTCAAGAATGAAGATTATATGGACACCAACCGCCGCACAGGATCGTGCACAGATTTGGGATTACCTTTACGAAGCGAACCCAAAAGCCGCCGCAGACATGGACACCCGCTTCAGCGAGGCGGTGTCCCGCCTCTCCCGGAACCCGAACATCGGCCCCGTCGGCATCATCGCCGGCACGCGCGAGATCATTCCTCATCCCAGCTACCGTCTCGTTTACCAGATCGAGCAAGAGGCGGTGTGGATTCTGGCGCTGATCCATACCGCTCGACGATGGCCATTGCCGCAGTGACGACTACCCGGCCCTTCCCTTTCTCAACATCACATCCAACTGATCCACCACCTCCGCCCAATCCGCGTCATCCAGAATCTCGTCCCGCAGAAAGGCCTTCTGCGCCTCGTTCCAGAAAAACGCATCGGCCAGGTGCAGTTCCGGCTTGAGCGGGGAATGGGTGGCGATGAACTGGTCGATGCCGGCCGGATCGCTGGCCAGGCCGAGTTGCTTGAACAACGCTGAAAGGCTGTGGGTCGGGTTTTCCATGTCTGGCTCCTTCGAAAGTCACGGGCAAAGGAAAGACTGCGGGAGCCCGCCTGCCGCCGTCATCGCGGACAGGCTCGCTTGCGCAGGTCCTGCGTCGTGCACCGCAGGGCGGTAGCTAATCGCTCAGCTCCCGCACCTGCGCATGGGGCACCGCCTTGAGGAATTCAGGGATGCTCATGTGCAGCAGGTTGTTGTGGTTTCCGGCCTCCAGGTAGATGTCTTTCTGCCGGGTCAGCAGCGGGTCGATGACCATGTCCAGCCCGTAGGCGTCGCCCAGCGGCGGCACCGCGCCGCGTTCACAGTCGTCGAACAGGTGCGCCAGGTTGCTTTCGCGGGTGATCTGCCATTGCCCGCCATCGGGCACTTTGCTCAGGTCCAGATGATGGCTGGCCGGCAGCACGGCCATCAGGTAGTGCCCGTGGCGATCGTCGAGGATCACCGATTTGGCCACCCGCTCCGCCGGCACCCCGGCGACCCGCGCCGTTTCCAGGCTGCTGGAGGAGTGCGGATGAGCGACGATGTCATATTCGCATTGCGCCTGTCTCAGGCTGCTTTGCACCTTTCTTGCCATACGCATGATGCACCTCGATGCCCGCCGGCGCTGTGCGGCGGACGGTCATGAATGCTGTTGCCGTCCACAAAGTCTAGTCCGCCGGGCCGCCCGCACAGGGATTTCCGCCCACTGGCGGCTTGCCCGGACTGATCAAAAATCATCCAGGTGCAGGCTCAACTAGACTGTAGGTAAGCCCCTGACGCTCCCGGAGGGTCACGTGAACACCCGTTGCTGTGCGCTTGCCCTGTCGATGCTGCTCAGCGGAGCAGCCCTGGCGGCGGATGCCCCGCTGCCGGCGGTCAACCCGGTGGGCCTGTGGCTGATCACCCTCGGCATCGCGTTCATGATCGCCGAAGCCGTGCTGCCCAACTACGGTGTGGTCGGGTTGGCCGGCCTTGTCATGTTCGTGGTCGGCGCGCTGATCCTGGGTGACGTCGGCCTGCCGGTGCCGATGATGCTCGGCCTGGGCCTGGTCAGTGCGGTGCTGCTGGCCGCGCTGCTCTGGCGGGCCCTCAAGACCCGGCCGCGCCGGCCGGTCAGCGGCGACGCCGGGCTGCTCGGCAGCGTGACGGCGGTCACCGTCGTGGAGCCCGGCGATGCCCGCAGCGGCTGGGTGCAATTGCAGGGAGAACGCTGGCAGGTGCTCAGCCCCACGCCGCTGCACACCGGGCAACCGGTGCGGGTGGTGGGCCGCAAGGGCCTGTTGCTGCAAGTGGCCGCGGCTGACGCGGCACCGCTCGGAGAGTGATCATGGGTCTGCAAATCGGTTTTGTCGCGCTGCTGCTGTTGCTCATCGCCCTGGCCGGCTCGACGTTCCGCATCCTGCGCGAGTACGAACGGGGCGTGGTGTTCCAGCTCGGGCGCTTCTGGCAGGTCAAGGGGCCGGGGCTGATCCTGCTGATCCCCGTGGTGCAGCAGATGGTGCGGGTGGACTTGCGCACCATCGTCCTCGACGTGCCGCCCCAGGACGTGATCACCCGCGACAACGTGTCGGTGAAGGTCAACGCGGTGCTGTACTTTCGCGTGCTCGACCCGCAGAAGGCGATCATCCAGGTCGAGGACTTCCTCATGGCCACCAGCCAACTGGCCCAGACCACCCTGCGCGCGGTGCTGGGCAAGCATGAGCTGGACGAACTGCTGGCCGAACGGGAACGGCTGAACATCGACATCCAGCAGGTGCTGGACGCCCAGACCGACGCCTGGGGCATCAAGGTCGCCAACGTCGAGATCAAGCACGTCGACCTCAACGAATCGATGGTGCGCGCCATCGCCAAGCAGGCCGAGGCGGAACGGGAGCGGCGGGCCAAGGTGATCCACGCCGAAGGCGAACTGCAGGCCTCCGAGAAGCTCATGCAGGCCGCCGAGATGCTGGGGCGCCAGTCCGGCGCCATGCAGCTGCGCTACATGCAGACCTTGAGTTCGATCGCCGGGGACAAGAGCTCGACGATCGTCTTTCCGCTGCCGATCGAGCTGCTCAAAGGGATGAGCGACCTGACGAAACCGTAATGACCTCGGCGCACGATGCGTCCTGCCGCAACGCCTCCAGCGCCCGGTAAGGCGCCCCGGCGTAGTGCTCGACCCGCGCCTGGAGCAGCGCCGACGCTTCGCGGCGCTTGTCCTCGCCGTCGGCGACGAACACCTGCGCCGGCTGTTTCGCGTGCTGCACGGTCGCCGCCGATGCCCGAAGGCACTGCTCGGCGCTCAATCCGAAAAACGTCGCCAGGTGCCCGGTCATGGCCTCGGGCAATTCGCTGTAGTTCACCGCCAGCCCGCCGGAATCGCGGCAATGCACCCACCCGGCCTCCAGCAGACGCCCCAGGCGCCGGGCGATGAAGTCTTCGCGCCCCTCGAACGGCAGGCCGTCGTCCAGCACGCAGTCGCCGAGCATGCCCGCCACCATGTGCATGCCGGGACGGCGCATATGGGAGACGGCGATCTCCAGCGGGTCGCGGTAGACGAACAGCCACGGCGTCTGCCCGTGGCATTCGCGCAGCAGCGGCCATTCGCCGATGTTCCAGGCGTCGAGCTTGATCACCAGCCGCTGTTCGCCGCCGCGCCGACGCTGGCCGTAGGCCGACAGCAGCCCGGCGATGGCCGCCCGGCGTTCGGGCGCCGGCAGGTCGCTGCGCAGCAGGGCATCGAGGGGCGGCGGCTCGGACACGACGATGTGGTCATCGAGCCGGGCCAGCATCTGGCTGACCAGGGTCGAACCGCAGCGCGAGGCATGCAGGATGAACGCGCTCGGCGCAAGGCCGGGGCTGTGCGCCTGCCAGTCCGTCAGCGCCGACAGCGGCGTCTGCCGGCGCAAGGCCTGGTTGAACGGCAGCCGCAGCGCGTCGTCCACCGCATCGCGGAAAAACGGCTGGCGCAACGGCGCATCGCCGAACCAGCACCAGTCCACCTGCCACTGCCCGGCCTCGCTCCAGATGCGGATCGGCAGCCAGCCGTCGAAATTCATGCGCGCCATTGTTCGTTCCATGTCCGCCGTCCGTTGCGCATCGCGGCGCGCAGGGCCTGAGGCGTGAGCGCGAGGCCGCGCTCGGCGGCCAGCGCCACGGCGCAATCGATGAAGCGCTCGGGATCCTGCACGGCCTGCAGCGTCGCGCTGAGCGCCGGATCGTCCGCCACTTGCCGCTGAAACTGCTGCAGGGCCGTGTCTTCGGTGCCGGGGGCCGGCGTGTCCGCCAGGCCTTCGCCGATCATCCGCTCAAGCCAAGGGCAGGGACGGCAATCGAGCACCAGATGAACCCGAACGCTGCTGTCGCGGTTGTCGACCCGGTGGGGCCGCGACAGGTCGAGGAACCAGCACTCCCCGGCCTGCATCGGCATGCGCTGGCCGTCCAGCCAGAAATCCACGGCGGGCGGGCTGAGCAGCGGGATGTGCAGGCGCAGATCCGCCTCGGGGCCTTCCAGGTCGTAGTCGCGGTGTTCGTGGATCTGCCCGCCCGGCCCGAGCCGAAGCAGCCGGGCGCTGACGATCTGCAACGGCAGGCCACGCAGCGCCTGGCGCCAGCGGCGGTCGTTGAGCCAGGGCCCGCGGGGCACCGGCGCAGCCTGGCCGGGCGACAGTTCGGTGAACGCATCCGCCGCGGAGATCAGCGCCACGCCGCTCCAGTCGCCGGCAAAGTACGCGGTGTTGAAATGCCCCCGCCAGGCGCTGTCGTCAATCGCCGCCAGCGCCTGGCGCAGCAGCGGCAGATCCACCGCCACCGGCAACCGCGAGTAGGCCGGCCGGCTCATGGGACACCGGGCGCATCACTGCGCAGGGGCATGGGCCACCGGCACCGAAATGTCGCCCGAGGCCCACGCCGCTTCGCGGTTGGCCAGGGCGGTGGCGATCGACTGCACCTGGGTCGACTGCACCTGATCCGGCAGCGGATCGAGCCCGGCGCTGGCGAAGATCTGGCCGTAGGCGTTGCGCAGGTCGGCGTAGGCCAGGTCGCGGCGCAGGTCGGCCTGCAGGTTGTTCAGTTCGCCCTGGATCAGGTCCAGTTCGCCGATGCCGGCGGCCTGGTGGCGGTTGCGCAACTGACCGACGATCTGGCCGTCGATCTCCGACAACTGCTGGCTGGTCTTGAACTGGCGCAGCGCCTCCTGATAGTTCGCGTTGGCCACGTACAACTGGGCCAGCACCGCCACCGACATCGCCTGACGGCGTGCGGCGGCGACTTCTTCGCCGGCCTTGGCCACGTCGATGGCCGCCGGGGCGGAGATCACGTTGAACAGGTTCCAGGTGACTTTCACGCCGTAGTCGGCCCAGCCTTGCTCTACGAGGAACGAGTTGCTGTCGTAGTGCCCGCCGGCGGAGAACTCCAGCCCCGGCAGCATGCGCAACATGGCCTTGCGGGTCTCGGCGGCGCTGATGCGGGTCTGGTAGTCCTGCTCGCGCAGTTCCGGACGGTTGGTCAGGGCTTCCTGTTCCAGTTTGGCCAGGTCGACCTTGAGTTCCGGGATCTGGTAGCCGTCGTCGGTGGCCAGGGTCAGCTCCGAGCCCATCGGCAGGTTGATCAGGGTCGCCAGTTCGGTCTTGGCCAGCGACAGCGCGCGGCGCTGCTCCTCCAGCTGGCGGGTCGCCTCGATCAGCGAGCGTTGGTAGCCGAGGGCCTGCACCGGGTCGCCGATGCGCTGGTCGCTCATGCTCTGGCTGTTGCGCCGGGCGGTGTCGACCCGGGCCATCAAGGCATCGATCTGCTTGAGCAGGCGTTCGGCGGCCATCGCCCGCCAGTAGGCCGAGCGCACGTCCTGGACGATGGTGTTGATCACCTTGCGCCGGCGCTCCTGAACGATCAGGCGCTGGTCGCCCTGCTGCTTGGCGCTGATGTAGCTGACGCCGAAGTCGAGCACGTTCCAGACCATGGTCAGGTCGGCGACGTCGCGGTCGCGGTCCTGGGAGGTCGACGGTTCCAGGGACTGGGTGCCGGTGCGCACGCTCTGGCTGCTGGAGGCGCTGACGTTGTTGCGCCCCACGTAGCCGGCGTCCAGCGCCATGCGCGGCAGCATGTCGAAGCTGGCGAGGTCGAGCTGCCGCTTGGCCAGCGCCTCCTCCATGACCTTGAGCCGGCCTTCGAGATTGTACTTCACCGCCCGGGCCATGGCCTGGTGCAGGGTCAGCGGGCCGTGCAGCGGCTCCTGGCCCTTGTACATGTTCTGCAGATCGCTTCGGGCCCGCTGTTCGCTGACGCTGCGCTCGATCGGCTCACTGGTGACTGCACATCCGCTGATCGCCAGCGCCAGCAGGCTGGCGCCGAACAACTTCTGACTCTTCTTCATCCCTGGATCGCCCCTTGGGTCCTACAAATGGTGTGTTGTTTTTATGCGCTCGGCGTTTCGCTGACGCCGATCTGCTTGAGCGCCGCCGCCAGGCTGTCGACCCGGTGCTGCTCGCTGTCCTGGAACTGCTGCAGTTGCTGGCCCAGGGTCGGCGCGCCGAACACGCCGCGCAGGCCCTGGGAAACGTCGCCGCCCTTGATCGGATGGCTGTCGAAGGCGTTGACCGATTCGCGCTCGGCATCGCTGGCCTGATTGAACAGGCCGGCGAACGTGCTGCTGCCGAACACCCCGCCGTCGCCTCCGCCGAAGCCGAGGAAACCGTGACCGGTGCCGTCGCCGTAGGTGCTGTCGCCGAACACCTGGGCGATGAAGCTGGGGCTCAGCGCGCCGCGGTTGATGAAAATGTCACCGAGCGGACGGATGCCGTCGCCGATCACCCGCTGCTCGAACAGCGGTGAGAAGGTCAGCGGCGAGCCGAGGTTGCCGGTGGGCGGGGTGAACACGATCGGTTGCAGCGGCACGTACGGCGGCGGCGCTACGGTCACCGGGTCGCTGCTGCGGAATTCAGGATCCGGGGTCACCACCACGGTCGGCGACGTCGGAGGCGTCGGCGGCACGGTATTGATCACGTAGTTGCCGGACTGGCTGATGCCGCTGCCGCTGTTGCCGGAGAGATCGCTGACCCCGGCGGCGTTGACGCTGATCGCGTTGCTGGCGCTGTTGACGTTGGCGTTCGGCGTCAGGGTCGCGGTCCAGGTCTTGCCGCCGTCGTTGCTGCTCAGGCCGGACAGGGTGCCGTTGGCGACGCTGATGTCCGCCAGGTCGAAGCCGCTGACCGCCTCGTTGAAGGTGATGGTCACCTGGGTGGTCTGGCCGATGCCCAGGTTCGGGTTAGCCACCACCACCGTGGCGGTGGGCCGCTCGGCGTCGAGGGCGTAGTTGTTGGACACCGCCACTGTGCTGCCGGCGTTGCCCGCCAGGTCCGTGACGTTGCTGGTGTCGAGGGCGATGAAGTTGCTCGGGTCGGTGACGTTCGCGGTCGGCGTGAAGGTCGCCGTCCAGGTCTTGCCGCCGTCGCTGCTGCTCAGGTTGCTCAGGTCGCCGTTGGTGACGCTGAGATCCGACAGGTCGAAGTTGCTCACCGCCTCGCTGAAGGTGAAGGTCACGGTGGTGGTCTGGCCGATGCCCAGGTGCGGGTTGGCCACCACGATGTTCACCGTCGGCCGGGTCGCGTCGAGGATGTAGTTGTTGGAGATGGCGATGCTCGCCCCGAGGTTGCCCGCCGCGTCCTGCACGCCGGCGGTGTCGAGCACGATCAGGTTGGTCGCGTCGTTGACGCCGGCGGTCGGCGTCAGCGTGGCGGTCCAGGTCACGCCGCCGTCGCTGCTGCTCAGGTTCGACAGCACGCCGTTGGCGACGCTGATGTCCGACAGGTCGAAACCGCTCACCGCCTCGCTGAAGGTGATGGTCACCGTGGTGGTCTCGCCGATGCCCAGGCGGTTGTCGGCGACCGTGATGGTGGCGGTCGGCAGCGCGGTGTCGATGGCGAAGTTGTTCGAGTCGGTGGTGCCGACCCCGCTGTTGCCCGAGGCGTTGGTCACCCCGGCGTTGTTCAGGGTGATCAGGTTGGTGGTGTCGGTGACGTTGGCGGTCGGGGTGAACGTCGCCGTCCAGGTGATGCCGCCGTCGCTGCTGCTGACGTTGCTCAACGTGCCGTTGGCGATGGTCAGGTCGCTGTTGTCGAAGCCGCTCACCGCCTCGTTGAAGGTGATGGTCACCAATGACGTTTCACCGGCCTTGAGGGCGGTGTCGGCGACGACGATGGTCGCGGTCGGCACCAGGGTGTTCACCGTGAAGTTGGCCGAGCTGGTGGTGCCGAGGCCGGCGTTGCCCGCCACGTCGGTGTAGCCGGCGTTGTTGAGGACGATGAGGTTGGTGTTGTCGGTCACGCCCAGGGCCGGCGTGAAAGTCGCCGTCCAGGTGATGCCGCCGTCGCTTGAGGTGACGCTGCTCAGGGTGCCGTTGGGGATGCTGAGGTCGCTGTTGTCGAACCCGGTCACCGCCTCGCTGAAGGTGATGGTCACCGTGGTGGTCTCGCCCGGGCGCAGGTCGGTGTCGGCCATGACGATGGTCGCCGTCGGACGCTGGCTGTCGACCGCGTAGTTGTTCGAGTCGGTGGTGCCGCTGCCGGCGTTGCCCGCCACGTCGGCGACGCCGGTGTTGTCCAGCGTGATCAGGTTAGTGGTGTCGGTGATGCCCGCCGCCGGGGTGAAGGTGGCCGTCCAGGTGATGTTGTCCGAGGTGGTCAGGCCGCTGAGCGTGCCGTTTTCCGCGGTCAGGTCGGCCAGGCTGAATCCGGTCACCGCTTCGCTGAAGGTGATGGTCACCGTGGTGGTCTGGCCGACGCCGAGTGCCGTGTCGGCCACCACGATGGTGGCGGTCGGGCGCTGGGTGTCGATGGCGTAGTTGTTCGAGTCGGTGGTGCCGCTGCCGGCGTTGCCGACGCTGTTCTGCACGCCGGTGTTGTCCAGGGTGATCAGGTTGCTGGTGTCGGTGATGTTCGCGGTCGGGGTGAACGTCGCCGTCCAGGTGACGCCGCCGTCGGCGCTGCTCACCGCGCTCAGGGTGCCGTTGGCGACGGTCAGGTCCGCGTTGGTGAACCCGGTGACCGCTTCGCTGAAGGTGATGGTCACCAGCGAGGTGCCGCCGACCCCCAGGCTGCTGTTGGCGACCACGATGGTGGCCGTCGGCACCTGCGTGTTGATCGTGAAGTTGCCCGAGTTGGTGGTGCCGCTGCCGGCGTTGCCGGCCAGGTCGGCGATGCCGGTGTTGGCCAGGGTGATCACGTTGGTGGCGTCGTTGACGCCCACGCTTGGGGTGAAGGTCGCCGTCCAGGTGATGCCGCCGTCGCTGCTGCTCACCGCGCTCAACGTGCCGTTGGGGACGGTCAGGTCCGCGTTGGTGAACCCGGTGACCGCTTCGCTGAAGGTGATGGTCACCAGCGAGGTTTCGCCGGCGGCGAGGTTGCTGTCGGCCATGACGATGGTCGCCGTCGGCCGCTGGGTGTCGATGGCGTAGTTGTTCGAATCGGTGCTGCCGCTGCCGGCGTTGCCCGACGTGTCCGCGACCCCGGTGTTGTCCAGGGTGATCAGGTTGGTGGCGTCGGTGACGTTGGCGGTCGGCGTGAAGGTCGCCGTCCAGGTGATGCCGCCATCGCTGCTGCTCACCGCGCTCAGGGTGCCGTTGGCGATGGTCAGGTCGGCGTTGGTGAAACCGGTCACCGCCTCGCTGAAGGTGATGGTCACCAGCGAGGTCTGGCCGACGGCCAGCGTCGGGTTCGCGACCACGATGGTGGCGGTCGGGCGCTGGGTGTCGACGGCGTAGTTGTTCGAATCGGTGGTGCCGCTGCCGGTGTTGCCCGCCGCGTCGGTGACCCCGGTGTTGTCCAGGGTGATGACGTTGGTGGCGTCGGTGATGTTGGCGGTCGGCGTGAAGGTCGCCGTCCAGGTGATGCCGCCGTCGCTGCTGCTCACCGCGCTCAGGGTGCCGTTGGCGATGGTCAGGTCGGCGTTGGTGAAGCCGGTCACCGCCTCGCTGAAGGTGATGGTCACCAGCGAGGTCTCGCCGATCTTCAGCGCATTGTCGGCCACCACGATGGTGGCGGTCGGGCGCGCCGTGTCGATGGCGTAGTTGTTGGAGTTGGTGGTGCCGCTGCCGGCGTTGCCCGCAAGGTCGGCGATGCCGGTGTTGTCCAGGGTGACCAGGTTGGTGCTGTCGGTGATGTTGGCGTTCGGCGTCAGGGTGGCCGTCCAGGTGATGCCGCCGTCGCTGCTGCTCAGGCCCGACAGCGTGCCGTTGGCCACGGTCAGGTCGGCGGTGGTGAAGCCGGTCACCGCTTCGCTGAAGGTGATGGTCACCAGCGAGGTTTCGCCGGCCGCCAGGTTCGTGTCCGTCACGACGATGGTCGCGGTCGGCCGCTGGGTGTCGATGGTGAAGTTGGCCGAGTCCGTGGTGCCGCTGCCGGCGTTGCCCGACAGGTCGACGACGCCGGTGTTGTCCAGGGTGATCAGGTTGGTGGTGTCGGTGATGTTGGCGGTCGGCGTGAACGTCGCCGTCCAGGTGATGCCGCCGTCGGCGCTGCTCACCGCGCTCAGCGTGCCGTTGGGGATCGTCAGGTCGGCGTTGGTGAAGCCGCTCACGGCCTCGCTGAAGGTGATGGTCACCTGCGAGGTTTCGCCGACCTTCAGGGCCGAATCGGCCAGCACGATGGTCGCGGTCGGCCGCTGGGTGTCGATGGCGTAGTTGTTCGACGAGGTGGTGCCGACGCCTGCTGCGCCGTCGGAGACCGCCGTCACCCCGGTGTTGTCCAGGACGATCAGGTTGGTGGTGTCGGTGATGCCGTTGGTCGGGGTGAAGGTCGCCGTCCAGGTGATGCCGCCGTCGGCGCTGCTCACCGCGCTCAGGGTGCCGTTGGCGATGGTCAGGTCGGCGTTGGTGAAACCGGTCACCGCCCGGCTGAAGGTGATGGTCACCAGCGAGGTCTCGCCGATCTTCAGCGCGGTGTCGGACACCACGATGGTTGCGGTCGGCGGTTCCACGTACGCGGTGTTGAGGGTGCCGCCGTTGTTGAAGATCGCCGCGAAGGCCGTCGGCGACGCGCCCGTCGAGCCGCCGCCCTGGGCCGTGCCGCCCGCGCCGCTGCCGGCGCCGTTGCCGCTGATGGCGGCGAAGTTGGCGGCGGTGATCAGCACCGTGCCGCCCTGGTTCCAGATGGCGCCGACGCCGCGCCCGGCGATCCCGCCGTTGCTGGCGTTGCTGCCCTGGCCGCCACCGCCGCCACCGCCGCCGCCCGCACCGATGTTGTTGCTGATGACGGACGTGCCGACGATCTTCAGGGTGCCGCTGGCAGCGTTGTAGATACCGCCGGCCGCGTTGCCGCCGGCCCCGCCGACCTTGTCCCAGCCGGCCCCGCCACCGCCGCCGCCGATGGAGATGGTGCCGTTGCTCGCCGTGCCGCCGTTGCCGCCGTTGCTGTAGTTGGACACGCCCAGGCCGCCGGTGCCGCCGGTGGTGCCGCCGCCGCGGCCGCCCATCTGGACCGCGTCGTAGCCGCCGCCGTAGCCGCCGATGCCGGCGGTGGCGGCCCCGCCGCCCAGCGTACCGACGCCGGGGCCGGCGCTGCCGCCATGGCCGCCGCCCTGACCGCCGATGCCACCGCCGCCGCCACCGCCGCCGCCGTAGAACGCGCCCGTGACACCGCCGCCGCCACCGCCGCCGGCCGCCGCGTTGCTGGTGACCGAAACGTTGCTGAGGGTCAGCACGCCGGCGTTGAAGATCCCGCCGCCCATGGCGCCGGCCGCGCCGTAGCCGCCGTTGCCGCCGTTGCCCGACACCAGCCCGCGGGTGATCACCAGGCCGTCCAGCGTCACCGTGCTGCCGGAGGCGATTTCCACCACTCGCGTCTTGTACTGGCCGTCGAGCGTCACGTCGGCCACGCCGTCGTTGTTCAGGTCGCCGTCGACGGTGATGTTCTTGTTGATCAGCAGTTCGGAGGTGAGCTGCACGGTCATGCCGGAGCTGAACGTGACGATGTCGCCGTTCTGCGCCGAGGCCAGCGCCGCCCGCAGCGAGCCGACGCCGGTGTTGAGGTTGTTGGTCGCGGTCCAGGTGGCCAGGCCCCACTGGTATTCGCTCATCGACTTGGCCGACAGCACGTTGGCGCTTTCGATGTTGCCGGTGGCGATTTCCAGGTTCCAGTCGCCGCCCACGCCGGTGCGGTTGTTCGAGGCCGCGACGTCGCGCCCGGTCAGTTGCGCCAGGGAATCGACGAAGCTCAGACCGCGGTCGCCCTCGGCGGTGTAGCAGCCGTAGATCAGGATGTCGCCGCCGACGTTCATGTCCTTGCCGATTTCCGCCAGCACCGCGCTGCGCTGGGCGACGTTGTCCGCCGACAGGTAGCTGTTGCCCAGCCACAGGTCGCCGGCGTTGCCGTGGGCGATGATCTGCACCGAACTCACGCCGTGGTGCTGGTCGAGGTAGTCGGCGATCTGCTGCAGGCCGTCCTTGCCCGCGTCGAGCTTCACCACCTGGGTGCCGGGGGCGATGCCCTGGAGCAGGCTGTCGGCGTCCTTGACCCGGGAGTCGACGAACACCACGCTCTGGCCCGGCACCGCCACTGGGCTGGCGGCGGGCGCGGCATCGGCCTGGCCGTGGGTGTCTTTGCTGGCGACCGGGTGGTCGGCGGTCGGCGCCTTGGCGGCGTCGGCGGCGGGATGGCTGTCAGCCTGGGCAGCGGTGTCGGCGACGGTCGCCGCCACCGCGCCGTCGAACAGCATGCGCGGCTCCAGCGACATGATCATCGGCGCGGCCAGCGTCCGTGCACCCTCGGTTACCCGCGCGTGTTTCTTGCTCCACCACATGTTGCTCACCCGGACTCGAACAGTTGTGACACATCAATGAAAAACGCCGCGATCAACTGATCGCGGCGTCGGACTTCATACGAATGACATTGGCGGCGCTGGCTGAGCCATCGAGCCAAAAGGACAGATCGGCGTATTGGTTGAACAGGTCCGGCGGCAGGATGGTGCGCCGGGACTGCAGGGCGACCCTGGGCTTGACCTTGTGCAGGCCGGACACCCCCAGGGCTTGGTCGAACTCGGGCGCGTCGTAGGCCAGATGCTCGAAATCGTGTTCGAACCACGGCTCGCCGATGAACTCGTAGACCAGCCGCAGCACCCGCTCCGGGGCCTGGGTCAGCAGGTCGTAGTCGATGATCAGCAAGGAATCGGCGTGCTCGCCGTAATAGGCTTCCTTGAGCGCCGCCCAGGCGAACCCCACCAGGCGGTTGCGCTGGGCCAGGGTCTCGCAGCGGCTGTAGACGGTGTTGCGCTCCCCGGCGTCGCCGAACAGCTTGGTGTTCTCGAACGGATTGGCGCGGTACAGCCGCTCCAGGCTGTCCATCACCCAGGCGACGTTGCGCACGCAGGCGATCACCTTGGCGTTGGGGAACAGGTCGTTGATCGCCGGCAGGCGGGCGCTCCACTGGCGGTTGGTGTCGAACACCACCGGTTTGTCGGCCTTGTCGGCGTAGTAGGACTGGAACAGGCCGCGCAGCAGGCGGCGGCGCATGTCGGTGTCGATCACCGCGCCGAACTCGCTGCCGGCGCTGCATTGCTCCAGTACACCTGAGAACAGCGCACCCACCGGGCTGGTCATGCCGGCATGAAAGCGCGGGTTCTGCAGCAGGATCGCAGAAAGAAGGGTCGAACCTGATCGCGGCAAGCCGGAGATAAAGTGGAACTGCTGCATCCCTTCACCAAATGGTTAAGTCCGTTTGTCGGACAGAGCGTAGCCCAACAATAACCTTTCGACTAGTGGTGTTTTGATATCAAATCGAAGCTAAATCGACGTTGACCATCCGTTTCGCGAATGACTGCCCCGGTGAATCGTTTAAGCGCTCATCCCCCCGGTTTGTCGGCACTTGGCCGCACATACAGGCGAGCGTAGGCACCGCCGGCATGCACTTCGCTGACGCGCTGCCATCCGTCGGGCAACGGGCCGAACTCGGCCGGATCGTCGAGCGAGCCGATCAGCCAGACCCGTCGGCTGCCCTCGGGCAGATCGGCGAGGCGGTCCAGGTACACGTCGGTGCTGACCAACGTGCCGAAGCCGTAGCTGTTGGGGCGGGTCGGACGGCCGTCGGCGGCGGGCGGGGTGAACAGCCGCACCTGGGCATCGGTGCGGTTGTAGTAGACGTAACTCAAGTACCAGAGCATGTCGCTGGTGACGATCCGGTCGCCGGCGGCGTAATGCCGGTTGACGTGATCGACCATGACGCTGAACTGGTCATTGGGGTCGACCGTGGCGTTGGCGTTCACGCCGATCATCTCGACCCCGGCGAACGACACCAGCGCCGCCACCGCCAGCACGCGCGCGCCGGCGTACAGCCGGTCGACGGCCACGGCGGCGAGCATCGGCAGGCCCAGCGCATAGGCCGTCAGGTAACGCTCGATGAACATGGGTGAGATGAAGGACACCGCAAACACCAGCAGCAGCGGCACGCCGGTGTAGAGCGCCAGCAGCGCGCTGCCGTGCCCCACGCTGCGGTCACGGGCCACGGCCACCCAGCCCAGCGCCAGCACCGCCAGCGGCACCGAGCAGAACACCGGCAGCGGCAGGTGTTCGCCGTCGTCCTGGATCAGCCAGGTCCAGATCATCGACGGCAGCGACGAGAGCGTCACCGGATCCTCCCAGCCCACGTCCCCGCCGGCCTTGAGCGCCTCCAGGTGCTGCAGCAGCCCCAACAGGTTCGGCAGCCACGGCAGGTAGAGCGCGGCGACGGCCAGGTTCGCCAGCCACCAGTCCCGCCGCTGGATGTGCCGCAGGCGATGGCCGGGCTGCAAGCGGATCAGCCCCAGGTACAACCAATGGCTCAGGGCCGCCAGCACCGCGAAGTAATGGGTGTAGAGCGCGGCCGTGAGCAGCAGGGCGTAGGCCGCCAGATAGCGGCGCCGCTGAGGGCGCTTGATCCAGCACACCAGCGCCAGCGTGGCGGCCACCAGCAACAGCCCGAGCAGCGCGTACATGCGCACTTCCTGGCTGTAGCGCACCGCCGTCGGCAGCAGCGCCAGCAGCACCCCGGCCATGACCGCCGCGCGGCGGGTGGCCAGGCGGTCCACCAGCCACATGCCGAGCGCGACCGTGGCGATGCCGGGCACGGCGCTGAAACTGCGGATCGCGAAGATCCCGTCGCCGAACAGCGCGATCCAGCCGTGCAGCAGCATGAAGTACAGCGGCGGATGCACGTCGAACGCCGCATGGCGCCAGATGCCGTCCAGCGGATAGGCGGCCAGCAGCAGGCTGGAGCCCTCGTCGCCCCAGACCGCGGCGGCGGTGAGGTCATAGAACCGCACCGCCGCGGCCAGCAGCAGGATCGGCAGCAGCCAATGCTCGCGGGCCCAGCGCAGCAGACGCCGCACGCCGGCATTGGGCGCCGCGAACGGCTCCTGGGCGTCCCCGAACGGTGTTTCACGACGCGCTTCCATCAACCTCCCCTTTTCCCGCCCTAAACCATTCCCCCGGAACGCTCACTGTAGGCCAGCGACACCCCCCATGCGCAATAGCGACGACATCCGGCAGGTCTGCCGATCCGGGTCTACGCTACGGCTTGGCGTGACCTGCCCGCGCAACGGGAAGGAACCGGCGGATCGTCCTGACCTGCCCGGCGAAAAGAGCCGATGCGCGGCGCGCCGACCACACAACAGAAGGATGAGGAATCATGGAAGTATTCATGGGTACGATTCAGCCGTTCGCCTTCCAGTTCGCTCCACGGGACTGGGCCTGGTGCAACGGACAGATTCTCTCGATCGCACAGTACAACGCCTTGTTCGCCTTGCTCGGCACCTATTACGGCGGCAACGGCCAGACCAACTTCGCGCTGCCCAACCTGCAGGGGCGCATGCCCATGTCGCAGGGCAACGGCCTGGGCCTGACGCCGCGCACCATCGGCGAAGTGGCCGGCGTCGAAAGCGTCACCGCCACCATCGCCAACATGCCCAACCACACCCACGCGATGACCGGTCTGACGGCCAACAGCGCCCTGCAGCTGGCCGTGCCGGCCAGCAACCCGGCCACCACCCCGACCGCCACCAACGCCTACCTCGGCGCCTCCGGCGGCGGCCCGGGCTCGGCCAACATCTACTCCGACGCGCAAGGCGCCACGCCGGTGCCGCTCAAGGGTCTGACCACCACCGTCACCGGGGACATCTCCCCAGCGGGCGGCAGCCAGCCGATGGGCGTGATGAACCCGTTCCTGGTGGTGAACTTCAGCGTCGCCCTGAACGGCATCTTCCCGTCGCGCAACTGAAAGGACGCCGGGGGCGCAAGCCCCCGGCCGTTTTTCCCGTCACCGGAGCCCAACCATGCTGCAATCAGTCCAGAACCACCATTTCCAGGCCCTGCTGGGGCAGACCGGCACCCTGCACCTGCCGGACGGCTCGGCCCTGGCGATCCACATCCGGCACTACGAGGAAATCCCTTCGGCCAAGCTGCGCCACAGCGAACGCATGCCGTTCAGCCTGGAGTTCGACAGCCTGGAGCCGACCGCCTTCGTCGACGGCCTGTGTGCCCTGGAACTGCCGGAGCTCGGCCGGGTGGACGACATCTTCGTATCACGGGTGCCGCCGATGGGACGGGATCCGCAGTTGGGTTATTTCTGCATTTCCTTCAACTGAAAACCCTTGCAGGAACGGGCTGTAGGACACCAGTCAACGCCCTGTAGTCCCTGCATTTCAACCGGATGAATTGGGAAACGTCCGACATCATTGCGCCGTTCCGCTTGTTACGTTGTTCCGACTCCGCCACAGGACAAGGAACAACGGATGTTCGATGCCAACGCGCGTTTCCGCTTCTCGACCGACGACCTTAAACACGATTTCCGGGTGCTGTCCTTCACCGGCACCGAGTCCGTCAGCCAGCCGTTCGCCTTCGAGATCCGGCTGGTCAGCCCGAGGCCGGACATCGACCTGGCCGATCTCATGCAGCGGCAGGCCTTCCTGGCCTTCGACAATGCCGGATCCGGCCGCCACGGCCAGATCCTGGAGGTCGCCCGCGGCGACATCGGCCACCGGCTGACCCGGTACGACGTAACCCTGACGCCCCGGCTGGCGAACCTGCGCCATCGCGTCAACCAGCGGATCTTCCAGCATCTGAGCGTCCCCCGGATCATCGCGCAGGTGCTCGGGGAGCACGGCATCCACGCCGACCTCCACCACTTCCATATCGGCCGCGCGCTGCCGGACCGCGAGTACTGCGTGCAGTACAAGGAATCCGACCTGCACTTCATTCAGCGCCTGTGCGAGGAAGATGGCCTGCACTATCACTTTCGCCACAGCCGCGACCGGCACCTGCTGGTGTTCGGCGACGACCAGACCGTGTTCCCCAGGCTGGCCGGGCCGACGCCGTTCAAGCGGCCCGCCGCCCTGGTCGCCGACCGGCCGGCGATCCAGCGTTTCGACGACCGGCGCACGACCCGGCCCGACAGCGCCAGCCGCCGCGCCTACGACTTCGAGAAGGCGCACATCGTGCAGGAAGCCGACGCCCGCCTGCCGAAGGGGGGCCGTCAGCCCGGCCTGGAGGATTACCAATACCCCGGCCGCCCTACCGAACGCGACCACGGCAAGCTGCTCGCCCGGAGGGCCCTGGAACGCCACCGCAGCGACGACCGCCCCTGCACCGGAGACAGCGACGAGCCGGCACTGGTGCCGGGGCATTTCCTGTCGCTGTCCGACCACCCTGATCCGGGTCTCAACGACCTTTGGCTGCTGACCGAGATCCGCCACGAAGGCCAGCAGCCCGAGGCGCTGGAGGAATACGGCGGCGACATCGCCGCCCCTGACGCCCCAGGCGCACCCGACGAACTGCGCCAGGGCTACCGCAACCATTTCGTGGCCACGCCGTGGGACACGGTCTACCGCCCGCCGCTGCGCCACCCGAAACCGCTCATCGGCTGCACCCAGACCGCCGTGGTCACAGGTCCCCCAGGCGAGGAAATCCACTGCGACCGCCATGGCCGGGTCAAGGTGCAGTTCTTCTGGGATCGCGAAGGCCGAAGGGACGCCCACAGCAGCTGCTGGCTGCGCACCGCCCAGACCTGGGCCGGCCAGGCACACGGCAGCACAGTCATTCCTAGGGTCGGCATGGAAGTGCTGGTGACGTTCCTCGACGGCGACCCCGATCGCCCGGTGATCAGTGGCTGCCTGACCAACAACCTCAACCCGCCGCCCTACGAGCTGCCGACGCACAAGACCCGCAGCGTGTTCCGTTCCCGCAGCTCTCCGGACAGCGGCGGCTCCAGCGAGCTGATGATCGAGGATCGCGCCGGCCATGAACTGATCCGCCTGCGCGCCCAGCGCGACCTGCACCAGGAGGTGGCCAACGACAGCCGTCTCGACGTCGGCCACGAACGCCGGGAAACCGTCCGGGGCAACAGCATCAGCGTGCTGAAGGCCGAGGAGCACCGCACCGTCACCGGCGACCGCAAGACCCGTCTGGAGGCCGGCGACCACTTGCACGTCAGCGCCGGCAGCCACACCCGGATCGGTGCGTCCATGACGGTCGACGCCGCCGGGCACCTGTGCCTGCGCGCCGGTGAACATCTGGTTCTGGAAGCTCAAAAAAGCATCAGCCTGAGGGTCGGCGGCGAGCACCTGCTGGTCGACCATCGCGGGATCCTGGCCAGCACCGACCTGCAGATCGGCGGCGCACCGGCATCCTTCCTGCACGCGCCGCCGCTGCAGCCCGAGGGCATCGCGGACGCAGCGCCGGCACCGCCGCTGCCGCCGTTGGTGGCGCCTTCGCAACCGGGCCTGATGGCTGCCAGCAAAGCCCTGGGGGCAGACTTCTGCCCGATCTGCGAAGCCTGCCGCGACGGCGCCTGCCCGGTGCCGGGAGCGGCGGTATGACGAACTCCACCGCACTGCCCTGGCTGGCCGAACAGCACCGCGCCGACCGCCTCTTGTGCCTGGTCCTCGACTCGCAGAACGAACGCGACATGCGCCAGCGCTGGCTCAAGAGCAGCCGCTACGAACAGTTCCGCAGCGTCTACGGCGAAACCGTTGTGGCCGAACTGGCCGACGCCGGCCCCTACGTCTTCACCTTCGAGCGGCCCGACGACCGTCGCCTCGACGCCTTGCTCGACAGGCCCCACACCCATTGGGGCTGGTTGGCCAGCCTGGATCAGGGTGGGCTGCCCGGGTGGGTCAGGCATTGGCAGGAGCGGCTGATCGTCGGCACCCGCCCTCATCAGGCGCTGTACCGCTTCCACGACGCCCGGGTGCTGGCCCGGGCCCTGGCGCACCTGCCCGCCGAGGCCTTGCCGGCGTACCTGGGGCCGGCCATCAGCGTGTGCCATTGGCACGGCTCGCACTGGCAGTCCGTCGACAACCCGGCGCCGGGCACCTACCCCGTGCCGGATTCGCCGCCGTGGCTGCAACTGCCGCTGCCTGATGAGCAGACCCTGGACATCCGCCTGGCCAACGCCCACCGCTTCCTGCTGGCCGGACACGTTCAGGCCTACGCCGACCTGGCCCGCTCGGAGGATCCGCACACCTGGCTGCGCGCACGGCTGGCGCTGGCCGACGCCTGGGGCTGGACGGCCCCGCAGCGGCTGGAGGTTCTCCTGCTGCAAAGCCTGCAGGCCCCGGCCCACGAACTCGCGCCGCATTGGCGACCGGGGCCGGACGAGTCCCCGGACGAGCATTTCGAGCGGGTCTGTCAGTTGTCGAGACATTGGCAAGGGGAGGACGCGCGATGAGGCTTTGGATCAGCGGTGCCTGGCTGTACGGCAGCTTGGCGATGCTCATGGGGTGCGCGGCGGGGGAACCCAACACCTTCACGTTCACCGCCGACCTGCCGCCGGGGTTTGCCTATGTGGCGGCGGTTCATTACGTCCCTGAAAAAGGCCAGACCTGCACCGTCGAAAGGCGTGACAACCTGGCGCCGGTGTTCAACAGCCAGTGGCGGACGGACTACCGGCCCGATGCTGAAATCACTGTTCGCAAGACCGTCAAGGGCTGCCCGTTGGTGGTCAGGAAAATCGCCCTGCAAATCTATGCGAAGTATGGCAAGGAGCGCGGTGATTTCGGTCGTGACGAGGGCATGGTCATCATTCGTGACGTGCTGGAGGAGCGCTACAAGAACACCTTCAACCCAGAGGGTGAAAGCTTAATCTACAGCCAGTGCGAATGGTGGTTTCGCACCGCAGGCGCAAGCCGGCGCATCGTGAAAATCCTTGATTGCACGACATCCGACGATCAAGGCGCCCGCAAACAGGGCAAGACCTTCTCCGCCTATACCCTCGACCAATTGCCGGGTAAGACCGTGAAGTTGAAGGTCAAGTTGGCGAAGGAGGAAAAACCGGGTTGGGGAGACACTTGGGTGAAAGTGCCCAACGGCTGGAAGCGTTGCCTCGGTGACGGTTACGAAGATCAAGAGGCTTACTGCCATGGCAACTACACCGACTTCAGCATTTTTAGAATGCCGGATGGTCGCGTTTGCACCATTTATCCGGGCTGCACGGAATAAGGAGGTTCAACATGACATCACTTGAGATGAATTTGGAACATCCCTTGAGCAACCGTATGCTGGCTTGTCCAACTGGGGGTAAATGGATCAGCTTTCAATTGATCGATGAGTTCTGCTCGAGCGAGCCTTATGCCGGACTGGCCTATATCGCTACTGACTCAGAAGGAATGAGATATGCAGGTAACTTAGACGCAAAAGGCATCGGCAAACTAGAGAACCATTTTGCCGGGCCTGTTTCATTGTTATTTGAACAAGCCTACGAGGGAAAGGAGGCGGTCTACTTGAGACTCAAGGAAAGGCCGCATTACCCACTCAAGATTACTGAACTCCAGGTTCGCGCCGAGAAGACCCGCTACCTGAACCCGGACTCCACCCGCACACGCGAACGGCCCGCATTGGCCGACGGCGTCGATTACTTTCAGGTAGAAGTCCGGCATCTGGTCAGACACGTTTCGCACCTGCCGCCGGAGGTGTTCCGCCATTTCCCCCTCGACTCGGGGTGCGCGGCCATCATGCTTGAGCACGGCAAACTAGGGGCCGCCCTGATGCCGAACCGGCACACGGTGCTTGAAGTGCGTCCGCTGAGGGCATTGCGCCCCCTGTTGTCCACAGACACGTCGTTCTGTGCGCTCAACCTTTACCAGCTCGCCTTGATGGCGACCTTGAGCTACAGCCCTTTCGGCCAACAACCCGCGATACCTTCCGCCGAGACACAAACCCTGAAGTTCTCGCTTCAGCCCAGCGTCGGCAACTGGTTCGGCGATGCACTGGCCAAGTGCGAAGAACTCTGGAAAGTCGATAGCGCACAGACCAAAGCCTTTTACCCGCTCTACGAAGATGTGCCGTATTCCAGACGGCTGGAAATCATACCGTTCGACCCGATCCTTTACGCCGAGAACCGACCGACACCGGAAGGCGAACTGGAACACCCGGCCAGCGTTCACTTTCTAGATGATGTCGGTGACAAAGACAGCACCGACACCCAAGCCTTCATCACCCACAACGACGAACTGATACTGATCGCCGTGCGCGGCACCGCCGAGAAAATCCCCGACGGCTTGCGTGACGCAGATGCGCTGCAAGTGCCGTTTGAGGAAGGCGAAGGGCAAGTCCATCGGGGGTTCTACCAAGCCGCCCAGAAAGCCTATGACTTCGTGGTGGCGTACCTCGAGAAATTCCACGTCGGCCAAAAACTCCTCATCTGCGGCCACAGCCTTGGTGGCGCGATCACCCTGCTCTTGTCTGAAATGCTCCGTCGAAGGGCCGGATTCAACTACGACATCCAGCTCTACACCTACGGCGCCCCCCGCGCCGGCGACCGCCGTTTCGTCGAGGCCGCGGGCGAGCTGGTGCATTACCGCATGGTCAACCACAACGACCCGGTGCCCAGCGTGCCCGGCAGTTGGATGAACACCAAGGCCGATGTCTACGGCGCGGGGGCGGCGCTGACGTTCGTCAATGTGCCCGTCGGCCTGTCGCTGTTCGTCGCCGGCATCACCAACTGGACGGGCGAAGCCTACGGCCACCACGGTGCCCTGCGCCACGCCATGCCGGTGGAGTTCGGGCAGGGGCAGGTGTCGTCGATCCTGTGGGCGCCGGGTTGCGACACCATCACCCAGCACGCGGCCTGCGAAGTGGCGGTGCGCCAGCGCCACGGCCTGCCGGATCGGCCGTCGCTGCTCAAGCAACTGCTCGACGGCGGGCACCATTCGATGACCGGAGCGTACATCCCAGCGTGCTGGGCGGCCTTGCGGCGTTGGCAGGAGGCGCAGGAAGCGGGGCGTTCGCTGGTCACCGACCGCGAGTTCGAACACGTCGAATCGGCGCTCCAGCGCATCACCGGGCAGTTGCGCAAGCGGCGCAACGAACTGACGGGGCGGCCGGACAACGCCGTGCGCGCCCACCAGAAGCAGATCGATGCGCTCAGCCGTGAGGTCGACCGGGTGGACAGCACCCGTCAGCGCCTCGCGATCCTGCGCCACCGCCAGGTCAAGGCCGCAGACGTCTACGGCTCCCTCGCCGGGCACCCGCAGCGGCTGGCCGAGAGCCTGCCGCGCTGGCAGGCCCATCCGCAGAATCTTGCGCAGGAACAGCTGGCCATGGCGCCGGACAGCCTGGCGGACGACCCGCTGCTGGCCACGCTGTCGGGCCGCACCATCGGCGCGCCCTACACCCTCGACCTCGATTCGTTCATCTAGCCGCCGGCAAGCTCAGCCCTGGGGATACCACACCAGCCGCTCCGCCGTCGGCGAGCGCTCCTCCACGGAAAACCCGAGCGCCAGGTAGTGCTGGCGCGCATGGGGGTTGTTGGCCCACACCACCGTCGCCACCGGGCAGCGGATCTGCTGCGCGGCCTTCTGCACCCCTTGCAGCACGGCGCGGCCGTAGCCTTGGCCGCGGGCCTGAGGGATGAAGGCCAGGTACAGCACGCGGACTTCGTTGGCGCCGAAATCGGTGCTCAACGAGCCGATGGCCGTGCCGAGCTTTTCGACCACGTAATGCATGGCATTGGGGTAGTGTTCACCCATGCCCAGTTCCTGCGCCTGGAACTGCTGGCCGACGATCTGCTGGACGAACTCCTGCTCGCCGTCGATCCATTGCAGGTCCGGCCGCGCCGACTGGTAAAGGCTGTGCAGGAACGGCCCGTCGGTGGGTCGCGAAGGCCGCACCACCAGACCGTCCGCCGCGACATTCGTGTTGTCCGCCATCGTCATGCCCTCCTAGAAACCGCTTTCCCTGACGCCCAGCGCCGCCAACCGGCGCCAGGCCACCCCCAGCAGCGACTCGCCGCTGCCCTGCAGCACCACCACGCCGCGCAGGGGCTGCGCCGGCATCGGCAGCCGATCCAACGCCTCCAGGCGCGCGCCGTACTGCGCCTGCACCGGTTCGGCCCGCTGCTGCACGTCGCGGCGCACAGCGATCGGCCCATGGTGGTCAGACGTCAGCGCCTCCTGATCGACGTAGGCCACGCCGTTGGTGTCGATTTCGTCCAGCCGCACGGCGATGGCCGGGTGCATCGGATCGTCGGCGATGAACCGCCCGGTGGCGCCGGGTTTGACCCGCCACAGCTCGGCCTCCGCCAGATAGCCGCGCAGGCGCGTGCCGTCCTCGACCACCCGGGCCAGCGCGTCCTTGGTGGACAACCAGCGGCCGGGCGCCAGGTTCGGCAGCAGGTCGCGCACGGTGCCGGCATGGGGCGCGCGCAGCAGCAGGCGCTCGCGCTGGGCGCTCAAGCCGCGGTAGTCCGCCACGGCCTCGGCCAGCCGCTGCTCGACGATGCCGGCGTCGGCGGCGGTTTCGCTGCGCCCGGCCTGACGGCGCATGAGCAATTGCTGGATCTGGATTTCCTTGCGCACGATGGCCTGGCGCGAATCCAGGTCCGACGACTCCAGTTCGATCAGCACATCGCCCTGGGCCACCTGTTGCCCGTCCCGCACGTTCACCGTCTTGACCCGCGCCGCCACCGGCGCATGCAAGGCGCTGGCGCGGCCGCCCTCCAGCATCACCGGCAGTTCCACGGCGCTGCGCCACGGCACGGTCAGCAGCAGCAACAGCCCGAGCACCGCCAGGCCGCTGAGCAGCACCCGCGGGGCATGGGCCTGTTCGCGGCGGCTCCACCACTGGCGCCACTCACGCATGATCGGCAAGAAGATGAACCACACCAGTTCCACCAGCATCAGGAAGATCCCCAACACCTTGAAGAACAGGTGATAGACCGCCAGCGCGATCCCGAAAAACAACGCCGCACGCCATAGCCACGAACCGTACCCCCAGATCAGCAAACGCCGCTGCATCGCCGGCGACCAAGGCTCAGGCGCCGGGGCGCCGTAGCCGAAAAGAAACTCGCGCAGGCGCCAGCGGCACAGGGCAAACGCCCGGCCCTGCAGGTTGTCCACCTCCCACAGGTCGCTGAGCAGAAAGTAGCCGTCAAAGCGCATGAACGGGTTGAGGTTGACCACCAGGGTGGTGATCCACGTCGCGCTGGCCAGCATGAACGCCGCCGTGCGGCCCGGCCCGTCGGGCAACAGCGACCAGGCCAGCAACGCCAGGCAGGCCAGCAGCAGTTCCGCCATCACCCCGCCGGCGCCGATCAGCAGCCGCGCGCGCCGGTCGTTGACCCGCCAGGCGTCGCTGACGTCGGTGTAGAACATCGGCAGCAGCACCATGAACGCCACGCCCATGCTCTGCACCCGGCAGCCCGCACGCTTGGCCATGAACGCATGGCCGAACTCGTGGCAGAGCTTGGCGAAGAACAGCGACACGCCGAACGCGATCGCCCCGCCCAGGCTGAACAGGTGCGGAAACGTCCCGACGAAACGCTGCCAGTCCCGCGACACCAGAAACACCCCGAGCCCCAGCGACGCCGGCAGGCCATAGCGCAGAAGCCTGGGGCCGAAACGCTCAAGCCACGGCCAGGCGCGGTTGAGGAACGCGTCCGGGCGCCACAGCGGAATGCGAAAGAACAGGTATTGGTGAAGCAGGATCTGCCACAGGCTCTGGCGTCGCGCCAAGGACTTGAGCCGATAGCTGGCGCGCTGCTGATCGTCGACGGCGCTGATCAGGTCGTGGCTGCGCAGGAACGTCAGCAATTGCTCAAGCTCGGCGCCGTCCAGGGCCAGGCCCGGCTCACGGTTGGCCGCGCGCAGCACTTGCTCGGCGTCGCCCAGCGCCCAGTGGCGCAGCAGGCGCATCGCCGCCCCGCCGAGCTTGAAGTAGCGACCGCTCACCGGATCCGCCAATGTCCAGCGCGGCGAACCGTCCAGGGCCGGCGCCGCGGGCGACAGTTGCAGGTCGGCGCGCAGGCTCGGCAGGATCATTTACAGGCCCACGCTCTGGCGCAGGCCCGCCAACGGCCGGCGCAGCAGGTACAGCGCCAGCGGCGCACGGTCGCCGAAAATCTTCGCCGTGCCGCGCAAGCCGATCCGCGGCGGCGCCTCGGTGAAGCCGGCGTCCAGCCGATAGGCCAGTTGGCCACCGGCGGTGGGCTGCGCCTCGTAGGCCGAGCGTTCGAGGGTGGCGAGGTGACGTTGCAGCGGGTCGCTGTCGAGAAACAGCGAAATCTGCGCGCCGGGCTCCAGCGCGATGGCGTCGCCCACCGCCAGCTCGATGCGCAGCTCGGCCTGGCTCGGGTCGGCGATCTCCATCAGCCGTTCGCCGGTCTGCACCGGCTTGCCGGTCCAGCGTTCGGCGTCGGCGAACACGGCGATGCCGTCACGCTCGGCACGCACTTCGCTGCGGTTGAGCAGTTCGCGGGCGTAATCGCGCTCGGCGCGCTTCTGCTCGACCCGGGCGGCCAGCAGATCCACCCGGGAACTGGACTCGGCATCGGCGAACGAGCGCTGGGAATTGGATTTGAGCTCGGCTTCAGCGACGCCCAGGGCACGCTCGGCGACGTCGGCCTGGGCCTTGAGGGTCGTGCTGTCGAAGCGCAGCAGCAGGTCGCCGGCCTTCACGCTCTGGTTGGGCTTGACCCGGAATTCGGCGATCACCCCGTCCAGCGGTGCGGCGACCACGCGGCCGCCCAACGGCACCACCTCGGCCGGCGCCAGCACCGACTGGCGCACCGGCACCAACAGGCCGAGCAGCACCAGCGCCGCCAATGCCGCCTGGCGCTTGCGCGTCCAGCGCAACCGCCACGGCTTGCGCGGCTGCAAGGCCAGCCAGGCATGGCTGCAGGTGTCGCCCAGCTGCGACAGCAGGACTTGTTCGGAGGGGTTCCACGGCACGTCCCGGGCCAGCCACAAACCGCCGAACACCTCGCCGTGACGGTCGATCAGCGGCAGCCAGAACACCTGCAGCGCCGACAGGCTCTGCCAGTCGGCCCGGATCGGCTCACTGACCATCGACGGCGCAATCACCCGTGCCTGCTTCAGCACATCCTGCTTGAACAGCTGCGCCACCGCCTGCTCGACGAACGCCACGAACGGCGCGTTCGGCTCCACCGCACTGACCCCGGTGACGGCCTGCACCTTGCCGGCAATCAACAGTGTCGCGTGGCGATAGCCGAACAGCGACTGCCCGTCATTGACCAGGCTGTAGGCCAGTTGTGGAACGTCGCGGGCCGCGCGGATCTGCCGTTCGAGGTCAAGGAAGCGGGCGAACACCTGCTCGGCGCCGCCCCCCGCCGGGGCGTTCAATTGAGCTCCGCAAAGCGTGCGGTGCCGCTCATGCCGGCGAGCAGGCCGGTGGCGTTCGGCAGCGTGGCCACCAGCAGCAGGGTCTGGCTGCCCTCGTCGATTCGCGCGCCAAGGCGCTTGACCGTGGCATCGATCGGCTTGCCGGTCTCATCGGGGACGAAGCTGAAGGTCTGGCCGGGCTTGAGCCGCGCCATCCAGCGCGACGGCACCAGCAGGTGGATCTCCAGGGTGCGGTTGTCGACCACGTCCAGAAGCGGCGCACCCGCCGGCACGCTCTCATAGCGCTGCACCTTGCGCTCCACCACTTGCCCGTCGAACGGCGCGATCACGCTGCAGCGCTTGACCTGCACCTGATACACCTGGGATTGCGCCTGGGTCTCGCTGACCTTGGCCTCGGCCCGCGCCACCTCGAACCGCCCGACGGAGTTGAGCGCCGCCAGTTGCCGGTTGTGCGCCAGCTCCTCGCCGGCGCCGCGGCTGGCGGCCTGCGCCGCGTTGAGCTGGGCCTGATAGGCCGAACAGTCGAACCGCGCCAGGGTGTCGCCCTTCTTGAACGACTCGCCCTCGCTGAACGGCAGCTCGACGATGCGCCCGGACAGCTCGCTGGCCAGCACCGCCTGATCGCGGGCGCGCAGCACGCCGCGGGCCTCGCTGCCACTGGCGGCAGCTTGGGCGGCCACACCGTTTTCCAGCAGCGGATCGTCTGGCACGGGGGGTTGCGCCTGAACTGCACTCGCTGCAAGGGACATTCCGAGAACCCAACCACGAAAACGCTGCATGACCGCTACTCCCTGTCGGATGTGCGGAGTCTACGACAGCGGGGTTTAGCGTCAAGCGAAAGGCCACCATTGCGACGAAGACTGGCGTAATCCCATAAAACAGACTATGGTCGAGCCATCGAAAATATAACCTTTATGGAATATTCCATGGCGCTTATATTTGCTTCCCATGAATTGGGAAATCGAATACACCGACGAGTTCGGCAACTGGTGGGACGACCTCACGGAAAGCGAGCAGAGCTCTGTGGCCGCAAGCGTCAAACTGCTGGGCCAGTTCGGGCCGGGCCTGCGCTTCCCGCACAGCAGCGCCATCAATGGATCACGACATGGCCATCTGCGCGAATTGCGGATCCAACATGGCGGACGGCCCTACCGCATCCTGTATGCATTTGATCCGAGGCGCTGCGCATTGCTGTTGATCGGCGGAGACAAAACCGGTCAGGATCGCTGGTATGAGGTCAATGTCCCGCTCGCCGATCGACTGTACGACGAGCATCTCGATACATTGCGCAAAGAGGGTTATCACGATGGCTAAGAAATTTGCCGAACTCGAAGCGCGCATGACACCCGAAGCCCGGGCACGCGCCGAATCGATCTACGAACAACACATCAAGGAAATGCCTCTCAACGAGTTGCGGCAGGCCAAAGCCTTGAGCCAGGCGACGCTCGCCGAAACACTGCACGTCAATCAGGCGGCGATCTCGAAAATGGAACGCCGGACCGACATGTACATCAGCACCTTGCGCAACTACATCCGCGCAATGGGCGGCGAGCTCGAAATCATCGCCACATTTCCCGACGGGCAGATCAAAATCGAAAACTTCGCAGGTTGAGGCCTCCAGGCTCAATTGAACCTGCGAGGCTTTCGGGTTCCGCATCCGCTGCCCGTTCGGGTGAGGCAATTCCTGCCCGATCACATGAGCCTCAGCGCTGCACCGCCTCCCCCTCCGGATACACCGACTCCCACCCCCCGCCCAACGCCCGGTACAGCCCGACCATCGCCAGCGACACGCCGGCGGAGCTTTCCACCCATTGCTCCTGCGTCGTCAGCAACGCGCTCTGCACGGTGAGGACGTTGACGAAATCGACCACGCCTTCGACGTACTGCTGTTGCGCGGTGCGCAGGGCGATGCGGTTCTGGCGCACGGCTTCGGCCAGGCTGTCGCGGCGGCGCTGGCTGGCGTTGTAGGCCGTCAGTTGGTCGTCGATCTCATGCCAGGCGCGCAGCACGGTCTGCTGATAGGCGATCGCCGCCTCCTGCTGTTGGGCTTCGCGTAGCTGCAGCACGCCGCGCAGGCGGCCGCCGTCGAACAACGGCAGGCTCAGTTGCGGACCGATGGCGAAGGCCCGTGAGCCCCAGGAGCCGAAGTCGCTCAGTTGCATGGCCTGGGAGCCCAGGTTGCCGGACAGCGTGATGCGCGGATAGAAATCCCCTTCGGCCACGCCGATGTTGGCGGTGGCCGCATGCAGCCGGGCTTCGGCCTGACGAATGTCCGGGCGGCGTTCGGCCAGTTGCGACGGCAGGCCGATGGCGACCTGGGGCGGCGACTGCGGCACCGGCGCATCGGCGGACAACGCTTTGGACAGGGCCTGGGGAGGTTCACCCATCAGCAGACTGATGGCGTTGATCAGCTGCGCCTGACGCTGCTCCAGCGCCGGCAGCCGCGACTCGATGGCGGCCACCTGCGCAGCGGCTTCGGCGACGTCCAGGTCGGTGGCCACCCCATCGTTCAGGCGCAGCTGCGACAGTTTCAGGCTGTGCCGGGCGACCTCCAGGTTCTGTTCGGTGACGGCGCGGGTGTTCTGCACGCCGCGCAGCTGGATGTAGTTCTGCGCGGTGTCGGCCAGCACTGCCAGCAGTACGCCGCGGCGGTCGTTTTCCGCCACCTCCAGATTGGCGTCGGCGGCTTCGGTCTCCCGGCGCACGCGGCCCCAGAAGTCGAGCTCCCACGAGGCGGAGAACCCGGCGTCCCACAGGTTGAAGGCCGAGTCGCCATTGCGCCCCGACGGGTCGTTGAGGCCCTCGCCGCTGTTGCGCTTGCGCCCATAGCTGCCGGTGACGGCGGTGGTCGGATAGCGGTCGGCGGTGATCGCCTGACGGACCGCGCGGCTCTGTTGCAGACGGCTGGCGGCGCGCTGCAGGTCGAGGTTGCTGTTCATCGCACGCTGGGTGAGGGCCGAGAGTTGCGGATCGTGGAAGACCTCCCACCAGCGTTCGCTCAGGGGCTCGGCTACCGCTTGGCTCGGGGCGGTCCGGGCGGGCTGGGCCCATTCGCCGATCTGCACGCCCTCCGGTTTGCGAAAGTCCGGGCCGACGGTGCAGGCGCTGAGACTGACGACGAGCAGAACGCTCGAAAGGCGTAGCGGCCACTGGCCAATCCGCGAGGAGGCCCGCTCCCGCAGGGCGATGTGTGCGAGGCCGTTCGCGCAGGCGCCGGCCGGGTCGACAGTGATCATCGCTGGGTCACCTCACGCACCGCCGTCACCGAACTGTCGGTGTCGATGCTCGCCTCGACCGACAAGCCCACCCGCAGCCGCTCGGCCAACGGCTGACCCGGCTCCAGCAGGATCTTCACCGGAATCCGCTGCACCACCTTGGTGAAGTTGCCGGTGGCGTTGTCCGGCTTCACCGCCGCGAACGTCACGCCGGTGGCCGGGGCGATGCTTTCCACGCGCCCGTTCAGGGCTTCGCCGCCCAGGCTGTCGACCCGCACCTGCACGTCCTGCCCCGGTTGCACGTCGGTCAACTGGGTTTCCTGGAAGTTGGCCACCACGTAGGCCTGCTGCAGCGGCACCACCGCCAGCAGCTTGCTGCCCGGCGTCACGTAGGCGCCGACCCGTACGGCGCGCTCGCCGATCATGCCGTCCTGCGGCGCGGTGATGCGGGTGTACGAGAGGTCGAAGCTGGCGATCTCCAGCGCGGCCTGCGCGCGTTTCAGGCCACCGTCGGCGGCATCGCGCTGGGCGGTGAGGATCTCCACCTGCTTGCGTTCCGCCGCCAGCACCGCCGTGGCGGTGTCCAGCCGCGCCGTGGCCTGATCGATGCGGGTGCGCGCCTGCTGCGCGTTCTGCACGGTGCCGGCCCCGACGCCGGCCAGGTGGCTGTAACGGTTCAATTCTTGTTGGGCGAAGGCCATTTCCGCCTTGGCCGCCACCACCGAGGCCTGGGCCTGGGCGATGACCGACGCCTGGCGCTCCAGGGTGGCCTTGGCGTTCTGCAGTTGCGCACGGGCGACCTGGGTCTGCGCATCGGCGGCTTCGGCGGCGGCGCGCAGGTCGCGGTCGTCGATCAGCGCCAGCAATTGCCCGGCCTTGACCTGCTGGTTGTCCTCCACCAGCACTTGCTTGATGAACCCCGCCACCCGCGGCACCACCAGGGTGTAGTCGGCGGACACGTAGGCGTCGTTGGTGTTCTGCTGGGTGCGTTTGCCGAACAGGCCCGGCACCGCCAGGTGCAGCAGCACGCCGACGGCCAATGCGGCCGCCACGGCGACCGCGAGTTTTTGCTTTGCTTGAGTCGTCATAAAAACCTTCAGTTCCAGTCAGGTCGGCGCACGGGGCGGAAAGATCCGCGTCGGCAGCCAGAAAATCAGCAGGATCAGCGCCACCGCGACGCCGGCCATGCACAGGTAAAGATCCGAGGAGGTCAGCACCACCGCCTGCTCGTGCAGGCGGTGGGCGAGGCCGGCGCCGTCGGGTTCGGCCAGGGGCGAGTTGCCGAGGCGGTCCACCAGCATCGTCGAGTGGAAATGCAGCCGCGCGGTGGTCAGCGCCTCGATCACCCCGGTGGCGATCACCGCCGCCAGGCCTTTCACGGTGTTGAACCAGGCCGAGGCGAACGGTCCGTCCAGCGGCGTGATGCTGCCGGTGGAGAGCATCAGCAGCGGCAGCACCGCCATCGGCTGCCCGAAGATCTGCAGCCATTGCAGGACGTAGAAATCGTCACGGATCCACGCCGACGTCAGCTGCGAGCCGCCCAGGCACGACAGCGCCAGCATGCTCAGGCCAAGCCCCAGCACCCAGCGGCAATCGACCCAGCGCAGGTTGCACAGCGCCGCCACCAGCGGCAGCGCGATCAGTTGCGGCAACGCCGCCAGCAGCATGATCGGCGCGGTCTGCACCGGGCGGTAACCCTGCACCTGGGCCAGGTAGCTGGAAGGGATCAGGATCACCGCCAGCAGGATCACCAGCACCCCGGCCAAGGTCAGCAGGGCGAACGACAGGTTGCGGATGCCCAGCATCTGCAATTTGAAGAACGGGATCGGCTGCGACCACTCGTTGACCAGGAACGCCACCAGCAGCAGCGCACCGGCGCCGAGCAGGCCGCAGATCAGGTCCGACTCGAACCAGTCCAGGCGATTGCCTTGCAGCAGCCCGATCACCAGCATGCAGATCGCCGGAAACCCCAGCAGCAGGCCCCTCCAGTTGAACGCCTTCAGGCGCTCCAGGCGCAGCGGATCCTGCGGCAAACCGTAGGCCACGGCGGCCATGGCGATCAGGCACGGCACGATGATCTGCCAGAACGTCCACTGCCAGCCGACGTGCTCGGTCCACAGCCCGGCCAGCGGCGTGCCCAGGCCCGGGCCGAACGTGGCGGTCAACGCGTAGCCGGCCAGGCCGTAGAGCTTGACGCCGGGCGGCAGGAAACGCAGCGCCACGGTCATGAGCATCGGCGGCAACGCGCCGCCGGCCAGCCCTTGCAGGGTGCGCATCAGCAGCAGGCTTTCGTAGTTGGGGGCGAACGGGCAGAGCACGCCGAGCAGGGTGAACACAGCGATGGCGCACAGGGTGAAACGCCGCAGCGAAAACGTCACCGAGCACCACGGCGCGAACGCCATCGCCGCCACCGAGGTCGCGGTGTAGCTGGCGACGAGCCAGGTGCCTTCGTCGTAGCCGATGCCCAGGGCGCCGCGGATGTCGGCCAGGGCGACCTTGGTCACCATTTCGTTGAGGCCCGACACCAGCACCGCCAGCAGCACACCGACCAGGCCGATGATGATCCGCGCTCCGAACACCGGCGCCGCAGCGGTCGCGGCCCCAGGGGCCGGCACCGTCAGGGATGTCATGAACGCACACTCCGGTTGATTGAATACCGGAGCATGGTAGTGAGGCTTAATGTTGACGAAAATTGACTTATCGGCAGCTTATAAGTGCATCTGACGCAACCGTTTGCGTTGTGGGCGCCAGCCTGCTGGCGATGGCGCCCCTACGGATCAGGTGCGCTCAGGGCCGCGCGGCACGCCAGGTCTCGTCGCAGCACGCCTTGAGGGTCTCGCGCAGCCAGCGGTGGGCCGGATCCTTGTCGAAGCGCGGGTGCCAGGCCTGGGTGAGCATCAGGGTCGGCAACGGGATCGGCAAGTCAAAGGGACGCAGCTTCAGCCCCAGCCGCCGCACGCTCAGCAAGGCTTCCCGGGGCACCGGCAGGATCAGGTCGGAGTCCGGCAAGGCGAACATCGCGGCGTGAAAGCTCGGGGCGATCACCGCCACCCGCCGCTCCAGCCCCAAGGCATTGAGCGCCGTGTCGATGGGGCCGCGGGCGATGCCCCGGCGGGACATGCTGATGTGGGAGAACGCGGCGTAGCGCTCGGCGGTGATTTCAGCGTCGAACAACGGATGGTCTTCGCGCACCAGGCCGACGAAGTGGGTGGAGAACAGGTTCTGCACCTTCACCTCCGGCATCACCGGGCGGGTGTTGCTCACGCTCAGGTCGATCCGCCCTTCGCGCAGCGCCTCATCGTCGCCGTCGCCTTCGGGGACGAAACGCAATTCGCAGTGCGGCGCCTGCCGGTCGAGGGTGTCGAACAGCTTGCCGCCATAGACGCCGACAAAAAAATCGTTGGCGCGGATGCTGAAGCGCCGGCGCAAGGTGCCCAGCTCCACGGTGTCCGCCGAGCGGAACAGCAGCGCGGCCTGTTCGACCACATCGCGCACCTGTTCGCGCAGCTCCAGCGCCTTGGGCGTGGGCACCAGGCCCCGGCCGGCACGCACCAGCACCGGGTCGCCGATGGCCTCGCGGATCCGCGTGAGGGTGCGGCTCATGGCCGCCGGGCTGAGGTTCATCCGCCGCGCCGCGCCGACCACGCTGCCTTCGTTGAGCAGGGCGTCGAGGGCGACCAGCAGGTTCATGTCCGGGAGTTGCATCGCAAGCACTCATGGCCGATCAGGATTGATTCCGACGCAATGCTAGCAGACATGCTTCAGGATCGGCGGCGGTTGCACAGACGCCATCGCCGGCAGGCTGGCTCCCACAATGGATTTGCATCGGAGCAGAACCCTGTGGAAGCCAGCGTGCTGGCGATGAGGCCAGTCCAGGCACCTAGCGCTGCATTCCCCACTTCTTCACGGTCACCCGCTCCAGCGTATCGAACACCAGGTTCTCCACCAGCAACCCGATCAGGATCACCACCACAAGCCCGGCGAACACCTTGTCGGTGTACAGCTCGTTGCGGTTCTGGAAGATGTACCAGCCCAGGCCGCCCTTGCCGCTGGTGGCGCCGAACACCAGCTCAGCGGCGATCAAGGTGCGCCAGGCGAACGCCCAGCCGATCTTCAGGCCGGCGAGGATCGACGGCAGCGCCGCCGGAATCAGGATGGACAGCACAAAACGCATGCCCTTCAGACCGTAGTTGCGCCCGGCCATGCGCAGGGTTTCCGACACGCCAAGGAAACCGGCATAGGTGTTCAGCGCCAGCGCCCACAGCACCGAATGCACCAGCACGAAGATCAGGCTGTTCTGGCCCAGGCCGAACCACAGCAACGCCAGCGGCAGCAGAGCGATGGCCGGCAGCGGGTTGAACATCGAGGTCAGCGTGCTCAACAGGTCGCGCCCCAGTTGGGTCGAGACCGCCAGGGTGGTCAAGGCGAACGCCAGCACGATGCCGATCAGGTAACCCTTGAGCAACACCAGCAGGGAGATCCACACCTTGCCCGGTAGCTCGCCGCTGAGCAGGCCGTCGTACAGGGCGTGGGCGGTCTGCAGGAAACTCGGCAGCAGCAGATCGTTGTTCTGCACCCGGGCGACTGCCTCCCAAAGCACCGCCAGCACCAGCAGGATGATGCTCTTGCGCAGCCAACCCTGCTGCCACAACCGCTGGCCGAGCGCCAGTTCGCGTTCGACCGGCACACGGGTCAGCGGCTCCAGCACCGTTTCGAACTCATGACGCGAAGAAGATGAAGGGTTCATCGGGCAATGCTCCTGGCCGCTCAATAGGCGATGCGGATGTCGGTGAAGTCCAAGACCTGCGCGGTCTCCGGCGACCGGCCTTCGTCGAACAGCAGACGGTGGATGCGCCGCGCCGACTCCTGGAACGCGATGCCGCCCAGACTGTGCAGATCGTACTGATGGCTGTGCACCTCGGCCCGCACCCTGCCCGGATGCGGCGACAGCAGCAGGATGCGGTTGCCGACCACCAGCGCCTCCTCGATGGAGTGGGTGACGAACAGCAGCGTGAAGCGCACCTCTTCCCAGAGCCGCAACAGCTCTTCCTGCATCTTGCGCCGGGTCAGCGCATCCAGCGCGGCGAAGGGCTCGTCCATCAGCAGGATCTTCGGCTGCATCGCCAGCGCCCGGGCAATCGCCACCCGCGCCTTCATGCCGCCGGACAGGGTGTGCGGATAGGCATCGGCGAACGCCGCCAGGCCGACCTTCTCCAGGTAATGCAGGGCGCGCTCTTGCGCTTCCCTTTTCTTCAGCGTGCGTGAGGCCAGCAGCGGGAACATCACGTTCTGCTTCACGGTTTTCCACGGCGGCAGCTGATCGAATTCCTGGAACACCACGATCCGGTCCGGCCCCGGCGCCTCCACGCGCCGGCCTTGCAGGCGGATCTCGCCTTCGCGCGGCGCAATGAACCCGGCCACCGCCTTGAGCAGCGTGGACTTGCCGCAGCCGGAGGGGCCGAGCAGGACAAAGCGATCCGCCGGATCGACCTCGAAACTGACCTGGTGGGTGGCCCGCACCACCCGTTGCGGCGTGCGGTATTCGAGGCTGACCTGATCGACCGCCAGCAGCGCTTCGGTGCCGGCGGCGCGGTTGCTGGCCGTGTGGCCTTGCAAAGGGGCGTTCATGGCGGTCAGCTCCCCTGCAGTGGCTTGGCGTCCTGGAAGAAGTAGTCCTTCCACGAGTCCGGCTTGTTCTTGATCGCGCCGACGCGGTAGAGGAATTCGGCCAACGGGTAGGTATTCTTCGGCGTGACGCTGAACTCGAACTGCGGGTTGTCGATGATCTTCAGCAGCGCGGCGCGGTCGATCTTGGCCTTGGTCACGCGCAGGTAAGTGTCCGCCGCCGCGCCCTTGTCGTTCTGGGCGAACTGCGCCGCTTCGGTCAGGGCTTCGACGAAGGCCTTGTAGGTCTTCGGGTTGTCGTTGCGGAATTTCTCGGTGGCGAACAGCACGGTCGGCGAGTTCGGGCCGAGCACGTCATAGGAATTGAGCACGACGTGGACGTTGGGGTTCTCCAGGGCCTGATCCTGGAACGGCGGATTGGAGAAATGCCCGGTCAGCTCGGTGCCGCCGGCGATCAGCGCAGCGGTGGCGTCCGGGTGCGGAACGGCGATGGTGTACTTGTCGAGGCGGTTGAATTCCTTGTCGCCCCACTGCTTGGCCGCTGCGTACTGCAAGAACCGCGACTGCACCGAGACCCCGACCGCCGGCACCGCGATGCGGTCCTTTTCGGTGAAGTCGGCGATGGTCTTGACCTGGGGATTGTTGCTCACGAGGTAATACGGGAAGTTGCCCAACGAAGCCACGGCCTTGACATTCTGCTTGCCGTGGGTGCGGTCCCAGATGGTCAGCAGCGGGCCGACGCCGGCGCCGGCTATGTCGATGGAGCCGGACAGCAACGCATCGTTGACCGCCGCGCCGCCGGACAGCTGTGTCCAGTCGACCTTGATGTCGATCCCCTCCTGCTTGCCGTACTTCTCGATCAAGCCCTGATCGCGCACGACGTTGAGCAACAGGTAGACGATGCCGAACTGTTCGGCGATGCGGATCTCACCTTCGGCATGGGCCACGGACGGCGCCGCCAGGCTGCCGGCGATCAGGCTGAAACCCAAGCCGATGGCGGCGGCCAGCGGCGCGAATGGAAGACGTTTGGACATAATCGGTTCTCCGGCAATTCAGAAAGGCGCGTCGCCCTGGATGGTGGTGCGGTAGAGCTTGCGGCGCAGGTGCGCGGGGCAGCCGGCGGCCAGGTGGATCAGCGAGCGGTTGTCCCAGAACACCAGGTCGTGGGGCTGCCAGCGGTGGCGGTAGATGTTCTGCGCCAGGACGCTGTGGGCGTAGAGCTCGGCCAGCAGCTGTCGGCTCTCATCCTCCGGCAGGCCGACGATGCGGGTGGTGAAGCCTTCGCTGACGAACAACGCCTTGCGGCCGTTTTCCGGGTGAGTGCGCACCACCGGGTGCACCACTTCCGCGACCTGGGCCAGTTGCTCCGGGGTCAGGGTCGGGCGCCAGTTGCCTTCGAATTTGGTCTCGCTGTAGCGGGCGGTGTAGGAATGCGCCGCCGAACGGCCCTCGACCGCGTTGCGCAGCGCTTGCGGCAGGCTGTCCCAGGCTTTGTGCATGTCGGCGAACAAGGTGTCGCCGCCTTCGGACGGCAGTTCCTGGGCGTGCAGCATCGAACCCAGGCTCGGCAGTTCTTTGTAGGAGAGGTCGGAGTGCCAGAACTTGCCGGCATCGCCCAGGCCGACGTTCTGGCCGTTCTCGACGATGTTGGAGACGATGAGGATTTCCGGGTGACCGGCCAACAGGAACTGCTTGAGCACATGGATCTGCAGCACGCCGAAGCGGCGGCTGAAGTCGATCTGTTGCTGCGGGGTGATGCGCTGCTCGCGGAACACCACCACGTGGTGATCGAGGTGGGCGCGGTGAATGCGGGCGAAGTCTTGATCGCTGACCGGACGGGCCAGGTCCAGGCCGATGATTTCGGCGCCGACGGCGCCTGCGAACGGGCGGACTTCAAAGGGTTGCGGCGCGATGCCGGGTGAGGCGGTGGCGGCGGACATAAATCACTCCCACATACGGCACGCTCAAGGGCGCGCGCGTCGATCAAGAAACTCACGCTGGATTGCGTGTTCGTTCGTGTCGTGCGGCGCGCCGATTGGTCGGCAGGTACGCAGGGGTGTGACTTTATAGGTATAAAAATTGAAATTTAAATACCGTTAATGAATAACGATATGGCGATTGGGGACAGCGGCGGTTCTTGTCACAGCCCCACCGAATGCGGTGCCTGGACAGACGCGTTCTCGAGCAGGCTCGCTTCCACAGGGGACCGGCGTCGGGCGCCGCCCCTGTGGCAATGGCCTACCGCTCGTGCAAGGCCTCGGCCCGCGCGCGGATGATCGGCTTGAGCAGGTAGCTCAGCACGGTCTTCTTGCCGGTGATGATGTCCACCGACGCCACCATCCCCGGAATGATCAGCAGCGGCTTCTCGTCGGTGCCGAGGTGGCTGCGCTCGGTGCGCAGCTTGATCACGTAGTAGGTGGTTTTCTTGTCTTCGTCGGTGATGGTGTCCGCGCCGATCTGCTCCAGCTTGGCCTTCAGGCCGCCGTAGATGGTGTAGTCGTAGGCGGTGAACTTCACGGTCGCATCCTGCCCCGGATGCAGGAAGGCGATGTCCTGCGGACGGATCTTGGCTTCCACCAGCAGGGTGTCGTCCAGCGGCACGATCTCCACCAGGTCGCTGCCCGGCTGGATCACGCCGCCGATGGTGTTGACCAGCATCTTGTTGACGATGCCCCGCACCGGCGAAGTGACCAGCGTGCGGCTGACCCGGTCCTCCAGCGCCTTGCCGGTAGCCTGGGCCTTGTTCAGGTCGGTGCGCGCCTCGTTGAGCTGGGTCAGCGCCTCGCTGCGGAACTTGCCGCGGGTCTCGTCGATCTTGCGCTGAACTTCCTTGATCGCCGATTCGGCCCGCGGAATCGCCAGCGTGGTGGCGTCGAGCTGGCCGCGGGTCTCCACTTCGGCGCGCTTGAGCCGCAGCACTTCGACCGGCGACACCGCGCCCTGGGCCACCAGCGGCTCGGACATGTTGATTTCCTGGCGTTGCAGGCCCAGCTGCTGACGGTACTGCGCCTGCTTGGAGGTGAACTCGCGCAGCTCTTGCTGGCGCTGGATCAGCTGTTCCTGCAACCCGCCGATCTCGTCATGCAACTGCTGACGGCGGCTCAGGTACAGCGACTCTTCGCTTTTCGCCTGGCCCGGCACGGCCTTGAGCACGTCCTCGGGGAAGTTCAGCGGACGGTCCTCGACCTCCGCGCTCAGGCGCTCGACCCGCAGCAGCATCGACAGCCGGTCGGCCTCGGTCTCGCCGACGTTGGAGGCGAACCGCGTGTCGTCCAGGCGGATCAGCGGCGCGCCGGCCTCGACGATCTGGCCTTCCTTGACGAACAGCTCGGAGACGATCCCGCCCTCGAGGTTCTGGATCTTCTGGATCTTCGACGACGGAATCGCCTTACCGTCGCCCTTGGTCACTTCGTCGATGACCGCGAAGTTGGCCCACAGCAGCAGGAACAGGAAGAAGCCGATGATCGCCCAGATCGTCAGGCGCACCACCCTCGGCGCGTCCTCGATGAGCGCTTTGTTGACCTCCGGCAGCGGCTGGCCCTGCAACGACGCGGAGCCTTTGAAGTAGCGGCGGATCGATTCCTTGACACCCGACTTAAGCAACACTGATCTGCCCCTTCTTCAACGCTTCCATCACCGCGGCCTTCGGGCCGTCGGCGAGAATCTGGCCACGGTCGACCACCAGCAGGCGATCCACCAGCGACAGCAGCGACGCCCGGTGCGTCACCAGCACCACGGTCTTGTTTTCGATCACCGCCGCCAGACGTTGCTTGAGGCGCTCCTCGCCGGTGTTGTCCATGGCGCTGGTGGGCTCGTCGAGCAGCAGGATGGGCGGGTCGAGCAGCAGCGCACGGGCCAGGGCCACGTTCTGGCGCTGGCCGCCGGACAGGTTCTGCCCGCGCTCGCCGACCTGCAGTTCGTAGCCTTTGGGGTGCAATCTGGCGAACTCATGGACGCCGGCCAGCTCGGCCGCCTGCAGCACCAGCTCGTCCTCGACGTAGCGGGCGCCGGAAATCAGGTTGTCGCGCAGAGTGCCGGCCAGCAGTTGGATGTCCTGAGGCACATAGCCGATGTTGTAGCGCAGCTCGCTGACGTCGATCTGGCGGATGTCCACGCCGTCCACCAGCAGGGCGCCGTCGTCCGGCTGGTACAGGCCCACCAGCAGCTTGGCCAGCGAGCTCTTGCCCGAACCGCTGCGGCCGATGATGCCGATCTTCTCGCCGGGACGGACCACCAGGTTGATGCCCTTGAGCGCCGGGTTCTGCTGCTCCGGGTAGGTGAAGTTGAGCTGGCGGCACTCGATGGCGCCCTGCAGCACCTTGCGGCTCAGCGGGCGCTCTTCGAAATTGCGCTCCTGGGGCAGCTCCATCATCTGGTCGACCGAGGTCATGGTCACCCGCGCCTGCTGGTAGCGGGTCAGCAGGCCCGACAGCGACGCCAGCGGGCTGAGCGCCCGGCCGCTGAGCATGTAGCAGGCGATGAGGCCGCCCATGCTCAGGTTGCCGGCGATGATCTGGTACACGCCGAAGACGATCATGACCACGCCCGCCAACTGCTGGATCAGCAGGGTGATGTTCATCGCCAGGCCGGACAGCATCTTCACCCGCAGCTCGAGGCGGCTGAGGGTGCCGATGGTCTGCTCCCACTGGTACTGGCGCTCGCTCTCGGCGTTGTTGACCTTCACCGCGTCGAGGCCGGCGAGGGTCTCGATCAGGCTCGACTGGCGCTCGGCGCCCAGCGCCATGGTGCGCTCCATGGTCGCCACCAGCGGTTTCTGCAGGGCGTAGCCGATGGCCAGGGCGATCGGGAAGGCCAGCACCGGAATCCACACCAGGTGCCCGCCCAGGATGGCGATCACGATGAAGATCAGGATCGTGAACGGCAGGTCGATCACGCTGGTCAGGGTCAGCGAGGCGAGGAAGTCGCGCAGGCTCTGGAACTCATGGATGTTCTGGGCGAAGCTGCCGACCCGCGCCGGCCGGTACTTCATGGCCATGCCGACGATCCGCTCGAACAGCGTGGCGGAGATGATCAGGTCGGTTTTCTTGCCGGCCAGATCCAGGCACAGGCTGCGCAGGCTCTTGAGGATCAGGTCGAAGAGGTAGGCCCCCGTGATGCCCAGCGCGAGCACCCACAGGGTCGCCTCGGCCTGGTTCGGCACCACGCGGTCGTAGACGTTCATCACGAACAGCGGCGCGGCCATCGCGATGATGTTGATCAGCAGGCTGGCGGCGATGGCGTCGGCGTACAGCCAGCGCGAGCGCTTGAGGGTGTCGCGGAACCACGAACGCGCCCGGGGGATCAGCGTGCCGTGGTTGACGTCGAACTTGTGCTGGGGCTGGGCGAAGAAGACCTTGCCGGTGTAGTCGTCGGCCAGCAGGTCGCGGCCCACCAGGGATTCGCCGCCGTCGCTTTCGCTGAGCAGCACCCGGGCCTGGCCGTCGTCCTGCCAGCCGAGCAGGACGGCGCTGCGGCCGTCCTTGAGCAGCAGCAGCGCCGGCATGGCGATGGCCGGGATCTCTTCCAGCTTGCGTTGCAGCACCCGCCCCTGCAGGCCGGCGCGGGCCGCCGCACGGGGCAGCAGCTCGACGCTCAGGCGCTGCTTGGGCAGCGGCAGGCCGGTGGTGAGCATCGCCGCGCTGGCGGGCTTCTGGTGCAGCATGCACAGGGCGAGCAGACCGTCCAGCAGCGGGTCGTCGTGCATCGCGCGTGGATCATGGCTGAGTTGAACTCGACTGACTTCTGATTCCACGCTCGACACTCTTTAACGATTGAAAGGGGACAACTCAATTCATCCCGGGCAGTTGGACCTTGGGCTTCACGTCGTTCTGCACGACGGACGCCATCGGTGCGACCACTCCCTGGCTCTTGAGCAACTCGCCCATGGTCGCCTTGATTCGGTATTGAGTAAATAACTGAATGTTCTTGATCTCGGCCAGACGGCGCGAAGCGGTGAACAATTCGTTCTCGCTGTCGAGCAGATCCAGCAGGGTCCGCTCGCCGAGGCTGAACTGGCGCTGGTAGGCGGTGCGCACGGCGGTGCTGTGATCGACGTACTGCTGGGCGATCGGCACTTGGGCGTTGGCGTTGTTCAGGGCGTTCCAGGCCAGGCCCAGTTCTTCGTTCAGTTGGCGCAGGGCGTTGTTGCGGATGTCCAGCGCCTGGTTCGACAGGTAGGCCTTGGATTCCAGGTCGGCCTTGTTGCTGCCGCCCGAATAGAGGTTGAAGCGCATGCGCAGCATGGCCTGCCATTCGTTGTTGTGGCCGTTCTGGCCGTCGAGGTCGTTGTCGGCGGTGCGGCCCAGCTCGGCGTCGAAGCGCGGGTAGAAGGTCGACTTGGCGGTTTCGTACTGCTTCTCGGCCGCGGCGATGTCGGACTCGGCCGACCGCAGGATCGGGCTGTTCTCCAGCATCTGCGCGCGGGCTTCGTTCAGGTTGGCCGGCAGCATCGCCATGAACGGCGCCGGGCGCTCCAACTGGTCGGGCATCTGGCCGACGGCGCTGAGGTAGTTGGTCTCGGCGTCGGCGAGGTTGGTCTGCTCGGTGATCAGGTTGTTGCGCGCCTGGGCCATCCGCGCCTCGGCCTGGTCGAGGTCGGCGCCGCTGCCGACGCCGCGCTGGGTGCGCAGCTGGATCTGGTCGTAGATGCGCTGGTGGCTCTTGAGGTTTTCCTCGGCCAGGCGCACGAACTCGCGGCGGGTCAGTACGTCCAGGTACACCTGGGCCACGGTCAGCGCGGTACGCTCGGAAGTGCCGAGCAAGGAATAGGCACGGGAGTTGACGGTGGCTTGTTGACGCCCGACTTCGCTGGACGTCGCAAAACCGTCGAAGACCATTTGCGACAGACGCAAACTTGACTCGCTGCGGTTCAGGGTCTCCCAGTGGTTGCCGCCGCCGTTGGCGCGGGTGGTGACGCTGTCGGTGCCTTCGCGGCCGTAACCGCCGAGCAGATCGACCTTGGGCAGGTATCCACCTTTTGCCGCCTTTAATTGATAATCCGCAGCCAATCGACTATTGACCCCTGCCTGGATCTCCGGATGGACATCCAGCGCCTGCTGCATGGCTTGCGGCAGGGTTTGCGCTTGTGCGAAAGAGGCGGCGAGGGCGAAGGGTAGTGCCTTGAACAGGTACGAACGCATGGTGAGTGTTTCCCAGGACTTCTTGTCTTGAATCACAGCAAAAGGGGGTGCTGCGTCGGAAGATGGCAACCGTGATGACCGTATGTCGGAAAGTTGAAAACCGGAACTGGGTCACACGCTGACGGACGGGTCGCCGCATAAATATCAATGTGACATTACCGGGGCGATTGTTTAGGATGGCTCCCAGAAGGTCAATAGTTTGGCATAAAGTTAATAGCGAAAGAATCTAGCCAAAATATTGACACAGATCAGCGTCAAACATGTTTCACCCATTTATTTGAAAGTACGTCCAGACTGAATCGGCTAAGAACCATCAGGTCTATGGAAGTCAACTGAACGTGACACCCGGAGAGTCTTCAATGAGCAGTGTTGTTGCCATCGTCAAAAGCATTGTCGGTCAGGTATTCGTGGTGTCGCCGGAAGGCGTGCGCCGCGTGCTCGTTGAAGGCGACCGGCTGTTCGCCGGCGATCAGGTCGACACCGGCGTCGCCGGCGCGGTGTCCCTGGAGCTGGCCGACGGCCGCACTCTCGACCTGGGCCGCGACACGCAGTGGAGCGCCAACGCTCCGGACTCCAGCACCGACCTGGCCGAGGCCACCGCGCAAGCGGCGCCTTCCGTTGAAGAGCTGCAGCAGGCCATCGCCGCCGGCGCCGACCCGACCACCGCCCTTGAAGCCACCGCCGCAGGCCCGAGCGCCGCAGGCTCGGGCGGCGCGGCCGGCGGCGGCCACAGCTTCGTGATGCTCGATGCGACCGCAGGCCGCGTCGATCCGACCATCGGCTTCCCGACCGCCGGCATCGGCGGCGCCGGCCAGGCCGCCCAGAACACCACCGGCGGGCAAACCACCGACACCACCACCAACGCGCTGCGCGACTCGACCCTGACCCTCAGCGCCACGCCGACCATCACCGAAGCCGGCGGCGTGCTGGTGTACACCGCGACCGTGACCCAGGCACCGTTGACCGACCTGACCGTCACCCTGTCCAACGGTTCGGTGATCGTGATCCCGGCCGGCTCCACCACCGGCTCCGTCAACGTGCCGCTGGCCCCGAACGACACCGTCTACAACGACCCGAAACAGATCGACGTGACCGTCACCGGCACCACCGGCGGCAACGGCATCACCGTGACCACGCCGACCACCCCGGCCACCACCCAGGTCACCGACACCATCGACACCACCACCGTCACCCTGACGGCCGGGCCGAGCGTCACCGAAGGCGGGCAGATCACCTACACCGCCACCCTGACCAACCCGGCGCAGACACCGGTGACCGTTACGCTGTCCAACGGCTCGACCATCACCATCGGCGCCGGCCAGACCACCGGCAGCGTCAACGTGCCGACCGCGCCGAACGACGTCTACAACAACGGCAGCACCGTCACCACCACCATCACCGGCGCCAGCGGCGGCAACTTCGAGAACCTGGTGCCGAACCCGGCGCCGGCCGTGACCACCATCGTCGACTCCAAGGACACCACCGGCCTGACGCTGACCGCCACCGGCAGCGTCACCGAAGGCGGCCAGATCACCTACACCGCCACCCTGACCAACCCGGCGCAGACGCCGGTGACCGTCACCCTGTCCAACGGCGCGACCATCACCATCGAAGCCGGCAAGACCAGCGGCACCGTCAACGTGTCGACCGCGCCGAACGACGTCTACAACAACGGCGGCACCGTCAGCACCACCATCACCGGCGCCACCGGCGGCAATTTCGAGAACCTGGTGCCGAGCACCACGCCGGCGACCACCACCGTCACCGACTCGATCGACAACACCGGCCTGAGCCTGTCGGCCACCGGCTCGGTCGCCGAGGGCGGCCAGATCACCTACACCGCGACCCTGACCAACGCGGCCCAGACGCCTGTCACCGTGACCCTGTCGAACGGCGCCGTCATCACGATCGAAGCCGGCAAGACCACCGGAACCGTGACCGTCCCAGCCCCGGCCGACGACGTCTACAAGGACGCCGGCAAGGTCGAGGTCACCATCAAGGACGCGTCCGGCGGCAATTTCGAGAACCTGGTGCCGAGCACCGTTCCGGCGGTCACTGAGGTCACCGATACTGTCGATACCACCACCGTGAAGCTGACCGCCACCGAGTCGGCAGCTGAGGGCGGCACCGTCACCTACACCGCCACCGTGGGCGCACCCGTGACCGGTTCGCCGGTGACCGTGACCCTGGCGAACGGCCAATCGATCACCATCGAGGTCGGCAAGACCACCGGCACCGTCACCACCACCGCGCCGAACGACGCGTTGGCCGGCAATGCGCCGCTGACCAACTCGATCACCAACGTTTCCGGCGGCAACTACGAGAACCTGGTGGCCGACAAGACGCCGGTTTCGACCACCGTCACCGACACCGTCGACACCACCGACCTGACGCTCAGCGCCACCGGCACCGTGGCCGAAGGCGGTTCGATCGTCTACACCGCAACCCTGACCAATCCGGCCGGCACTCCGGTGACCGTGACCCTGTCCAACGGCGCGACCATCACCATTGAGGCCGGCAAGACGTCCGGCACCGTGACCGTCCCCGCGCCTGCCGACGACGTCTACAAGGACGCCGGCAAGGTCGAGGTGACCATCAAGGATGCGTCCGGCGGCAACTTCGAGAACCTGGTGCCGAGCACCACACCGGCCGTGACCGAAGTCACCGACACCATCGACACGTCGACCGTGAAACTGACGGCGGACACTTCGGTGGCCGAGGGCGGAACTGTCACTTATACCGCTACCGTCGGTGCGCCAGTGACCGGCTCACCTGTCACCGTGACCCTGGCGAACGGCCAATCGATCACCATCGAAGTGGGCAAGACCACCGGCACCGTCACCACCACCGCGCCGAACGACGCCCTGGCCGGCAATGCGCCGCTGACCAACTCGATCACCGGTGTTTCCGGTGGCAACTACGAGAACCTGGTCGCCGACAAGACGCCGGTCAGCACTACTGTGACCGATGTCGCCGACACCACCGACCTGACGCTCAGCGCCACCGGCACCGTGGCCGAGGGCGGTTCGATCGTTTACACCGCCACGCTGACCAACCCAGCGGGCACCCCGGTGACCGTGACCCTGTCCAACGGCGCGACCATCACCATCGAGGCCGGCAAGACGTCCGGCACCGTGACCGTCCCTGCGCCTGCCGACGACGTCTACAAGGACGCCGGCAAGGTCGAGGTGACCATCAAAGACGCCACGGGCGGCAACTTCGAGAACCTGGTGCCGAGCACCGTTCCGGCCGTGACAGACGTCACCGACACTGTCGATACCACCACCGTCAAATTGACCGCCACCGAATCGGCGGCTGAAGGCGGCACCGTCACCTACACCGCCACCGTGGGCGCTCCAGTGACCGGTTCGCCGGTCACCGTGACCCTGGCCAACGGCCAATCGATCACCATCGAAGTCGGCAAGACCACCGGCACCGTGACCACCACTGCGCCGAACGATGCGTTGAACGGCCATGCGCCGCTGACCAACGCGATCACTGACGTCAGCGGCGGAAACTACGAGAACCTCGTCGCCGACAAGACGCCGGTTTCGACCACCGTCACCGACACCGTGGACACCACCAACCTGACGCTGAGCGCAACGGGCACCGTGGCTGAAGGCGGTTCGATCGTGTACACCGCGACCCTGACCAACGCAGCGGGCACCCCAGTGACCGTGACGTTGAGCAACGGCGCGACCATCACCATCGAAGCCGGCAAGACCACCGGCACCGTGACCGTTCCGGCACCGGCCGATGACGTCTACAAGGACGCCGGCAAAGTCGAAGTGACCATCAAGGACGCCACCGGCGGCAACTTCGAGAACCTGGTGCCGAGCACCACGCCGGCCGTCACCGAAGTCACGGACACCATCGACACCTCGACCGTGAAACTGACGGCCGACACGTCGGTGGCCGAGGGCGGCACCGTCACCTACACCGCTACCGTGGGTGCTCCGGTGACCGGCTCTCCGGTGACCGTGACCCTGGCCAACGGCCAGACCATCACCATCGAAGTCGGCAAGACCACCGGTACGGTCACCACCACCGCGCCGAACGACGCCCTGGCTGGCAACGCGCCGCTGACCAACGCGATCACCGGTGTTTCCGGTGGCAACTACGAGAACCTGGTGGCCGACAAGACCCCCGTCAGCACCACCGTGACCGATGTCGCCGACACCACCGACCTGACGCTCAGCGCCACCGGCACCGTGGCCGAGGGCGGTTCGATCGTCTATACCGCGACCTTGACCAACCCGGCAGGTACGCCGGTGACCGTGACGTTGAGCAACGGCGCGACCATCACCATCGAGGCCGGCAAGACCACCGGCACCGTGACCGTCCCCGCGCCTGCCGACGACGTCTACAAGGACGCCGGCAAGGTTGAGGTCACGATCAAGGACGCCACCGGCGGCAACTTCGAAAACCTCGTGCCGAGCACCGTTCCGGCCGTCACCGAAGTCACCGACACCATCGACACCTCCACCGTGAAGCTAACCGCTTCGGAAACGGCAGCGGAAGGCGGCACCGTCACCTACACCGCCACCGTCGGCGCGCCAGTGACCGGTTCTCCGGTGACCGTGACCCTGGCCAACGGCCAGACCATCACCATCGAAGTCGGCAAGACCACCGGCACGATCACCACCACCGCGCCGAACGACACCCTGGCCGGCAATGCACCGCTGACCAACTCGATCACCGGCGTGTCCGGCGGCAACTACGAGAACCTGGTCGCCGACAAGACCCCGGTCAGCACCACTGTGACCGACACCGTCGACACCACTGACCTGACGCTCAGCGCCACCGGCACTGTGGCCGAGGGCGGTTCGATCGTTTACACCGCCACGCTGACCAACCCAGCGGGCACCCCGGTGACCGTGACCCTGTCCAACGGCGCGACCATCACCATCGAGGCCGGCAAGACGTCCGGCACCGTGACCGTTCCGGCCCCTGCCGACGACGTCTACAAGGACGCCGGCAAGGTTGAGGTCACGATCAAGGACGCCACCGGCGGCAACTTCGAAA